>NZ_DASQYZ010000467.1:0-4151 GCF_035638955.1 Oligoflexus sp. | reverse complement strand
AAAATCGCAATTGCATACACAAGGCCGATCACGGATAGAATTAAAGCCGCCCATAAGGACAGGGATACAACAATCACCAGGAATCTAAGAAAGGCTTCTGTTGGCCATGGCTTGGTTCGGAGCATGAATTCCCCTGTGTCTGAATGATGCAAGTTAATTGTATCATTGGTTTTCCAAGATAATTTCAAGCTGTGCGCCATCTCTTGTGATTTGAAGACTGGTCGACTCGCTCCCTCTCATTTTTTGAAAGATTTTCGAAGAATTTGCTGACGCTCCTGGCTTTTCTCCATCGATTGATTCGATGACATCGCCGTTCTTCAACCCTGCTTTGTCGAAAATGGAATTAGGTCTAATCCTCGTCAGCCGAAATTATCAGGATAAATCCGATAGTCCAAACTTTTTCCAGGCTAAAGCAGCAAAAATCGTTCTCAGCCAGGTTCATGAAGAACTTGGGTCCAGTACTGCAGCTTTAATAAATGCCTGACGGTTGATGCCAGGTCGCTGCGAAACAGCATCAACCGCTTCAAATTGGGATTTTTGGAGCGGCTTGCCAACCTGCTCGTGCCTGCATAAAACAACGACCAAATGGCTTCCGCCAACTTAGCTTTGGAGCCCAATTGTTCGATTCCCTCAAAAAATCACTTCGCCGCCAAACGCTGCCCACAATGTCGAAAAAATTCGAATGTCGATCACTGAAGATCGACATTCAGAAAGTTTAAGCATTCGCCTATGGCCCTTTTTCCCAAGCCATCACAGAAAACTCGTGCAATGCCACCATTTGTATCAGATCTTTCTCAACCCGTCTTGACTGAAAATAAATTTTGTAGTCTATGCGATTTTTCAGATGGATCAGGATGGAAATGCATTGTTGAGGGGATTCGCGGTGTTAAAATCGGTACCTACACAGAATACGATGCCGTTTATGGTGTGACTTGCCCTGGAACGGCAGCTTGCAAGTTGGTGTGAACAACATCCTCGACACCATCGTTGGTGTTGTCTCGGATGAAAGCGCTGGCAGTGAGACGATCGCTCGCTCCTGCTACGCTCGCATCACACAGAAGTTCCAGTCAACTACACCATATCCTATTTCTATGAAACCTATAAGTATATCTTAAGACTGGTGAATCCCAAGTTCTGGCTTGGGTCTTTTTCATGGTTATGGGTAGGAAAAGTGCATCGCTGCGTGGGCTGTGCAGCAGCGCGTAGAGCACCTGTTAACCCGGGAAATTCCAATTTTTCAATGGCTTTTTTGCAGGTTCGCGGTTCCATGAGATAGCCCAGCAATTAAAGGAAGGCGGGCAAGATACTTACGATTGAAGCTGAATCGGATCAAAGACTCATAATCCAAATCACTCATTTTTAAATGCGGGTAAGGAGAATGACCCATCAATCCGCAACCAGCCTGCCTCCAGTGACATTCAACTCTTGGATGATCATAACCTGCAGCGTGCAGGAGTTCATGAAACATCAGAGCCCGAAGCTCTTGAGGGCTGTTAAGTATCGATGAGTCGATAATTATTTCTGCACGATTCAAAGCTACATCGATAATGGTGACAGCGCGGGCATACGGATTATTTTGCGTCCTCAGCTTGCCCATCATCCGCTCATGAGAAAGTACCTTAATGCTCACCACAGGGGCTGCAAAAGGCAAGGCCACTCCCGCCCGGCGGCTCAATTGAATAAATTCTTCCACGTAAGGCAGCAATTGTGGTTCAATAAAAGCCTGCGGGAAGCTGTTCTGAATGGCAAGAGTATTGTCTCCTCCACGGTGTTGACAACCTGCCAGATGAAATCCGGCAATGGACAAAAGCAAAGTAAAAAATGGAACAAACTTCAACTTTTCAACCAGCGGATCCATAAACATCCTATCTCCTGCCATACAGTCAGATAGCGAATCTCCGAGAGGAAATTCTCCTTCCAAATGAATTGAACCTTCCAAGAGAGCATCTATAAAATATTGATGGAAGATGCAGGTCTGCATCATGTAAATCGATGTAGACCATGGTGAGCTGTATCTACAGACTTTCTGTCCCGATACGCGAGTGGATAGTCGCACACGTCATTCTTTTAGGTCCAACAATTCTCTTCAAGCTAACGAATAAAAGTATTCGTTATATGCAAAGGGTGCCTTGCCAATCGTCACATTGAGTATTTTATTTGGAAACCCTTATCAGAAGGGGCGTTTGGAGACGATATGGAGAGTTTCGACGACCAGAAAATATAGAACAGATTCTCACATCATACGGCGTTTGACAAATGCACGGTGATTTTTTCATTCCTCATGTTGGTGAGGAATTTCGAGCATGGCATCAATCCAAGTGCTCCCGTCGTCTGAAGCCTGTGCAACGTTTCCTGGTGATCATCCGCCCAAAAGGTTTTCGCTGACAAGGCGATTGCACGATGATTCCTTTCTTCGACAGAATGCCAATAAACGTTTAAGCAGGTTTCGAAATGATTTGCAATGCCGGGTCGTCTTCGTTACATAGCAAATGTTGGCCAATGGCCCAACCTCCATGGAATACAACCCCGTGAGCTCTCAAATATAAGCGCGGAGGCACAAATGCATGATTGCCTGAATCTGTTTTCAAAGGGTGATACTGTTGAAATTAATGGAAGGCGCGGAACTGTGCGTCATATCACAAACTCCCGCTACTGGGTGATACATGATGGAGATCGGTTGGCGACGGGTTATACCCGCGGGCAAATGCGTCGCGGCTTATCCAAATCCTCACAGGTTCCATTCCTGAAATTAGGTGGTTCCTGCATCTGGCTGCCTCTCTATCAGAAAGAGAACATTTAAATACAGGGGGGGCCTACGGCCAGCGGAATTTGCCCGGAACTGATAAAGCGGAGCCGTCGATTCGATCCGTGGTTCTGTAAGGTGAAAACCAAAAATAGTTATCTGAAGGAAAAGCTGTTTTAATCGAAATCCTGGTGCTTCCTCTCAGGATGCTGTAGATATGATGACAAAAGTTTAGGACATTGAAGGGTGCCGATCTTTGATGATCGGCACCTGAATTTTTATTCGCTTGAAAGCTAATAATGGACACTCCTGATTGAGTTCAAAGGTACTTGAAAGATGTCCTTCGTTATGCCATAAGCGACTCGCTGAACAGGGATGATTTCTGCAAACAACTTTTTGCCCGACATGCCTTGTTTCCAGGGGGTTTCATAAGGATCGAAAGCGGATCGAAAGCCTTGGACCCAGGTTACTCACTAAAGGATGAACCTCCATGAAATTTTTTATGCTGATCATGACCCTTGCGATGGCAGCAGGATGTGCCACTGTTGATTCAACGAGCGCGTCAAGCGATATTCAGGCCGAAGAGAAGGGTGAAGAGGGATTGCGTGAATCGTGGCAAAAGGCTCTTCTTGAGGCAGTTGAGCGCTGAAGGCACGCCACTGCCCGGATTGGTCACCTGGAAGGATCGTTTTCCAGCACTTTTTCCAATTCAATGATTGTCTGAACATACATTACCCAGCCGTTGAATTGCCAATTGGGTCGAGGTTTGGGGGCCGGGATTATTTTCAGATCATCAACAAGTTCATTTCTAAGCTGGTATAGGTCTTTACAGCTAAACATGTGCTTTCTCTGACATGGAAGTTTTCGAACCCTTGGAAGGTATACGAGGGAGCGAAGCCTTTCATGCATAATTATTGGGTACCTCTGTGACGATTTTCACACTGATCTTCTGAAAAATCTTCCATGGACAATAGATCATCGCGGGTTAAGTCGGAGGACGAACACGCTGTTAGGTCTAGTCGTGCAGGTACAATTTTCTCCAACACCAATCCATTTCCATCATGATCCATTTCAAAAATCGCAAGGACTACAAAATTTATTTCCGCGCGAGCTGAGTTGATAAATATTTGATACAAAAAAGGAATTGCCGAGTTTTCTGAGATGGCTTTGTAAAACTCCCTCAATGAATGCTCAAACCTTCAGAATGTCGATCTTTAATGGTCGACATTCGAATTTTTTACATGGTGCATGAATAATACCGACATGGTGGACAGCCTGTGAGTGATCGGCATTCTTCAACAAGGTGACTATTTACTGTCAGATGGAATCGTTCCGTACTCTGCGGGTCATCCTTCAGCATCGGCCTTGTCCTTTGCCCGACCCGCCTGTGATCCTGTAGAGCAATATT
>NZ_DASQYZ010000466.1:0-6433 GCF_035638955.1 Oligoflexus sp. | reverse complement strand
ACTTCCCCTTCCGCTGCGGGACTTTCACCCGCGAGATACACGCCGCTTATCTTGGCGCACAAAGAATGGCTAAGAATTAATCAATACACCAATATTATTGACTAGAACCCGCCTCCTGGGACTTGCAGTCCTCCTCTTCAGGAGGCTTTTTGATGCAATCTGACATGGAAGGGCTGGGCTTTTCCCTGGCCGATCAATTCGAGGCGAGTGCTGACTTCAGAAGTTCACGCGGAAAAAGATATTCCCTCTCTAAGGCACTCTTTTTACCCGACCTCAGCGACAATGGCGAAACCTTTGCCGCTTTCGCCTGCACGAGCAGCTTTCACCGAGGCATTGAAAGCCTGGAGTTTTGTTTGAAACGTTGTGTTAAAATATTCAGGCAGTAGTCATGAGCGTCCTTTAAAACGAAGATATAGAAACAGCATGGTTAACCATTTAAAACTATTCGCTATCGTATCCGCTTGCCTTCTTACGTCGACCAGTAGCGCTGCGGTAAATCTCACATTTGGTGTGGGGATGACTTCCAAAAACCCTTTGTGGCCGAAGCTCCACCTCTATGCTCAAAAGATTTCAGAGCAGGCAGGAAGCGATGTCACGATTAAGCTAATCGAAGTGCCCTTCTTACGCATCGAGTCTCTGGTTGCCAAGGGTGAACTGGATGGAGATTTCGGAAGAGAGGAGGAATCGTACGCGAGCAGCAAAGACTCAATAGTGAGGGTGGAGGAAAAAATCGCTGACCTTGAATTTGTGCTGGTGTCGTATTCGAATGGATACCAAAACGGGCGCCAGGCGAGAAACTCCCGGGTTGCAGCCCAGATCGGTTCTCACACCCACGTGCGTATTTGCAAGGAATGGGCTATGAATTGCACCTATACCAATCAGAGTGCCAATCGCATGGAAATGCTGCGAACGAATCGTGTGGACAGTATACTCGTTGCCTTAATGGAAGCGCTCGAAATTGCCAAAACAGAAACAAAACGTGAAGTTTATCTTAGCGATTCACTACACAAAGCCCCCCTCTATATTTTTATGGCAAAAAAACATGAAGGGCTTGCTCATCGACTGGCAAAGGCGATCCGTAAAGTAAAAAGCGACGGGACATTCAGCAGAATTTTTGGGCAGGAACCTTGACCAGGGCCCCGGGAAGAATGCCTGGAATTTCAGCAGACCCTTGATTATTAAGGCTTTCACGAAAGTCGTAATTCCGAAATTTCCCAATAATTTGGCAGCTTATTTTATAGTCATTCTTTCGGGGGCCCTGTCGCAAAGCCGGGATTTCCATGCATGAAAGCCGGATTCGGACACGCCAAAAATCTTGCAAAGCTTCCTGATCGAGAATTCGGCCTTCTCCGCGTCGACGAAGGCGAATCTTACATCTGCTGTTTCGCGAAGAAGACCGTGGCCTTTCGCAGGATTTCACGCTCCATGCGAAGCTCTTTAATCTCACGACGAAGAGCGGCCAACTCCTGCTTCTCGGCGGCGGTTGTCAATGCATCTGAAGTCCCTATCCCCGCATCCACAGCAGCTTGCTTGATCCAGTTACGGAGATTGCCTTCGCTGATGCCAAGGTCTTTGGCCACGTTACTGATGGATTGACCTGGGCTTTGGGCGAGTCTGACTGCTTCTGATTTGAACTCGGGGGAAAACTTGCGGCGTTTACCTGCGGATTTAGCTGACTTGTCTGGCTTCAATTCTAGACTCCCTAGTCTTATGGCTACATCTTAACAAATGACTCCACGGAATCCGGGTAACTTCAATGGGATTGAACATCCGGGATAGATCCTCAATCGATTTGTCGCACTTAAGGTGAATTCGCCAGCTTCGTACTGAGCATCCGTTTAGGGTAAATTACGCAATCAACACCCATTTCATTCGCCTCATTCCAGTAAGGTTAAGATAGTTCACAATCCTGGCGCAACTCTGTAAAAAGGTCTTAGCAAAGGGCTTAATGCTTTTTCTAATGTTCTTCAGGTCCGATACGCGGGGAAAATCAGGGCCCCGGAAAGAATGCCTGGAAATTCAGCAGCACCTCGATTATTAAAGCTTTCACGGAAGCGGTAACTCTGAAATTTCCCAATGAATTTAACGGTCAGGTTACTTTATAATCATTCTTTCCGGGGCCCTGGGGGAAAATGGTTCTGTTGCGTCTCCAGACAATGAACGAGAGAAGGTCCGACTCGGCGAGTCATCACGCTGCAATGGAACAAAAGATTTAAGCAGAGGTGTGTCTCTCTGCTTCAAAAGCGAGCCAAGAAAGCGAATTGCTCTGATGCAGAGCAACGAGAGTGAGTCTTGCGTGCGCGATTTGAACTTGACTGAAACCTTCAACATGGCTGTCCGTGGCCTGTCAGTGAAACACCTTTGATTATTAAAACATTTTTGCATGGAAAAGACTGATGTTAAAACAATGTGCCTTGCTATTATTTTCAAGCCTCGCATTCGTTAATTCGGCTGGGGCGGATGAAATCAATTCTCGTCCGACCAGCGGTGTGACGGTCTACCTCTGTTTGATTGATACCTTAGGTGCTCCTTCGGAGAATTTGAGCTTGGACGTCGTAAGATACCGATCGAGTACAAACCCCAACCTTGGTCTTTTCAGTACGATTATTCGAAGAGTGGAGTATAGGGATCCAGCGGCACCAGAATATCCTCTAACTCGGATTCTCTCCTATGCTCCCCGGGCCCAGGTCAAGCTTGAGGAAGACGCTGAAACCCTGACTATAAAGCATCCAGATTACTTTATGCAGTTGGATCTCACGCAACCAACCTTAGGCGGCGGTTTCAATGGAAAACCGTCTTATCCGGCTAAAGTCACTGGCGCACTAGCTGGCGGCGAAGCTTATACTCTTGCGGATCGAAACGCTACCTGCCTGTCGTTCTAGTCACAGGCTTTGCCTTGCTATAGGCGGGAGCTTATCCATGGCCTGACGAGTCATAAGGATGCCGATGCTGCGATACTGCTCCAGGCCACCGGACCATTTAAAATAAAGTGTTCCATGTAAGAGACGTCACTTTTAACGACGATCGCAAGCAGGGTAAGGTCGGCTCTATTCCCCATCTCATGATCACTCTGCGTAACGTGATCATGAGCCTCTTCAGGAAAAAAGTCCGGTTTCAGATCGCAAAAACCATCCGCTCCTTCGAGCGCCAGATCATCATGCTCAACGTCCGCTGGTATCTTTCCGGCTTTGTTGCGTTTGCAGAAGCTGAGCGATATAGAGTTCTTGTTTCTTTGCGGCCATGGCCAAAATCCATAATTTTCACTTTTGAATATGACTCATCCTTTATGTCAAGCATCTCCAATCTATCGATAAGCTTCTTGCGATTGCCTTTCATTACAAAGACATAGTCGGCCTGTCTACTGACGAGATATTCTGCAAAGTCTTTAGTGCCATGAAGTGCGTCGGCAGTCACTATCTTGCCACGAATATTAACCATGAAATGCTTCTTGCATGCCGTCGCCAATTCCATGGACCATGGCTTCATTCGCCCCGCTGGACGGAATGAGAAAGTCAGGCCGGCTCTGATCCGGATCGAGGCTCTGCCGCGTGGTTCTGGGGTTGAACTCAAAGTCACCGACAACGGAGCCGGCATCAACTGGTCTGTGCTCAGGAAAAAGGCCGCGGAGAATGGCTTTGTTCCAGGGCCCGGACAGACCCTCACTGATGTCCTTTTTCTCGTGGAGAGTTTATAGGCGAGATACCAGCGGATGGACGTCAGGATAACGGACTTTTGGAAATGCCGTCCTTTGAAGCTTAGTGCCATAACCACTCCCCCGGTATGGTGAACTGGCGAATATGACGAGTCCCGGGTCAAAATACCAGAGATTTTTTGCAACAGAGCCGGCCGGCTCATGCTGGCTTAAGCGGCCCTCAGGCAAAAGCTGGCGCCTGATGAAACTTATATCAAGGTCAAAGGCCAGTGGAAATACCTCTACCGGCAGTGGGATAAGGAAGAGCGGAGCCAACGCCGCCGGCATTCAGGCCCATAATGATGACGAAGGCACCGATATCGAATTCGTCAGAACAAATATATAAATAAACTTATCGAGCGGGACCATAAGCCCATCAGACAGCGATGCAGGGCCACGCTGGGTTTCAAGAGGTTTCGAACTGCAAGGATCACAATTGGTGGCTTTGAGTCGATGAGGATCATTCGAAAACGGCAGCTCAAAGCAGAGGGATACACCTCTGCTGAGGTCTTCTATTCCATGGCGGCCTCATTGCTCGCGAATCCAGATATTTCCTCGCTCAGAGTTTGCAAATGCAACAAAGCCCAACAGAACCCGATCTGAACCATCAGTTTAGAAATCGGTCCAAATCGCGATAATTCCGTTCACTCTGTGAATCAGATCATCGACATTACGACCAGTCATCGCTATTTCTGCAATGCTGCAACAAGTCTGGGCAAGTGTTACCCAATCGAATACCTTGAGACGGAAGAGCTTTTCAGAATAGAAAAGTTCATGCCACACGCAGCTTATGGACAGTGCCACATCAATGGACCGGCCATGCAGGTATTCCTCGTTTGGCATCAACATATGATCCATCGCATCTTCAAGACTCGGGCACTTTGAAAGGCGAAAGCGGACATTGTCTAAAATCTTCTGATCATAGTCGTAAGCAATTTCATCATCTGGCAAAGCAAATACACTTCCTTTTGAGCCGTAAGAATCCCAAACAAGATTACAGGTGTCCTGATACCAATATTCAAGAACCGCAAGTCGTGCCAAGTCAAATCCCTTTATCAGGTCCTCTCCATCCCCAATCGGATAGGCAGGGGGTCTGAATTTTGTCAAAACGCTCAAGCTAAACTCCTTTGAATCAGTTTGTTATTTTGCGTGGTTTAAATGACAATAAAGCAAGGTCTGTTGTCCTGATCAGCGCGATCACCCGACCGAGTCAGGACCTAAATATTGAGACTTTCGGCGGGCCTGAACTGATCCTTACTTTTTGTACAACTCAAGCCACCAAACGCACACCCGATATTATTGAGGTGGGCAGAACAGTGTCCGGGATCGAATGTAGCCATAGCCTGTGTGTCCTGGTATACAAAAAACCGCTTCGCTTTCACAAAGAGTTTGCCACCGAGTTCAGCCTGATTAATCAAGGTGCTTTTGCCACCGGGTAGTACCTGACGTTTTGCCAATTGCGCGACGAGACGACTGTTCTCGGAAGGGCCAAAATTTATGAATTCATAACCGAATCGATCGGTTTTCAGCTCAAATTTCACCTCCAACAACTTCGATATGCAGCTCATAAACGTGCGCTGAATGCTAATTGTTGTTCATTTTCTAATGCGAAGCTGCCGGTTTACGATTTCATTGTCGTCGCCATAAATCTCAGTGCCTGTTGAAAAAACTGCGGGGCAAGGTTTTCAAATGCTTTAGATCATTGAAATTGCACACAAAAATAGAACCCGGTTTGAATCCCTCAATAGCAATAATCTCTTGACGAGGGAACCGGGCTCTATGGATAGAACACCTTATCACAGCGATGTAACCGACGCCGAATGGAAAATTCTGGAAATGCTAATGCCGAAGGCAATGGAAAAAGGCAGACCGAGAAAATACGAATGGCGGGAAATAATGAATGGAATTTTTTACGTCGTCCGTTCAGGGTGTCAGTGGCGACAAATGCCTCACGACCTTCCAAGGTGGTGTACTGTCTATTATTATTTCCGTCGGTGGATGGGCAATGGAATATGGGAAAAAATTAACGACGAACTTCGCGAAATGGTGCGCGAAGATGTCGGAAAAAATCGAGATGCAAGTGCAGCTATCATTGATTCCCAATCCGTAAAAACGACTGAATCTGGGGGGATTCGTGGCTATGACGCTGGCAAGAAAGTAAATGGCCGAAAACGTCATATTATTGTTGATACGCTCGGCCTTGTTATAAAAGCAGTTGCCCACAGCGCCGAAGTCCAGGACCGAAATGGAGCCATGAAAACGATCGAGGCTGCTCAGAAAAAGTTGACTTCTGTAAATTGATGCGGGCTGATGGTGGGCATTCCGGTCAGCCTATCGAGTGGGTTGAAAACGGATTCGATTTTGTATTGGAAATCGTCAAACGCTCCGATGATGAAAAAGGATTCAAAGATCTGCCTATGAGATGGATTGTCGAGCGGACATTTGGACGGCTTGGAAGGAATCCACGCATGAGCAAGGATTATGAACGGCATCCCAGGACCAGTGAATCCCTTGTGTACCTGGGAATGATCTCATGCTGCGTCGATTGGTGTGAAAAAGGCGTCACACAATTTTTTCAACAAGCTCTCAGATGTGAAAGCGTTGATAATCAAGGGTCTGCTGAAATTTCAGGCATTCTTTGTGCGCCAAGATAAGCGGCGTGTATCTCGCGGGTGAAAGTCCCGCAGCGGAAGGGGAAGTCAGCCCCACCGCGTAACGAGTCTTGAGTCCCTGGAGGTAACG
>NZ_DASQYZ010000465.1:0-8105 GCF_035638955.1 Oligoflexus sp. | reverse complement strand
ACGGGACGTGTCGGCCCCAGCGATGATCCTAAACATTATGAACCCGGCGTCCGTACCGGTCGCAAGATCTTTACCCCCAAGTCGGCTGAATTCGATATTGTCATCCAAACGGCGAGTTTCGAATTTTTCACGACCGGAATCACAGGCACTCCGCAAATCGGAACAATTGCTGGAATTCAGCAAAATCGCGAGCGTGCAATTTTTGTCGACGTCTTCCTGATCGGCAGTTTACTGATCATGGCCATCTATCATTTCGTTTTGTTTGCTTTGCGGACCAAAGCCCGTTCGACCTTCTGCTTTGGGATGGTGTGTTTGGCCTCGTGTGTCTATATGCTGGCCGCATCAGGTCAAACAGCTGTCATTATATTTCCCGACCTTTCCTTCCCGGCTCAGCTTAAGCTATTTAATACATGGGTGATAGGTCTGCCGTTTTTCGCTTATTTCACTTATGAATTGTTCCCCCGATACTATTCCCGATATGTCATATACTTTGCGTTCATCACCGTTGTGCCGTTCTATGCTTTTATCCTTGCCACGGAACCACGTACTTTTGTGGACTTAACGCTTTGGATGCAGCTCGAAACGCTGTTGGTGGGCGGGTATTCCATCGTCGCTGTGATTCGATCGGTGTGGGCCAAAGAGGAGGGCTCGGTCCTATTTCTGAGCGGAACCGCATTGTTTTTAAGCGCAGCCATCCATGATATCCTTCTGTCCGGAGGGCGGGTGGTGTTCCAATCCTATCCCATGGGCAGTGTCGGCGTTTTTAGTTTCGTCTGCTTCCAGTCGATCCTCCTGGCTCGCCGTTTTTCCAACGCTTTCATACGTGCTGAAGTTTCTGAAATCGAGATTCGTAAGCTTTCCGATGATCTTCGCGTGGAACGCGATCATGTTGTCAGTATGAACGAAAATCTGGAATTGCTGGTCGACGAAAAAACGCGTGATATCCGGTCGATCATGGCCCATATTCAGCTCGGAATTTTTGCGATTGGCCGCGAACAGTTCCGGATTGAAAAGGATTACTCCCAGCATTTGAAGGACCTTTTTGAAGCCACGGAACTGGCTGATGCGGACGCCTGCACGGTCCTGTTTGAAGCCACCAGCCTCAGCTCCGACGAAATCAGCCAAGCGGTCAATGCGCTGGCAGCCTCGCTCGGGGAGACCATGCTAGCTTATGATATGAACGCGCACTGTCTGCCGCGTGAACTGAAACGGCGACGTAAGGATGGTAAGGACAGGATCCTGGACATTTCCTGGAACCCCATTGCCAATGACGAGGATGTGATCGAGAAGATGCTGGTCACGGTCCGTGATGTGACCGAGCTGCGCGCCTTGGAAGAGGAAGCCCAGGACCGCAAGGAAGAACTCCAGTTTATCGGCGAGCTGATCAATGTTACGCCGGAGGCCTTCAGACGCTTCATTCACAGTTGCTATGATTTCATTTATGAGAACAGAAAGCTGCTCAACTCGCAGAGTATCTATCAAAAGGATCTGGAGGTCTTAAAGGTCCTCTTTATCAACATGCATACGATGAAGGGCGCGGCCCGTTCGCTTTACTTCAAAAAAATGACCCGCATCTTCCATGATGTGGAGCAGTATTATGCCATCCTGCAACGCGAACCTCAGGTGAAGTGGGATGTCCAGAAGATGAAGAACGACCTGGACGAGGTCGAGCGTATTGTGACAACGTATGCTGAAATCAATAAGGAAAAACTGGGTCGGAAGTCGGGTGACGAGCGCGATGTTGAATTAACAGAAGGTCAGGTTATCAGCATGTATCGTGGTCTGAGCAATGTCGAAGAAAGTTATAAGGAAGTGTTCCGGGCCAAGGACTCAGCCCTGTTGACTGATATGAAAAGCTCGCTGTTCCCCCTTATTTTTACGCCGGCTGAGCACGTTTTAGTGGATATTTGCCAGTGTGTAACGACCCTGGCCAAGGATCTGGACAAGGCCAAGCCCGTGATTCGAATTCAGGCCGAGGGCTTGTTCATGACCCGGCATGGCGAAGACCTTTTGCGGCGCGTCTTCGTTCACATCCTGCGCAATACCATGGACCATGGGATTGAGAAGCCCCAGGTGCGCAAAAACAAAGGCAAGCCTGAAGCTGGTTTGATCACGATTACCATGGAAAAAGGCCCGGAATCGGTCCTGCTCCGCTACCAGGACGACGGCCGTGGTCTCGATATCGAAGCCATCCGCAACCGGGCGAAAAGTCAAAATTTTGCAGAGTATTCGGATAGCCTGTCGCTGCAGGACGCAGCCGAACTCATTTTCTGTTCCGGTCTTTCCACAGCCACCAAAGTGGGCGATATCTCGGGCCGTGGGGTGGGGATGGATGCGGTGCGCAAATACCTGCGGAAGGAGGAGGGCGATATTGAATTGCAGCTTCTCGATCCGCGGGGTGTGACCACGGGCTGTTACCCATTTCTGTTCCTGATTCGGTTGCCCCTGGAGCTGTTTGCTTCGGATCAGTCGCTCACGATCAATGAAGCGGCTTGACGCGGACTGGTAAAAAGGTCTCATGTTTTCCCTGGGATATGCCGATAGGAGCGCATAACACCAACAGATTCTGCAGGGAATATCATGAAGAGATTAGCGATATTCTTACCGATTTTTGGGATGCTCGCGGCTTGCAAGGGCGATGATAAGAAGTCGGAAGACCAGGGACCCGTGGGTGCGGCCGAGACCGCGCCTGTCGTGGTGGAAGACACCTCCCAAACTGATTTCAGCCGTTACTGTCGAGAGGATCTCGAAAAAGGCTCAGGCAGCGAAATCAATGCTTGGAGCGCCGCCTTCAATGCCCGTAACTGCACCGAGCTGGAACTTCATCTGCAAAAAAACCCTCGGCTCTCGCTGACCAACAAAGGTCTGGCGGACCTGAAACCCCTGAGCTTTTTTAATCATTTTACTCAGCTCGACCTTGGGCAGAATAAAATTTCTGACATCAGCAGTCTGAGTACGATGGCCCAACTGGATCGGTTGGATCTTTCCAGCAACCCGATTACAAGCCTTGCGCCTCTCACTGGGCTGACCCAGCTTAAGATTCTAGCTGCCAATAGTATTAAGGCCACCGACTTTGGAAGCTTGAGTTCGCTCACGAGCCTGACCACGCTCTGGTTGAATGGCAACGCACTGCAGGACATAAGCTTTGTTTCCGGATTGAAAAACCTGCAGGATCTTCGTCTGTCGGATAACGCGATCAGTGATCTCACGGCCCTGTCCGGTTTGACCCAGATCTGGTCGCTTGAACTGCGCAAGAATAAAATCGTTCAGCTGAATCCATTGGGTTCGCTGGTCCAGATGCGCGAGCTTATTTTAAGCCAAAATCAAATCGTATCCCTGGCCCCTCTGACCTCGATGACGGGACTGATTACCTTGGAAGCGCGTAGCAATCAGATTGCTGATCTTACCCCAGCGCTAAGCTTCACGAAATTGAGTTATCTGCTGGTTGGCAGCAATCAGGTGACGACTGTAGCGCCGGTTAAAGATGTCAAGGTGATTTCGGAGATCGATCTGGCCAATAACCCGCTCGGGACTACGGTCGCCAGAACGGCAGCCAATTGCCCAACCGATGCGACCAATATCCTGATTCGTGAGTTTTGCCAGCCTGTCCCGTAAGCTCAAGGCGGAGTTACGGCTCCGCACTCCATTCCTTCCTTTATGCTCAGGGCAAAAACCAGTAGTATGGCGCCGGCTGGCGTGGCGCTGCCGCGTTTGATGGTTAACCTGGGTAAAGAGGAATGGTCATGGCACAACTGGACCTTATCAAAGATTATTATGGCAAAGTTCTCGCCTCGAAAAATGATCTGAAAACCACAGCCTGCTGCTCGGCGGAATCTCTGGCTCCACATCTGAGCCGTCTCGTGGTGCAAATCCATGACGAGGTGCGGTCCAAATTCTACGGGTGCGGTGTTCCCATTCCGGCCTGTCTTGAAGGGTTGACTGTGCTCGACCTTGGTTGTGGCACGGGCAGGGACTGCTATCTTCTCTCGAGTCTGGTGGGACCGCAGGGCAAGGTTATTGGTGTGGACATGACCGATGAGCAGCTGCAAACGGCTCGTCAGTACCAGGACTACCATCGCGATATTTTCAAGCAAAAGGAATCGAATATCAGCTTCCGGCAGGGTTTCATTGAAGACCTGGCGAGTCTTGATATTGCCGATAACAGCGTGGATCTGGTGGTCTCGAACTGCGTGATCAATTTATCGCCGGACAAGGATCGCGTCTTCGCCGAAATCTTTCGTGTGCTGAAACCGGGCGGTGAGCTTTATTTTTCGGATGTCTATGCTGACCGACGCCTGCCCGCAGCCTTCAGTCAGGACCCTGTTCTTTTAGGGGAATGCCTCGGCGGTGCGCTCTATTTTGAAGACTTCCGCCGTATCCTGGCCAAACAAAACTGCCTGGACGCCCGCATGATCAGCCGAACCGAGATCATGATTACGGACCCGACGCTGCGTGAGCGACTCGGCAACGCGCGTTTTTTCAGTATCACAACACGGGCTTTCAAACTGCCCCTGGAAGATCGCTGCGAGGATTACGGACAGGTTGCCTGGTACAAAGGCACGATTGAACATGCGCCGCATGGTTTTGCATTGGATGATCATCATATATTCGAAAAAGGTAAACCTATGCTGGTTTGTTCGAACACGGCGTCGATGCTTCAGGATACGCGTTACCAGAAGCATTTCCGCGTGGACGGTGATACCTCGATGCATTTTGGTTTGTTCGACTGTGGGCCCACGACTGCAGCAGCTGATGCGTCCAGCGGTGGGGCCTGCTGTTAACAGAGAGTGATCGAAGGGTCACCCGATCGCAGCACGGAGCCGATCACACAGCATTCCGTAAATCCTGCCTCGCGAGCGGCTTTGACCCAGGCGTCGGCCTCTGATGCCGCGATGCTGACGAGAAAAGCACCCGAAGTCTGTGGATCACAGTGCAAGGACCAAGGGATGACTCCGGTATCGGAAACTTTGCAGAGGCTATCCGCATAGCTTTGATTGCCGAGCGCCAGCGTACTGGTGATCCCGGCTTCAATCAAAGCCTCCACGCCATCCAATCGAGGTACGTGGCCGCCCTTAACCTCAACCTGCACCTGACTGGCCTGGGCCATCTCGGATAAATGTCCGAGCAGGCCGAAGCCCGTGACATCGGTCACACCATGAACCGCAGGCTGAGTTATGAGATGCAGAATATCCACATGATTCCGTAGCATCGACCTTAGGCATTGATCCAGCCACGGCCCGCGTGTCTTTTGGTGCATGAGTCCTGCCAGCACCAGGCCGGTTCCCAGGGCTTTGGTGAGAATCAGGGCATCTCCAACCTGCAATCCAGATTTCGGCCGCCATTGATCATCAGCAGGCTTTGGCGCTTGCAGTTGCAGACCTATAGCCAGCTGCAGTCCTTCGGCACTGTGACCACCGACAAGCCTGGCTTCCATGGTTTCAAGAATCGACGCCACACCGCTGAGCAGTTGATAAAGATCATCCTGCATCAAAGGCGCTGCTTTATGAGGGAGCACGGCCAAAGCCATGCAGGTCTGAGGACGCCCCCCTTTCGCCAACAGATCCCCAGCGGCGTGAAGACAGGCCATTTGTCCCAGAAGGAAAGGATCATCGATAAATGCCGGAAAATAATCCAGCGACTGCATAACCCAGCCCTGCGTGTTCACCAGGGCTACGTCCTCGCTCATGCCCATGGAACGATGCGTGGTGGCGTCCTGAAAAACTTTGGGATAGCTCTTGGACACAAGGCCTAACGCGGACTTCAGCGTTCCACCTTCCACCTTGGCCCCACAACCGAGACACCGCATGGAGTCGTCCTGGGCCGGCATCATCGTTGCCGTGGGCAGCTCGGTAAATTTTTTCATAAAGGCTCGATCAATCCAGTCCTTTAAAGGCCAGACCCATGACGCCTGCCAATAAAAGGATCCCCGCATGGCAATTGCATCCCGATGGCCCGTTGTAATCAAAGCCAAATGATTTTTTTGCAGACTCACCTTTTGCAAAGGTTGAGCTTTGAAGAACCGTTGAATATTGTCATAGAGAGGGCGAGCCAGACGCACAGCATAGACGCCGGAACGCGGTCGCGGCTGCTGTTCGATAACGGCGCAATCACCTGCAGCAAAGATTCGACCCTGGCCCAGACACAGCAGGTTTTCATCGGTCAGAAGAAAGCCTCGGGCGTCCACCTTCAGTCCTGAAGCTTCCAGCAGAGCAGGTCCCTTGGCGGCTGTGGCCCAGAGCACCAGATCACTCGATGAGGCCACGCGCATGGATTCCATTTCACCAAGGTGCACTTCGATACCGCGGTCCCGGCAGAGTTGGGTTACTTTCCTGCGAACACCACGAGGTGCCTGGGGCAACAGTTCGGGATCGCGTTGAATCAGAGTGATTTTTTTCTGACCAGCGAAACGACCTTGAAGACTCAAGGCCACTTCAATCCCTCCGGGTCCTCCACCGATGATGGCAATCGATGCCGCGTCACGCAGCTGCTGTTCCTTTTGTAGAAAATCATGCATCGGTTTTACACCGAGGCCCAGAGATTCTTTCTCCGGTTCACTGCCGATATTGATGGATAGAACGTCCCAGGGCACAGAGGGTCGATGAGCCAGGTCTATTTTTTTATGGATCACATCAATATGGGTGGCTGTGTCCTGAATCAAGCGTACGTGGGCGGCCGCACAGAGTCGGACGAGGTCGATATGCATCTCTTCATGGGAATAGTTGCCCGCCAAATATCCTGGAAGCATTGCGGAATAGGCCGTCAGGCTATGCGGCGAGATCAAAACGACTTCCACATCAGGGAGGGGATTCATGCTCCACATCCGGATGAACAGAGCGTGGGAGTGGCCACCGCCGAGCAGGATTAATCTTTTCTTCAACATACCTGAAAGTCCCGTCATGCATAGGATTGGAGCGAGCGAAGGCAGAGACTCGGCAGGAAGAATTCCAGCACTGTAAACGAGCCGCCCAACTCACCTTGCTTAGCATGACTGCAGATTTTCGGAAAGGCTTCAGGGGATCCAGAGTTCATCGTGACATAGAACGCAGCTGGGTGGACCGCTGTCGCCAACGCCTCGCAGGTCCGTCCCATGGCATTGGCTGCAGGTCGTGGAAACCTGATCGAGCGATTCGTGATGCAGATAGCCTTCCCGGTCCAGGGTATGGGTGGACGGCGCCAGGACTAGCTCGGGCTCATAGGATATCCAGCGCTGGCCGTGGCATTGATAGCAGGACGGCTGACCCTGCAGGCCTCCCAAAAGATTTTTACCGTGGCAGTGCTGGCAGTAACGCTCAGCACGGAGCGCCGACGTTCCGTGGGCTATCCCGTTCTTATTGATGGAATGACCGCGAAGGCTGCGGATTCCCTTGTCCTCAATGCTGCAGGATGCGAAAATGAGGCACAACCAGACTGAAATGATGAGTCGTCCATATTTCAAGGAGTGAGTCCTCTCTTTTAAACTCATTCTGTAGGAAGTTTATCATGCCCTCGTTTCGCATCACCACGCTGGGTCTTATGTTTTTGTGTCTGCTTCCATCGTATCACGGGACGGAAGCCACTCCGCTTTTAGCTCTGCGCGAGGCGCAAAACTGTGGCGGCTGCCATAATCCGGGGCGATCGCAGCGGCCGTACTTCGAGCGACGCTGTACCCTGGATTGTCAAGGCTGCCACGCGGATCCCACCGGCGGAGGGGCACGCAATCAATGGGGTTACTACTATTCCGTTGATCAACTCCCGTCATATAGCCCTTACAAGCCCATCGATCCCTTGAAAGACGAGAGCCGCTTTGATTTGCACGTCGATGGTCGCACGATCCAGTGGGTGAAGCCTGGCGGTGATCAGGTGACCTTTCCCATGTCGCTCGAAACATCCGTTCGGGTTCGGCCTTTGATTCGCTATTTAAGTCTGAGTTATTCGGCGGTGATGCTGGGTCGGCTGGATGATTCCGTCTTTCGCGTCGATCGCGAGGGATCCCGCCGTTTTCGTGAACGCTATGCAGCGATGGTGGATAACCTGCCGCTGAACGCCTATGTGCGGGCTTATCGGGGCACGCCGATGTACGGACTCAAGCGGCCCAATCATACCCTTTGGATTCGCGAGCGTTTGGG
>NZ_DASQYZ010000464.1:0-4575 GCF_035638955.1 Oligoflexus sp. | reverse complement strand
GCGCCAGTGGATGATAGAAAGCCTTTTTGCGGAAGGTAAAGGCTCGCATGGGCTAGACCGCGCGCGATATCGGGGAAGGGTATATGTGCAAATTCAAGTCTATCTCATCGCCCTGGTTCAAAATCTGAAGCGTATCCTTTTTGCCGCCCAAGCCTAAGAAACCGGGACTGGACACAAGTTGAACAGTTCTGCAATAGACTCAGCAGTTTTTTGCACGTAAAATTCCTTCGTGTGTACTCTAAAATAAATATCTGAAATCATTGAAAATATTCCTTTTGATCAATAAATCCCGGGATTCGCTGAAAATTGCAACATAGGGAAGCGTGTTTTATGTCATTATGACTGATATTTTTGCGCTCTTTGAACCGCAGTTCCCTTCCGTCTATTGCCCTCGCTGAAGACATTGGATATTGCATAGCCTGATGGTCAATCGCAGGGAAGCTTCTGAGCTGCAGATTTAGGTGTTGAGAGGAGGAACTTGTGCAATTTCATTCGCCTTATAACATAAGAAGGGCTAAGGATGCGGACGTTCCTGCTCTCCGTCATCTCGTGAACAGTGCCTACCAGGAACTTGCTGATCTTGGCCTTAACTTTACAGGAAGCTATCAGGATGAAGCCCTCACCCGCCAGCGGATGAAAAATGCCGAAGTGTATTTGCTCTATCATGCACAGGAATTGGTCGCTTCGATCAGCATGTCATTGAAAGAGGACGAAACTCAAACCTGTTTGTATGTAAATCAACTTGCTGTCCATCCAGACAGAAAACGTCAGGGGCTTGGCTCCCATCTCCTCGATATGGCAGAATTCCGAGCACTCGCTGCTGGTATAAAAACTCTAAGGCTCGATAGTGCAATACCTGCTCATCATCTAGTAAGCATGTATCGCCGGCGTGGATTTTCCGTAGTGGCTGAACTCCAATGGGACGGCAAAACATATCGCTCGTATCTGATGGAAAAGCAGGTGTGAAAAGGAATTGATTGGCTCTGCCTGACTGCTGACTGCCGCACTTCCTGCTGTTTGGACTCGCAAGCTGTCAGGACTGATTCCCCGGTCCCAATGACTTCGTTCCAATCCCTTAAACAGCTATCCCCGGATTTCAACCGTATCGTGGATCTGGCTCCATTGGTCACGCTGACAAAACTTACCGGATTGTTGCTGAGCGGAAACCAGATCGAGGATATCAGTGTCCTTGCCGGTCTGGGCAAGCGTCAGAATGTTTACCTCAGCAGTAACCCGCTGCAGACGCTGGCTCCCCTGAGTGGTTTGTCGTCCTTAAAAATCCTTCACATCACGTCCACTCAGGTTCAATCGCTGCAGGCCATCACAGGTCTGTCTGGCCTTGATGAGCTGGCCGTTGGCATGACTCCTGTGGCCGAGGCACGGACACCTGATAACTGCCCGGTGACAGCACAGTCACCGGCCGTTCAAGCCTTCTGCTCCGCGCCCTGATTGGAACTCAAAGATCCCAGAGGAAGGCCTCGTGGCGCGTCCGTCATGCAGCAGTTGTATCGCGTTGGTGTCTTTGCTGGGTTCAGTCTGTATGCCGGGTGAAAGAAAGAAGTCTTGGGGTTTTTGTCTGGACTATTCTTGGATTATGAAGGGAATAGCACCTTCCCTTTGGGCGGTTCGAGCTTCCACGCACGATAGATGCTTTCAACCTTGGTTCGAGCCCAGGGCGTTTGCCGCAGAAATTTCAGGCTGGATTTGATCGTTGAATCGAACATGAAACAGCGCACCGGCACCTCTTTAGCCAGATGCTTCCAGCCAAAGTTTGCGACCAGCTCGGTGAGCAGTGTTTCCAGGGTGACCCCCTCGAGGGGATCCTTAGCTTTTGTCGTTGTCACGTGCCTAAACCCATCCAAGTTGGCCGCTCCAGCGCGGAATTCGCACTATACCGGCGGGTCCCGGCCAGGACAAGCTTAAGCATAGATACGTAAAATCGACGCCATAGCGTATGGGAATGCCCTTGCGTTTCAGTTCAGCAAGGCTTCAAATTTATCCAACTGCTGTTCCCAGCCCATTTTGGCCGGGATTTTCATGATAGCGGGAATGCCTACTTCGGTGATCAGAATCTGGGTTTTTCCGCCGACATCCTTGAACTCAACCGATACGGAAATTTCGTCCGGCCAGACGCCGGGGACCTGAACTTCAGAACCTGGAACTATTTTACCGTTCTCGTCCGAAAAAGACATGTTCGAGACTATTTTCTGGTTGGGGACGATTTCGGTATATTTCCCAGTATTCCAATGCATGTCACCCTTCGGTGATCGCATCGAATAGAGAAAGGATCCACCCACCTGGAAATCGCTGTTGATGACTGGTGCTGTGTAGTCCTTGGGGCTCCACCATTTTTTCATCGATTCAACATCGGTCCAGACCTGCCAGACTTTTGCAAGAGGTGCATTGACGGTGCGATCAACGTGGACCGTGGAAGATACTTTTCTTGCCGTGAAAATACCAACAGCAAAAACAATCAGCAGTCCGACCAGAGTTTTGACCAGCATAAGTCTATCCCTTTTCATCGATTAGGGTAATTTTAGAGGCTGCAAAAGTCCTTCCTATCGCAACCGATGGCTGTCGACGGACGCAAGTCAGAGCGCCACTCGTAACTGCCTGAGCAGCAAATCCTGGCTCCACCCGTTCCTTTGGTAGGTCGAAGAGTGCAGGTCCCAACTTCCTGGAGCAGATACATGACGAATGGCGCGCGAATCCTCAGCGGAGTACTTTTTCTTGGCCTATCCTGGAATGCCAGCGCAAACATGATGCCCTTTCATGAAGGCATTATGGCGTCAGGCAATCTCACGGGCGAACACCCGCAACTCCAGATCATCGACGAGCAGTTGAACATCCAGCTTTATCAGCGTCACGCGCGCGTTCAGGTCCAGTATCAAATCCAGAATTCCGGCGCGGCCACCCGCGTGGAAACCGGTTTCCCTTCGACTCGCATCAGTAGCGGTGTGGAAATCTCCGATTTCCATATCACCAGCGATCAGAAGGAACAGCCCACCACGCTGGCTAAAGCCGAGTCAAAGCTATGATTACTGGGGTTTCTGCGAACCCGTGTCGGCAGATGAAAGGCCCTTCAAGAAAAGTGCGAGGGTACCATCATCGATCAGTGGCACGTGGCTCACTTGAGATTTGAGAAAGAGGAAACCAAAACCATTCGCATCAGCTATGATGCGGCCTTTGACAGTTCCGGCGAAGCGCACTCCGATGATGCCATGACCAAAGGCACGGCAATCTTCCGCTATCTGCTTTCGACCGGCAGCGGCTGGAAAGGACCTATTAAAAAAGGTCTGATTACGATACAGCCTCTAGGCGTTAAGCTGGATGCTCAGGCTATTCAAAGCAAGCTGAGCTTTCAACGCAATGCCGCCGGTTCGTTTGTCCACGTGATCAAAAATCTGGAACCGACTACGAAGGACGACATCGAAATCAAATTCCCCATCGAACCCAAGCATAGGGAATTGCTCTTTGCCGCCAGCACCTCGTCCTTTCTACCGGATAAACATAACAGTTTCAAAGCCGAACAGCTGGGCGATGATGATACAGAAACAGCCTGGATCGAAGGTGTGAAAGGGAGCGGGATCGGCGAGACGGTGACCCTCACGGATATCCGCGGCACTCCCAATCAGTTGGCGATATTTCCCGGTTATGGCCGTTCGCGAGAGCTCTATTTTGCGAACAATCGCGTGGCCTCACTGAATGTTCGCATCAATGACAAGGACAGCTTTGTCGCCACTTTCCCTGACGAACTGCGGCCGTGGCACGTGATCGAACTGCCCCCAATCCAAGGCAAGTGGGAAAAAATCGAGCTGCGCATTCAAGGCGTTTATAAGGGGAAAAAATACGACGACACCGCTATCAGCGGTGTGAGTCTCCGGGAATCTTTGGAACGGCCGACGATCGAAGAGTGAATTTTCGGCAGGGAGCATTCCGGGGGCGATCAACATTCCTGTCGATGCCTTGTAGGATCACATCAGTGAGCTGGTCCCGGATCGGATTATTATTACGGTCTGCGCAAAGGGAGGCGGGCGATCACTCAGAGCCGCCAACCTCCTGCGCGAAAATGGACGCGCACGAACATTCCCTGTGTTATGGGGTTTATCACGCCGGTTGTCAGGTCGCTTTTGCACGATTGGTCACGGATTATTCGACATTCGCCTATCTCTGTGATGTTGTGGTTGATGAGCATTATCGCGGGCGTGGTTTATCAAAATGGATTATGAGCTGTATTATGGAGAATCCTTCTCTGTCTGAACTGCGAAGATTTGTTCTCGCCACGAGAGATGCTCATGGATTATACGAGAAGTTTGGCTTTAAGCAGTTGTCTTCCGAAGAGCAACGACGATTCATGTCAGTTTTAAAAGATGACGTTTGAAGTCTTATCCATGCTGCTCGTGTTCGATAGCCCAAGACGGCTTCTTCAACCAGATCGTACGGGCATTTCCCATAAAATCTGGTTGATTGTCATTTATTTGGAGGGGTCAGGGTGAGGACAATGCTGCGCAAGGTGGAAGATGCCGATCTGGAAGTTTTTTGCCTCCAACAATGTGAACCTGAGGGGAACCGAGT
>NZ_DASQYZ010000463.1:0-7730 GCF_035638955.1 Oligoflexus sp. | reverse complement strand
AGCATCGCCCAACCGGTCTTTTTTACTCTTAAAATCCTGACTTATGCATGCTGGCCTTTTATTATAGCTGAAATTTTAGAGCCTACAATCGAGTCTCCCTCTTCCCGCCTCATATTAGGTATAGTGAGCAGTGCCAGCATCATGCCAGCTATTTACGAAGAGATGTGGGCTGGAAATATAAACCTTTTCTGTATCACAGGCTTGCTGGCTGCCGCAGCTCAGCTTACCAAGAAAAAGGCTTTCTCTGCAGCAGCAATTGCTACGATCATAGCGACAATCAAGCCCCAATATGCTCTTTTTCTGGCTCCTGCCATGCTACAGAACTTCAAAAAATCGCTGGCTGGCTCACTGCTCGCCCTCACGAGCCTACTTGGGATTTCAATGTCTATCTATGGATTATCTGATCTTATTGCGCTATGCATAAAATGGCTTGGCACAATCAGCAAGCCTATAGCTGATGCGCATGACATAAATAACGTCAGCTATTCAGCTTGGCTCGAAAGACTCTTTGCTTCAGATACTTTGCAGTCAAATGTGAATCCCTTTTCTAAAGGACTCATAGTTTGCACAAAGCTCGGTCTCGTCTTCATGAGCCTTGCTGCGATCTGGAAACTGTCGAAAGACTATAAATCGAACAAAATACAGATGCCAACATGGGTATTGGCGGCGTTTAGTTTTTTATCCCTCCTCACCTTGCTTGTTACACCTGTTATTTGGATAACCCACCAAATGCTTCTTATTTTTGCAAGCATGTTCATTTCTTATCTCTTCTGGAAAGGGCGCTCGTGGGTTCTTTTTTTGGCATTCGTGAGTATCCCAATTTCACTCTATATTAGCTCCGACCTGCTTCAAAATTCCGTCCTGCTTAGAGATTTTTCTCGAACCTATGGCCTATCTGTAATAGCCACATGTATTTCTCTGCTCACTTTGAGCTTCTATTCCATATATTTGCGCGATTTCTTATTTTACCCACAAGTGGGGCGTGAAAAGTAAAATAATGAGTCGTACCTGAGGATAGGGCTTGGATCACGAGCTCTGATCCTCAGCAAAGACATAACCAAGAATTGCGGAAAATCTGATATGCATCATTTTTTAGAGAATAAAAAATTCAGGAAAAGATATCTCCTGATCTGTTGCCTTTCCATCTTGGCGACGCTCATAGCAGTCATGCGAGTAAAGGCTCGCTTTCCGCCTGAAACTCAACCAGGGATGAAGTTTGAAGTCACGGCGTCTCCCTTGGTTAATCGCTTCTTCCCACCTCCTTTATTCAAAGACGTGCTGGAAATGAGAGAGCAGGATGCTGCGTCTATGACAATACAGCCTTATTCCTCTCACCCCAGAGAGCTTATACGACATAACAACCAGCTGTTTGTCATTTCAGAGGACTTTAGGTCCCCTGTACCGTTAAAATTCAGGGGAGATGTCTTTATTGGATACGGATATACTGCAGACAGAAGAACGCCTTATGTCATTGAGGCGTCTCCAATACCTTAGGTGTCTTTATAAAATCCGTACCTGGTAGCACATTCCTGGCGGTGTGGACTTGAGGGAAAAAGAATGGCTCTCTCTTCCAGGAAATGGAGTCTATAATACTTTTCATAGCCGTATTATGGTAACTACTGATCTATTAACACGATAAGGAAAGCAGGAGAGGTATAAGTTGAAGCTAATCGTTACCGGAGGGGCCGGCTTCATCGGCTCAGCTGTTATCCGCACCGCACTAGAAAGCGGCCAGTACCAGATCCTGAATCTCGATAAGCTGACTTATGCCGGGAATCGGGACTCTCTATCAACTGTTTCTGGTTCAGATAACTATTTCTTCCGCAAAGTCGATATTTGCGATCGCGATGCGGTGGCAGGTGCGTTCTCCGATTTCCAACCTGATGCCATTATGCATTTAGCAGCTGAATCCCATGTCGACCGTTCCATCGACGGGCCTGGGCAATTCATTCAAACCAACATTGTAGGCACTTTTAACCTTCTGGAAATAGCCAAGCGTTATTGGTCCGAACTTCCGAAGGAACGCAAGGACCGTTTTCGCTTTCATCATGTATCGACAGACGAAGTCTACGGTTCCCTCGGCGATCAAGGCCTTTTTTGTGAAGACACAGCCTATCAACCGAACTCGCCCTACAGCGCCTCGAAGGCCTCGTCGGATCACTTGGTGAGAGCCTGGCACCATACCTATGGCTTGCCGGTTGTCACTACAAATTGTTCGAACAATTACGGTCCCTATCAGTTCCCTGAAAAACTCATTCCCCTCGTCACTTTGAATGCGCTGGATGGCAAACCCCTCCCCGTATATGGGAAGGGTGACAATATCAGGGATTGGCTCTATGTGGACGATCACGCCCGAGCGTTGCTGACTGTCCTCGAGCGTGGGCACCTCGGTGAAGTTTACAATGTCGGCGGCCGCAATGAACGCACAAACCTGGAGGTGGTTTACAGCATCTGTGACTGCCTCGATCAGATGGTCCCACTTCCATCGGGCAAAATGAGACGTGAGCTGGTGACCTTCGTTAAAGATCGACCTGGCCACGACAAGCGTTATGCGATCGATGCTTCTAAACTCGAAAATGAACTGGGTTGGCGAGCCTCTGATAATTTTGACACAGGCATTAGGAAAACAGTTGCCTGGTACCTTGAACAAAAAGGCAGCTGGTGCGCACGCGTTCTAGACGGCAGTTATCGGATGGAACGACTGGGGGTCATTCATGAATCCTAAAACTCGCCTTCCGCGGCGCGGCATTGTCCTGGCAGGTGGCTCAGGGACGCGGCTGCATCCGCTTACGTTAGCTGTCAGTAAGCAGCTCTTGCCTGTCTATGACAAGCCGATGATTTACTATCCCCTATCAATCCTGATGTTGGCTGGTATCCAGGACATCCTTCTCATCAGCACCCCTCAGGATTTACCGCAATTTCAAAGACTGCTAGGCGATGGCTCGCAATGGGGTATCAACCTTCAATATGCCGCACAACCAAGACCAGAAGGACTCGCACAGGCGTTCCATATTGGACGTGATTTCATCGGCAATCATCCTTCCTGCCTCATTCTAGGAGACAACATCTATTTCGGTCATGGTCTGACCTCCTCATTACGCAAAGCCGATGAAAAGGAAGAGGGAGCGACAATATTCGGCTACTGGGTGAGCGACCCAGAGCGCTACGGGGTTGCTGAATTCGATCAAGATGGACGCGTTATCAGCATCGAGGAAAAGCCGCAAAAGCCAAAGTCCCATTACGCAGTGACTGGTCTCTATTTTTACGACAAAGACGTCGTTGATATCGCGCAAAATGTGCAGCCAAGTGCCCGCGGGGAGCTGGAAATTACAGATGTTAATCGCGTATATCTCGAGCGGCACAAGCTGACTTGCGATATCCTGGGACGTGGCACAGCATGGTTGGACACTGGAACTCATGACTCGCTCGTGGAAGCAACGAACTTCGCAGCGGCAGTCGAAAAAAGGCAGGGATTGAAGATCTGTTGCCCGGAAGAGGTCGCTTGGCGGATGGGATTCATCAATAACGACGGCCTTGCTGAGCTCGCTCATCCTCTCGCCAAGAGTGGTTACGGTCAATACTTACTGGGTCTCCTGAAAAATGAAGGACCTATATGGACGTGAGGGACGTTGACATTCCCGGCTTGAAAGTCATCCAGCCCAAGATTTTCGGCGACGAGCGTGGCTTTTTCCTCGAAACATACAACTCTCAACGGTATCACCAAGCAGGACTTCCGGCGACTTTTGTACAAGACAACGTCTCATTCTCATGTCGTGGAACCCTGAGGGGGCTGCATTTTCAAAACCCATGCACTCAGGGCAAACTCGTGATGGTTTTGCAGGGCGAAGTCTACGACGTTGCAGTAGACGTGCGGCTGGGCTCGCCGACTTTTGGGAAGTCGTTCGCTATCTATCTAAGCAGCAAAACAAAGCAGCAGTTTTGGGTGCCTGCCGGGTTCGCCCACGGCTTCATGGTGACAAGCGATGCAGCTCTCTTTGTGTATAAGTGCGATGCCCTCTACAGTCCACAAAACGAGTTCTCGCTGGCATGGGACGATCCTGACCTTGGTATTGACTGGCCAGACTTAAAACCCATATTATCCGCCAAGGACTCAAATGCCAGGAGACTCAGGGACTTCCCTGAAAGCCAGCTGCCAGTCTATTGACCTATCACCCGCGCAACTTTTTTCAAGATCAGCGATAGAGACTCAAAATGAGCGTTAGGAATTACGAAAAAACAGCCTTCAGAATCAAGGCTAAATTAAGCTCTCTCGTCTCAGAGTTCGTCATGTTTTTACGGGCTCCGCGACGGGGGCGAACCGCCGACGTTCATCTATTGTGGCAAAGTGAGGCTCAGCTCAAGGCCAGCCTATCCTTGATGAATTCTGGCTGCAACCCGGGAGCAGCGCAGAAGGTTATTATAATCATCCCATTTCGAGATCAATGGGAAGTCACACTTCGTTGTTTGCAGTCGCTCGACAAGCAAGACTTTCAGAATCACCGCGTTGTGCTAGCTTTGGTGGACAATGGTTCTGTAGAACAAGCAACAGCTCAGGGTCTTGAGAACTTCATGCATGCCTCTCACCGCTTCGATATACGCTTGTTTCGCTATGATATTCCCTTTAATTTCTCCCGCCTCAACAATTGGGCTGTTCGGGATTGTCGCGATATTGAGCCAGACGTCATTTTTCTCTGCAACAATGATATTGAATTCCTTGAGAATGATGCAGTGGCCAGGCTGGTGAACTTTAGTCGCAATCAGCCCAATGCGGGCGCTGTTGGCTGCACCCTGCTTTACCCGAACCGACGGGTACAACATCTTTTCGTATACGTCGGCAGCAAGATCGTGGGATCTCATCCGCATAAGGGTCGTCGCTTTAAACCAAAAGAAGTTTGGTACCAAAAACCACGGCCCGTCAGCGCTGTCACAGGCGCCATTACACTTATGAGGTACCAGATCTTTAAGGATTCAGGTGGACTTGATGAGAATCTTGGGAATAGTTATCAAGATGTGGATCTCTGCTTGAAATTTCAGGATATGGGCTTGGTCAATTGGGTGGTCCCCAACGTTATTGCACTCCATCACGAGGGCAAGACCCGGGGTAGGAAGCCTTCATGGGACGAGGCTGAATACATGTTTCAGAAATGGGGGTCGCAGATTTCGCAAAATGCGTTCGTACACCCCAAGCTCAATCGGTGTTGCGAACATTTCGCCCCGAGCATTTTCTGAGATCTTTTACGCCTTCGAAGGCGCATTTCATAATGTTTGAAATGTCCTGTAGAAGGGTAGCTGTCGCCCTACAAAACCTGAAGCTGTGTGCGATCTATTTTGACGAGCACCAGGCAACTGCTTTGATAGGTATCGACGCCCAGTCTGTTGCAAAAACTCTCCAAAACAATCGGGGAACTTTATTCAAGTGTAATTTTTAGATTGTTCTCAAAGAATCAAGGTCTGCCATCAGGTGACTCTGA
Organism: Oligoflexus sp.; assembly: GCF_035638955.1. GTDB lineage: Bacteria > Bdellovibrionota_B > Oligoflexia > Oligoflexales > Oligoflexaceae > Oligoflexus. The sequence continues at coordinate 2,259 of NZ_DASQYZ010000463.1, read as the reverse complement.
ATGAAATGAAGCGTCCCCATAGACCAGCGTTAGATGCGAAGACCTGGATTTTAACTATCAACTTTAGAAGGGTCCATGGAATCCAAAGATAAAAAATTCTTACCACTCATACTCCTGTTCCTTGTTGGCAGCGTAGCGATTGTCCGATTTATTTTATGGACTCATCTAGACCCCATATTCCAGGGTCCAGATGAAATCCAACACATGGCTATGGCTGCGCAGATAGACAAGCACGGACTTGATATTTACAAGAATAAATCAGCAACGACTTGGAGAGATTTTGAGGAATCTTATGACTATAAATCAGATTTTTATCGTCAGTCTGGGATCATCAGCAAGTCTCATTCACTGCCAATTTATGCTGATAGCGGAATGTGGGGAAAAGAGGAAAGACGGACCTTACACAAAGAAAATTTTGACTCAGAACAAGGGTCAGACGCCTATAGACACTTAACCTATGCATACCCTCCCTTATACTACGCAACCATCGCATTATTCGCAAAAGCATATCGATCATCAGGATCACCGAAGTTGGTGAATTATCAATATGTTATGCGACTCACAAACTTTCCTTTTTTCTTATGCTTTCTAATCTATTCTTATCTTTTAGCTCAGCTAATCTTACCAGGACGATGGGGATGGCTAACTTTTGGAATGATAGCTTGTCACCCGATGATTATATTCATGTCCTCAATTGTAAACAATGATGCTGGTCTACTTCCGCTATCTGCAGGCCTCTTTTACCACACGACAAAGATCTTAACTAATGAAAGAACTGTCCCGGGCAACCTGAGTCATACGGTCAACTTACCAAAGAAGACCTTTATTTTTACACACATGATAGCCGCCGTCTTCTTTTCTCTATGTTTATCATTGACGAAAAATCAAGGCATGCTTTTATCCGGAATAACCCTCTTATTTCTTTCCTGCTACCTACTCATAAAACGAGACGTATCAAATTTTGCTCTGAGTAGCGGTGGCATCTGTTGCATCCTAGTACTTTTTGTATTTCTGCCTTTTTGGCTAGGCCCGACAGTATACTCGGGCATCCCCACACCTATTGATTTCATAACCTATGTTAGCGACATTTTTAAGACACACCTTTGGTACTTAATAGCAAACCTATTTGGACAGTTCGGCTGGTTTGAAGTAAACTACCCCTCGTGGGTTTATTGGTCGTTTGGAATCTTTCACCTGACCGTGGTGGGAATGGTTCTAGCAGTTCTATATCGACAGTGGCTTGATAGTACACTTTCTACACAAGGGCGAGCTATCGCAATGCTGCTTGCCATGTATATTTCATACTGGCTTCTGATATTGGCTTGGCAATTCTTGAATATGAGCAAATCAGGATGGATTATCCAAGGCAGATATGCTCTTTCCGCACTTCCTATCATGTTTATATGCTTCGGATACCTTATGCAGTACTGGAGTAATGAGACAGAAGCAGAATCGAAGAAAAAATGGCTAAGTCTGCTGGGGATATCAGTGCTTGCCGTTTGGATCATTGCCTCAAACTATGGCCTTTGGATAACCGTGGAACGATTCTACCTACCCCCCTCTCTGCGTGACAGCATTTGGCGGGCAATCACAGACTCAAGCAGCTGGTTATTCAAAATTTTCCAGTACAAGCCTTTGTACTTCAAGTCCTACCCAATACTATTCACGCTCATCTTATTTTACGTTATCGCCCAAATCGCCCTATTCACTGTGTTGAGTTGCACAATCTGGAAAAGCCAGGAAAGCAATGAAATTCAAGCCAACCAGAGAAAATCAAGACTCGCTTTGCGAGACAAAACCAGCAGTCATGCAGCTAATGAATTTGCAACTCAAATACCAGGATCCTCCACTGCTGCGAAGAAAATGAGTCGAGCACTTGTAGTTTTTCCAACCTACAACGAAGCTATCAGCTTGCCTCATTTGCTAGCTAAGTTAAGAGCATGCGAAGTTCTTTTTGACAGGGAAAGGATTGACTACTGCTTCGTTGACGACAAGTCCACAGACGAAACAGCAAAGATCCTCGCAGCCGAGGTGCCGGGAAGATTCATTACTCACAAGCAAAATATCGGGGTTTCCGGCGTGCTTTGCACAGGTGCGAAAATCGTGAAACGCCTTGGTTACGGAATGTGTCAGCATTTTTGGGACAGCGCTAAAGAAAGTTTAAGAAACTTTTCTACCCGAGTACGAACACGGACTGTCGCGTGACTGGGATATTGATTCCAACTCGATCCTGTGGAATCGCAAGCTTGGGACCGCGCT
>NZ_DASQYZ010000462.1:0-30316 GCF_035638955.1 Oligoflexus sp. | reverse complement strand
TTATCGACCTTATCAACAATCATCTTTGCTTGGTCTATGGTCCAGAACTTAGGTCGTATTGCTTTGGCTGGTATAAGCCCTGCGGCCCGCAGGTCGCGAGTAGCCCTGCCAGTGAGGGTCGTGGACTTCAGCTGCAGTTGGCCGATTGCTGCAACGATTTTGGCCTGCGGCAGTCGGCAGAGAACCCCAATCTGAAAGGTGGTCAAGCCTAATACGCCGTCAACCAAAAGAAGGGGGAAGTAAATCAGGCCGATTGAATTCTCGAGCGTGCCGTCGATGATGATCATGACTCCTCCCTTCCTTTGCTAGAAGTGCTGTCCCTATAATAAGAATATCAACCTCGATAAGGCGCATTTTATTTAGTCTAATCGTATTGGGAACTTGAATCACTGCAGTCGCTCGCATCCGATATAACAGGGCAATAACATTTTCAAAAAAAACTTGAGAGGGGTGGTAACAAGCCGCTCTGTGCGTGTGAAAAAATGAAATTTTTCTACCTTCGTCTAGGTACACGCCCCCTACCCACAGTTTGCAGATCTCGTGCCAAAGAAGAAGTTGAAGAAAAATCATTAGATAGCAGGACCGCTGTACGTTAGTTGCTGATCTTGGCCAAACAGTGATCAATCTTTAGACGTAACTTAGATCGCTTGCCGCGTGCTAACTCAATCCCTACCCCAACTCTTACAGTGCCACCAGGAAGGCGGAAACGCCCCTCTGGTGCGCTGTTCAGCAGCCCTAAGCCCGAACTCTAGCCATGCCTTGCAAGGCCATCTGGACACCATTTCCGAGGCGTCGCAACCGCGCCGGACACCGGTAATCCTGACTTCAAGTAAGTGCCCGTACTCTGGCAAATTGAAAGTTATCTTAACTCATCGCACCGTGGTGCTTTGCCGATCGTGTTCTGATCACTAAGGAGGAGATCCGTCCGATGCTCAAACCTTTACTCGGAGTCATCTTATTTGCGGCTAACTTGCTTAACTGCGGGAAGGATGTGAAGCAAGACCCGTCCACTGGAAGCTGTGTAGCGACGGCTCTCCCTGCCACTCCTCCGGCTGCGGGTATCTTTACGTTCTCCCTTGATGGCTCAATCGACCCCTGCTCGGTCTATGGCTACGTTGTCGGTTACCAAGCAGCGTTAAGGGTTGCCCGGGCGACGGACGGCTCGTTCTATGTCAGCAACGTCCCAGCAGGCGAAGTGGACATCGTTATCAACGCAGTCGGCACATCACTGGGAACTTGGCTCAACAGCCCCGCGTTACCAACACACGGCGTCAGACTTAAGAAGGTAAGAGCTCTTAATGGAGTGAATACAGAGGGCGGTAAGATAGATTTGCCCAGGGTAGGGTCTATCGCCGGGAAAGTACATTTGAACGGGCAGACCGACCATTCTGGTATTGATGTTTACATCCCGGGAACGGAATACATCTCCAAAACTGACGGCGAAGGCAGGTTTGCTTTTACTGGAGTGCCAGTCGGGGAGCACAACCTTTATCTTGAAAAAGACGGCTACCACAGGGGACAGTTTGAAAAGGTCGTGGTTAAAGCGGGATCAGAAACGACCTTGGATGACGCCACACTCATAATTTCAACCGGGGCTTCCGGGTTTCTCGTCCCCGAGAATGGCGCATCTTTCAAAAATAGCCGGGACGTGAGCGTAATAATTGGGGCGTCTGAAAAAGCTGTTCTGATGAAGGTATCAGAAGACATCGCGTTTACAAACTTAGACTGGAGCCCGCTAACCTCCACCACCAGTTATAAGTTCGATAGTGATGGGGCAAAGATGCTGTATGTTAAATTCGCTGATGCAAATGGACTCGAGAGTAGCCCATATTCAAGCACAATCAAGATCGACACTACGCCGCCATCAGTGACTACCTTCAGATTCGGAACATGCAGCAGCAGTTCGCCTTCTTACCCAACTGGGATAGATAGTATGGCCGTCATTCAAGGCCCAACAGGGCTTGATTTGGCTATCGCTTATTCAGACTCTGTTATGGGCATTGCGAATATTTCAATGTCAATAGCAGGCAGCACTAACGTCGAGTCTAATGCGGGCACCCTCTCTACTAAAAGGAGGAGCTTTCACTGAGCCAGTATGTGTCGAAGCTACGGACAAGGGGGGTAACAAATCTACAAAAGAGTGCAAATCAACCGCTTACATAACCCCCAAAATTACAAATTTTTTTAACAATGAGCCCTCGGTTGTATCTCCAGATACACATATTGTTCCTTTCCTAACCGGAAGCAACGGTGGAACAGCTCATACGTATATTGCACAAAGCTTTACTCCTGCTGAGAACATGACCATTCAGAATGCGATAACGGATCATTTTTTTGGATGGGGACATCAGAAGTGCAGCTTAGAATCGATAACTCGGGAGTGCCAGGCAATTTGATCGATAGTTCTACGAACTATCAAGGCATGGCCGTTAGTAATGATTCATGCCTTAGGTATGGACCTATGTTTCATTTCGCAACCCCAATAAATTTGATCGCGGGGCAGAGGTATTGGTTGGTGAAGCACGCGACAAATGCTGTTGCAGTACAGTACCAAAGTAGTAATGGACTTGGGCTGGACATGCACGGCGAGGCTGCTTTGAGAAGCACCGATGGCGTAACGTGGGACACACCATGTTTCAGAAATTCGGTCGGTACTTACCAAGCAGGGTGCAGTACTTTATTCAGCGTGCATTGATCGGCACGGCTCAAAAGTTCGCCGCATTCGTCGCCGGCAATACTGGTGTAACCGCGTCTGAGCATAGCACGTTCAATGAATAGAAGTGATTCACACGGTCTAGCGTCATCCAATGAATATCCACATCCACGATCGCCAACACACCATTCTGAATGATCACATACAGTCGATACTCCAGGCCCAGTGGGTGCCGTCCTGGGAAGGATCCTACCTCCCAGAGAGCTGCGATCTGATGGTATTGCGAGCCCGCGAGCTGGTTATTGCATCCTGAGTTGCTGGCTGGGAACTGGCCGAGGTCAGCTCGGTATATCTCCTCAGCAGGGCTGCTGGTGAAAGGTGACCCGAAGTGGATACCGACTTGGCTCTGCGCAGTTGTTGGCTTCAGGAACTCGGGCGGCGCGTCGTAGACCCTAATGGCTTTCAGTTTATCGACGAAGGCCAGCATCGCTGACTCTTGACCGGCGAGGTAAGCCGCCCTGTCGAAGCTCGCAGGCACAGCGGCTGGTTCTGGTTCCGTTGGTGTCTGCCCTGGGGTGACAGTGTCCTGGTTAGGGTCGACGTTACCCCCACCTGAGCCGTCGTCCGCTGCCGGCGCAACCGTTTCTTCCTTAGGTTGGCCAGCGACTAAGACATCAGCTGTCGCGGGGTCCGAGCTACCAGAGTCATCGTCCTTGCCACAGGCGAGGCAGAGCATGCTTAAAGCCAGGGGGATCGCCCAAGGCGCACGCCTAATCCAACAACGGCTTACAGACTTCATCATGACGGTCTCCTCGTGCTTGGCACTATCGCCAACAGGAGACTTATCGCCCTAAAAGTCTAGGTACCTAAGTAAAATCTGGTAAGTGGCCAGGCCGACCAGGTTATTCGGAAGTGCATTTCGACCACGATGGTAGGTTAGCCCACCTTGCCAGACTTAAGGCGGTCAAGCGCTTCACGGATTGCGCCCTCCATCAAGGCCGCAAACTTCCCTTCCAGTTGGGGGAGTGCTTTCTCATAGAGTTCGCGATCGATCTTAACCGTCATCTTGTAGAGATCTTTCTTTGGCTTTGGCTTGAGAGCCTCGGCTATATGGTCTTTAGTTGGGGCAGCTTTCTTACTCAAGGTAAATACCTCCTATCCATAATAATCGCCTGGATGCGCAATTCCCGTCCAGTCTATCGGACATTTTCGCAGTACTTATAAGGCCGTCCTATTAGGCCGTCCAATCCGGTTCAAGTTTTTGGCCGTCCTCCCGATAAGTCTTTTGTTAGCGGCGAAGAGTGTAACCCACGGAGGTTCCCATGAAGCCACTAGTCATTGAAGTCAAAACCTTTCGCTCGCACGGTCTGGACGTTTACCGGGTCATGGTCAACGGCACGATGCTGAATGAGTACCTGTCGCCCGAGCTGGCCAATAGCAAGGCCAGGGCCTACTTGCGAGCCTGGAGCAGCCAGATTCTGATTCGGTAACCTATAGCAAAGGACAACGACTATGATCGTGCAACACGACATCCCAGCAGAAGAAATTGCACTTGCTCGGCAGATGGCGCTTTGGTTCGTCCAGTGCGGCGGGGAAGTCTACCTGGAGGACTTGGTCCTGCTGTGTGGTGCTCCAGAACACTTGGTTAAGCCGCTGGTTCGCGACCTGGACCCTTACTATGAGGAGGGTGGCTTCGCGAGCCTCGATATGCTCCCAAGCCTGTGGGAGGCCTTAGCGGGCCAGTCGCGGGTCTGCCTCGCGCTGCATGGCGCGCTACAGGCACTACTTAAGGAGGGTGACCCCCGCGCTGTGCAAGGCGTGGAAAGCCAAGCCTGTATTTTGGAGATGCTGCGTTCGCGCAAGACCTAAACCCAAAGGAGTTTGCTATGCGTAAGGTAACAGCACAAGAATTCGACTTAGCCCGTAACGTGGTGCTCTGGTTCTCAGGCACCGGGGGCGAAACCGGTATCAGTGAACTTAACCGCCTGACAGGTATCCCGACCTCAAAGCTCAGGGTTTGGGCTACCGAGGAGCGCCTCCTGTGGGACAATGGTGACAGCCTCAGCACCTCGGCATTACCCCTGGCGTGGGCTGCGTTCGCCGAGGAGTCCCGGACTTGCCAAGCCCTAAACGAGGCCTTCATTTACCTCAGGCGGACATCCAAGAGGGGCAGTTGGTTCCGTACCTGGGTCGAGGAGTGTGAGTCGGATCCCACGCTGAGGGCCGTTTGAGGGCGAGTCTTATGCCTCTTGCGCTAAAGTCGGACACAACATGATCTACCCCTCCTGAAGTCCTCAAGTAGGGACATTGAGGTTAGCGCCAGCCGGACCCAGCCCGTCCAATCCTCGAAATAACGTTAATGTGGGCTTTCCGGCCCGCCCTAATTCTCACTAATAAACCTATACCGCAAGCACTCCCCTGCCTCTGTTTATTTCTTTTTGAGACAAAGACGGACGTCATCGGTGGACGTTACGGTTTGCTGTATGTGTGGGCTGGCGTGCGTGCGCATTTGTCGATTTAAGTTTAATGTGTGCGTACGCAAGTCCGCCCGACAATACCCCACGCAGAAAACGCTTGATACCGAAAGGCGTACAAGCTATACGCTGCAACGTGTTCATGTCGATACAACCTACAAAGGAGCCCTGCATGCGGATCAGCTCAAAAGAAAAAATAGCACAGATGCCCGCGCTTGAAGCGAGGAAGATCCTTCGGTTGTTTAGGGATAACAACTGTCACCAGCCAGTCGAAGGGATCGCTTACAGATTAAAAATAGACAATAACGAGGAAGCATTAAGATTGCTCGATGCACTCACTCACGAGGGATACCTCGACAGGACGCATGAGGGATACTTCCCCACTCCAAAAGGAAACTCGTTGGCCCTAGCTTCAGCCAATCCACCCATTAAACGCGCAAGGGCGGAAAAGATGGTAGCGGAAATGCTGGAAAGGATACAGAAGATCAACACTAATCCAGACTATCTTTGGCGAGTTGCATTAGTGGTCGTCTTTGGGAGTTTTGTCCGGGGCGAGGAGCTCCTCTCAGACGTTGACGTAGGGGTTAGGCTGGTCAGGCGCCCCGGCCTGGCAAACGAGGTTTACGGGCAGCAGAGTAAGGAACGGGTTGAGCTGGCACGCAAGCAAGGGAAGCGGTTTGGTTCTTATATTGACGAAATAGTATGGCCTTCTACTGAGGTATGGAACGCTGTTAAAAGCAGAACGATCGGGCTTTCCCTTCACGACATGGATCAAGCTGACGAGCGGGAAATGATCCTGGCGGGTACCCACGAAGTCCTGCTTGGAGAAGTTGATAAGTGAGGCAGGCTGAGAGTTTGTGTTGGCCTCATCCTTGAGGCAATGCTGGAGTTACAGCAGGTCTGCGAGCAGCTTCTTGGTTAATGCCTTCTTAGGAAGCCGTAGGGTTACCCAATCCTCTTCTACCGTGAGCTCAATACTGCTCGGAGCCGGTTTAGGCTGGCCTGTGCTCTTGATCTTGGCAATCGTAACAGCACTTACCCCAAACTCTTTAGCCAACTGAGTTTGCGGCTTGTCCGCTGCTTTAATTTGTTGCCTTTGCTCGTCAGTTAACTTGGACATTCTATATCTCCTTTTGCAGATGAACCCCAGAACCTTGGCCCTGGGTTAGATTCTTAAGTAAGGTTCAGCCCGTCCGGTCAATATCAGGACCACCATCCCCACCCTCGCCTTCGTCCTGGCCAGGCATGTAAACCTCGTCGTCCATCTCGCGGCCGTCTTCGACGTAATGACCGAGGGTGGTCTTGATATCCGAATGACCTGCAGCGAGGCGAACCTGCTCATGGTTATGCTTCTTAAGCATATTAGTTACCCAGGTCTTGCGAAGATCCTTGAGGTGGTAAACCAGCCCATCACTCTTAAATAGCTCTCGGGTTAACTCGGTAAATTGGTCGGAGGCCCACTCGGCAGTAAACTTAGCCTTGTTGATAGCCGTCACGAGCTCGTAGGCTTCTTTCGGTTTTATAACCCAATGGGGCACCTTCCGCTGCTCACGGTCTTTAACGGATCGAGTATGCTTCACGGCATCGGGCTCCAGCTCGTCCTCTGACTCTTCATCGAACTCCCAGGATACGAACTGAGTTTCGACGAGGAGATAGCCTGATTTGATATTTTGGGTATCCAGAGCAACGGTCTCACCGGTCCGAACACCGTAATAGTAAGCAAGCAGCGCTGCCGTCGCCCAAGGTTGTTTGTCTACGATCTCTTTTAACGTTGTGAGGATCTTGGTTAGTCGTATGGGTGGGATGTAAACGCCAGGGTGCTTTCGACCGTTGGCTTGGATCCTTTTAGCATCTGCATTTATTAGAGCCATCTTGTCCAGAGGCTCCAGCTTGATAAACGGCACTTCGAGAGGCATCTGGTTATGCACGAACCGCAGGAAGCGGTTGGCTTCGTTGATAATGTATTTGAGGACCTTCTTAGAGAAGAGCTTCCCAGGCTCCATAATTCGGAGGGGGTCGTCTTCGGCGACGTCCTTGTTCAACAAGTAGGTACCCCACAGGTCCTGGCTAACCTTCCACATCCTCACGTCTGGCTCCTTCAATCGATTGACGAAGAAGTCCAGCACGTACTTGTGCAGGTAGTTCATGACTGTGGCGAAGTCTTTCTCGGAGGTGTAGTTGTTTCGAACTTTGCTCTCATAGGAACGCATGAGTTCGGGGGAGATCCAGGCGACGCGCTCCTGGTACCGAAGTCTTGCTGCTTCTTCTTTGGGGTCTTTGCCGTTTAGGCGGAGGACTAGGTTCTTGGCGTCCTCATCACTCTTAACGAGGGCTCGAAGGTATTTGGTGGGCAGGCGCTGTCGCCGCTGACGACCCGTTACCACGTCTCGATACCAGCGAGAGATGGCTATGCCGAGGGGTTTGATAGTCTTGTCATCGTGCACGTACCACGGCCTAATGTCCGTGGCATTTTGAGGTAGATCAATCTGTAGAGTGTTCACAGCCAAAGCCTGCATTCGCTTAGATCGTTGATATAAGCGATACTTCGGCGGCTCAGGGCACTAAATTGAGGCCTTTGGTACCTTAATACCAAAGAACAATGAATTTAGTACCAAAGTCCGAACAGCTACTAACTATGATTTTCTGAATTATATCAGTAATAAGGAGTTGGTAGCGGGGGCAGGATTTGAACCTGCGGCCTTCGGGTTATGAGCCCGACGAGATACCAAGCTTCTCCACCCCGCGGTAAGAGTTAGGGTTATAGGCCTTCGGTTCCTTGTTGTCAAGCTAGCTTACGAATTTTTTCTGACTCGTCCGCGGTTCAGCCAACCTTATTCCCGCGAAGCCTTTGCCCCAGGCGGTTGATACGCTCGGCCAAAGGTTGAAACTGCTCGCCATCGCGCAGTGTTAACGGTTCCGGGTTGCCGCCCTCAAGCAGTTCATCGATGTACCGGTAGATTGGGCGCATATTTGACGCCCTTCGATCATTGGGATTCAGGTACATCACCTGGTTCAGCTTCTCGGCGAGTTCCTGCAGTTGATCCGATTCCCGCAGAATCAAGGGCTGGACGGCTTCGCCTTCGAGGTATTCGTCCAGGAAGCGGTGGATGGAGACCAGAGGGCCATAGATCTGATGCGTATACCGCACCGAAACCAGGATGGACGCGATCACGAAGACGACCATCAGAAAGCAACCGGCGTAAACCGGTGTCTGAAACTTGTTGAGGATCTCCATGCTTTGATCGCTACTGAGTTTGAAGTAAACGGCCAGGGCCTGGGAGATGTCCCAGATGTAATAGCCGAAGATCGCGATGGTCAAACCCGCGAACAGAAAATTCAAAAGCAGGAAAATCAAACCGAGTTTCACCTGCCGATAAGGTTCCACAAACCACGACACGAAGCCGCGACGGCGACCAGATTGTTTCATGAGCGCAAACCTCGGTAATTGGTTCGCTCCATTTTACCACAGCCGCAGGTTGGGGTCAGCTTTTGTAGGGAATGATTTGTCGCAGAAGGGCCGCGCTGGCGATCGCCGCGGTGGTGGCACGCAGAATGGAGCCTTCGATACGGCAGCCGACAAAACCCTGCTCGCGCAAGGCCAGGACCTCATCAGCATCCAGACCTTTCTCGCTGCCAATCACAGCCAGAGTGGGGCCAGCCTGAAGAGGCTGCCAACGCGCCAGGTTCTGTTCGCCCTCAGGATCCAAAAAAATGCGATTAGGAAATGCGGCGGCCTTATGGATCAATACCTCCAATCCATCCGACCAGGAAATCACCGGCACCCAGGGTCGTTTGCACTGTTTCATCGCTGCAGTGGCAATTCGATCCCAGCGTTCCCGCACCTTATCCTGCATGCGATTTTTATCCACAGACTGCGAGGCAAAGACTTCAATGCCATCCATGCCAAGTTCGATCAGATAAGGCAGAAGGTCATCGGCACTTTGGGGTTTCAGCGCCCCGATCGCCAGGGTGATCTGCGCAGCGGCGGCAGGAGCAGCAAAAAAATCCTCCTGCAGCACCTCAAACACCCCCTCGTTCTTTCCGGAATGGGTCAGGCAAGCCTGGGCCACATGCCCGGCTCCATCGGCGATTTCCAGCTCACTGCCGACGGGTAGACGCAGAACTTTTAAAAGATGATGCCACTCATCCGGCAGCAGCTCCCACTGCTGCGGACCCAGGTGACGACCGAGAAATCGAAATCGATGGGACATCAGACTTTCCGATAAATTTGGCCGGCCCAGTCGCTCTGCACATCCTCGTGCTCCAAAACCAGCCCACAGGGATTGGCCAGAGCTTCCATATCACGCGCTTCTTCGGCCAGGATTCCCGACAGAATCACAAATCCACCATCCGAAGCCTGTGACGCCAGATCACCAATGATGCGGCGCAGCACATAGAAAATAATATTGGCCATCACCACCTGAAACGGAGCGCCGCGCGATGGCAACGTGCCTTGTTCCAGAATCAAAGGCGATTCGTTCACACGAGCGTTCGCCCCTGCCGCCATGATGGAATCGGGATCAATATCGGTGGCCGTGACCGTTTTATAGCCAAGTTTGTGCGCGGCAATAGCAAGAATACCCGTGCCGGTTCCAACGTCCAAAAGTGTATGAGGCTGAATACCTCGCGCTTCCAATTCCTCGAGAGCCTTGACGCAGAGCATGGTCGTGGCGTGCTGTCCGGTGCCAAAGGCCATCCCAGGCTCGATGCAAATCGGAATCAAATCCTGTGGCAAATTATCAGAGAGCCAGGGCGGGTAAACATAAAAACGGGGCGTGCGGATGGGTTTGAAACTTTCCTTCCAACCTTCCATCCAGGTTTCGGTGAGCATGGCACTCATCTCGCAAGCGATAAGGCCTTTGAAATCGTCTTCCAGCTGTTTTTTGAGCTGCAAAAGATGCTCGCGATCGTATTTATAAACCAGCAGCGGCAGGTTATCGCCGCCGAGTTGTTCGTACTGTTCGGGCGCCTCGGCCTCGTAAGGCAAATCCAGATAAAGGTCGTCGATGGCGCCTTCCACGAAAGCCTCTTCGCCAGTGCCGAGGAGCCAGTTCTTCACATCATCCTTGATCTCATCGATCGACACGTGAGACTGGGGCAAAAACGTGATTTGTAACTGAAAAGTTTCGGTTGGATGCATGGCAAAAGGCCTCCTTTGGAACGGTGGCTCTTTATATAGCCTGTTCAGCAAGACCTCAAGTTGTTTGCTAAAAAACCGCCAGGGGGCTGAGGGGTCCATCGAGGGGCATCATGGGAATGACTTTTATAACCATCTGATCTTTCAGATAATTTGGATCTTCGCGCAGGTTGGTCAGAAGGCTTTTGACGGGCACAAAACCTGGATTGCGCTGGGCCAGTTCATTCCAGATTTGCGTAGCTTCGGCTCCTCGTCCCTGGCTATAAATCAGCAGGCCCCGCGCCAAAGATCGCCAGGATTCATCCCCGGCCCTGGGCTTAACTTTTTGCCAGAATTTAAATGCAGATTCCGCCTTCTGGATATCCTTGCTGTCGAGAAAACTTAAAATTAGAGCAAAGAAATGCTCAGCTTCTGGATCCAGGTTGACCGCTTTTTGAAATTCAGCGGCCGCCTGCAGGCGATAGGGTTTGGTGGAGTACGCATGCAGCATGGCTGTCCCTTTTAAATGCGCCAGCTCCGGCGAACGCACCATGAATTTTTCCAAGGGCTGCAGGGTTTGTAAAGCTTCCAGTCCATTGCCCACCGCCAGCAGGAGTCGGGCCCTCAGCAGCGGCAACCACTCGGTGTCGAGCGTTCGATCCTCGTCATGCTGCTGATCGTGAATGCGATCGATGTAAATCAAACCTGCGCCCGCACGCTTCTGGCGAATGGCCTGCTCCACCACAACCCGAATAAAAGCTGGATCAAATCGATAGCGCTGATAACTTTCCGAATGATCGAAGAATTCATCAAGGGCCGGACCGATCTTATCTGATTTCGAAAGAAATGTTCGCAAGAGGCCCACATCATAAAAACCGGCTTCATCCTCAGTCATCAAAGCCGTCGGACGGGCTTTCCAGATAATGCCCATCAGCTTTTTATCCTTCAAGCGATAGGCATTAAACATGCGAAGACGAAAAATCTCCCGTTCGAGAAAAGGATCGAATAGCTCTGGAAAAAGGCCGGCCGCTTCTTTCAAGACAAGTTCGACGCGAGCCCCATCACCAAGCTTCGCATAATTCCAGGAAAGCGCGAGCGCGAGCCAGGCCTGCAGCACCGGACTTTGACTTTTGACCGCGCTTTTGAGAATCGCGTGACCGTCATCAAAACGGCTGCGTACCGGCTGTCGAGCCAAATCCACAAATTTCAAAACACAGGTTGGCGAGGCAGCCCAGCGTCGGCAATTTGGATAATTTTTAGGCGCCATCAAACGAAACGGCTGCATCCGCATCTGCGCTTCCGTGGCGAGCAGCTGCATGGGCAGCATTTCCCAGGAATCACCATTTCTTTGAAACTGAGCGGCGTCCCCATAATTTTCCGTGATCTGGCGCAACGCCGCCTGCGGTAAATCCTGAGCCATCTGACAGTTCGTCAAAAGGTATTGACCTGTTGGCTCCAAAGCGCCTCGGAAGCGTCGACCGAGAGCTTCCTGAATCAAAAATTTGCAGTCCATCTCGCGCCATGCTTTAGCGGCCGCCGCATCGGTTCCAGGAGCATCCGTCAATCGAAAATGCTGGATCAGCTCGTCGGCATAAGGCTTGGTTTGGGCACCGAACCCGCGTTTCTCAAGGTTTTTCTGCACAAATCGTATGGAATTTTTCGTCGCCTTGTTAAGCGCCTTATCGGTGCGGATCAAATAATAGGGCAGGCCAAGGAACAGGCTGCCCATGACAAAGACCAGCAGAAAAATCCCAAGCAGGAAACGCAGGTTATGATTGGGATGCTCAATGCTGCGATATTTGATGGACGAAACCTGATGCAGGGCCTGCAGGGGTTCTTCAGAAGAAAACTCACCCGCCTCGAGGGGATCGTTATCCTTCATGAGTTTCGAAGGGGGCCTGGAAAAATCGAGCGAAAGCTGAGGCGCCACTGCAGAAGAACCTTCCACAGGGTTGATGATTTTTTTACTTTGGGACTTGGGCTGCTCGTCCGCCATGAACCTCGCCTTGTCTAACCGTCTACCGTTTGCCCATAATCGTCACATGAAAATGACCGCGCAACGGAACTCCTGCCAGGCGAACCTGATCCGGGGAATCCTCGATCTCCATAATCACGCGACGAAAGGTCTGCAAGACAAAGCTATGAATTTCCTTGGCCAGAACACTGTTCCCCTGCTGACTGTGATGCCCCTTGCCGGTGATAATCTTCACCCGGTGCATCCCTGTCATTTCACACAGGCCGTTCAGAAATTCGCGGACCGTATGCTGGGCCTCGTCCAGGCGGAGACCATGCAGGTCAAGCTCATGGACCATCGTCGCTTTGTGCGTCTTGCTGGCCTTTTTCTCAGGCTCCTTCGGTTCTTCGGCTTCTCTCTTATCGGGCTTGAATTGTTCAAGATGTCTCAGGAATAGCTCTTCAGCATCCTCTTCGAGTTCGAAGCGGATTCGGCGGGGTTCATCCTTGCTGTTTTGCGGGCCTTTTCCGGGCTTTTTGCCACGAGCCATAATTCTTTCCCAATCGATGCTGACAGTGGGCAGGCCTTTCGATATGATCGGAATCTTGCAACCAGAGCAGCCCGTTACCTCCAGACAGGAGTTCTTTCAACTTATGGTCTCCAAGGACGAACTGCAACTCGAACAGCTCAAGCAGTGGAACGACATCACCCAGGCGAAGGGTTTTCTGGCCGCGGACTTTCTTCTGTGGCTTTGGTACTACATTGAATCCGATCAGAATCCCAGCCGTTTTCAATTACCTAACGATCCTCAGGAGTATTTGGTCAAACTTTGGATCGAAGACCGCCTTGTTCTGGAGTCGGATGATGCCAAGGCCCATGTCCACACTCTGAAAGGTGGCGAGCCCAGCCGCAGTATCGAAGCGGAATCGGCTCTGCAGACGGGCAAAGGCGTCAAGGAAGTGAAACTAGGCCTGCACATAGACCCGTATGGCGACTTTTTTTGTATGATGAGCGCCAAGGACCTCGCCCCCAAAGGCATCACGATCCCCGCGCCCGCCATTGCCGGTGATGGTGGCTCGCTCCAACGGCCTTCGCTCGCTTATCGCCTCAAGATGACAGAGATTTTAACCGAGACACTGGACGTTGTGTTTCGCCGCTTTATGGAAGCCCGCATTGCGGAAGACTGGTGGAACAAAACCTGGCCTGCGATTCAAACCTGGATCGACCAGCGTGGACACAGTGAAACGCATCTGCACTGATGTGGACAAGGATAAGCCATGGATTGGGCGTCGATTAAAAAATCTCGGGCAGTCGAGATTCTGGTGATTCTGAAAGATGATATTGCCCGCACGGATATCGTAAAATATGCCTACGCCATGGCTTATGTAACTTTGTTCTCGCTCATTCCGTCCCTGGCTGCCTCCTTCGCTCTCGTATCCCTCTTCACGCCGATGTTTGGCAAAGACTCGACCATGATCACCCAGATCGAGGATTTCATCCTGAGAAATCTGGCGACCGGCAGTGGCAGCCAGGCGGTGGAGTACCTCGAAACTTTCCTGGCCAATACGGATTTTCAAAAAATCGGGATGACCGGCTTTGTTGGTATGATGGTTGCCTTGATTCTTCTGCTCCGTGAAATCGAGATGGCGCTCAACCGTATCTTTGAAATTCAACAGGCCCGCCCCCTCCTCATGCGCTTTATCTATTTCTGGACCTTCCTTACGCTCGGCACCTTCATGCTGGCCGTATCCATCGGCACGCTCTCCACCAATAAGATTGTTTCAAAGTATGTGGATGTGTCGATTGCCATGCTGCTCCTGGGCGATTTTATTTACGTCCTCAGTATGGGTGGATTTTTCTTTCTGCTCTACAAAGTGGTACCGAATCGGGTCGTTCCCATCAAACATGCCTGTATTGGTGCGGGCATCAGCACCTTATTTTTAGCTCTCGCGATTAAATTCTTCTCGCTCTACATCAATAGCTTCACCAGCTATCAGGCCGTCTACGGGGCCCTGTCCGCGGTTCCGATCTTTCTCTTTTGGCTCTATGTGATCTGGTTCATCACTCTGCTGGGCGCCTTGATTACCAAACGCAGCATGGAAGGCTGGTTGCGGGAAGAGGTTCATGTCGAAGCCATCTCCGAGCATGTCCGTGACCCTTACTTTCACGCCCTTATGCCCTTTCTGGTTTTGCTGGCCATCTATCGCAGCTATGAAGCCAATAACGGCAAGGGAGCCCTACCGGAAACCATCGCTCAGGAATTAGGCGTTTCCATGAGCCCGGTGCGACTTGCGCTGCATACTTTGGAAAAGGAAGGCTTGGCCATGCCACTGCAAAGCGGTGAGCTGTCGAGTCTTGGGAGTAATTCTTATTTTCCCCGCATGCCGGCGCATCAGCTTTCCTATGCGGAGCTGAAAAAGCGGCTTCTGGGTGAAGAGGATCACTGGATGCGTGTCACCCAGCTGCCTCATGCCGAAGATGGCCGCTACACGGCCCTCATCCATTCCTATTTAAACGGCGAGAATAAAGCGCTGGCCGAGGACCTCCGGGCTTCATGATGTGAAGACGCGGCGGCGGAACCAATCGAACGGACGACAACTGCGAATACGCTGCACCATCGGTCGATGCGTGGCTTTCTGCGTCGCATCGATTTCACGGGGTAAAATTACGCTAAAGGTCGCGCCCTGCTTCGCTTCGGAAGTGACTTCAATGCGCCCGTTATGGAGCGACACCAGGGCTTTCGCCAGACTGAGGCCAATACCCACACCACCGGATGAACGATTGCGGGCAGTATCGGCGCGATAGAAAAGATCGAAGATATAAGGCAAGGCTTCCTTGGCTATGCCTTCACCATAATCTTTGATTTCAAACCGCCATTCGGTAACACGGTCCAGAACTTTCAGCTCAACCGTTTGACCCGGACTGGAATGCTTGCAGGCATTTAGTAGGATATTCTTCAGAGCCAGCGTCACATACCCTGAGGCCATCTTCGCCGTTTTACCCTGACACTCGGTGGTATCCACAGCGAGCGTGACCTGTTTTTCACTGAAGTTTTTTTCCACGGAATGCTTCAGCTCTTCGACGAACCGCTCGAGGCCAGCCTCTTCCAGATTGATTTGAATGGCCTCACCCTGCGCTCGGGCGAGCAGCAGCAGATTTTCAACGATACCCGACATCTGCTCGGCTTCATGCACGATCGTACGCATGGACGATTTATATTCTTCTGGCGAGCGTTCACGGCGTAAAGCCAACTCGGCTTCACCGCGCAGAACAGCGATGGGTGTGCGCAGCTCGTGACTGACGTCCCCTGCGAAGCGGCGCAAGCGGCCAAAGGCGTCCTCAATCCGACCCAGCATCTCATTGAAGGTTCGAACCAGAAGGCGCAGTTCATCCTCGGCAGACGGCAGTTTCAGGCGCCGATCAAAGTTATCGGTAAAACCCAGTGCGGCCACTTCGCGGGTAATCCGCGTCACAGGTTTCAGCGACCAGCTGGTGAGGAGATAACCAAACACCAGGGACACCACAAAACCCAGGCCGAGTGTAATCCAAAGCATCGTACGAACATTATGAATAGTCGTGAGCGAACCGCTCATGGTCGCCGCTACCTGAATCAGGTCATCTGTGAACTGCCCTTGGCGCATTACAGGAAGGGTGAGCTGCCGCAAAGAACCGCCGGATGCAATCCGATAGGTTTCATACGTTTCCTGCCCCATTTTCGCACGTTCCAGGGCGGCCGTGGAAACCGCGAGGTTCACTCGAATATTGCTGGCGCGTGCCCGCACTTTTCCCGAGGGATCGATGAGCTGCCCGTAAGCCCGCACATAACGGCGGCTGCCAAAAAATTCATCGATAATGGCTTCCCAATCGTGGGGATCCTGATAAGCCGAGAGTTTCTGCTGCTGCACATGCTGAGAATCGCGGAGGGTTTTCGCCGAAGTCATCAGGGTGGCGTCCAGCGATTGCATGACCGAGTCTTCCACAACTTTGGAGACACCGATCCCGATTGCCACAAAAATCAGAGCCATCCAAACCGCATGACCGGCGGACAGCCGGATTCGAATCGGGATTCGTGATAGCACGCGCATCTCCTTCAAGCGTCCGCAGCCGAGCGACCTTCAACATCCAGCATATAGCCGTGACCACGCATGGTCTTAATGAAGTTACTCTCCCAGGGCTTATCAATCTTATTTCGCAGATAACCTACATAAACGTCGACAACATTCGAAGTGGGTTCAAAATTCATATCCCAGACATGTTCGGACAACTGGGTCCGGCTGAGGACGACGCCGGCGTTACGGCCGAAGTACTCCATCAAAGCATATTCCTTGGCTGTCAACTCAATGGGCCGGCCCTCGCGGGTCACCATTTTTTTGGAAGGATCGATGCGGATGGGACCCACTTCAATGACGGTCGCAATATCGGTATCCTTGCGGCGAAGCAGGGCGCGAACGCGGGCCAGAAGTTCGTCCAGGCTAAAGGGTTTTTTCAGATAGTCATCACCGCCTTCATCAAGGCCTTTGACCACATCCTGAGCGGTATCCTTGGCCGTCAGGATCAGCACGGGTGTGCTAATGCCGCCTGCTCTGAGATTCCGCAGGACAGTCAGCCCATCTTTGATAGGGAGCATGAGGTCCAGAACGATGGCGTCATATGGGTTTTCATAAGCCAACCATTCGGCTTCCTGCCCATCCTGAGCCAAATCGACAGCATAGGACTCTTCGCGCAAAGCGCGCACAAGCAGGTTGGACAAAGCTTTGTCATCCTCGACAACCAAGATACGCATAGTTCCCTCCCTTATGACACTGTTCCCATACTGAAAGACGGGTATGGTGACAAGATAATTCGCCCTGAATGAAAGTCCCCTAAGTCCTTTCAGAGAATTATGAGAAAAAAATTCGGCTCAGCGTACACTTGTCTGAAATTGACCCTTACTCCCTCCAATTTGCCGCTTTTACTGATCACTTCCCCGCAAATCACTTCAATACCTTTCGTTGAAGCTAGCAAACACTTGTCACACAAGTTCTCCACCGGTCAAAGCCACTGCAAGTTTTCTAGCAACGACTGAATCTATCTTTCCTGCTAATCAATTGACAACAGCTACACTGATAGGTAGCTTGGCGAAACTTCAGTACAGGTTCTTAAACCGCTCAATTTCAGGAGGCTTTTTATGGTTAAGACACAATTGCTTGCGGCTTTGGCTCTCGGCTTAAGCATGAGCGCACAGGCTGCCGACTTCACAACGGCTGATGCCAAGTACGCTCTGCGTGATACTTCAATTGCTGCAGCTCAAGAAGCCCGCGCTGCTTATAAGGCCATTCTTGATCAAGGCGCCAAAGACGCCGACCTTATTCGTGCTGCCGAAGGTTACCTGCGGGCGACCATCTTTGAAGGCAATCACTACTACACCACAGTGGGTGACACCGACCGTGCGGCTCGCAAAAAAATCTTCAACGACTGCTGGAAAGTGGGCGTTGAAGCAATAAACGAAAAAAATCTCGGTTTTGAATCGCCTGTGTATTACTACTACCGCGCGGCTTGCATTGCTTATGAAGCCGAAGTTTCCACTCCGTTCCAGCGCTTGGCCCTCTTACCAGACCTGAACAAGTCTTTGGAAGCTGGCCTCCCCACACAAGGCGGAAGAACTTACGAAGGCGGTGGTCTCCTCCGCGTAAAAGCAGCTGTCAAAGGCAACCCTGAAGCCATAGGTCTTCCTGGTGGAATTTACAATCCAGACGAAGCTCTGAAATTGATTGATGAGGCTTTGGAAAAAGACGCTTATCCGGGTAACGCGGAAGGCGCGCTCTTCTGCGAAAACTTCCGTCGTAAAATCATCACCCTCAAAGAACTGAAAAGACCTGGTGACGCTAAAATTGTTGCCGATCAGGCTTTGACTGATTTCCCAGCCTACCTTGAAGAAGGTCTGATTCCGGAATTCATTCGCGCTGAAACCGTGGATTGCGTGAAGCACGTAACCGCGCTGAAGGCTACCCTCTAAATCGCTGATATATCATAAATAAATCTCATGGGGGGGCTTAAGCCCCCTTGTGTTTGTGAGGACACAAAGCCATGCACAGGAATCACGTTCTTGCCTTCGCGCTTCTTCTCAGCGCCGGGGCGGCTTCCGCGTTTGAGTCCACGAAAACTCTACCGCAAGGCGTTCGCAATCTTAATATTAGAGGACTTTACACGAGCACCAGCGAGAAAACAGATCCGAACGGCAATTCCATTTCCCTCGCTGAAGCCCTTTGGCGTCCTCTCCGCTTCCGCAGCATTCTCTCGACCGAAGACGACCCACTGAAACGAACACAGCTGGAAGCCTTTCTGGTTCAACAAGGTATTAGCAAGGAACAATCGGTTGGCGATTTTTATGCTGACCTGAATGCACGCATTAACGTTTGGGCTCCCATTGTCGGTTGGGGCCTAAGCAACGACATGACCCTTGCGGTTGCTGTTCCTTATTACAGCACCAGCACAGACATCGAACCTGGTTTCCGCACCAATCAAGGTGCCGAAGATTTTCTGGCCCGTTTGACCACCGATTCCATGAACAACTATGGTTCTGCCCAGGAAGCCGTGGAAAAGTTCCGCGATGCCATTGGCCGCCTGAACCGCAAGCTCGTGAAGTATAATTATTCTCAACTTGGCAGCTGGAATCAGACCGGCTGGGGAGATACCACCCTCGCCCTAAAATACCGCGCGGTTAATCAGGATGTCTTGAAATTCGCCGTGACTGGCGGTGTGGTCGTGCCTACCGGCCGACGTGATAGCCCTAGCATTCTCACCGACTTGCCTCTGGGTGACGGACAGTGGGACGTTTTCTCCCAGCTCACCTTTGATCAGCAGCTGACCAGTAGCGTGTTCCTCAACCAGTTTGCTAGGTATACCTACCAAGCACCTGATCGACGCCGTATTCCCTGGAAGACTTATGACGAAAGTATCGAAGTGCCCGTGAACTCCACCGAATTCAAATACGGTGACAAGGTCGATGGTGGCTTGTCCGTTCAGTATGAATCGCTGGTGACAGGCGTTACCGCGGGACTGGGTGCGCTTTATTATCGTAAGTTTGGCGACCGCTACGAAGTATCGGAAATCGATTCGAAAAATGAACTGCAGCGTTGGACCGATCAAAATGCTGAATATGCTCAGGCGCGGGTGGGATACTCAACCGTGGAAGCTTTCCGGCGTAAGGAATTTCCTTTGCCTGCCAGCATTTCGATGGAATACCGCCGGCAGCTGGCGAGCCGCAACACGCCGATCACTGACTTTGCCCAAATGGATATCAACCTGTTTTTTTAATCGAGGGAATCATCATGAATTTGAAATATTTCGGAATGGTCGTCCTCGGCCTGGCAGCCCTCACCGGTTGCGGCAAAGGCGCTGATGCCAATAGACAATCGGTGGAAACGCTGGACGTTCCGCCATTTCCAGCGATTTCTGATAATGTTTTTGCGCTTCAGGGCGGAAAATCAGCCGTCAGTTATAAGAGCACAATGTTGATTCTGAATCCCACAGGGGACGTGAATCAACTGGCGGAAGTGATTCGTGCGTCTGAAGTCACTCGAATCAAGGCCGCGGACGCTAAAACGTTTGTGGGCAACGAAAAGGACTTTGATAATCGTTATGGCGATTCGGGGACGGTCGTCACCGAGATCAAAAAGAAGCAGGAAGAGCTGAAAGTCTTTTTAACCGAAGCGCAAGGTCGAGCCGTGCCTGTGCCTCTGGCCGATCGGCAAAAGGCGTTTGCGGGCTGGTTCGATGAAGCCTCGGCAGCCCTGGCTTTGAGTCCCGACGATAATGCCCGACTGCAATCGATTTTTGCTAATTACTGCGATGCCAAGATTGTGGAATTTGCATCTCACCCTATATTTGCAAACATGGCTGTCGATGGTTACACGCAGCGGCCGAGCCCGAACCAGCTCTGCGAGAACTACTATGCGTCCCGTGGTTACTTCCAAGGGGAATCCTGCACCAACGGGAATTATTTTACGTGTATGTGGCAAGAGGGGGTCGTCAAGAGCGGCGCTTTGTTGACCCAAAACGGTGTGGGCCTTGCGGACCTTTTAAAACCGATTTTTGACGACAAGGAAAAAACGGAGATCTTCCGGAAAATCCTGATGGCAGATGAGACGATTTCAAGTCCTTACATCAAACCGGCATCCACGCTGGTGAAGGACAATATCTATAAGAAGAAGGTGTACTTCCAAACCGCCTTGCAAAGCGGTAAACCGTCGATCGGAACGGAACAGTCGTGCATCAATCTTCTGGATCCCGCCTATTCCTTCATTTGCGGCGTGTTCGCACGCACCTGGAAAAGCGAGACGCCCCAGGCCTCCAAACTGCTCGTGGAATTTAACTCGGCCTTGATCGTGGTCAAAGAGCGGGACGACCTTAAAACCATGTCGGATGCCATCAAGTATTTTGGCCAGCGTCCGACTGTCGGCACTCCGCAGTCCAGCAACTCGGATTATTATTTCCACGCTCTGGCGCCAAGCAAAACGTTGACACAGCCATCTGCTGAAAGTCTGGGCCTGAACCAGGAATCCATCACTACGATTAATAACATCTTCCTCGACAAGGTCTTTGCGCTCAATCCGGACGATCGGGTGATCAAGGATCAAAAGGAGGCGGAATTGTCCGCTTTACAAAAGGATCTGACCTTCCATCGAACCGAGCGCGATCGTTTGACCGCGGATGCCAGCGACGCTTTGCGTGCCGGTATTCGGGCTGCCAATGCTGGCAATGTTGCATTTGGTTTTATTGCCTATCGCATGACTGTGACGCATACACCCACTATAATGCGGGCCACCATAACCTTTGAAGCTCATAATAATCAGATCTTTGAAGGTTGTTACGATAAGGTGAATCTGGCGTCATTCCCTTGCCCTGCTGGACTGACCCAACTCACAGGCTCAGAAACTCTGCGCCCAGCAACATTGAGTATGAATCCAGATAAAGGCCGCATTGAATTCAGCATGGTGCTCGATGATCCCGAGGCTGTTGGGCTCGGTTATAAGCCCAAGAATGAAGCCTCACCAGATTATTTCATGGATTTGAAACCTGAGGAAATCAAGGACACCACCTTGACCTTTGAGCTGTACCCGAACCGTTTGCAGAGCTCCCTCGACATATTGACAGGTAAATCCCTGTTCACACGCGGCGGGCCTTATCTTTATGAGGCTGGAATCTCGATGTGGGAGGAGTGATTTCGGTCCCTTGTAGGGGCTCCCAACGCCCCTACCCGCCTGAATTTAATCCCTTTTGACCAACACTTTCACAGCATCGTTGATTTTGACCTCAACTCGAAAGGAGGGTATGATCCCCTCCTTAGTTATTTTGGCTGATTCAGGCCGAAATTGGTGAGGGGAGTTTTCGATGACCGCAACTAAAATTCGCGCCCGCATCGCGGGAACTGGTCTTTATGTTCCGCCCAAGGTTCTTAAAAATCAGGATCTGGAACAATTCATGGACACCTCGGACGAGTGGATTCGTCAGCGTTCGGGAATCGAAGAACGCCATGTCATCGAAGGCGGAATTGCAACCTCGGATCTTGCCGTCGAATCCGCTCGCATTGCGCTGGCCGAGGCCAACTGCACGCCTGAGAGTATTGATCTGATCATCGTTGCCACCCTTTCACCCGATCACCAGTTCCCTGGCGTTTCCGCAGTTCTGCAGCATAAGCTCGGGCTCGAGACCACGCCCTCGATGGATCTGCGCTGTCAGTGCTCGGGTTTCATTTATTCTTTGAACGTCGCCAAGCTCTTTATTGAAGCTGGACAATACAAGCGGGTTCTTGTAGTCGGCGCCGAGGCACACTCACCGCTCTTGGACTGGACCACGCGCGGCCGTGATGTTGCCGTTCTGTTTGGCGATGGATCGGGCTCTGTGGTTTTGGAAGCAACCGAGGACAATGTCGGTGTCAGTTCAGTTGTTCTTCATTCCCAGGGCCAATTTGCGGATCGCCTTTGGGTTGAAAAGCCAGGCACAAGTAAAGGAGTCTGGCTGACTGAAGAGGATCGGCAGGCCGGTCGGATGTTTCCGTTCATGGAAGGGCGTTATGTCTTCAAACATGCCGTTGAACGCCTGACTCAGGTTGTGAAGGAGGTCTTGGAAAAAGAAGGCCTCAGTATCGATGCGATTGATCACTTCCTTTTTCACCAAGCGAATATTCGTATCAATGAAAAGGTTGCTGAGCTCCTGTCGATTCCTTCGTACAAGGTTCACAGTAACATCCAGAAATACGGCAATTGCTCTGCCGCTTCCATTCCCATGCTGCTGGATGAGACGATTCGGGCTGGCAAGATCGCTCGCGGGCAGACGATTCTCATGGCGGCTTTTGGCGCTGGTTTCACCTGGGCAGGCGCCATTGTTCGTTATTGACTGAAACCGCGGCAAAGTTCAGGGTCCAAATACGACTTCAAACGGGCACAGATGTTCTCATGAAGTGGCCCGTTATCGAAATCCCAAATGCGCATCATCTTATCATAACCCCCGGTCGCAAAGGTGCGGCCGTCTGGAGCAATGGCGACGCCAATAGACGGCAAGCTTCCATGCATAGGAATCGATATCTGCTGCTCTTGCTCAAAATCAATCATAAGAATCTTGCCATTGAGCGTACCAGCAATAGCTCGGGACCCGGTGGGAGTGATCGCCAGGGTCATAACCACACCTTGATAGTCGCCTACCACCCTGGATACCATTTTATGTGAGGGCAGATCCCAAACATTGATGGAATTGCCGGAAGGGCCAAACGCGGCAAGTCTTTGACCATCCGCCGACATGGGAAGCCCGTTCATAAATCCGGAATTTCCCATGAGACTAAAAAGCACTTTTCCACTCTGGCTATCTCGTATGTCTATATTACTTTGAGCATTAAGTCCTGCAACTGCGATGCGCGAGCCGTCCGGGCTTATGGCTGCGACTGTCCCTGCCATGGGACCTGCCACGTCAAGTGGCTCACCTGAGCCACCCATGTCCCAAAGTTTCGCGCCTCCATTGGTCGTTGTGGCGACAAGGTAGCGCCCATCATGCGAGAGAGAAACAGAGGAGATGGCTTCAACAGGTTTGAATTCGAATGTCCGGCAGCAGGCGCCCGGGTAGTTCTGAACTATGATATTTCCTCCGTAGTCACCGGAAACCAGATGTTTTCCATCGCCGCTGATAGCCAAGGCTCCCACGACTTCTTTATGCTTTGCAAGAGTTATCGGTGTGTTGCTATTTTTGAGCGGCCATAACAGGAGATCTCCAGACCCCATCGAGCCGGAAATCAAATTCTCACCGTCCCGAGAGTAAACCAAGGACGTGATCTCATGCGGCGCTTGCAGAACTTGCTTCTCTTTAATTGTCTCCAAATTCCAAATGCGAATCGTTGAATCATCAGAGGCCGTAATTAAGCGCCGCTCATCCGGTGAGAGAAACATTTCGAGAATGGGAGCTGTATCTTCGTGCAATGTCTGTTTAATATCATCTGCGGCCCAGACTTTGATGTCCGCGTCCGCAGTGAATAGAGTACCGTCCCGCTTCACGGCGATGAGTGATGTGGAAGTTGACAGTTTCCAGGCCCGGTCGACAAAAACGCCTTCATCGTTCCAAGTAGCAGCACCATCCCTCGTGAACATGACCACAATTCTCTTGCCGTCTGAACTTATGGCGATCTGATCGGGATCCGGAGGCTTGGATGAAGAAAATATCGTCGATGTCTCTATGATTTTCAGGTTGACTGCCGTTGCAAAATCCCAGTATCGCAGTGTTCTGTCCGCTGCGACGCTGACGACCATCTGCCGACCAGGGACAACTTTGAAATCATGAATGCCCTTGGTGTGACCCTGCAGCACCCGTAGAATTTTTCCTTCCTCAAAACTCCAAATCTCAATGTCATTGCCCGAATCTATCAGCACACTCAAGTTATCAGGTCCAAATTGAATCTTGTGCGGGATCTCTTTCGATCGATCATATAATTTGATCGTACGCAAATAGCTGCCGTTTTCACCATCGAAAGCCACAACTGATGAACTCTGATCTATTCCGACAATATACTTGCCATTAGGGGATATCGCGATAGCGTGCAGCATTTTTGAACTCACACTCCATATATTCTGTCCCGTTGCGATATTCCACAGGTTCAATGTCCCATCATATGACGTCGACACCAGGAACTGTCCGTTCTCGCTGACAGCAATCGCCTTGATGTATGCCTGATTTGCATTGATTTCCACTGCTATTGCTTCCTGATAGTAGGCTCGCAAGAGGCCGGAAAGAACAATATTCTTTTCCAAATTCCGTTCGTACCGAGTCGGCAGGTTGTTTCGTAGAACTTCTGCCCGAAGCGCATTTTCCACCACACGCATGGAAGATTTCGCTCCGATACCTGCGAGCGCGATGTCTCTTACCCGTTGATGACTATCTCTATTTAAAACCAGAATATTTTGAATCTGAGGCGGAGCCACGTTTCCAACGGCATCTGTGGCGTAAAATTTAATGGACCAGAATCCCGATTTCACTTCGGAAGCTATGGCCGTTCCAGGAGACGCGGTAAGGACTTTATGGCCAAGGCAGTCCTTGGACTGGGTACTGGATTTCCAGGTATTCTTCGCTTCCGTGTCCGACTCGTCAAAGTCATCATTAAGAGGGACGAGGCAGTAAGAAATTGTTACACCATCATTTATATCAGCCAGAAAAGAGATGGAATCAACCAGACCAACCGGCACAATTTGGGTCGTGCCGTGAACTTCTATGGCTTCCTCGGGCTTCTTGGAATTGAGGCTGACGAAGGCCTGTGGCGGAGTACGATCCAATTGCAGACGACACGTCGCTTCCACTTTACCCATACTCAGTAGATTTGAAACGACAACCTTAAGTTCGTAAACACGCTCGTCTGTCTCCCCCAGCAAAGGCAGCGATTGGGAAGCATCCGCAAGGCTGAAAGCTGCCCGTGATCGCACGGGCTTCACAAATTCATATTCAAGTTGGACGGCATCATGAAGATTCGATTGGAGATTCGTCTGAAGCAGGCCCTGAAGTGCAGAAGCGCTACCAACTGTCCGCACCTCCTCCTTGCAAGCAATGGCAACGCTCTGGCCCGTATAGTCCTCGAGTTCCACTTGGGAGCGGTTCTCGTACTGGCTCATATCCATCACGCGCGCTTCGTCCGTGCCGTTGCTACGAATCAGGTATCGGCCTTCTGACTTTTTAACAATGCAACCCTGACTGGTCGCCAGGGCTTCTGGATTCCATGAATTGAGGTTAACAACCTCAAAACCAGAGTGCATTCGAATACCACGCGAATTCACAACCGTTAGAAATTCCTGACCCCGAGCCAGCTCAGGACCGCAGTCCAAGCTGTCTTGATCATAAGTATTATTTAGACGTGTGCAGCCAATAAATAGCAAAGCCACTAAGAAGAGGCGTAACATTTCGTACCTTCAACGCATAAGGTCCACGTTGTTAGAGCAGACGCATGATCCAGACAAAACCCACAGCCAGCGCCAATCCCAATACCACCAAGAGACTACCGTAGTACAGTAGTTCCTGCGACGGAGCCGTACGGCCGTAACGATCGAGACGTCTGGCCGTTGATGTGGGCAGCACGGCCGAGACCGGTGCCTGGTGATCGATACGTTTGATGGACGAGATGACGGAGAGTGGCGGCGTTACATGCTGATCATCTTTTTTCGGCATGAAACGGTAGGTTTCCGTCGCGCAGATAGGACAAACACCTTTCAGGGCGCGACGATTATTGACGAGCATGATCGTATGTTTGCCAAGTGTATCAGTGTGCTTTTTGCACTTAATGCAGTAGGAATCAGGGTAGTTCATGGAGCACCTCACAGCAGCGGAAGACCAACAACAACAGCGGGACAGCCTGTTCCCGTTGTGTGTCATGCAAAAGCCCTGCCTGGGAAAAGGTCAAGGATTTCAGCTGGTCAAGCGCTCTTTTCGCCACGGACTGTCGAAAATACATACAGTGCGGGCTTTTAGAGGTCATTGGACAAAGATCGGCACCATGCTATGCTGGAAATCTAAATCGTCACAGTATTTTAAAGGTGTCCGCATGGGAAAAGCATCGCTTGCGTTCAGTCTGCTTGTCTGCCTTTCAAGTTGTAAAGCTGCCAAGGATACCGCGAACTTGAAGGAAGCTATCCCCAGCGAAACCTTTGCCACACGATGTGAACAATCGGATCCCGCCAGTGAAGCCGCTCATACCTATAAGGTCCTGATGGAAATCACAGGCACCAGCGCCTGCCGTGATGCCGAAGCCAAACTGCGCGGCATGACTTTTTTGGTGCTGAATGAAAAGAACATCAAAGACCTGAACCCTATCGGCGATTTGGAGCATCTGCAGTGGCTGCATCTCTATGGCAATCGCATCGAAGATATTTCGCCGCTCAAGCGTCTGGCGAAACTCAAGGATCTGGTGCTGGATAATAATCAAGTCATTGATGTCAGCGCCCTTCGCGAGCTCGTGACACTGCAGGAACTTTATCTCGGTCGCAATCAAGTCACGGATGTGGCTGCGATTGGTTCCTTGAAAAAACTCTATATCCTGAATCTGGCCGGCAACAAGATCCAGGATGTGAAAGGTCTCAGTGGTCTGTCAGCTCTGATGGTGCTGGATCTCAAAAACAATCCTATCGCTGAACATAAAAATAGCAGCAACTGTCCCACAGCTGATGGCACCAGCCAGGCCCTGCGCGATTTCTGCAATCAGTAAACCCGATTCAGTGGGTTGGTTTTTCGACCGGATGCGGAGGCATGCTCAAGGCTGATGACATCGGCAAGGGCTGCTCGACAAGGCTGGCCAGTGTCCTTTTATCCAGCTCATCCAGGAAACTTCGTAACGCCCGTTGAAAAACACCCTGCAGACTGCACATGCTGACAATCGGGCAGGCAGTATGTTCGGCTTCAAAACAAGAAAGAAGCTTGAGACTGGGTTCTGTCCTGCGAAACACTTCTCCCAGTACAATGCTTTCAGGTTCCTTGGCCAGCCTTATGCCCCCACTTCGACCACGGACCGAGGCGACATAACCCTGTCTCACCAAATGCTGCACGACTTTGACGAGATGATTTTCGGAAACGCGATAGGCATCACTGATGGTTTTTATTTGCACAAGGCCTTGCCTATGCAAAGCCAGATACATGAGCACGCGAAAGGCATAATCAGAGTACAGGGAAACTTCCACACATTCTCCACGGTTTATGACCTGAAGCGGTTTCCTTGCCAAGGTACGCCAAGCTATGGAAATTATAGCGAGCCGTCCCACAGGTTCAATGTCTGCTTATGTATTAAAGAAATCTTTTCACGGCAGGTTTTGATTGAAAAAAAGATTGATGCTTGCTACGGACATCGCCATCACTCCTCTGAGGTGGCGACGTCAATGATGGGAACTTCAATGTCTCATGTCACTCTGCTGAGCATTATCTGTGGACCTGACATCCACCCGATGGCTCTCATCATGGCCCGCAAGCTTGTTGGCTATTCTGCTAAAAATCCCACTGCCAGCACTGCTCCCAATTTTGATCTTCTGCCGCATGGATTCAGCTGACTTGGGAACCGCGATTTTAAGCACGCCGTTGACATAATCCGCCTCAATGCCTTCCGCCTTCACATCCTGTGGCATACGAATTGACCTTTGGAACCGTCCCGTCCGACGTTCGATAAAACGCGAGCGTCCTTCACCTGATGTCCGCTCCGATTTTCTTTCACCCGATACCATAAGCACATTGCCCTGCATTTCAATATCGATGTTGTCCTTGTCCATGCCGGGCATATCAAAACTTAAGAGATAATGATCTTCCGATTCTTCCAGATCACATTGGGGCACCAGGGCCCGGGTCCCATCATCGAAGCGGGTGTCCATGGTCTCATTAAAAATATCATCCAGCTGCCTCAGTAGAGGCCGCCAGGATCCCAAGCCCGAGAAAGAACGGTCCATATCACGCCAGAGATCAGGTGTATTTGCCATAACTAATCCTCCTGGTAATCATAAATAAATTCACTTATTTATGTTTCACGATAACAGGAGAAGACTAGAAGCCTGAGGTGGATTGTCAAGATTTGGAAGTATGTAGAGGAATCGTCTGCAGCATGACGCGTATCAGGAAGAAACGAGCCATACCGCAGAAGGGATTCGAGGTGGTTCTGCGGTATCATCGGTCGGGTTGATCAGAGTTTTTCGAATTCCTGATCGACATCCTCATCGTCGTCGCTCGCAGCCACGTCGGCAAAAGGCTCACCGCCCGCTGGAGTATGACCTTTGTGTTGTTGCAGCTTACCGATTTTTTTATCGAGTATTTTCTGCAGCTTTTCTGTGGCGCCCAGAAGCGCTTCACCGATGGTGTCGCCCTGATGAGCAACAGCCATCATGGGAAATCCATCCATCTTGGCTTCTATGGAGCATCGTATATCATTGGCAGTTTCCGCGCCCTGATTCTCATCACTCAAATAGACTTCGATACGGGAGAGCTTCGTGCTGAAACGACTTAGAGCGTTTTCCAACTCTTCTGAAGCCCAGGATTGGAGCTTGGCGGGAGCCGTGAGTGAATTGTGAGCATTGACCTGAATATACATAGAGTCTCCTTGTCGATGAGCCTTCGTTTCCGTTGTTATTTTTTGCAACTTCCGCGCCGAAGCTGGTCGAACAGGAGTAAAAAGGCGAACACGGAATTCCGCGCATGCCAAATTTACAGGAATGCGGATCAATGTCCGCCCCTAAGTTTGATCGTTTAGCTGGCTAATCGATAGGCAGGCTCACGAATCCTGGGTATGCTGACACGGATGGTGGTCCCACGACCTTCAAGACTCTGAATGGTAAGCTGGCCGCCAGCGTCCTGGACAGCCTGATGCACAGCGCTCATGCCCACACCACGACCCGAAATATCGGTGACATTGTCCGAGGTCGAGATGCCACTTAGGAAAATCAGGCTGATCTTCTGTTCATAAGACATGTCAGCGAGAGCTTCCGGGGTAATTTGACCGTTATCCAAAGCCTTTTGGACAACCCGGCCGACATTGATGCCGCGGCCATCGTCCACGAAATGGACCACCCAGTGTTCCGCATCCGTTTCGCAGCTGATCGTGATCATACCCTTCGACGCCTTGCCCATGTCCCGCCGTTCCGCCGGAGATTCCAGGCCATGATCAATGGAATTGCGCACGAGATGGATTAAAGAATGCATGATAGGACGCATGACGTCCGGATCCATACGGGTGTCTGCCCCTTCAACCTGAATGGCGACCTCTTTCTCAAAACGTGACGCCAGGCGTTCACCATATTCGGGCAGCGCGCCAATGAGTATCCTGGCTTGCTTATAGCGCATGTCTGCCACCCAGTCATTGACTGTGGTGCGGATTTCATCCGTGGAAAGGGTTTCGCGGATTCGCACGACAATGTCATCAAGATTTTTCTGATCGATCGTCAGTGTATTATCCTGGTTCTCGCCAACAAAGCTGATCTGGAGAATTTCATGATTCTCCTGCAGGAATAATTCAAATTCCTTATCGATCAAATCAATGGACTCGATGCCGATGGTGGCGTGATCTTCGATATTATGGATGAGGGCAGCAATATCCAGAAGATCAAACGCCGCCGTATTGCCTTTGATGGTATGCAGCTCGGATCTTACTTTGAGCTGCTCGCCCGCCCGAATCAATTTGCGACTGAGTTCCAAGCGGGATCGGGTTTCATCAAGAAAGTTGCGAAAGGCTTCGAT
Organism: Oligoflexus sp.; assembly: GCF_035638955.1. Lineage (GTDB taxonomy): Bacteria > Bdellovibrionota_B > Oligoflexia > Oligoflexales > Oligoflexaceae > Oligoflexus. Next base: position 413 of record NZ_DASQYZ010000462.1, on the reverse strand, counting down.
TTCACGCAGTAGCCTGACAAGAACCTTGTGCCGGGTGTTTTCCCGCTCTGCTTTTTCCAGATTGGTGGCATCGATGATGCTGAAGAGAAGGCTTTCCACAAGACCACCACTGCGGACGGTTGTGACCTGAACCTGAAGGATGCGATCGCCTATCTTCAATCGGCTGGGGATCTGCCTTAGGGTCATCTCTTCCGGCAGGAAATCTTCAAAGGCCTGTTCAGTGACATCCTCTCCCTCCAAGCGGAATACCGCTATGGATTCAGCATATCGCTTGGTAATATTTTCACGGCTGTGGGCCACACCATCCGATGTGGTCATGATGGTTTTCATGCCGGGGTCTATGCCAACATCAGAACCGAAAGGAGCCGGCTTCTGAAACCAGTTTTCATCGGGGATTTCACAGGTGAGGTTTA
>NZ_DASQYZ010000461.1:0-10915 GCF_035638955.1 Oligoflexus sp. | reverse complement strand
CCTATAGAAAAAACCATGCCGACACACTCAAGCGAAGCTTGTGTCATTAGCTTTGATGTTGTCAACAGTTCAAAAATTCAGCATGTAAAAACAAAAGAATTTTTCCACAAAGTATTTAGCCGATGCTATGACGCTATGATGTCTGGCTACGAGAGCGATAGCCTTAAAGCACGGGCCTACCGGATCAAAGAAATGGGAGATGGTTTTCTGTGTAGCGTGGGATATCCTTTCGGCTCTTTGAATAGCAATATTTGCATAGCAGCTGTACAGATTGCGATTGAGTTTCATCACATCTTCTGCGAGGAAGTCGAAGCTTTTGCCTATCACGACCCTATATACTGCAGCATTGGAATTGCAATTGGGGGTATAGGGGGATTTTATCCGGAAAATGGTACCAAGGAATACGATCTGTATGGCACTTCGATCATACTAGCCACTCGTTACGAAGGAATGCGCAAGTCCATTTTAAACGAGGACCTGAAATCCAACATCATCATCCTTCAGGAGCGGGTCGCTATTAGTTTGAGGCCTGACCAGCGTGCAAAGTTTACCCCGTTTAATCTAGTTGAAAAGCAGCTTGTTGTCCGCGATGACGCAAGTGCTCGCATGCTTTACTACTACTTGATTCCCGGGGGAAGTGCCGGTCTGAGGATTCACCAGCTAAAAGAAGCTGTTTAGTGGCAGGGTCTCTTCGAGGTTTCATTCTCCAATCTAGGAGAATCCCATCGTTCATGTAGTGTCCGCCAGCAAGCTGGCCACAAATAGCTGCCGTCGTATCCGCGCCATTCTCGCAACCATCTGGTTATGCCCAGGGGTCGCTGCTTGACCAGACATGGTCAGTGTCTGGTCGAAAAGTTCCAAGGCAGAAGAGCCTCGATGTCATTTGCGGAAATGGCCCTGGGAAGCTCAGTGAAGACATGGGTGAGGTATTCATAAGGCTCAATGCCGTTTGCACGAGCGGTGATGACAAGGCTATGAAGAGCGGCGCTGGCATTGGCCCCCTTCACGGCATCAGAAAACAGCCACGCTTTTCTCCCCAATGCGAAGGGACGTATGGCGTTCTCGACTGGATTGGTATCTTGGCCGGTGAGAGATTTAGGCGGAACCTTGTGAATCGCAGTGTCCAGCCAGACTCTAAGATCTTGCATAACCTCTTTTGATTGGGTTTGGCGGGCACGAAGCTTGGTGAATCATCAACGCATTCATTCTCGATTCGGTAAAGAACTCTTATGGCGTTGAGCGCGTGATTGGCAAAAGTGAATCACATAGCAGAGGTCACAAAAAATTTTGCTTCTTGCAAAGTCCTGGCTCAGCCGGGCGCATTTTTTTCGCCGAAAAGACATTATCGAGCAGAGTTGGTCATGGAGTACGCATCGAAACGGGATTTGATCCATTCAAACATTTTCCTTATGAAGCGCATGGAATCGTGATCGCCTGCACCCTGTACCTTTTTCATAGTTAGTTAACCCAGTTGACACGCTCTGTTTGCAACCTCCAATGGGGAGTTAGCGCCTTGAGCACCAGTACAGGGGTGAGGAGGCATCAGGGCTGGCCACCAAGTTTTCAATCTTGAAGGAAAACTATGATGGACTCGAATTACATGCTGTTTGTAGGTATTGATTGGGCTACCGAAGAGCATGAAGTCTGCGTTATCTCTGATTCCTGCGAAAAGCAGGATTCCGTTCGCATTGCCAATGGAGCGAATGGACTTTTGGACATAAGCTATCGCCTCTCCAAGGCCGTTCACGGTCATCTCGATACAATAGCGATTCAGCTCAGCAGCGAAGAGATGATAGTTCTACGGGAAATGAGTCGCCTGGACGAAGACCTTGCCCAGAGTAGGAACCGACTTACCAATCAAATTCGCGAGCAGGTCATGCGCTTTCATTCCGACCTTCTTAAACTCAGTCCTTCTGCTGATGAACCATGGTTTTGGGATCTTCTGGAAGCCACGGGGGATAGTGGGAAAGTTAAATCTTTTTCCCTGGCCAAGGTCAGAAATATGCTCGCCAAGTACCATGTAAGGCGGCATGAAGCCGAGGATGTGATGCAGGCAGCGAAGGCTAAGCGGGTGACCGTGGCTCCCGGAACGACGGCAGCAGCGATGCTTCATATCAAGGCTGCAATCGCTCAGATGCGGGTCGTGGATGAGCAGAGAAAGCAGATCCGCAAGGAGATAACTGCTTTGCTGGGAAAGCTTGCTGCGACTGAAACTGGGGAAGATAAAATGCCTGACGTCACCATTATTCTTTCGGTGCCTGGCATCGGAAGCTCAGTTGCAGCAATGCTGCTCACCGAGGCTTCCCAGGCTCTGGCTGAACTTGATTATCGGGCTTTGCGAGCATATTCCGGCATTGCACCCGTAACCAAGCGGAGCGGAAAGCGCCTGTCGGTCATGATGCGGCAAGCATGTAACGAAAGACTTCGGAATGCCATTTATCACTGGTGCAGGGTCAGTATTCAGCGCGACGATATAAGCAGGAACAAGTACGCGCCCCTGCGAGCGAAAGGGCATTCCCACGGCAGATCCCTGCGCACGGTTGGCGATTCGCTTCTTAGGTTGCTTTTCAGCATGCTCAGACATAGGACGATTCACGATCCGACCAGGCGTCTGGTTGTGGCATAGTCCGCCGTCCCTCGCAAAGGCGCTTCGGCCCTGCCTTCGATGAGCAGGCTCAGACTTGTCGTTGTTCCTGAGCATCCATCAGCCCCCCCCCCTTGGCGGTTACCGCCGCCTGCAAAAAAAACTTTACTATTGGTGGGGAGTCCCCCCCATTGTGTCATGCAAGAATCCTCGTATACACCGTCTCCCATTCCCCATCACAACGAAGAGTCATCGTGACTGCTAGCCCTGGAGCGTTGCGAGCGTCTCGTGGCGATGGAGCGGACAAAACTTTTGCAGGATTGATGCTTCGCACGCAGGCCGACGGGAGAAACCTTAGGCAAATGCCTTCTATTTTGTTGAGGCTGCCTGGAGGCTCCTGTACAAAACCTTTTCAGGACACCTCACTCTGGAGTTTGTCATGCTAAAAAACTTATTTCTCAATCGGGCGCGCACACTCTGCCTCTAGGAAGCTTCATATGAACTACTGGCGATTGAATCTCGTCCTTCTTCTTGCGGCCTGGCCGTTCCCAGCAGGGGCCCAGGAGAGCCGGTCATCTACGGATCCGAAAAAATTTCTGGAATCTCTCCCTGACGGCAAGCTGACCCTCGACGTTATCCTCGCTCGGGCTCGCGACACATCACAGACGTTCGCCGCAATCCAAAGTCTGAAATCCAGTGCCGAGGCTTCAGAAATACGGGCCGAGGCCGGTCTGCAGCCGGTGCTGAGTGCCGAGTTCTTTAGCACCGATAACCGGTTGGAACCGTCGAATCCCTTTCAACCCGAACGTTTGCAGTCAACCAGTGTGCGCGCTGGCGTCACCCAATCGTTTCTGACCGGAACGACCCTTGATTTTGGCTTTCGCACAGGGCCATCCTCATTGACCTTACCGCCCATGCCAGGATCACCCAGGCTCATAGAATTCGACGAATCCCGTTTTGACATTTCGCTCAGCCAAAACCTTCTTCGCGATCAATTCGGGGAAGTCACCAAGGCCAACTATCAATTGAATGTCCTTGAGGCCAATGTCCTGCGCGAACAACGCCGGGCCGAGATTGAGACTTTCACACTGGCCATCGTCGATGATTTCTATCGCGCCTGGCTTGCCCAGATTCGGGTCCAGGATGCCACGGAAACTTTGAAACGGCGCCAGCGCATTCAGAAGATCACCCGCCTGCGACTCGCCCGCGGCACAGCGGAACGACCCGAAATCCTCGAAACGGAATCCAGTGTGGTGGCCGCCGACGTTGATGTTCGGAACGCCGCGGATCAACTCCGCGAATCCTGGTTGCGTCTCGCAACGGTCATCGATCTGCCGGATGAGATCACGCAGAGAGTGGATCCGACCAAAATTCCGCTTGGCCTGGACAAGGTCGATGAAAGGGCGGAATCCATCTGTCAGTCGGTTGGCGAACGCAAAGGTTCGGCGTCCCTGGCTCAGGCCCTGGCCGAACTCAAACGCGCGGATGCCGTCGTCTCCCAGGCCCGACTCAACGATCGAGCCGACCTGAAGCTCGAAGCCAAATATTTTGGCAACGGCATCGATTCCTCGATCACAGACAGCGCGGTTGAAGCTCTCCGCTCGCGGCACCCGGCGTGGGAGGTCGCACTTCGTTTTCAACTGCCGATGGGCAGACTCGAATCCAAAGCCCTCTTGAAAGAAACTCAAAGTCAAAGACTGCGTGCCATCGCTCAAGCCGAAGAGCTGAAGGACCAGGAACAAGTCTCCTGGAGCATGCGCTGCCGGGAAATCGGCCGCCGGGTTCGGGACCTGCGTATTCTACGGGATAACGCCAAACGGCAAACCGAGCGGGCACGGCTCGAGCAGGATCGCTTCGACATCGGCCGGATCACGCTGACCGAAGTCACACGAGCCGAGGATGAAGCGCTGCAGGCTCGCATCCGTCTTCGTGAAGAGGAAATTGCTCTCCGCCGCACGGTCTGGTCGCTCCGCGAGTTGGCGGGACAAATTCCGGAAACAATGGAGGTCCTGCCATGAAGGCTGTGATTGCTTTCTTTGCTCGGCAACACGCTCTGAGTAATGTCATCACGCTCTTTGTCGTCGTGATCGGCATCGCCTCGCTGCTTCTCATTCGTCGTGATGCTTTTCCACCGGTGAACTTCGACATTATCACCGTGCGCACGATCTGGCCCGGTTCCGGCGCGGATGAAGTGGAGAAGCTGGTTACGAATCCGATCGAGCAGGAATTGAAGGCGGTCGACGGCGTGCGCAAAATCACCTCGGATTCGACCGAAAACCTGTCTGAGATCCGCATCGAACTCGACCCCGATGAAACGACTGAAGATAAAGGTAAGCGCGAAGTCCAGGAAGCGGTCGATCGCTGGTCCGACCGGCCGGCTGATGTTGAGACGCCGATCGTCACGGCATTGAACAGCAAGCAATTTCCGGTCATCGAAATCAGTCTGAGTTCCCAAAAGGTGGATGATTTTCGTCTGCGTGAGGTCGCGCGCCTTCTGCGCAAGAAAATCGAGATGATCGACGACGTGGCCCGCGTCGTCCCGCTCGGCTATCAGGATGTGGAGCTTCAGGTCGAAGCGGACCCTGGACTTCTTCAACGTTTTCGCGTTTCGCTGCAGGAACTGATTGATGCCCTCAAAGGGCAGAATGTGTCGATACCGGCCGGTGAGCTGAGTCAATCGGCGGGCACCGAAAAAATCGTGCGGACCCTGGGTGAGTTTCGGACTGAAAAAGAAGCCGAAAGTACCGTCGTGCGCGCCAATGAACTTGGTGAAGCCATACGGGTTGGCGATATCGCCAAGGCAAAATTCGGACTCGAAGAACCCGATCAGCTCCGGCGTTCCAAGGGCAAACCAGGCGTCGCCCTCCTCATCCTGAAAACCGAGCGCGCCGACGCGATCGAACTCGCCGAAAAAGTTCGTAAGGCGGCAGAAAAGGAAATCAAAGCCTTCGCGGCCGACGAAGTTTCCATCGATTTCGTCAACGATATCTCGCGCGATATCAAGCTCCGGATTTCCATCCTCAATGACAACCTTCTGGTCGGTGGTCTCCTGGTTATCCTGGTTCTGGCCATTGCCTTGCCGATCCGCCTGGCGCTGGTCGTGTCGCTCGCCATTCCGTTTTCCTATCTGGCGACCATCACACTGTTCTACATGATGGGTGCGAGCATCAACCTCGTCTCGCTCATTGGATTTATTCTCGTCACCGGTCTTCTCGTCGATAATACGGTGGTCATCGCCGATAACTGTTACCGCAAGATGCAGGAAGGCATGGAACCGGAAGAAGCGGTGGTCGAGGGCACCTATGAAGTCTGGGCTTCCGTGGCTGCGGCAGCCCTCGTGACTATGGCCGCGTTCGCGCCGATGGCGGCCATGAGTGGCATCTTTGGCAAGTTCGTGCGTGAAGTTCCGTTGGCCATCATTCTCGCGCTTATCGTTACGCTGCTCCAGGGTTTCTTCATCCTGCCCAGTCAGCTGGCGACCTGGGTTCGGCCGCCTTCGCCCAAGGACGAGGCCAAGGGTCAGCGCGGTTGGCGCAAGACCTGGCAAAACGTGACGCATAAGGCCTGGGAGTTCTACGGCAGGATCCTGCGCCTTGCCGTAAAACTGCGCTACCTGGTCCTTCTTGCAGCCACCCTGCTCTTCGGCGGTGCGCTCTTTATGGCTGCCAAGACCATGCGCGTCATCCTTTTCCCTCCCGATGGCATCGAGATCTTTTTCATCCAGGCCGAGGCCCCGACCGAGACTTCACTCGAGGGGACATTGACCTCTATGAAACCCATCGAGGCAGCTGTGGCTCGCCTGTCAGACAAGGAACTTGAATCGTTCACCACCACCGTCGGCGTCATTCAAAATGATACTGAAGACCCACTGTCGCGCCGCGGCAGTCAGCTCGGGCAGGTCGCCGTTTACCTGACGCCTTCACAGGATCGCGAACGGAGTGCGGATCAGATCATCGCTTCGTTACGGGAGGAACTGGGCACTCCCAAAGGCCTCAACCGCGTGACCTTCGCGCGCGCTCAAGGCGGGCCACCCGTGGGAAAACCCGTCAGCATCGGCGTTCAAGGCGATACATATGAAGAGATACTCCCAGCAGCGAAAGAGATCGAGTCCTTGGCCAAAGGCACCCCGGGTGTCGAGGATGTCACGAATTCCTATCTGCCTGGCAAGGAGGAAGTGCGCATTCGCGTGATCGGCAACGAAGCGCGGGCCGTTGGATTGAACGTCGCCGACGTGGGCAACACCGTGCGCGCCGCCCTCGATGGCATCGTCGCAACCTCGATTCGATCGCTCGATGAAGAGATCGACGTTCGCGTGTCGCTGCTCGAAAAAAATCGCAATCCGATGGGCCTTCTGAATAATCTGAAAATCCCCAATCGGAATGGTGATCTTGTCCCGCTGACTCGCATTGCCAGGTTTGAAAGCGGCCGATCCCTCGCCACCTATGAGCATGAGGATAATCGACGCGAAGTCCGCGTGTTCGGCGAGGTCGATATCAACCAAACCAGCGCCAACGAAGCGAATGAACGCATTCGGCAGCAGCTTCCGGCGATTGAACAGAAGTATCCGCAGCTCCGCTTTGTCTTCGGCGGCGAAGACCAGGACACACGGGAAAGTTTCGCCTCGCTCGGGCGGGCCTTCGTCGTTGCCATCTTCATCATTTTTCTGATTCTCGTGACACTTTTCAAACAGGTCTGGCAACCTATCCTGCTCATCCTCACCATCCCGCTTGGCGCGATTGCGGTGATCTTCACGCTCTTTGTTCACCGTATGCCCATCAGCTTCATGGGCATGCTGGGCATCATCGCCCTATCGGGCGTGATCGTGAACAACGCCATCGTTCTGATCGACTTCGTGAATCAGAATCGGGCCAAGGGCATGGAAAAACTCGAGAGCATTTACGATGCCGCCGGCGTGCGCCTCCGACCGGTGATGCTGACCACGATCTCTGCCGTGGTCGGTGTTCTGCCCACCGCCTACGGAATTGGTGGCCTCGATCTCTTCGTCGTGCCGATTGCGCTGGCATTGGGCTGGGGCCTTATGATTGGTTCTTTCATGGCCGTATTTGTGTTGCCCTGCGCCATCGCCACACTTGATGATCTCCAGGGTTTGGCTGGAAAGGTAACGGGGCGATTCAAGAAACCCACGCCAGCGGGTCGGTAGAATTTCTTCTACTGGGCCTTGGACTCCCTCCACCTTATGTAGACATGCCAGTAAAGAAACTGATAGCCGCCCCAGCCAAGAACCAGGAGCGGCATCACCTTCAGAGGCCATGAGTAGGGGTCATCCTGCCAAAGAAATGCGGCAGTCAGCAAAACTGTTCCATGCAGGGTAAACAGTATGGAATGACACCAATGCTCTCCACCTCTGCATTCGGCTGCATGAATCCATTCGTCCTTGGTCACAAGAAGCGAGGAAAGGACCGCAAGGGCTATAAAAGCCAACATGGGCGTTCCCTGGGGCAGAAAGAAAACGGTCACGCCCAAGGGGGCAGCAAATAGCAGCGAATCGGCGATATGCCCCCATCGTTCGAAAGTTCCCAACCCTCTGCGGCGGTGAAAAACGAGCTCATCAATGGCAATGAAAATTCCTTGCGCGCAGGCCAATCCCACGAAGAGCTGCTCCAGGCTTGTCATGGTTTCATTCTCCGGTCGCGGATCAAGGTGCAACAAAACCCTCAACTGGGAAGCCCAGCGAACTGAGGCAGGCTTTCCAGACTTTCATCCCATTCGGCCCGACTCTCGCAGAATATGTGAGCTTGAGGCTTGATCGTCAGCTTGCTATCAAGACTACCCGCCGGGATAAGGACAAAACCATGCGGCCGAGGATTCGGTAAAGCCGAGCTGCATTGCGAACAAAAGGATTTGGCAAAGCGTGTCTCGGGCACTTGAATACGGGATATTTTGCCCTCGCCCGAGAGCCAGTTCAAAGCCGAAACCTTGGCAAATATGTTAGACGCGTGCGCCGAACCTGTAACTTTCCGGCAGCGGCTGCAGTGACAAAGAAAAAAACCTTGGATCTCACCTGTGATTTCGTACTTTACGCTTTGACACAAACAGGAACCCAAAAGAGTTTCCATAGGCTCATCCACCTTTTGCAGAATAGCAAATATAACCCACGCGAAAGAGGCTGTGTTACCGGCTTCATCAGGGATAATCAAGGCCTGACGCGCCTCTATGTGCAGGATGCTTTTTACACAATCTTCATCTATACATCTTATCCGTATATACCATAGCCAGCGTTCGTATGATCGATCTTAAATCAAGGGGGTAACGATGAAGACATCCATCGCCAGCGCAATTAGTTTTGTGCTCCTGGCAGCTTTGGTGCCAGCGTATGCGCAGGAACAAACAACGGAAACAAAGCCGACCGAAGCGAACACCAAGGCCACGGACAAGGCAAAAGAAGACAGGAAGACCGAAGTCATCGCGGTCACCGGGACCCGAATTAAGCGTGTCGATATGAATGTCGCTGCCCCTCTGACCATTCTGGGAAGGGAAGAAATCCAGGCGACAGGCAAGCAGACTGTGACGGACATCGTAAAGAGTCTGCCTGCGTCGATCGGCAATTCCGTGACCACCACAACCACCAACGGCGGGACCAACGGCAGCGGCAACATCGCGTTGCGCGGTCTCGACCCGTCTTCGACTCTGGTCCTTTTGAACGGCCGTCGACTGCCTCTGGATGCCTTCGGATCGAGCCCTGATTTGAACTCCATCCCAGTCGCGGCTGTCGACCGTATTGAGATTCTTCAGGAGGGCGCCTCCGCCATTTACGGTTCAGACGCCATCGCCGGTGTCATCAACATTATCACCCGTAAAAACTGGGACGGCATGGACTTCGGCCTCTATTACGGCCAGTCGTCTCGCGGTGATCTGGAGACGACGTCGATTGACTTGACCTACGGCGCGACCAATGACAAGGGAGGCGCGCTCCTGGGCGTGAACGTCTACAGCCAGGGTTCCGTGAGGTCGAGGGATCGTGACGTTTCGAAGGTGGCGCTCGGACCAAGTTCGGCGACACCTGATGCGAGTATCCGAGGCGTCCCCAACCTGCCTGCCGTGATTGCCTTGCCTAACGCAGGTGCGGGTGGAACACCCCAGACAGCGAATGACTACCGGACTTTCAACGCCGATACGGATCTTTACAATTTCGCGTCCATCACCGATGCGATCATGGCTCAGGATCGCCGCAGTATTTTCCTGAGTGGTGACTACGAATTGACGAAAGACCTCAAGGGCTTCGTCGATACGCACTACACCAATACGTTCAGCGAATATAATTCGGCGCCGACACCGCTTTTCACCAACCGTGAAACCGGTGCGCTCTCGGTTGCGGCGAATAACCCCTACAACCCCTTCGGTGTTGAACTGACCGATGTAAGAAAGCGCTTCCTTCAGCTCGGCCCTCGCGTGTCGGAAGCTGATTCGGATACGTTCCGCGGCGTCGTTGGTGTTGAAGGCAAGATCCTGGATCAATGGACCTGGGACCTTGCCTACAACCATGGCCAATCCAAAACCAGGGCGACGACCAGGAACCTTGTGAACAAAACCAACCTGTCGCTCGGTATTGGCGACCCTGCAAACTGCGCGGCTCTCGCTAATCTGGGTTGCGTTCCGGTCAATATCACCGGGGGGAATGACAGCCTGACGCCAGAGATGATGGACTGGATTCGTATCCAAGCCACGGACTACACCGAAACGAAAACCGACGCCTACACCGTAAACTTTGCCGGTGATCTGGCTGAAACCGGACTTGGCAAAATCGGTCTGGCTGTTGGTGCGGAAGTGCGTACAGAGAAATACGAAAGCGACACCGACCCTAACTCGCAACAGTACAACACGATCGGCAGCACGAACGAGAAATCAACGTCCGGCGACCGTGATGTAAAAGAAGCTTATGTGGAACTGACCGTTCCCTTCACGGAATTGGTCGAAGTTAACCTGGCCGCGCGTCATTCCAATTACAGCGACTTCGGTTCGACAACCAACCCGAAGGCCGGCCTCAAAATCAGTCCTTTCGCGGGCCTCACGCTTCGCGGCAGTTATTCGACGGGTTTCAGGGCCCCCTCTCTGGTCGAGCTCTTTCAAGGTCAGCAGGAGAATTTCGCTTCACTGCATGACCCCTGTCAGGATCCAGGAGCTTGCGCCGTGCAAGCGGACGATACCATCATCCAGTTCCTGGCTTTGGAAGGTGGGAACCCCGACCTGGATCCCGAAAAATCGAAGTCGTTCACCTATGGCTTGACGTATTCGCTGGCCAATTTCAACGCCAAGGTCGATTATTTCTCGATCAAGACGGAAAACGCCATCAATACGAGCGCGCAGTTTGTC
>NZ_DASQYZ010000460.1:0-1723 GCF_035638955.1 Oligoflexus sp. | reverse complement strand
AGGTCCTGCTGAAAACGCACGCAGAAATACATCGTGCTATCGGCTGAGCTGGTCGGGTTGCCAATGAACTTCGAAGTTTGGCAGCGCTGGATTGCTGTGGCAACAAAGTCGTGACGTGGCGCAGATACAGCCGCCAATTGTGGGGGCGTGAGGCCTGTTGTCACCTGTGGGCTAAGATTGACAAAAGGATAAGCAGCCATCGTCTGGGCGATATTCGAGGCGGTAAAGCAGCCTGAGCTTGGGGGATTCCTGCCTAGATTCTTCATGATCTTGAGAAGGGACTGGTTCACCTCTTCAAAATTGAGTTTTGTGGCAAGCTTGGCTCGGGCCCGCATGGAATTTATAAAGGCTTGACCTGCGGTTACGGCGATAAGCGAAATAAGGGCCAGTGCCACCAGCACGGACACGATCGAAAATCCGGCCTCATGATCGTGCGTAATTTTCATGGAAATACCCTTGTTGTTCGCCGTCTCCATCGGTGCAAATGCGGGTTGCCTTGACTGCTGTTTTGGCCACTAATATTAGAGACTGTATCCGTTTGAATTCTGTGAGGATAATCCGGATCAAGGTGACCCTCGATTCCGCGTGAAGGTTTAGGGTAGTCCCGTATCCAATGTTCCATCCTCTTATGAATCAAAAGATCCTGCTTCAAAAGCGGAGCGAAATTCGCATACAGCGCGTGACTCTGTGCCGTCTTAATGCGGCAGGCATCGCCCTCCTCTTGATCGCAGAGTGAAATTGCTATTATCATGGCAAAAAATCGCGGAATTGAAGGTGTTCTTTATAAAATCCGATGAGCTTCAGATGAGGAGGTTCCATGCAATTTTCAAGGTTAGAGACTGGAAATGCGAGCTTGGCTTCCGTGTTCGGACTCATGGCAGTTCTGGGTATCTATGTCCTTAGCGATCACAAGAAAACTGATAACATGCGAATGGAAGTCCTGGGGCGGAGTCTCGATTCGATAAGCAAACAGGCCAACGAATCCGCGCTGGCGCGGACAAAAAGCCTTTTACAAGTTGATAGTTCCGGCATTGCTGCGGTCAAGGTGACAAACAACTCTTTTCAGGCAGTAGGAGGCAGCAGCTATCAAGTGTTGGATGGCAAGTTGCTGCTTAAGACTCCCGATCCGCGCTCGAATTCCTGGACGTCGGTAGCGAACACGGTGAACCTCACGATGCTGAATAGTGAGGTCGCAGTGGAAAAAGTTGAACTGAATGCGGTCGGAACTGCGACCGCTTTAATTGCCGTGGCAAAAACCGCCGTCACATCGGGCCATTTGACAAAAGCCCATAGAACACGAGTCCGTTTCGATTTGGCGAGTTTGAACCCGCCTATTTCTGGCAGCATTGCAAGCTCCGGAAATCCTGCATCAGGGCCTGTAGCGAGCAACCCTGTGACCTCACCTGCGCCGTCAAACCCTTCTGGAACTTCCACCGGCCCCATCCTCGCGAGCAATTCCCCAAATGCAAGTGGCGGCCCTTGCGGAGGCACGCCGTCTCCTGGCAATTCTGCGGCTTCTAGTCAGACAGGGAGTAATAACGCCAACTCTTCTGCTCAGGGACAGAACACGGCAGCCTCCGCCCAAACAACGGCCAACTCTGCGGCAACCTGCTCGCAATCCCAAACAGGTGGGAATTCTGCAACGGCAACGACGACCGCAACAGGCGCCAATGTAAATGCAAAGAGTACAACCACCACAACTGGCAATAGCGCAACATCGATC
>NZ_DASQYZ010000459.1:0-55694 GCF_035638955.1 Oligoflexus sp. | reverse complement strand
TATGGGAAACCGATCTTTTGGAGCAGGACCTATTGCCTTTTGACTGTCGGAGGGGCGCCGCTTTCGGTGCTCAAGCAATACATTGAAAATCAGGCCGAAGCGGAATAGGCCGCTCACCTCGCTTGGCTCGGATCACGGCAGTCCTGTTTCACCACCAGCCAAACCCGTCTGGTTCCTCGCAGGCTCGGGACGGGCTATGGCTGGAGTACTTGCCGACAATCCGATAGATCAAAAAAAAGATCAGGGCACCCAGAGCACCCACGAGAGCAAATAAGGGCAAATACATGATTCTCCTCCCCAGCTGCAACGAATCCGACTGTCGGACCCTGGTAGGAGCAAGCATAAATCACGCCAGGAATCGGGCCAGACCTCATGGTCCCGGAGCCACTCAGAACGAGTCATGACCATTACCGCAGGATCGGCATGAGTGATAGCTTATCTTTTCACGAGTGAATCTTTTGTCGTTTGCAAAAAAATTCCACGAATCGGGTGACGGCTGGAGGTTGGAATTTGCGGCTCGGATATACGATCCAGCCTTTGCCGGATTCCAGAGCATACTGCGGCAGTAAATGCACAACTTCTTTCCGCTTCACGGCTTCCTCTATCAGAAACGATGGCAGAAGGCAGACGCCCTGACCCTGCCGCATCAGTTCACTTAAGAACAGGCTGCTATTGGCTTCAATATGCGGCTGAAAATGGTGGGTGAAGGATTTGTCATTGCGATGAAATATCCAGCGATTGCGATGCATGGAATTGGTGTAAGCCAGGCAACGGTGATTGCCGAGGTCCTCGGGAGTTCTGATGGAGCCCATTTCGTCCTTGTAAGCGCGCGAACAGACGAGATAGTGCTTAAACTCTCCGAACAGGTTCGCGACCAACGAGGAATCCTTCATTTTCCTTTGGATGCGAATGGCAAGATCAAATCCCTCTTCGATCAGGTTCACCGCCGCATCTTCCAGTTGAAGCGAGATTTCCACATTGGGATGGAGCATCTTGAAATCACGTATAGCGTTAGCCAACATCGTCAGGCCATAGGACATCGGGGCTGTGATGCGGAGGCGCCCCTGGACTTCGGTGGAAAGCTGAGAGAACTGCTGATGAACGTCGTCGATTTCCTGCAGTATCTTCACGCAAGCGTGGTAATAGCGCGTGCCAGCTTCGGTCAGCTGCAACCGTCGCGTGGTCCTTTGCAGCAGGCGGACTCCCAGCTTTTCCTCCAATTCGCCGATAATTTTGCTGACCGCGGCCGGCGTCATCTGCAGTTCCTGGGCCGCATGGGCCATAACGCTTTTATCAACCACTTTGCAGAATACGGACATGGACCTGATATTCATAAGGGCGAATTCCATTACTATTAACTTTTAGTTAATACTCATTCAATATTATAAACATTTTGTTGGGCTGGGAAAACCTCGATAAAGGGGCTGTCGAAAGAATTTCAACATGAAGGAGACTTCCATGCGCCTGAAACTCGCTCTTCTGACCTCTGCTTTCCTTGCCCTTACACCGGCAGGAGCCCAGCAACTCGATGTTGGCATCAGCCCCTGGGGCAAGCAAGATGAGCTTGGCCGAATGAACCTCATGACTGACGCTTCCCGGGCTGCCGTTCTCAAACGAATCCAAGGCGGCAGAAGCTATGACCTGTCAGTTGAGTACTTTATCGGAATGCCCAGCTGGCATGCAATTGGGGACCCTCGTTATCAGTTCTGGTTGACTCATACGCCGCGGGGTACAGCCATTGATGATCCTATGCAGGTTGGACATTCGCAAAACCAGCACGTTGGGTATACCGGCTCGGCCTTTTCCATGTATTCCCATATGGGTACGCATATCGATGCGCTGAATCACTTCGGACTGAACGGTAAAATCTGGAATGGCTTCCGGGCTGATGAGCATCTGGGTGACCGCGGTTGGAAAAAGACGGGCGCGGAAACCATTCCTCCCATCATTGCCCGAGGCGTAATGCTGGATATTGCCGCCCTGAAGGGAGTTCGCATGCTTGCGGAGCAGTACCGCATCACCAAGGGGGATGTCATCGAAGCCCTGAAGAAACAAAAAGTTTCCTTGCAGAATGGTGATGTGGTTTTGATCCGTACGGGACGAATGCAGGTCTATCAGGATGAGAAAGCCTTTATAAAAGACCCCCCCGGCATGAGCCTCGAGGCTGCGCAATATCTGATCGAGGAAGGAAAAGCCATGATGGTCGGGGCGGATAACCTTAGCTTTGAGACGTTTCCTTCCGAGGTCGCGGGCAACTATGTCCCTCTCCACACCTACCTCCTGGCCCAAAAGGGGGCGCCTATCCTGGAACTGGTTTATCTGGAGGATTTGGCCAAAGATAAGGTCTACGAATTTGCTTTTATCGCGGGTTCTCTGAAGCTCAAGGGAGCAGACGCGGCCCCTGTGCGACCCATCGCGATTCCCATCAAGTGATGAACTCATTCTCAAATAAGGAAGAGAGTATGGCTTACGAAATGCTTGTTGCCCTGAACGTGGTTGATGAGGAAGGTTATACGGCCTATCGTCATGGCATGACACCAATACTGGAACAATACGGAGGCAGTTTTCCCTACGATTTCAAGATTGCGACGACACTGAAAAGCGAGGCTTCGCATCCCCTCAATCGGGTCTTTGTCATCCGCTTTGCCGATGCGGCTCGAAAGAATGAATTTTTCGCTCATCCGGTCTATCAGGAGGTGAAGACGAGGTTTTACCACAAGGCCGTGAGGGACACGGTGATCATCAGCGAAACGGATTCCCCATAAGCCCCTTCCTGGTCGGCCGGGAGCTTCCGTCGGATATAAGATGTTTCTCGGCAATTCGTTTTATGTGGAAGGTTCGGCATTTTATTGACTCGTGTCCCGTGGTCCAAAGATGAAGACAAGCCATGAACGAGGCATGACCTCAGTTCATGGCTCATCACTTAATTGCCAAGCTCAACCCGGGCCGCACGCCACTGCCCACTGCGCGTGCGACTTGAATCCCAGTCTGGCGCATACTGCAGAGCCGATTGATTTTGATTCAGTACCGATCCATACCAAGCCATGATACCGCCAAAACCCTGGGCTTTGATGCTGCTGCTCATCGCGCGAATGGTGCCGTCATCCACAGAACCTTTCAGCCCAAGGACAATTTTTTTACGAGGGACATCGGCCTGGATTGGAAAACCTTCCCAGCGGGATTTACCGGGAATCTTCGCATAATTCCCGACATAGTCCAGCGCCTGCACCCCTTCGTAAACCATGATTCCCACCGAGTCCACCAGCCCATAATCGCGGCCATCGGGACCAAAGGCGGCATTGACCAGTTCGTTGGCGGCGCTGATCTGGGGATATCCATAAACTGGAAGAGTGACAAGGAAGGATGGATTCAGGCGTTTCAATTCACGCACGAATTCGATCAAATTTCGGCCAGCACGGGGATCATTGCCCGCCCCATCTTCGATATCCAAATCGACTCCATCGGCGCCAAGCTGCTTCCAACCTGCAACTTTATGAGCCATCGCCCGAGCGGCCTCGGGAGTCGTGAGCCAGGGCCATGGATTGATCGAGGTGCTGTAGGCAATGCCTCCAATCGCAAAAATGATGCGCGTATGGGCCGGCACCGATCCCGGTGCTGAATTCCCACGCGATTGCGCGAGGCGTGTAAAGGAACGTGGAACTTCCATGGAATCGGGCCGAATAAAGGTCAGATAGAGTGTACTAAATCCCTCCTGCTGATAAGGATGCAGCGAGGGCTGCCAATCGGCGTAACTCGTGTAGCGAGGATCCGTGTCATCGGCCAGAAGACTGTAAAGGCCGACCTCTGCATAGGCCGGATAACTGACAAGACAGATCATTCCAATCCAACAAGCAAACCAGCGTTTCATAGTATACCCCTTATGATAAATGGAGCTCCGCGTCCCATGCTTCCAGCAGCGCTTTGACTTCCGCTGCCGTGGCACAATGCAAAGCTCGTTCTGCCCGTTCCTTAAGATCCGGCCCCTGCATCTGCACAAGAGCCTGCTTGACCCGACCGATCGCGCCCGCACTCATGCTGAGTTCCGTCGCACCGAGGCCTATGAGTAAAAGTGCGGCCAAAGGATCCCCGGCGAGTTCCCCGCACACACCGGCCCACTTACCCGCCTGCCTCGCAGCCTGGATGGCCTGATGCATCATGAGGAGAACGGCAGGGGAGAGCGGTTGATAAAGGTCATGGATTTCGGTGTGACCACGATCCACCGCCAGCGTGTACTGGGTCAGATCATTGGTGCCGATACTGAAAAAGTCCACAAAGCGGATCAGATGGGGAGCCAGCATCACCGACGCTGGCGTTTCAATCATGATGCCAATGTCCACTTTTTTCGTGATGTCCAGGTCCTGGCGAACCTTATCCAAAACCCTATGAATCTCGATGATTTCATCGATGGATGAAATCATGGGGAACATGATTTTCAAGGACCCATGAGCGCTCGCCCGCAGGAGCGCTCGCAGTTGCGTTTGAAAAAGGTCCGGCCGACGCAAACTGATACGAATGCCACGCAGGCCCAAAAAGGGATTCGACTCCTGGGCCAGATTCAAATGCGGCAGATCCTTATCCCCGCCGATATCCATGGTACGCACGATCACCGGATGGGGGCTCATCTGCTCCAAAACGCTTTTATAGGTCGCATACTGTTCCTCTTCATCCGGTAGATTCGAACGATTCATAAACAGGAATTCGGTTCGGAAAAGACCGACGCCTTCGGCTCCGGCGGCACGTGCCTGATGCGCTTCGCTCGGCAGCCCGATGTTGGCAGCGAGGATCACGGATTGACCGTCCAGGGTGCAGGATTTCTGATGGACCAGAGCCGCCAGCTTTTCCTGCTCCTTCTTTTGAGCCGCGCGGGTCTTCGCATAAAGCTGGACCAGCTCCGGTTCAGGATTCACCCAGACCTTGTTGCTGATAGCATCGATCAGCACCCAATCTCGATCCCGAATCATGCGCGTCGCATGACGGGTTCCCACGATCGCGGGAATATTCAGAGCCCGGGCCAGGATCGACGTGTGTGACGTCACGCCCCCGCGATCGGTCAGGAGGCCTTGCAGAGTATGAAGGTTAAGTTGAACAGACTGGGCCGGGGACAGATCCTCGGCCACTAAAATTCGATCCGTCAAATCCGGGAGGATATCCGATACGGCACCCAGAAGTTCCTTGACAATCCTTTCCTTGAGATCGCGAATATCAGCCGCGCGTTCTCTCAGATAAGGACTTTGCAGGCGACTGATGGCGTCCGCATGCTGCTCCATGACCTGATGGACAGCCCACGATGCGGTGACACCATCCTTGTGCATGACAGCTTCGATCGCTTCCACCAGTTCGTCATCATCCAGGATCAGCTGATAACTTTCGAACAGAGCTCTGGTCTCCGCATCCAAAATCCCTTCAGCCTGCGTTTCAATCTCCCTGATTTGGTCTCGAACAGCAGCGAGAGCTTGAGGAAAACGATCGCACTCTTCTGTAAAATGCTCGGCTCTGATGAAGGTCTTTTTCAGGTTCAAAGGTTCCTCACGAAAGAGGAAGGCTTGACCGTAGGCATAACCCCGTGACGCAATGGTTCCGTCCAGTGTGCTCATCCTTCACCTCAGCTTATCAAGATAGGCAGACAGATGTTCCACCGCCTGATGCGCGTCCTCGCCTTCCGCCTTGATCGTCACATCCGCGCCCTGCTGCAGTTCAAGCAGCTGCAGTTTGAAAAGACTTTTCGCGCTCGAAACGCGACCGCCCGCTTCAATTACGATCTCCGAAGAGAATCGTTTGGCTTCCTGGACAAACAGGGCCGCTGGCCTTGTATGAAGACCATCCTGGGCCTGCAGCTTGACCGTCCGGCATAAGCTATTCATGTGCGCTCCTTAGGTGGAAGGTTGGGAAATGGTGAAAATCGCATCAAGACCGGCCACCACCGCACCCTGGTTTTTATGGGAAATGCTGAAGGTCTCGGAATTCGCCACCACAATCGGTGTGATCAGTGATTTTGCTTTTTCTGACAACAAACCAAGGTTCAACTTAAAAATAGGTTCGCCCTTTTTCACTCGCTGCCCCTCTCGGGCGACGCGCGTAAAGCCTACACCATTCAGGCCCACCGTATCCAAACCGATATGCACCAGAATCTCGGCTCCAGAGTCGGCTTTCAGGGCAAAGGCGTGGTTGGTCTTGAATATTTTTTCCAAAATACCATCGCAGGGGGCCAGGACCTTATCACCGGTAATGCGAATGGCCACGCCGTCGCCGGCCATCAGATCGGAAAAAACCGCATCCGGCACCTGATCGAGCGGAATGATTTCGCCATCAATCGGCGCCATGATGGAAAAACTCCGCCCCTGCTGCAGGAGCTGCCGCAGTTGATCGCAGATGGGTTCAGCCTGGGCTCCCAGAATAATTTGCGCATGGGTTCTATCCAGACGCATGATGCCCTTGGCACCCAGAGCCTTGATATCGGCATCCTGCAGTCGGCTGCTATCCTTAAGGGTCAATCGCAGCCTTGTGATGCACGCATCGACGTGAACAATATTATCGGCACCACCCAAGGCTTTGATGTACTGAAGGCCGAGGGATGAGGCGCCCGATACCACCGGTTTGATGATGGGGGCCGCTTTGTCCTCACGCCCTGGTGTTTTTAGATTGAAGGTGCGGATGAAAAACACAAAGCAGCCATAGTACAGGCCAAACCATAGCAGACTGATAGGCAAAAGCATCCAGCCATTGGTCGTGAGTTTGTAACCTAAAACCAAATCAATGACGCCAGCCGAAAACGTAAATCCGGCTTTCACGCCGAGGATGGAGCAAAGTGCCATTGACAATCCGGTGAGCAAAGCATGTACGAGGTAAAGCGCCGGAGCGAGAAACATGAACATAAATTCCACCGGCTCGGTCACACCGGTGATGATCGAGGTCAAACCCACACCGATGAGCATACCCATCAGCGCTTTTTTCTTTTCGTGATGAGCCATCCGATACATGGCAAGGCAGGCGGCTGGGAGACCGGCGATCATCACCGGATAAAATCCGGCCATGAAGGTTCCAGCCGTAGGATCACCCGCAAAAAATCGGCCTAAATCGCCTTTGGCCCCATTATATTCTCCGAACACAAACCACACGAGGCTATTGATGACCTGATGCAAACCCGTGGGTATCAGCAGTCGATTGAGTGTGCCGTAAACAAAAGCGCCGACGGGTCCCGAATGAAGAATCCATTGGCCCAAACCATTGATGCCTGTTTGCACGAGGGGCCACACCAGACCAAAGACAAACGACAGCAGGATGGCTCCCCCGGCCGTGGCAATCGGTACGAAACGTCGTCCCCCAAAAAAAGCCAGCCACTCAGGGAGACGAATATCATGGAAGCGATTGTAGGCCAGCCCAGCCAGCACACCACTGATCATCCCTGCGAGCACGCCCATATCAACTTCCGGTGCCAGGGCTTTCACCGAACTGGTCAGCACCAGATAACCGATGGCACCCGCAAGGCCCGCGGATCCTGCGTTATCATTTGATATCCCAACCGCTACACCGATGGCGAAGATCAAAGCCAGATGGCCAAAGATGGCGGCTCCGGCCTCTTTCATAAAGACGATATCCAAGACATCCGGTGATCCGAGACGCAGCAGTAAACCTGCCACCGGTAGCACCGCAATGGGCAGCATCAAAGCCCGCCCCAGCCTTTGCAAGGCTCCAAGTCCATTCAAGGATGCAAGGCCGGATCTGAAAGTGTTGGCGTTCATGTTCCCTCCTCCTGGTTAAAAAAAGACAAAGCCGTCCCGAGGCCATAACTATGGCCTTTGTTATCTGTACGTCATCAGCTGGACTTAGAGAGTCATCGTCACTTTACGAAGGTGCGCGGGCTGGTCGGGATCATACCCACGACTCGCCGCAAGCTTCGCAATCAAGGGATAAAGAACCTGTGTTACAAGGATCGGATCACCCGTGGTGTCCTCGTCCACGGGGTAAGGAATATCAGCATCCGGTGTGCCCTCGGGAGCCACCCAAAGAACCCGCGCGCCCAAATCCTTTAAAAAGCGTGCCGTTTCCACCAGCCCGGCCCATTCAGGACCTCGAACACTGAGCAGGAGAACCGGGTCCCCTTCCCGAATAAGGGCCATGGGTCCATGGCGAAATTCAGCTGCGCTATAAGCCAGAGCCGGCAGTCGACACACTTCATTGAATTTCAGAGCGACCTCCTGAGCGATCGGCAGGCCGGTGCCGCGGCTGATGACCAGAAGGCTGGTGGCTTTCTGCAAAGCATGCAATGAAATAGGGCGTGTGCTTTGTAAAGCTTTTTCCAGGAAAAAAGGCAGACGTCGTAAGGCGTTCACCATCGACTGATCCTGGGCCCACAGCCCTACCATGAACAGCGCATTCACGAGACTCAGAAGAAATGTTTTGGTCGCTGCCACGCTATGCTCTTCACCTGCACCCATCGGCAGCACATGCTGAGCCACGGACGCAAGAGGAGAATGGATCTGATTGACCAAAGCCAGGGTTGTCGCCCCTTCGGCTTTTGCCTGTTCCAATGTTCGGCAAAGGTCAGGACTCGCCCCGGATTGCGAGACGGCTAGCGCCAGGGCTCCGCTCCATCGCAAAGGAGCCTGATGCAACGTGACCAGAGACGGTGGCAGTGAAGCTGGAATCAGACCGATTTTTTGCGCCAGGATATAGCTGAAAAATTGCGCGGCATGATCGGAACTGCCACGCGCTATGGTCACGGTATGCGTCAGCGGCAATTCGCGAAGAATCTGCAGACTTGCTTTCAGCTCATCATGGGGCTGTTCCAGATGGGCCTGGATAAGAGCCGGCGTTCGTAAGGCTTCTTCAACCATGAGATGGTTCAATGG
The DNA here is from genome assembly GCF_035638955.1 of Oligoflexus sp. GTDB lineage: Bacteria > Bdellovibrionota_B > Oligoflexia > Oligoflexales > Oligoflexaceae > Oligoflexus. The sequence continues at coordinate 46,845 of NZ_DASQYZ010000459.1, read as the reverse complement.
CCACACCCTCCCCATAAACCTGTTCCAACTGCCCGTTCGCATCCAGAACGATCAAATCAGCAAAAGCGCCGACCTGCAATCGCCCGCGATCCTTGAGGCCGAGGTATTCCGCTGGATAGAGCGAAAGGCGCCGAATGGCATCCTCCAGGTCAAGGCCGATCTCCAAAAGATTTTTCAAGGCCTGATCCATGGTCAGAATACTGCCGGCAATCGTGCCATCTTCCAGGCATACCCCATTGGGACATTTGAAAACCTTTTGGCAACCGAGTGGATACGTGCCATCGGGCATGCCGCTCGCTGCCGATGCATCCGTCACACAATAAAGTTTAGGAATGGCACGAAACGCGGCCAGCATTGCCCCACGATGCACGTGAAAGAGGTCAGGAATAATCTCGGCATATTCCGCCTGAGCAAACGCCGCGCCCACCATCCCAGGATCACGATGATGAAGCCCCGACATGGCATTAAAGAGATGCGTGAAACCCGACGCGCCCTGCTGCAGTGCCGCCGTTGCTTCCTCATACGAAGACGTGGAATGACCCAACTGCACGCGAATGCCGCGACTCGCCAGTTTATTCAGAACGCTTCGGTTCTGAATGGTCTCCGGTGCCAGGGTAATGACCCGCACAATATCCGAATCACACAGGTCCAGAATATCCCGGCTCGGATCCTCGTTCATGGGAATCAAAGGATGCGCGCCTCGTTTATTCCGATTGATAAAAGGCCCTTCCAGATGCGCCCCCAGCACCCGTGCGCCGCCTGCATGAGGCATCTGGCTGGCTTCGTGAATATTGCTCAGAACCTGTTTCAATTCCGGAACGGACGCTGACATGGTGGTGGCCAAGAGACTAGTGGTCCCGTGCCCGGCATGCCAGCGCGCCAGTTGACCAATGGCCTGCAACCCTTCCATCACATCAGCGCCCTGACCGCCATGCACGTGCAGATCGATAAAACCTGGAATAATGGTCTTCGCATCAGAGACGCCCATGCGACGTTCCATGCTATGAATATGTCGATCAAATGAAATGGCTCCGGTCATCCAACCCTGGGCTGTCAGTATGCGTCCTTGCAGTGTGGTCATAGAGGAGCCCGCCCTCTTTGTTGCGGCACGGCTTCCGCATTTTTTTCCGTCTGCAATTCCGCGATGAAGTCATAGCTGTCCCCACGGTAGTAGGAATGCGTAAATTCCACAGGAGTTCCATCCGCCAGGTAGCCAACCCTTGTGATGTAAAGCACGGCCGTATCATCCGTAGCTTGCAGCAGATCACGTTCCGTACTGCTGACAATATTGGCTCTGAGGTGCTGCAGGGCGCGGACGGGCATCTGCTTCTGCATCTTTAAATACGCATAAAGCGAGCCGGTAATCACATAGGGGTTGGGGACGATGTGCCGCGGCAGGACCGAGTATTCCACCGCCACAGGTTTGCCGTCGGCCAGGCGCAAACGCTTCAGAAAAGCCACCTGCTGGCCGGGTTTCAGACTCAATGTCAAAGCCTCTTCAGCGGTGGCAGTTCGAATGAAACTTTCCAACACGCGTGTTTCGGCGACTATGCCTCGCGCCTTCATTTCATCCGAAAAACCTGTCAGCACCGAGATCGGCTGTTCAATCCTCTGCTTCACAAAGGTGCCGGCTCCTTGCTGGCGTTCGATCAGGCCTTCGTCCAGCAAAAGCTCCAGTGTTTTGCGAATCGTGATTCGGGACACATCGAGCGCTTCCGACAGATAACGCTCCGAAGGCAAGGCATGCCCCGGACACCAGTGCCCGTTCTGGATGGCCTGGGCAAATTTATTTTTCAGCTGAATATAAAGTGGGGTGGTCGCATCCGGATCGGGACGCAACGCATCAATCGATGTTTTTAATTTGGAAGCCGACTGCACCTTCCATGACATTTGCGGCACGATACAAATTTCATGCAGATCGGGACGCCGCGCCATCAGCACAGCTCCATGCAGGGCGCTGGCCTGGGGCTCAATCGCCCAGTTTTGGAGCCACTGGGGCAGGTACGGTTTCATGCGTGCCGCGGGCCCTCCGACCAGACTGAGTGGAAGACTCTGCTCCTTATCAAAGGACAGAATCAGCTGACCGATCTCATCGCCAGCCTTTTGCATCAATCGCAGAGCCGCCTGATCCTTGTGTTCCGCATGGTCCAGAACCAAAAAACCGAGCCGCTCATAATCTTCGGCCTTGGCCACATGCAGCCAGTCACGAATTTTTTCCGGGCTGGGTCCACACTGATCCAGCAGAGCCTGGTGCAGCATCGAATCACTGAAATCCGGTGACAGTCGTCCATCCAGCAGTAGGAGCGTTTGCGCGAGAGCCTGCGAACCGAGCCAGCTGGTTCCGCCAACATCAAATGGAAAACCCCAACCACCTTTACGATGGGAATGCCGTTCTGCATCCAGGCATTGAGCCATGACCTTGGCATTCAAACTTAAAACCAGACCTGGTTCACCTTCATGCGCACCAAGCAGAATCATGTGCATATCGCTCGCCACTTCCAGCGAGCATAAACCGGGCGCTGACTCCAAAAGGAGACGACGGAATTGTGAGGTTCTTTCCGCATTCAGACCAAGCGCCAGATGCACCTGATCCAAGGGCCACTCACGAAGAGCATCCTGAATATGGCTCCAGATCAACAGAGGATCGGCATCCGCACTCAGGGCAAAGGACCAGGAACCGAGCGGTTCACCCGGATCCGATTCCAGCAGCAGCTCAAGCGACTGCGAATCCAAGATAGCACCCGCATAATACTTCGATCGTCTGTGCAAAGCGGATCTCCCTTTTGTCCAAAGCGTGGTGTTGCCCCTTGAGTACCACGCTAATACCAATCCTCACAATGAGGAACATTCTGTAATTGCATGTAACTATACAACACCAGCATGTTTACAAAAATTCATGGTGAAATAAGGAAGAAGGGTTGGACTTAAGTGGTTTTCAATTGGTATTACTTCTGCAAATTGTAGCGACAAAGAACCAACTGTGCTGACTCAGGAGTAAATGCAATGAAGATCGCAGCCATCCTGCTTTTGATCGGCTTAGGCTCGACCCCGGTCGATGTCAAAGCCGCTCCAAACGCCAACGAAAAGCCTTCGGTATTTTTTCAACTCGTGGAAAACAAGACTGACAATACGTTTCAAGCCAATCTTAAGCTTGAAAACACCTCGAAACAGCCGTACCAGGATTGGACTCTGCATTTCAATTTCGTGCGACCCATTCTCAAACTCAATGGCGGCAGGCTTCTGGAGGATGAGAATCGCAACGGAGATTTCTTTTCGGTCAAGGCCGCAGACGGATCGTCCACCCTTCAACCGGGCCAACACGTTTCCATGGAGATCCTAGGCAAATGGTTTCTAAAACATGACACCGATGCGCCTGCAGGATTCTTTATCACCTTTGTGGACGAGTCGGGGCAAAAGCAATCACGCAGTCTGAGTGTGGAATCACGCCTGGATGATGGTAAACGCACCTTGGCAGCCAGCGAGAGCGTGACGCCTCGGATCAAAAATCCTTCCCAGCCTATCATTCCGCATCCCGTTCAGTATCAAACCTTAAAAGGTTCCGGGTTCACGCTGACCAGGAATACAAAAGTTGTGATCGACAACAAAACCAAAGGCGCACAGGAAGCTGCCACTTTCCTCGGCAGCGCTTTGGGTACATCTCTGAATACAGCTGATAAAGTTTCGGCTGGAACGTCGGTCATTCGGTTTCTGCCTTGGCCTCAAAGCAAGGGTCAGCAACCCGAGCAGTATTCCATGGAAGTCACTCGCCATGAGATCAAAATTCACGCCGCGGACCCGGCGGGTTTTCACTATGCAGTGCAAACCCTGAGACAGCTTCTGCCCGCCTCATTCTATGCAAATGATCCCCCTCCATGGACCGATGTCATCATCCCCGCCGTTCGCATCACCGATTTTCCTCGCTACGCCTGGCGCGGGTTGCATCTGGATGTCGCCCGCAATTTTCATCCCGTTGCTGACGTGAAACGTATTCTGGATCTGATGGCCTTGCATAAATTGAATCGGTTTCATTGGCACCTGACGGATGACGAGGGCTGGCGGATTGCGATTCGCGCTTATCCTGAACTCACGGCTGTGGGTGCTTTTCGCGGCTATGGTCTACCTTTGGTTCCAACCCTGGGTTCTGGTCCCGAACGCCAAGGCGGTTTCTATTCGCAGGATGAGGTGAAGGATATCGTGGCTTATGCCGCCGAAAGGCAGATCACGATCATTCCAGAAATCGATATGCCGGGCCATGCACGGGCGATGCTCAAAAGTCTGCCGCAACTGGTGGACCGCACGGATCAATCGATTTACGAGAGCGTCCAGGCTTATAAGGATAATGTGCTATCGGCCTGTCTGCCCGCCACCTATGAAGTGGTGGACCGCATCCTTCAGGAAGTCGCGGCTTTGTTTCCCGGCCCCTATCTGCATGTCGGGGGCGATGAAGTTCCGGAAGGTGTTTGGAATCCGGAGCGATCGCAGCAGTGCAAGCAGACCATGGCCCGCGCAGGTTTGAAGGACAAGACCGCACTGCAGCATTTCTTTTTCACGAAAATAAAAAGTTCAGTGGAAAAATACGGCAAGAAAATGGCCGGCTGGGAAGAGATCGTATCCGGCCCGGGCTTTCCTGATCGTCAGGTGCTGGCGTTTGCCTGGAAATCCGTCAAGGAAGGTGAGCGACTGGCTCGCGAAGGTTATCCGGTTATTCTGAATCCTGCCGATCACTTTTATTTTGATCTCGCCTATAGCGAGGATCCCAGAGAACCAGGCTATTACTGGGCCGGAACCATCGACACCCAAAAGGTTTATACCTTTTCTGATCCCACCCCTCACCTGCCGGCATCGCAGCAAAAAAATGTGCAAGGTCTGCAGGGCAACCTCTGGTCGGAGACCATTCGAACCCGACAGGACCTGGATTATCGAACCTTTCCACGCGTTGTGGCTCTCGCGGAAATCGCCTGGACACCTGTGAAAAAGCAGAACTGGCAGGATTTTTCCGCGCGCATGAGCAAATTCCACCTGCCGCGGCTTGATGCTTATGGAGTTCAATATCGGGTGGCACCTGGCTTAAGCAAGCTGTCGAGTCAGCCATGAAGAAAATCATAGGGCTTTCCACCCTGATTGCTCTCAGTCTGGATACGGCGGCCGCTGTGGCCCAGGAAGCGTCGGTGACCACCGGTTATTTTTACCGGCGCCGTACGGATGAAAACCTTAAGGAACCGCGTTGGCCTTCTCAGGAAATGAAATCGAACGTGATCAACTCCGTGTTCGATATGTCCTCAGGCTATCTGGGAGGCTGGCTCAAGGCTGACATTGGCTGGCTGGGAGCTCTGAACTTTGAAAAGGACTATCGATGTTCGGAAGTGGCTTTTTGTTCGAAAAAAAATGACATCAGCGATGGCCGGACCAACATCTGGGCCCACAATGATCTGGATGGGATTGCTTTATATCGAGCCACCTTGGGTGTTCAATCGCAGCTTGCCGAGGTCAAATGGAAACTCCGCGCGGGATATGACCAGCTCAATGCGGGTGTCCTGGGTAACAACTGGGGCTTTCTGTTTCCAGGGTCCTATCGCGGCGCGCAGCTCGATGGAGAATGGGGCGGACTCACCTTCAATTATGCCTGGGCGGATACCTATCGCGCGCCATGGGCCACAGAATATGGGCATTTTCTCGATCCCAGTAGCAAGGTGATCAAGGAAATTCAGACCGCGGGTGTCCGCTACCGTGCTGAAAACGGCTTCTATGGGGAAGCCGCAGCCGGACTGGCGACAGGTTGGCAAAAGCGGCATTTCGTCAAGGGCGGCTGGCAGGGCAAAGCCGGTGCCTACGATCTGCATGCCAACTATCAGCACTATCGCTTTTCCGCGTTCGGCAAGGATTTTATCGGCCGCGAGAATACCATGGGCGAGCAGAACGTGGTCAGCATGCAGCTCACGCATGCCCAGGGCTGGAATTTGTCTCTTGAATACGTCGGCACCCAGGTCGATTTCTGGTGCACCGTGCCTGAATTCGTTCCGCGCATGAGCGCCGGATATGGCAATAGCCAGGGGCGACTCGACTATTGGTGGAACGCGGTCTCTGATTTTAACAAGGACGGTGAGCGGGCTCTCAATCTGGGCCTGCGCCCACCAGCATGGAACCTGGGAAGCCTGGCCGTCAGCTCGGGTGTGAATCTGATTTCCGCTCAACATATCTCAGGATTTGATGCGCAACACGCTCGAACCGATCGCGAAGGGTTTGAGCGGGGCTATAACTTCGACCTTGGATTTTCCTATGCTGAAGGCGTTCTAAAACCCCTCTCGGCATCCTTTCACTACACCCATTTGAAGGCAGGAGGTACCCAGCTCGACGATCAGGATCCTGGATCGCTTTACGCCCGGTATGGGCTCTACAGTACGAATGATCTTAAGATCATGCTTATTTATCGTTCCGTAATTTCAGGTTAAAAAAATTTAAGGGGATGCACATGAAAAATCTAAAATCGATGGCTTTTGTCCTGGGTTTGATGCCGTTGGGAGCGACCGGTGCCACGACCGAGGTGGACCGGCAACCCAATGTCGTCGCAGCCTATTACACCGAATGGTCCGTGTACGCGCGGCAATTCGGGGTTGAAAAAATTCCGTTCTCGAAAATCACGCATCTGCTTTACGCGTTTCTGCCCATCTGTGGCCCCAACGAAAGCCTTAAGACCATGAATCCCAATGGCCATGCCCTCCTGCTGCACGAATGTCAGGGCCGACAGGATTTCGAAGTGACCATTCACGATACCTGGGCTGCACTGGGTGCCACGCACAATAATTATGGCAAGCTGCAGCAATACAAGCAGCAGTATCCCCATCTCAAGGTTCTTATTTCCATTGGCGGCTGGAGCCTTTCCGATCCCTTCCATTATCTCGTGAAAACCCCGGCATCTCGGGCCGTCTTTATTCAGTCCGTAGTGCGATTTTTGGAACAGAACCCGGTGTTTGACGGAGCTGATCTGGATTGGGAATATCCAGGCGGTGATGGTCCGAATCCCGCCTTGGGTGCCTCTGATGATGGCGAAAATTTCGTGGCTCTGGTGCAGGAATTGCGGGTTGCTTTGGACAAGGCAGGGAATGGAAAAAAATATCTGCTGACCGCGGCTGTGGGCTCAGCGCCGGCGAAAATCTCCAAAGTTCCCTATTCGAAGCTCTTCACCAATCCATCCCGGCCTGGCCTCGATCTGGTCTTTGCCATGACTTATGATTACTACGGCGCCTGGGATGGCATTCGGGGTCACACGGCCGGACTTTTTAACACCGATAAAGCCGTTCAGCCCGGATTCAACGGCCATGATTCGATACAAAATCTGATCAAAGCTGGTGTCCCACCCCAGAATCTTGTGCTCGGTGTGTCCATGTATGGTCGCGCCTGGCAGAATATTGAGGCCACCGCAGGAACCGGACTCAGCCAATCCAAAACCGATAATAAGGCCAGCGCCTGGGCTTTGGAAAACGGCATGTGGGAACCCGGTGTCATGGATTATAAATATATCCAAACCCGCTATCGTCATGATCCACAGTTCACCTTCGTTTTTGATGCTCAGGCCAAGGCCCCGTTCCTGTGGTCGGCGTCCCAACGCAAGCTGATCAGCTACGATAATAGCTGTTCCACGTCTTACAAGGCCGCCTATGCCAAGGATCAGAATTTGGCCGGGGTCTTTGCCTGGGAAATAGATTCCGATAATGGAGATATACTGGACGCCATGCGCGGACAGGCTCCTGTCGAACCCTGCCCTTGAGTTAATCACCTGGGACCCTTCCCGCTTGATGGTTATGGACAATTTGACCTTTTGGCCTGACACTTGCTTAGTCAGGCTGGGAGGTTTTTATTCGTGTCTCAGAAAATTGCCATAATCGGGGATGTCCATGGTTGCATTGATGAGCTCCGTGAGCTTTTGACCCTTTTGGAACACGAACAACTCGATGCAACCTGGCATCTGGGCGATTTGGTGGATCGTGGTCCGGATAGCGGCGCCGTGGTCGCTTTGCTGCGGCAGCATGGTATTACCGGCGTGATGGGCAATCATGAGGCCCGCCTGCTCGACCTTCAGAAGCGGACCTCATCCTCGGATATCAGCGACGAGAAAAGGCGCAGCATAGCTTCCCTCTCCCAGGACCCTGAGAACTGGAATTATCTGAGACAACTGCCACGCATTCATATCATCGATGGTATCATCAAGCGGCCGATTGCTCTGGTCCATGGGGGTCTGTGGCCTGGGCTTCCACTCTGGAAGCAACCGTTTTCCGTGATGATGGCGCAACTGATCGATCCCGTGAAACCGGGTTCCGTGGCCTGGCTCACGGATGAAAAGGCCAAAGCCCAAGGACTGGTCCCCTGGTGGGATCTATGGGATGGCGACGAGCTCGTGGTTTTCGGCCATACTGTTTTTCGTCAGCCTCAGGTTTTTGGCAATACGATTGGAATCGACACGGGTTGTGTCTTTGGTGGGGCGCTGTCAGCCCTGATCCTTCCCGATTTCCGCATCGTTCAGGTTCAAGCCCGAAGAGTCTACGCGCATCGGGACAATCTCTTTCGAGATGACTAACCTCGCAATGTCAACGTTCCTAACACCCCCCTGAATTCATCAGCGACAGCCTCACAAGCACTAGTTGAAACGAACTAAAAATCTTCAGCTCGGGGACCAGCTTGCCAAAGCGCTGGTCTTTCAAGTGGTTTAAGACCGTTCTGCATAGATCAAAAGTCAGCTCAGACTTCGCGTGACAGACCTTTTTCCAGGAAATCCTGGACCCAGACCGTTTGGAATCTGTGGCTAATATATTGCTTAGGGCGAATCATAGGACCGCGCAAGCGGGTACACACAGATTCGTTTGAGTTTATTTTTGGAGGTTACTGTGAAAGCTGGTCTCTATCTCCTGCTGTCTTCCTGGTGGTTGATGAGTTGTTCGAAACATCAAAACAGTGCATTGGACGACACAGGACAGAATCGTCTGGTCCTGTCGATCTTTCAGGACGCTGTTCAAGACGAACTTACGCTGAAAAAATGGCCTTTGGAAGGTGATCAGGTTCAACAGACGATCGTGGCTGCCGAAGGTCGCGGTCAAGTCTGGGATATTAAAACCCAAGGCGGCGACGTCGGTGTTGCCCACGCCCAATTCAAAGCCGGTTCCCGCTCGCTGGTCGATTATGCTCAGGGTACATTGAAATTCGATCTCCAGGTGCTCAAGGCCGATGCCGGCCCGCAGGCCCTTGTGGTCAAGTTAAGCGGTGTGTATCCGCAAAGAGCCGAATATCAGATCCCTTTCTCGCTGAATTCTGCAGAAGCTTCGAGTCCGGAATGCGAAAGCCGCAAAGCCGTCATCGAAAATGCGAAACGTTCGGGAGAACTGGAGACTCTGAAAAAGTCTTCTGATCCTTTCATGGCGAAGTGTATTGAGGCCCTGTCTTCGGGCTGGCGCGAATACGCCATTGCCCTGAGTGAACTGCAGCAGCTGTCTGGTTTTAGCATGAATTCCGTTGTGGATCCTTTCGTGCTGGAAATCAAGGGCAGCGCTCATGTGCAGCTCGATAACGTTCGTATTGAAGCTGAAGGAAAAGCTGCCCCGGTGCCGCCTCAGGCCCCTCAGACTCCAGCGGCTCCATCGGCTCCTTTGCCGCCCGCACCGGCCACGGGAAGCATAGCGTCCTACAGTGATATCGGTGCCAACGTCACCGGTAAAATGGTCAACAATGTGGCTGTTACCGAAGGCGTTGTCCGCGTCCGTCGTCGTCATGAAAATGATATGGATTATGCGAAATTCAATCCCTTCTATTGGGAAGGACGCTTGACCGAATTCAAGGTCGAGGACCATACAACAGCGGGTGAAAATCGCATCAAGTTCACTTTGAAAACAGAGTGGCCTCAGGATTATACCCCGAACCGCGGCCCAGACTTCTCGGCGATTTACACAGGTGATCCCGCTGCTGGTTCAGAAACTCTGCGAAGCAAGTTTGCCATCAATCAACGCATGGCTCACATTGCCAATCAACGCCATTTCGAAGCCACCATCGGGCCCGAAGTTTTCCAGGCGTTTCCTGACCAATTGAAAAAAGGCGCTTTGATCATCTTTGAATTCCGTTTTTTCAATGACGAAAGCTTTCCACAATGGCAGAAGCAAAAGGCCTTCAATCCTCATAACCTTTCCGCTTACTATTCTGAGTTTTTCCGCATCCGGGTTGGTGAAGCGGGACTCTATATTGAGAACTTGAATGACTCCAAGGCTCTGCCTTCGGCTCAAAGATACAGCGGCGGTTGGACAACCATCCCGACGGTTCGCGTGGAACCCTGGAAGGCTCTTCAGCAGCAAGCCTTTAACCTGACCTTCGCTAATTACCAGAAGTTCCTGACCGGCCGGACCTGGTTTCACACCGATATGGTCAGCGGCCAGCACGTTGGGGATGCGTCCGACGACAAGCCTTCGACTTTCTTTGACGAGATGCGTCTTCAGAGAAGTGGCTACGCGGCGAGTGCTTTCAATATTCGATCCTGTAATGCCTGCCATATTCACAATGGCATCAGCATGCTGCCGGATGAAGCGAACTTGAATCAACCGGTCCATACCATTATTGTGAAAGCCAATAATAAAGCCACCGGCACGGCTCATGAAATGTTTGGCCAGCAGCTGCAGACCAGCGGGACCAACCCTGAAGGTACACTGAAGGTGGAACGTTTTGAAAAAACGCCAGTCAAGCTGGATGATGGTACGATCATAACGCTGCGCAAACCCATCTTTAAGGTGGAAAATCCCCTTTACGCAACGGATAACCTGGCTCTTTCACCCCGGAAACCTCAGGCTTTGATTGGCATGGGTCTTCTGGATGCTGTTCCCGAGAGCACGCTGCGCGAACTGGCCACCAAGACCCAAGGCGAGGCTCGCATGGTCAATGGTCGGATCGGTCGCTTCGGTTGGAAAGCCAATCATCCAGCCGTGAAAGACCAGATTGTGGGCGCTTTGAATAATGATATGGGTGTCACCAGTCGCAGCGCTGTGAAATTGGATTGTATGAATTGCCAGGGTGGAAAAGCGGGATTGCCGGATCAGGTGGTTGATGAAATCGAATCCTATGTCGCACTCCTGGGTGTGCCGCCCCGCAATAACCCAACGGATGCCACCGTTCAGCGTGGTGAAAAGATTTTTGAACAACTGAGTTGCAACAGCTGTCACGTGAAGACCTTACGCACGGGTCCTTCCAAGTTTCCTGAGCTGGCAGGACAGACCATTCAGCCCTTTACCGATCTTCTGCTCCATGACATGGGCGATGGCCTGGCTGATGCGGATCAGGGTGCCTATGCCCGGAAATGGCGAACCGCACCTCTGTGGGGTCTGAAGAACGTGAAGCATTCCACCAATGCTCACCTCGCTCAGTATCCATCGGGCCAGCAAACGATCGTATTCACCGACACGCAGCGAGCGGCTAACGGCAACGCCATCCAGCTCTTGCATGACGGACGCGCGCAAAGCATTCCTGAAGCCATTCTGTGGCACGGAGGCCAGGCGGCTCCCGCGGCAAACCTCTACAAGAAGTTGCCGAAGGCTGATCGTGATGCATTGGAAGCGTTCCTCTGGGATCTTTGATTACGAATGGGACCCATCTCACGGGATGGGTCCCCATCCGTTTTCTTATCGGGTCAGAGGAACTTCACAACGAGGCAGCTGGAGTGTCCGGCACATCGCCTGAACGAAGGCGCTGCTGGAAGGCTGACCCGCTTTTTGAATCGACCAGATCATCATGCCCTGCCCGCCTCGATTAACCACATATTCAGCCCGCGCTTGAGCTTCCTCAGGAGTCGAAACGTGTCCGCCCCATGCCTCGGGTGGCACTTCGACTCCCAGCATCAAGGGACCTTTATAGAGCTGACGGTAGGCATCAAAAGCCAACTGCGGATCGTAACCGGTCGGCTGGCCTGCAGGGGACGAGGGGCCACCCGCATCATACGACATGATATAAATAGCATCGAAAAGATCCCCGACCTCTTTCAAGGGATTCACATAGAGACCAAAGTTGGCTCCCACTAAATTGCCGGAAAAACGCGAGGCGGGATACGCTCCGGGACCAAAGGCCCCTGTGCTCCACGCCGCTGTCGTGATCAGATAAGGCCGTGGCAGAGCCGTGCGAAATTCTCGAATAATCTGTATAAATTCCTGATCACCAGGACACGATTGACCACCGGTTCCCCATGAGCACGCGCCAGCGGACGGTTCATAATCAATGTCGGCGCCATCGGCTCCAAGATCCTGCACCAACGCCGCCACGCTCTTTGGATTGGCCTGGTTCCAGTTCCCATACGTGGCACCGCCAACGGAAAGTAATACTTTCGTGCCTGGATTTTTCTTCTTAAGCCTCTGGATGGCGTCGCGAACGACAGTAAAGTCGGAAGAAAAGTCGAGACCCGTTCCCTTAAACGAATTTTGTCCAGCCTCATAGCTGGCCTCGGGTCGCGCAAAGGAAAGCAGAACCGTGGTGATGTAAGGTGGCAGAGAAGCCAGGCTATGATCCTCGCCCCGCGCAGCCCAGCCTGCACTCCATGTTTCGTAGTAAGCGACTATTTCCTTTTTACCAGGCTGAGGTTTGGGGTCAGGTTGTGGCGTGGGTTGAGGTTCCGGTTTGGGCTCAGGGGGCACAGGATCGGTCGGCGTATGGACTCCATTCAGATAGAGTTCCGGATTCCTGGGTTCGCGATCAGCATTGAAATCCAATTGTAAACTGTCGCCATCTTTCAACGCGACATGAATCCAGTTCGCCGCCGGATCCTTTTTGTAATGAAAACCGTTCCCCGTGCTTTCCCAACTGATCCAGCTGAAACCAGGAGGATTCTGCCCCCAAGGTTGACTCCTGGCCTCGGCCGCCGTGAATTGAACGCGTGCTTCTGAAAAATCCAAAACATAACCGCAGCGGTTGGTTATTCTAAGTCCTGCAATCTGCGACGCCTGGGAAAATTTGCTTTCAAACTTCACGCAGCTTATGCGTGACAGTTCGGCTGGAGATGAGGCCTGAGCCGGGCTCCAGGCGACACAAGGGATGACGTGCAGAGCGCACATCAGCGTGATGGATCGAGGATTGAATTGCATGATTTCGCCTTTTCTCATGGATTCGACGCAAGGTCTCCACGATTGCGATCCGCTGGCCAGCCGAAACACAATTTCATTTTGAGCCTTGATTTGCCGATGTTTCTGATTGAGATAAATGGTTCCCGATGATGGGAACGGGCTGGTAATTTGTTTAGCATCCGAATTATATTTCGACAAGTTTTTATCACGATTATTTTTTTGTTTTGAATCGCAGACAGCCTTCACTCATCAGAAAAATTACATAGGGATGGCCCTGATCCCGAGCTTAAAAACTCGCCAATTGACAAAACTGTCGCTCAGCGTCTACTGAAAGGAGCAATAATATGACTCAGCAAGCGAGGCACTTATGCACAAGTTGCTCCTGGTGTTTATTGTATTGATGAGCACCATACTTCACGCCGACCCCCAGGACTTTGAGGTTTACGGACCAAGGCTGACTCCGAATTATGCCATGGATCGGAGCGCCTTTTTTCCCGCGGATCGTCTGCGTCTGCAGGACATCCGATCCCAGCTGCCGCGTCTGCAGTCCTACGAAGCGTTTTTGGACTACCTCGCCGAACGTCGTCCGAGTCTGTTTGAAAGTTCTGTCCTGATCCACGATACGGGCAGTCTGCAGTATGCGGATCGCAAACGACCGCGGGTCATCCTTTTTGGTGATGGGCTCATGCTGGCGTTTGCCGAGGATCCGCGCCATGACGAACGAACTGTAGAAATTATAGCCTTCAATGAAACCACATCGGAGTTCCAATTTGCTGAGCTGCAATTTGCCAAAGGGTCTTCACAATTTCACGACCAACCCAAACAATGTGCCAGCTGCCACGGATCCGCGCCCAAGCCTCTCTGGGATCCCTATGATTTCTGGCCCAATATCTATGGCAGTTCCATTGCACGGTTTGGAACGGTTGCCGAAAAAAATGCCTATGAAAAGGTTCGGCTTCAGCCTTCCAAACAAGGCATCTATGATCGCTTGAATTGGTCGGTCCCACCTGGGACGAACAATCGAGGCCTGCTGGGAATCGAAGCGTTTACCCAGTATGTGACCCAGCTGCAGATTTTTGCCTCTCTGCCACGCTGGAAAAAGCAAGCAGGGTCCTTTCGTCAGTCCGTTCCGGCTCTCCTCGCTGTGTTGAATCACTGCGCCGTCGATCCCAATGATGGGGCGGCGGCACAGAAGCTCGCAGCTTTTTTTCCTGATCCTTGGAAGAACTCCATACTCCTAAATTTTGCGGAACGCCACCAGCGCGTGAAGCAGGACCGCCAGCGTTTGAAAACGTATCAGACGTCCCGATATAAACAGCACTTTGCCAACAGCCCGACGCTTTTTGCCGTCAACCATGATCGATTGGGTGCAGAGACTCAAACCGTGGCTCAGTTCCATATGGTCCTTGAACTGGCCGGAATCGACACTCGGGATTTTGCCTTGAGCCAGGGGCCCAATGCTTTTCTCCTGAGCGTACCCAGTAACCTGGATGCGGATCTGGCCACCAACCTGGCCCTGGTCGCTCCCGATATCTTTCAGCGTCTGGCCCCGAGATTGGTACCAGCCAATCCCTATGACTACACCTGGGCACGCTTTGACTGTCAGAGTTTAAAAGAAGAAAGCCTGATGGAACTGCAGAGTCTGCAGCCTGCGTCGCTCAAGGCCGAGATGCGCCCAGCACCCACAGTTTTTGGTGAATGCATCAGCTGCCATAGTGTCAATCCAGGTCAGACGGGTGCCCCACCCATACCTTTTGATCGGACAGGCGATCTGCGTACCTGGCTGCAGCAGGGGCCGACACCTGGCCTGCATAAAATTTTGGAACGGATTCAAAAATCAGGTCCCGGGCAGATGCCGCCCTACCGGAAATTAAGCCGGGAGGAGCAGGAGGAGCTGCGCCTGAATCTGGAGCGGATTGGAATGTAAGCGAAGAGCAACGCGAGAAAGAAAGGCACGCGGGGCTTGAGCTAAAGCTTATGGCCCCACTTATCCAGATACTTGCGGACGAGCCGGACGCCCCAGTAATAGTTGATCAAAAGGAGCAGGAGCGCGAGCGTAGCAAGCACGGGATGAGTCTCGTCTGCACCGACCACCAAATAAGCCAGCACCGAGAAAAAGCAATAGCGGATCACGATAAAGGATAGGACAAAGATGGAATCGTTCACAAAGAAAAAACGTTCCGAGCCGAATTTTAGGCGCTTGGCCAGAAGACCCAAATAAAGGCAGGGGAAGATTTCACCAGCGCCCGCGGCACCCAACATCTCCCAGCCGTTGCGTTGCGTGTAAAGCACCCAACCCAAACCAGCCGAACACACCAAATGCTGCATGAACAAATCGATCTTCCAGAACTTTTCAAAAACGGCCCAAATCGTATCGACAATGAACCAGCCCAAGGAGAAAGACAGGATCAAGTTCTGCATCTCATTGTTGGTGGACCCAACATTGAAATCGAGCAGAAGAATAGGCACACCCGCTACAATCATGATGGTCGTATAAACGAGGGTTGCTGCCAGAGCGATCGTGGAACGGTTCTTCCCGCGCGCGATCCAACGGCCTTGCTGCACGCGAGTCGCTTCCAGGCGTGTGCCCAGGGCATAGATAATCAGCCATGATATGAGTGAGGCCAAGAACATCAAGTCACCTGACAAGCGTGGACGGCGCGTATTCCAACAGCTTCTAGTTTATCATGACTGGGGAAAAATATGGCCAAAGTGGGTCCGGAACCGGGTGAAACACGTTTCAGGGGCATCTGATATTGCTTTGCGCGAGCAGGTGGAAGGGATTGGTTGAATGACAAATTAAGAGGAAACCGTGAGGCTCGAACAGCACTTCCAGGACCGCAAGTGCTGATCTATAAGAATTGGAATGATCGTTGCAGCGCCGATGGGGGATGTCCACGCATCGATCCCTATGTCCCATGGTGAACTCCATACCTCCGTTGAAGAGGGAATTATGATACTTTATACCCATCCCGTGTCCCATGCCGAAGGCTATCAAAGCGTCCCACTGACTTATGAACAAAGGCTCCGCAGTCGACTCTTCCTGCATCTTGGAGCTCGAGGCGCCGCGCATATTATTCTGCCGCGCGGGATGCGGCTCTGCAGCGGTTTGCATGTCAAAGCTGATGATGGTTCGGTGCTGCGGATTGAAAGTGCCGGCGAAGCTGTCTCCATTGTGAAAGGCACAGGCATGGACCTGGCGCGAGCCACTTACCACCTTGGCCATCGGCAAATTCCCGCTGCCATCCATGACGGCAGCGTCTCCTATCAAAAGGACCTGGTCATCGACGATCTGATGAAAGAACTGGGCTTTGACGTGACCCACGGAAATCAGCCTTTTGAACCGGAAATCGGACCCGTCGCTTCCCGCGACCATGAATTCAGGCGCACGGGCCCTTGACTACGAGACAAGGCTCAGCTTGATGCCACCCGGCGGAGCCGTTTGCAGCATTTCCAATCCAGGCATGTTGTGGTAAGCAGGACGGAATGACTTCAGTGCATTCTCATTATGACAAAGGATATTCTCCATTGAATAAATATGGATTGGCCCCTCTCCTGCTGGCATCGATCATGGGTTGTGAAATCCTCGCCGATCAATCTCAGAAGAAAACGCTCGACACCCACCGGCAGACAGTTGCTCTGGCAGCTCCCCTGCCTCCTTCCCCGCAGCGCATTGTGGCCATGGGTGACCTGCATGGTGACGTCAACGTTGCGGTAAAAGCCCTTCGTCTGGCCGGAGCTATCGATGTTGCAACGCATTGGATCGGCGGTGATATGATCCTGGTGCAGACAGGGGATAAAATCGATCGAGGCGACGACGATCGCCAGGTGATCGATCTATTCGAAAGGCTTCGATCGGAAGCGCAGGCTGTCGGCGGCGACGTCCGCACACTCAGCGGCAATCATGAAACGATGAATGTATACGGTGATTTCCGGTATGTGACGGAAGGATCGTTTCAAGATTTCACCAACCACGTTCCCATTTCGATGGAGCCTATCCCCGATCTGCCAGCGGATCAGCAGGCACGTGCGGCGGCTTTTAGACCCGGAGGACGCTATGCAAAAATTCTGGCCCAGCATCCGATCATGCTGATTGTCGGCAACAGTGCTTTTGTTCATGGTGGCATTCGCCGTGAGCACGTCGAAGCAGGGATCGATACTATGAATCGTCAGGTGGCGGCGTGGATGCTAGGTAAAATGGAGCGTCCGGATTTTGTCAAAGGGTCGGATAGTCCCCTTTGGATGCGGGACTATTCGGAAACAATTCCGAAAGAGGCAGCGTGCGCTGCTCTGCAGGACGCGCTATCGGCCATGGGTGCAAAACGGATGGTTGTGGGTCATACCATTCAGGATCAAGGCATCAATGCAGCCTGCGGAGATAAAGTCTGGCGCATTGATGTTGGACTCTCGAAGTACTATAAGAAAAATGTGATACAGGTCCTGGAGATCAAGGGCGACAGCCTACGCGTGCTGTCGGCGCCTCGCTGAATTCAGGAACAATCAGGGTGGAAGAATCGAACGACCATCCATGATTTTTCTGGTTCCCGTTTCTTTCCAGGCAAGCACCTGGTAGCTCGTCGTCGTCACCGCACCATAATATTCATGCGAACACCCAGGGGCACCGGGTCGTAACACGCCTGGTGTCTGCTCGACCATCCCATCCGCTGCCTGAAGACCTCGGCATGCGTATAATGGATTTCCCAAAGTATCGAGACCGCTGACGATAGCCTGCGCTGGTTTCAGACCAGCGGTCGCCGGCAGCCATTCGAAATAGTCATCAAACGTGCCTTGCGCAATGACCAGAACATCACTGCGGAAAATCATGGTGCGCGCGTCATCCGTATGCGAGGCATAGTCTGTGCCGTTCATGGTAGCATAACAAATGGACTTGCTGGCATCATTATAGTGAATAATCATTTTACCGGGAATGATTTCACTGCCTAAATACATCCTGCAAAGGAACAGATTGTCGAGACCATCATGCTCCGTTCCACCGACAGCCGCCGTGGTGGGAACGCGGCCGCCATCCAAAGACTGCCAGCGCAAAAAGGCGAAGCTGACAGGCGCAACTTCCTGACGTTTCACACCAGCGCTATCCTGCACCGTCACCATAAATTTAATCGCGTTGCGCATGAACTGAGTTTGTTCCATGCTCGGTGATTTCAGAATAATACTCAAATGCCAATCAGGATTGGCGTTGAGCTCGGTTCGAGTGATCGTCAGCCTGCTGCTATCGGCCAGATCGTAAGCCCACTGCGCATTCGGATACTGGCTTTTCAAATCGATCTTATTGTTGGTCTTTTGATCCCGCAGGGCACAGGTCACTGTCGATTCAGGGACCGCCGTCGTCGGGGCTTTCGATTCGATGCAAATCAAGTAGGAGCCCGAAATGTTTCCAGGAGGACTTACTTTCTCATCCACGGCTTTTTCTTCCTTGGGCATCGGCACAGGCTCCGCAGCTTCTGGCGATGCAGGAGCCGGGGTCTCGGGTGTATTGGCCGTGGCATCAGCGTCCCGGTCAAAAACCTGATTGCTCAGCAGCGGTGCCTTTTTTAAGGTGGCACTGCTGCAGGATATTCCCGTGCTGATGAAGGCGATGCAGAATACGATTCGCTGCAGCATCGCGGACTCCTCAAGAAAGAAAGATGTTTATTCTTTATCGGCGCTGATAATTTTGCACTGGAGGATTTGCTGGAACGGACGTGATTCCAGCGGCTTAAAACTGGAATTCCATGGATGCTTGGCGAGGGGGCTCAGAATTGTGACATTTCTTACCAGGCAGCAGAGTTGAAGCATGCAGGAGTTTGGCAGCAGAAGTGGAGCACCCACTTCTGGCACGACTGGAAATTTTATTCCGTCACGGTCACAGTCACGTGTTTTCCGAGATCCTCGGTCGCACCTTCTGGAAGCGTGGCACCACCCTCGAGTTTAACCTCGACCGTGCCCTGGTTGCCATTACCGACGACTTTGAAGTGCTCAAGAGCCACTCCGCTGAAGCTGGCCTGGACCTTGGGTTTATTCCCTGCCAGGACAAGGCATACGCCTGGAAAACTCACCGGAGCCGTTGCGCCTTCTTTGGCTTTGATAATGAGGTTCAACGAATTCTCATTGCCAGTGATTTTGACTGCGAACGCCTGAGTTGCTTCAATACTGGCTGCATTGTCACTGCCCGCCACTTTCCAGCCCTCAACTGTTCCCGTAAAGACATCGCGGCACTGTTGAATATCCTGTGCCTTCACCCCATCGCCGCCTTCTTCTTCTTCCATTGTCTCGTCATCATCCATCCTACTGAGCGCTGTAGCCTGACCGACTTCAACAGTCACGGTCCGGCTGGACGACGTTTCTTCATCATCCGATTGTCCACAGGCCATCAGCATGGGGACGGATACGGCAGCCCATAAACTCATGTGAAAATATTTGGGTAACACCATGAAAGACCCCTCCAGAAATTATGCGTTCAAACGGAAGGTCAGGCCAGATTGAGGCCCAGCCTGGAGAGGTTTTCGGCAGCCCATTTCAAAACTGAAATGATCAGAAAACTGAATAAAAGTATGAAATGGGAACGGGTGGATACGACATGGGTTACGCATGCATTAGACAGGCTTGTCCAGGCCTGGGATCGTCCAACCCACATTTTCATAGATCTTCCGAATGGCTTCCAAATCGGCTTCCAGGGAATCCCCGGGAATGATCTGCCCCGCCCACACTGTCCTTTTATTTTTGTTATCAAGGAACCAGCAGACGACCGGAACCTTGGCTTCTTTCGCGATATGCCAGAAACCGGTCTTGATATTTTTCACACCACGTCGCGTTCCCTCAGGAACCAGCGACAGGTGAAATTCGTCACGCTTCGCAAATTCAGCTGCCATCTGTTTGACCAATCCTGTCGATTGACTCCGGTCCACAGGGATGGCCCCCAACTTCTTCAGAAGACCGGCATAGGGCCAGCGAAAGTCCTGATCCCGCACCAGGACATGGCCTTTCTTTTTCACCACGGCAAAGCCCGAAAAGGCCATCACCGTGTCCATAATGGTCGTGTGGGGGAAGCCAATTATGACCTGTTTCTTCTGCCAGTAAGGCGGCAGGGGATCAAACGTCCAACCCCGAAGCGCAAACACACCGCGACCCACGAAACTCAAAACATCCTGATACATAGACTCTCTATCTTGTCGATACGAAGTTTGGCTCGGTCGTCACATGCGGGGCCGATGCCGTAGTCCAGCGAAAGCTTACTCGTATTCATATACGATCCAGGAAAGGGATACCAATGCGAAGCGATCAGCTCTTCGTCGCTTTGAAATTGCCAGGGTTTCGGCTATTACTTTCTAAAGCCCAGGACACATCTGTGTCCACATGACGCGATCACACGCACTGGAAATCGACTATGTCCAATATTATTGGTGAATTATTTCGCATCACGACCTTTGGTGAATCGCATGGTGGCGCTGTAGGTGTGGTGATCGACGGCTGTCCAGCCGGGCATAAGATCGATCTCGCGTACATTCAAAAGCAACTCGACCGACGCCGTCCAGGACAGAGCCATCTGGCCAGCCCACGGGGTGAATTGGATCAGGTTGAATGCCTGTCCGGTCTGGTGGATGGGATCAGTCTCGGCACACCGATCACCCTGATCGTCCGCAATGAGGATGCGAAGAAGGATCATTATAGCGATCTGCAGGATGTCTATCGTCCCTCGCATGCGGACTATACCACGGATGCCAAATATGGTGTGAAAGCACCATCAGGTGGCGGTCGTGCGAGTGCTCGGGAAACCATTGGCCGCGTGGCCGCTGCGGCTGTGGCTGAGATAGTTCTGCAGCATGTGATTCCGGGTTTTAAGGTCGTGGCCTTTGTGGATCGCGTCAAGGATATTCAAGGTCGTACGGATTTCGGCGAAACGCTGACGCGGGACACCGTGGAAGAACATCCTCTGCGTTGTCCGGATGTCGCGCAGCGTGATGCGATGGAAAAGCTCATCATTCACGCGAAGAAAACCGGTGACAGTGTCGGCGGGACTATTTTTTGTGGGATCAGTCATTGTCCCGTGGGATTGGGTGAACCCGTTTTCGATAAATTGGAAGCCGATCTGGCCAAAGGCATGATGAGCCTTCCTGCCAGCAAAGGTTTTGAAATCGGCATGGGGTTCGCGTCCACCTATCTTTATGGCTCCGAACACAACGATGCCTTCGTCAATCGTGAAGGAAAAATTCGCACCGAAAGCAACCGCTCCGGTGGCATCCAGGGCGGGATTTCCAACGGTGAGTTTATTTATATGCGCGTGGCTTTCAAACCTGTCGCCACCATTTTTAAAGAGCAACAAACCGTGGACCGTCAGGGTCAGGAATTGGTCATGAAACCGAAAGCCGGCCGTCATGATCCCTGTGTTCTGCCCCGCGCTGTGCCCATGGTCGAAGCCATGGCCCTCTTGTGCGTGATGGATCATGTGCTAAGGCAACTGCCTTTTGCGCATCTGCGTGGGCCCCATCACGTTTAATTCCAGAATGTAAAACGTCGATGCGCGCATTCCAGCACCACGTCATCACCCAGCTGTTGGGTGCTGACCAGCTGAAAGTCATGCCGCGCATTAAGATCAAGCAAGGGATTGGTCGGTGGCGCACTGGCTCCATCCCGGGCATCGAGTCGACCGATACGATGACGGCTGCCTCCCAGAATCCCGGTGCGTACGAAAACCTGCAGACCATCCAAAAGTTCATCACGTACCAGGAGTGTGAGGATCTGCGCGCCCCCTTCCACCATGATCGACTGCAGTTCATAACCCATGCGGGCTCGATGCTGATGGTCAAGCAGGCGTAAAAATTCCAGCCAGGAACACTGCGGCGGCATCAGCACCGGTTCGATAACATCCGCAAAGGCGTCCATCCAAGGCGCGTGTTTCCAGTTCGGGGCTTCCACGGCATAGAACAGGACAGGCCCGGTTTCCTT
The DNA here is from genome assembly GCF_035638955.1 of Oligoflexus sp. GTDB lineage: Bacteria > Bdellovibrionota_B > Oligoflexia > Oligoflexales > Oligoflexaceae > Oligoflexus. Next base: position 24,829 of record NZ_DASQYZ010000459.1, on the reverse strand, counting down.
CAGTCCCTTTCGCAAATTTTGGAACACTTCCGGTTGACCGCTGGCCAATCGCCCCTTCGGATCAAAAATAATTTTATGTGGTTGCCGATGGAGAGGAGGCGCCGCATCCCGTACCGTGAGACTCGGAGCATCAGCCAGAGCCGTGCCGACACCAACCAGAATCGCATCATATTTTTGTCGTAACCAATGTGTATAGGCGCGCGCCTGCTTTCCAGAAATCCATTGGGAACGACCATGATCATCCGCCAGGTGGCCGTCCAGCGTCTGCGCCCACTTGCCTATAACCACCGGCCTTTGCAGCTGCTGATAGGCTAAAAATGGAAAAAGCCAGGCGCGGCATTCTCCCCCCAGCACATCGGTTTCCACACTGATGCCAGCCTGGGCCAGGGCTTTCAATCCTTGTCCCGCGGCCTTTGGATGGGGATCCCGGGCGCCGACCACAATACGGCTGACACCTGCCGATAAAAGTGCCTCCGCACAGGGAGGCTGCTTGCCCGTTCCCGCACAGGGTTCCAAGGTGACGTAACAGGTCGCCCCCTGCAAAAGACTCCGATCCGTCACCGCATCAAGGGCCACCCGTTCGGCATGACGATCGCCGTAAGCCAGGGTTGCGCCCTTACTCAACAATCGGCCATCCTTTACCAAAACCGCTCCCACCGAGGGATTGGGGCTGGAGCGACCAATGCCTTCCATGGATTCCAAAAGCGCCAGCTTCATCCACGTCTCATCTCCGGGCGGAGCCATTAAATCCAGGCCACACGTGGCATCCAAGGCTCTGGGTATATAACCGCCAAAACCAAAACCAGCCTGCAAGGGGTGTAAAGTATTTGCCTTCAACGCGTCCATCCGTACTTAGCGATTTCTTATAGAACCAGCCTGCGGGCTCTCATAAAGCCCACGATATCTTATTTTCATTTCATGATCAAAGTTGCAGAATATGACTGTTTGGAAGCTCAACCATTTCGAGAGAGGTTCATCAGACTTATGTTATCCAAGAAGTTCAGCCTGACTTTTTTCAGCGCCGCCTTCTACAGCTCAACACTTGTGGCTGCACCCTATCAATTTCCCACACCGGATCGGGACAAGTATTCGGATAACGTGCGCGCCTTGCAGCAAATATCCACAGGGGTTGCCGAACTCTCCCAGGCAGCTGCCAAAGGCGTGGTTCTGATCTCGATCTCCAAGATCGTCAAAGGTCATCCTTATTACGAAATGGATCCCTTCGACTTTTTCTTTGGGCCGCGCTTCCGTCAGCAGCAGCCGAATGCGCCTGAACAAAGGCAAAAGCAGCAGGCGGGTGTCGGTTCCGGTTTTATCGTCGATCTCGACAAGGGTTATATCATTACCAATAACCACGTGATCGAAGGCGCTGATGAAATCTCGCTGAAGCTTGGCAATGGTGAGACGTATACCGGTAAAGTCCTCGGCGGCGACAAAAACACCGACGTGGCCCTGGTTCAGATCACCGACAAATTCAAACGCGATGGGCTCGCGGAATTGTCCATCGGCAACTCCGACAGTGTGCGCGTCGGTGAGTTCGTGATCGCTCTGGGTGCTCCCTTTGGTTTGGAATTCAGTCAGTCGTTCGGCGCCGTGTCGGCCACCAGCCGCGGGAACCTGAACATCACCAGCCTCGGTAACTTTATACAAACAGATGCCGCGATCAACCCCGGGAACAGCGGTGGTCCTCTGATCAATATGGAAGGTCTCGTGATCGGCATGAACACGGCGATCTTCTCGCGCTCGGGCGCGTCGGCAGGGATTGGCTTTGCCGTACCCTCCAACCTCGTCAAGAGTATCGCCGAACAGCTGGTGAATAAAGGCAAGGTGGCTCGTGGTTACCTGGGTGTCCAGCTTTCACCGCAGGAATTGGACGAGGAATTGCTTAACGGTTTGAATCTGCCGAAGGGCACCCGTGGGGCTCTCGTTGCCAAGGTTGAAAAGGGTACGCCTGCCGCCCGAGCCGGTTTGGAATCCGGTGATGTCATCACCGAAGTCGGCGGCCGCCCCGTTCATTCAGGCCAGGAACTGTCGAACATTGTCGGCCTCTCGCCCCCTACGGCCAAGGTGCCTGTGACCTTCTATCGCGGTGGCAAGCTGCAGAATACAACCGTTACCTTAGGTGACTTCGAGCAGGATAACCTCGTCGCTCGCCGTGATAACAGCAGCCCCAATCAGGCTCCAGGCGGCAACACCAGCCCCGCGGAATTCCAGGCTGGTTTGAAACTTGAGCCGCTGAATAAACAAAAACATGCGCAGTATGTGGAACAGTTTGGAATCGAAAGCGCCTCGGGTCTTTTGGTTCTTGATGTGGATCCTAGTTCGAAAGCACGCGCGTCCGGCATTCGCCCAGGCGATGTCCTCTTGAAAGCCAATCAGACTCAATTGAAGTCCACGAAGGATTTGGTCGAAGTCTTCAAATCCAGCAACAAGGTTCTTTTGCAACTGGAGCGAAGTGGTAATATCCTCTTTGCCTCTATACGCAAGTAAGGTGTCGCCTCGATTCCCTTCGCCCCAGGTGGAGGGAATCCTTTCCTTCCTCATCTCACGTCCCTCGGCACATTTTGCCCAGCGAGGCCATCCCTTCGATAACCGATACCCAAGGGTCACCGGCCGTCTTTCGATGGGATCACCATGGTTCGCTGGCTCATTCTGCTGACCCTTATATCCTCTGCTGCTTACGGTGCAGAGCTTTGGACCCCTGCGCGCGAATACTGGGGGCCCGATGATCCTGAGGGCTTTCTACAGCCGGTTTCACCAACTCCAGGTGTGGAAAAACCAGCTTCCCTTGCGACGAGCCTTCAGGTGACAGCCCTGAATAAAAAAGGCTTTGTCCATCGTCAGCATCGTCTGGCCGAGGCCTTGAGTTCGGAGCCGCTCCTCCTGAAGGAAGCGGCCCGCATCTATAGCCCGAGCCAAAGCTTTGTGGCTCTGCAAAAAGCTCAGGACGCCTTATTCCTGCTCCATCCCCAGACCTCGCTCAGCGTTCGCCCGACACATGACAGTTGGCAGTTCAGCTTCACTGGAGTGCGCGGCATGGCCCGTCTCTCCACGCATGAGCAAACCCTTCAGGTGGATTTCAGGCCCGCCGATCCTCATACGGCCTGGGACAAACACGAGCTTCATCTTAATCCTGGTAGTGATGTCTACGTTAAATATGATCGCGATCAGCTTGTGATCTATATCATCAAAGGCCAGGCTTCGTATCACATTGTTCCAACCCGACCTTTGCAATCGATCCGTCCCGAAGGTCTGCTTCTGGAGTGGGAACTCAAACAGGTCAAGCGTCAGCCCAAAGCGCCTTTTGTCCTCGATATCTTTGCGGGTCAGGAGCTGCAGCTCAATGCGGCCTCCGAATTCCAATATCACATCGGTTTACCTCATCCGGAATCCTGGCAAGCACCGATCCTGCGTAGCTCGCCTCAGCTGTCGGAAACCATGGATTCGAGTCAACCCCTGACCCAGGCGATGCTGGAGTTACGAAAAAACTGGCTTAAAATTTGGACCGGACATGAGGGCACGAGCAAAGACGTCCTGGCTCGCCGGATGGAAGCGGGACGGTGGGAGGAAGCCTATGACTTGCTCAAAACTCTGGAAACTGACCTTGAACATCAGGCGCTCCAAGCCATCTGTCTCTATCGACTGCAGCAGGAAAGCCATGCCGAGAAAAAACGGGCGACTGTTGACGTCACCAACTTCTGGGCTGATATTCTGAAACAGGAATCCCTGCGCGCTCAATTACGCAAGAGCGAGCGTGACGTGAAGCTTCCGCAAGAATTAAGGACGGACGTTATTCCAGCCGAAGAAATCTACCTGCTGGCCACGTATGAACAGGCTCGGGGTCGCTGGCGTTCAGCCCTTGATCTTTGGGAACGCTGGCCGGAATCCCAGAGCGATGCGCTGCTGCAGGCTTCCTATAAGGAATGGCAAAATCACCTCGATAGGAAGAAACCTCTGTCGTATCATGCCAGCGTTGAGCTCGGCTGGTCCGATAACATCTTGCATCTTCCTTCCGGTCTGGCAGCACCGGACGACGTTGGTCATCGATCGAGCTGGCTGCTGCGTTCCTCCCAACGAGTGCCTTACTTGATTGAGCGCAGTGAATCCTTCAGCGTTCATTTGGAAGCTTCCTTTCGCTTCATGGTTCTTCAGCACTCGGGCCTTAGGGATTTACAAAGATTCGAACCCGGCCTCAATCTCCCCCTCTCCATTCAACTCCCGTGGGGTCAGCAGACCTTGGCCTTAAAACCCTACGTTTCCCGCCTGATCCAGGGCACAGGTGGATTGGATCAATTTGGGTACGAACTGCGTTGGCAGATTCCGGACTGGAGCCTTTCTCCCACATTCAGCTGGTCACAGGAACAAAATCTGGATTTCGCACCCACAGTAGAACACCGACTGGATGCTCTGAGTGGCGAACCCGTCAGTGCCATCGATCGCAGTGTGAGGCGCAATACCTTGGGCGCGCATGCGGGACCTTGGGATTTTCTCTGGCAGAACTGGGACTACCGCTATGCAGGTTCCCAGCCGGATGATCGCCAGCGTTTCCTGCTTCGGGGTCAATGGCAGAAGGAATTTCCTTACGACCTTCAGCTTGGAATTCAAGGCTCCCTGCATCAGGATCTGTTCAAGGGTCAACGTTCATCCGTCACCGGTCTGCAGATACGCTTGGAAACAGCTTACCTCCGCTGGGTCCGCTTGCATCCCACGCTCGCCGTCGAACGCGAAATGCGGCAAACCGGAGACAGTGCTTATCGTTTCACGGAAACAACCTGGCTGGGCGGCCTTGGCTATCGTTGGTAAGTCCGCATCGCGCGTAAGATTTTACCGGACGATGCGCACCTGTAGGATTTCCCACTCTGTCAAAGCATTGACGTGCCGCATTCCGCAGTTGGAGTGCTGCTGATCGAGTTGTGTCAAGGGCTTAGCCTTACGCCGCGTTAGGCATCCAATTTGCACGCCCATGAACACCACACATTATTTTGGGGTTGACCATGCAGAGGGTGATGCCTGGACTTTTGATGATTTACCTCGCGGCAAGTGCCTGTCAAAAGGAAAACACGGAAAGCCCGGTCGAAGCCACACCCGCGGAGAATACAGCCGAGCAGCAGCCCGTAACCCAGGAGCCTGTGAAAAAGGAACCCGTTAAACCCATCGTGATGTGTGACACTCTCGAAATCCCAAGCTACGAATTGTGGATCAAGGATCTTTCCGCGAACCACTGTGACAGCTGCCACAACGAGCGAATCTCCTTCAACGGCATCAAGTTTCTTACGTATGAGGACTGGCAGGCCACGGCTGCTGCCGCTAAAAACCGCATTGCCAACAACCTTCTGACCAAACCCCTCGATCCCATAGTCCAGGGTATTTTCCTCAAGTGGTTTGAAAAAGGCATGCCGCGCACCGAAAAAGACTGTCAGGACAAGGGCTAACCTCTGGCCCCTTTACTCCCCAAAAAGTAAGATTTCGAATCTTAATCCCGGTCTTCTTTTTTCCGAAATTGTCTAAAGGACAATGCAAGCACCGCGGCCTTGGCTCCTGGAGTCAAAGGCGGGAAAAAGGGGACCACATGGCATTCCATAAGAAACATAATGAACAGGGTTCCGCGACCATGACGGGACTGGTCGCACTCGTGGCGCTGGCACTCTCCAGTTTCTATGTGATGCAGAATCAGCAGAAGGTCACGGACACGGTCATGCACGCCAGGGTCAAAGCCACCAATGATTCGGCCGCCCTTTCGAACATGAATGCAGTGGCTCAATTTAAAGCTTTGCTGAATAATGGCAAAGTCGATACTGAGTACCTGCCTGCACTTTATCCTCAAAACTACTGGCTGGCTGACTGGCGGCAGATGACCAAAAATCCCAAGATCCCCACCGATGATGTCGCCTTGAGCGGCAACGAGTGGATCAAGATGAATCTGGTGGATACGGGCGACCTGAGCAAGGCCGACCTGCAACAGGTTTTTAACGGCGTGAAGAGTCAAACCGTACTGAAACCTCAGGACGGATTTATTCGCATTCTCAAGGCCAATTTCAATCGTTCCTTGAACTTCGACTACGTGGAGTCGGTGGACGTTGAAGTCAAAACCACCAAGGTGGATAAGGGCCAGACCAGTACCATGATCAGCAAGGCCCGTATTCCGGTGCCGGTGCCGCAGCCCAGCAATCCTATTTTGGAAATCAGCCCTGCCGGTGCCAACCTTTGGAGCACAGACTTCAGTAATATCAGCATCGGTGACTACGATCTGCGTGTCACAGCTTCAGGCGTGGTCTATAAAGCTGTTATCCTGGTCAACGGTGAAAACCCGGTTGAACTGAGCATATTCAACAAGGATACCGGGGAGCCAACGAATCACGCGGCGACCAACGTGCTGGCGAGCAACGTGATCATTGGCACAACGCGTTATCAGTTTGTCGGATTCAACTCGGATCCAGCGAATTGTAGCATGACCCCAGCCAATGGTGATTTCACGATCAAGGCCGTGCTGTACAATGCCAAGGGCGAAATTTCCGAAGCGCCCAATCATGAGGTCTCGCATTCCTTTACCGTGGTCAATTATTGGGATAAAGGCAAGGATCTATCCGACGACGAATTCAAAGCCGCCTGCAACGATGAATGTCCCTGGTATGAAGGCGACACCTATATGGACGCAGCCGTCGCCGATGCTCAGGATCGCAAGTATGGTGACTATTCACGGAACCATAGTATGTACATGCGCAACGAGCAGGTGAAAATAAAAAGTGTAAAATTCTGCGAGAATGTCCGGAACCCTGCGGAAAGTTTCGTGGCCAAAAACGGCCGCACGCCCAACACCTTTGCCGAGCTGACCAGTGAAGGCTGGGACTCGGTGGAATATGTGTATTACACTGTGCCCTCCTGTAAAAGAAAATTCCTGTTCGTTCGCGGCGCCTGTGGTTGCTTCGCGGATGAAACGATGATCACTCTGGGTGACGGTCGCACCCAAAAGCGAATCACGGAACTGACGGAACGTGATCAGGTGTGGAATCCCATGACGAGGCGTGCGCAGTCGATTGCCCGGATGACCCGGGGCCCGGAAAATGTCCCCATGTTTGATGTGCAAATCGAAGGAAACACCGTGCGCGTGACCGGCACGCATCCCTTTCCAACCAGTCAGGGTCCCAAGCCTGCCTTTGAATTGCAGGAAGGCGATCGTGTCCGCACCGAACAGGGAACCATAGGTGTGATTCAGCAGATTGCCGTCGTGCCGAAGGGTGACAAGGCTCCTGTCGTCTGGAACCTGGAACTCAAGGCGGGCGACGACCTGCGCGACCACTACGTGCTGGCCAACGGAGTGGTGACCGGGGATCTCTACATCCAATCCCGCCTGCAGAAAAATGCAGCAGGCACCGATCGGTGGGTTTACGAAAAATAGATCTTGCAAACGGCTGGCGACAGATTTATCGTTTGATGTAACAAGGGTTTGTGGCCGATTGCAGCTTTCTCTGCTAAAGTGCCGAAACGATGCGCAAATATTGCCAAACCTTGGGTTTGGCTTTTTTGTTTGCGTCGCAAATCCTCGCAACATTTCTGTTGGAGGAATCATTATGTTCCGTGACACGGGGCCATCACTGGCTTCTTGCTTTGACACCTTCGAGATCACATCCGCCCCCTTAAAAGCATGGCATAAGCTGGAAGGCGATCCTCTGAGTCGTGAAAAACTGGAATTTCGACTGAGCCTTGTGATTCAGCTCATGCTGCGATCGGAAGGAGGCGACGCCCTGGCTCGTGAGGAGCTCAAGGCGATCGGCTAGAATCATTCAGGCATGAAACGCTCGGTCCAAGGCGGCGCGAATCCCACTCGCAAACTGGCGAACACCGGCAAGTCTCGCGCTGGCATCAGGTGCATCCTCGATGACTTTGACGATGGCGCTGCCGATGATGATGCCATCACCGAGTTGTGCGGCCGCGACGGCCTGCTCCGGATTGGAAATACCGAAGCCCACCATGACCGGTTTTTTCACCAGACGTTTGACAAGGCCCATCTCCTGACCCAGGCTCTGCGAGAGTTCGGATTGCATGCCGGTGACACCCGTGCGGGACACGTAGTAGACGAAACCCGAGGATTGCTCATCCACATGCTGCAAACGTTTTTCATCACTGGTCGGCGAAGCCAGAAACACGGTATCGAGGCCGGCCGCCTGCATCGTACGACGATAGGCGTCAGCTTCCTCGGGAGGAAAGTCGACGATTAAAACACCATCAGCCCCGACGCTCTGCGCTTTTTTAGCAAAGTTATCAAAGCCCATCCGATAGATGGGATTCAAATAGGAAAAGATGACGATCGGCGTGGTGGTGTTGCGCTTTCTGAATTGCGCCACCTCATCCAGAATCTTGAGCAGACTCGTTCCGGAGGCGAGCGCCCGTTCCGCAGCTCGTTGATTGGTGGGACCATCGGCCAGGGGATCCGAGAAGGGGACGCCCAGTTCAATGATATCCACGCCCGATTCCGCCAGAGCCTGAGCCAGGTTCATGGTTTCTGCCAGACTGGGATCACCAGCCGTGATATAGGCGACAAAAGATTTCTTGCCTTCCTTCTGCCGATCGCGAATGACCTTCTGCAAGCGGCTCATCCTACGCCCCCTTCCAAATCCTTGTCACCACGTCCGGAAAGATTCACCAGCAGAATTTTATCCTTGCTCAAAGTGGGCGCCTTTTTCAAAACGTAAGCGATGGCATGGGAACTTTCGAGGGCGGGAATGATGCCTTCGAGCTTGGAGAGGAGACGGAAGGCTTCCAGCGCTTCCTGATCCGTGGCATAAGTGTACTGCGCGCGTCCTGTTTCGTGCAAAAGTGCGTGTTCAGGTCCGACAGCCGGATAATCCAGGCCTGCGGAGATGCTATGCGTGTCCTGCACCTGACCATCATCATTCTGCAAAAGCCAGGTCAACGCTCCGTGAAGAACACCAAGCTGCCCGCCCGCAAAACGTGCTGCGTGCTGTCCCAAAACAATCCCATGTCCACCTGCTTCCACACCGGTCATCATCACCGAGGCATCATTGAGGAAAGGATGGAAGAGCCCGATCGCATTGCTGCCACCGCCCACGCAGGCCACCAGCTCGTCCGGCAATCGACCGGCGGCTTCCTGAATCTGCGCGCGCGCCTCTTCGCCAATGACCTTATGAAAATCACGGACCATCTGCGGATAGGGATGCGGTCCAAGCGCCGAACCCAGACTATAAAAGGTCGTGCGTACGTTGGTGACCCAATCGCGCATCGCTTCGTTGACAGCATCTTTTAAAGTTTTGGCACCACTTTCCACCGGCACCACGGTGGCTCCCAGCAGTCGCATGCGCCGGACATTCAGCGACTGGCGGGCCATGTCCACGCTTCCCATATAAACCTGGCACTCCAGGCCTAATAGAGCCGAAGCCGTGGCTGTCGCGACCCCATGCTGACCGGCACCCGTTTCGGCGATAATACGGGTTTTGCCCATGCGTTTGGCCAGGAGGACCTGCCCAAGCGCATTGTTGATTTTATGGGCTCCGGTATGGGTGAGATCTTCGCGCTTCAGATAAATTTGCGCTCCACCCAGATGTTCGGTCAGACGTTTGGCAAAACTCAGCGGGGTCGGCCGGCCCACATAGGTGTGGAGCAGATGTTTGAGTTCCGCTTGAAAAGCCGGGTCAGCAGAAAAACGCTGGTACGCTTCTTCCAATTCCATCACGGGGCGGTAAAGAGTTTCGGGAACATAGCGTCCACCATATCGACCATAATAGCCGCGTTCATCAGGAGTTTGAGTCATGGGAAGGACTCCTTAAGAGAAAAAGTTTGCGAAGTTTATCAGCGTCCTTGATCCCGGGTTTCACTTCCACGCCCGATGACAGATCAAAGGCAAAAGCAGGAACAGTGGCCGCGGCGGCCTGAAAATTATCGGGATGAAGTCCACCTGACAGGATCACAGGCCGGGAGCTTGGAAAGGATGCCACCAGTGACCAGTCCGTGGTGTGACCCGTGCCTCCGTACTGACCCGGGACAGCCGCATCAAAGAGAAAGGCTTCCACATAAGGCTCAAAGGAAGGTAATTCATGAAGCTGCTCCGCCGTTCGCAGACGAATCGCTTTCCAGAGGCGCAGGCCCTTTAAACTTTGACTGAAGGCCAACGTTTCATCACCATGCAGCTGAACCGTATCAATTCCTGAAACCTGCACAGTCTGGTGAATGGTCTCGGCTGACGCATTCACAAACACCCCCACCTTGCGTTGGGGGATCAGCCCTTCGGCCGCGAGTTCGTCCAAAATCTGGCGCACAAGCTTCGCTTCGACGAAGCGCGGGCTCTTGTCATAAAAAATAAAACCAAGAGCCCAGGCCCCCAGACTCATGGCCAGGCGCGCGTCTTCGGTTCGAGTGATGCCACAGATTTTAATGCGCATGCTGAATCAGCCTCGCCAGCGCTTCACCCGGATGCCCCGTGCGCATCAGGCTCGTGCCCACCAAAAAGCCATGAAAGCCCTCGGCGTGCAATCGATGCATATCCTGGTGCGTTTCAATTCCGCTTTCACAGATGAGTCGCGCACCGGCCGGGGCCAAAGGCCGCAGCTGCAGGGAAACGTCCAGGGATATGCTCAGGTCCTTGAGATTGCGATTGTTGATACCCACCAGATCGGCGCCAATTTTATTCGCGATGGCCATCTCTTCCGCATTGTGAACTTCAACCAACGCGGTCAAACCCAGCTGCCTGGCTGTTCGCAGAATGTCTGCAGAACCCTGCTCACCCAGCAGAGCCACAATGATAAGAATGGCATCCGCACCAGCGGCCTTCGCCTGGTAAAGCTGATAAGGATCGACGACAAAATCCTTTTGCAGAAGATAGGCCTCCGGATGAGCGGCACGTATGGCCTTCAGGTAGGCAATATCACCCTTGAAAAACAGGGGTTCAGTCAGGATCGAAAGAGCGGCAGCGCCGTTTTCAAGATAATCGCGCGCCACGTCCAGAGGCTTGAGTTCCGGCGCAATATCCCCACGGGAGGGACTGGCCAGTTTGATTTCAGCGATCACATTGAAACCACGTCGTTCAAAGAGCGCTCGAAAATCCTTGGGCTTCCATCCCGTTGCTGCAATCTGGGCCAGAAGATCCTGCTCGCTGAGCAGCGCACGATCCCTGCGGACCCGGTCCTCGACGGTCTTTCCGATTTTATGCAAAACACTGCTGGCTGTTTTATCCTGTCCACTCATGCAAATGCTCTTATCTTTTCCAAAGTTTGATAAGCCCGGCCGCTGTCAATCACGGTCGCAATCTGTTCCGCACCGTCCCGCCAGGAATGAGCCCGGCCGCTGATCACCAGCGCCGCTCCTGCATTCATCACGACAATATCCCGACGTGGACTGCGTTCCCCGCGAAGCACGGCTTCGACAATGCGGGCATTGGCTTCCTTATCGCCGCCTTTTAAAGTTTCGAGAGGCGCGCGGGAGAGTCCAAAATCCTCGGGGCTTAAAGACAGGTGTTGAATGTTTCCGTCTTTCAGCTGGGACACGCGGCTTGGGCCGGAGAGACTCAATTCATCAAGGCCGCCGTCACCGCATACCACCAACGCGGCTTCCGTCCCAAGTTTTTGCAGAGCTTCCGCCATCATCGGCACAAGGTCAGGATCGAAGACGCCAAGAACCTGATGCTTTACCGGCGCAGGATTCGCCAGAGGTCCAAGCAAATTGAAAACCGTGCGCACACCGAGGGCGCGGCGCACGGGTCCGACATGCTTCATGGCCGGGTGATAGTGAGGCGCAAAAAGAAAGGCAAAACCACAGCTGTCAATGGCAGACGCGGCGCGATCGGGCTGCATATCGATGGTAATGCCCAAGGCTTCCAGAACATCAGCGCTGCCGCAGCGACTTGAAACCGCGCGATTGCCATGCTTGCAAACCCCAAGACCAGCCGCCGCCAAAACCAAAGCATTGCAGGTCGAAATATTAAAGGTCTCGGCGCCATCACCGCCCGTGCCGCAGACATCGATCAGATCACGGCGCTTCGGCTGCAACGGGACCGCATGAGCCCGCAAGGTGCTGGCGCATCCGACGATTTCATCCACCGTTTCGCCTTTGCCCGCCAGGGCTCCCAAAAATCCGGCGATCTCTTCGACACTGACGCCGCCCTGCATAATAAGGGTCGTGGCCGCCTGCGCTTCGTCGCGTGTCAGATTTTGGGATTTGAAGAGCTTTTGCAAATAAGCTTTCACAGTTTGGTTCCTCGTTTCGCAGCCAGATCCAAAAAGTTTTTCAGCATATCCATACCGTTCTGCGTCACGTACGATTCCGGGTGAAACTGCACGCCTTCCACCAGCAGGCGCTTATGCCGAAGCCCCATGATCAACCCATCATCGGTGGTGGCGGTCACCTCCAAACAATCCGGCAGGGATTTGCGCTCGACAATCAGGGAGTGATAGCGGGTCACTTCGAGCGGATTCGGCAAACCTTTAAAAACACCCTTGCTGGTGTGCTTGATCGTCGATGTTTTCCCGTGCATCAGTTTGCTGGCACGAATGACCTTGCCGCCGAAAGCCTGGCCGATCGATTGGTGACCCAGGCAAACACCCAGAATGGGAATTTTCCCCGCGTAGGTGCTGATCGTTTCCAGGGTGATGCCCGATTCATCCGGGGTGCCTGGTCCCGGGGATAAAACAATGGCCTCCGGTTTCAATCGGGCTACATCCTTGACCGTGATCGCATCGTTGCGGACCACCTTGACCTTGGCTCCGAGACAGCCGAGGTACTGGTAAATGTTATAGGTAAACGAATCATAATTATCGATCAGGAGTATCATGAACGTCCCTCCTGCACCTTCTCAGCCGCGGCCACAGCTGTCCGTACAGCCTTGGCTTTATTCAGCACCTCTTCATACTCCTTGATCGGCTTGGAATCGGCAACAATACCGGCGCCTGCCTGGGCGTAACCGTAGCCATCACGCAGAAAAAGACTGCGAATGGTGATGCAGGAATTCAGATCCCCGGCAAAATCCTTGCAGACAATGGCGCCACCGTAGGGTCCACGGGCCTTCTTCTCCAAACCGGCAATGATTTCCATCGCCCGAATTTTAGGAGCACCGGTCAGTGTCCCGGCTGGAAAACAGGCGCCGAAGGCTTCCCAGGTTGAAGTGCCGGACTTCAGCTGACCGGCGACCTGGCTCACGATATGCATAACGTGCGAATAGCGTTCGACGTGCATAAAACTTTTAACTTCCACGGAACCTGGTTTGGCAACACGGCCGATATCATTCCGGCCCAGATCGACCAGCATCAGATGCTCCGCCCGCTCCTTCACGCTGGCCAGGAGATCGCGTTCCATTTTACGGTCCTCGTCCGGATCCTTGCCGCGTGGCCTTGTTCCGGCAATGGGGCAGGTTTCCACCAGGGATCCCGTGGCCCGCATCAGCATCTCGGGTGATGAGCCTAAAAGAACTTCATCACCGAGGCCTAAATAATAGAGATAAGGCGAAGGATTGATCATCCGGAGAATGCGATAGATCGTAAAGGAATCCGCTTTGACAGGAAAACGGAATCGATCCGACAGCACGCATTGAAAAATATCACCGCGACGGATGTGTTCCTTGATTTTGCCAACAGCTTCGATGTACTGATCCTGACCCAGCATGGTTTCAGCCGGCACGGGTTCTATATCCGAGAGCTCACTGAGTGAGAGATCCAAAATCTCATCCGGTCCGGCTGCCGTGAGCAAACGCTTTTTAATTTGCATGAGGCGCTGCTCGGCATCCGCCACAGCTGTTTCCAAATACGTGCTGTCACCTGGAATCAGTGTGACGATATAAAGGCGGTGCCGGAGGCGATCAAAGGCCAGCGTGGTGCCAAAGAACATGAAGTTCAGTTCATTGGGGGCATTGCCCGCCTCGGTTTCCGGCAGGCGTTCCAGATATCGCACACAATCATAACCAAAATACCCAATGGCGCCCCCGACAAAAGGCGGAAAACCCTGGAGTTTCGGTGTCTTATAGCGTTCCAAATAGGCCCCGACCGCCGCGAAACTGGTGTCCTGGGTTTCTTTCTGGTCCGTTACAAAATTGTGAAAGGTAAGCTGTCCGGCTTTGCTGATCAAGGAAGCAAAGGGATCAATGCCAAGATAGGAGTAGCGACCAACTTCTTCGCCACCGTCGGCACTTTCGAGCAGAAAGGTGTGGGTGGACCCGCTTGCGCGCAGACGCAAGAAGGCATTGACGGGCGTGAGTGTGTCCGCTGGTATTTCGATACCGACCGGTATCAGCGGAAACCCACGCTGCGCCAAACCCCTGATTTCCTTGAGGGTTGGGTAGATATTCACAATGTCTCCAGGCTATATTAAGCAAACTGAACATCCTGAATGTGAGCGTGGCCTTGGTCTGCATTTCATCAGACTTTTTAAAATTCGTACTACGATTCGCCCAAGGTGACAAGAAGCTTTTGCCTTTTTGCGAAAGGCTCTGTCCTCGGCTGTTTCTTTCTTTACCTGATCATCGTACACCAGGTTGGAAGCCACTTGCGGATTTCAGCCAGCATGGCGTCTTCACGCATCGAAGCGCTGATACGGCTTCCAGCCGTGCACGCTGGATTTCTTCATAAGGAAAGGCAGGCAGGCCAGGGCCTGGGCCTGGAACGTGCATTAACTGTTTAAACTCTGGGCAATGGCCTGAGCGGCGAGCCATGATCCGGTCCAGGCATTTTGAAAATTAAACCCGCCGGTGATCCCATCGACATCCAACACTTCTCCGGAGAGAAAGAGTCCAGGGCAGACCTTGCTTTCCATGCGCCGAAAATCGATTTCCTCGCGCGACACTCCGCCCGCTGTCACGAACTCTTCCTTGAACACACCCTTGCCCTCAACCGTGAGTATGGTACCTGTCAGGCGACGCGCGATATCCTGCAGATTTTTTTTGCCCGTCTCGGCATAAAGCTGGGCCGGTTGAACTCCCGATTCACGCAGCAAAGCCTCCCAAAAACGGCGGGTGCAGCTGAAAGGATTTTCATTGCTGACTCTTTTCTTCGGATACTGCTGCCTCAGGGTTTCGAGCTGCTGCAGAGCCGCTTCAAATTTTAAAGGATGTTCCCAGTTGATCTGCACTTGCGCTTTATAGTGACTGGCAAACAGTTCACGCGCGGCAAAAGCCGAGAGCTTGAGCACTGCGGGTCCACTCAATCCCCAATGCGTAATCAGACAGGGCCCTTCCTGCTGAAAATCCTGGGCGGCTTCGGCCACTTTAAGCTGGATGTGAACGCGAGGGAAACTCGTCCCGGATAAACCCTCAAGCAGCGGATCCTTGATTTCAAAGGTGAAGAGCGAAGGCACAGGATCCACCAAACGGTGCCCCAGATCACGGGCCAGATTTTGACCAAAGGGCATGCTGCCGGTGGCGAGTAAAAGAAACCGCGAACGGAGAACGGTGCCTTCTTTGGTGTGCACAAGGAAATGCTCATCCACCTTTTCAATGCGCTGCACCAAAGTTCGCAGACGGACCTCGACTCCATTGTCGTGCGCGGTCCTTTCGAGGCAGTCGATAATGGTTTGTGAAGAATCGGTGATGGGAAACATCCGACCATCCGGCTCCACTTTCAATTCCACGCCATGATCGGCAAACCAGGCCACGGTATCGCGCGGTTGAAAGCGATGGAATGCTCCGATCAATTCCTTGTGTCCGCGCGGATAACTCGCCACCAGGCGCTTGGTCTCGAACTGATGATGGGTGACGTTGCAGCGTCCTCCTCCGGATATTTTGACCTTGGTCAACACGCGGGGGGTGGCTTCCAGGATCACAACGCGGCTGCCGGGTCTGGTTTCCGCGCACGCAATCGCACCGAAATATCCAGCCGCACCACC
The DNA here is from genome assembly GCF_035638955.1 of Oligoflexus sp. Taxonomy (GTDB): domain Bacteria; phylum Bdellovibrionota_B; class Oligoflexia; order Oligoflexales; family Oligoflexaceae; genus Oligoflexus. The sequence continues at coordinate 9,013 of NZ_DASQYZ010000459.1, read as the reverse complement.
ACCGACCACGATCAGATCAAATTCTTCCAAAGTCCTGTCTCCATGAGGGTCTTGCTGAGGTGGCCTGGTTAACGCCTAGGCTTACTCAACGCCCAGTTTCCATAGCAGAGGAAGGGCCTGCTCTTCCAGTGCCTTCTCATAATAAGGACGCGAAAGCTTGCCAATATCGTCACTCTGATGCCAATAGATGGACCGCGGCCTTTGCACACCCGTCAGATGTTTTTGCAGCAAGGCCACCACAGCCGCAACATCGGGAGAACGGGCTGACCGCACGATGAGCACAGGGACGGTTCCGTATTCTGCATCGTGCCATGGAAGGGCTATAAAATCCGAATCATGGCGTAAGGGTTCCAGAGGCTGCACAATATCAAGCGGGGATATATTTTCACCAGCCACCTGAAAAATACCATCGGCCCGACCCAAAACAGTAAGACGACCCTGGTCACAGAGGATACGATCGGGCAGGGTCAACCAGCCTTCGGCGTCCAGCAGGGCATGAAACGTTGTCTGCTGATAAAAACCGCGCGAAGACGCCGGCCCACGCAGGCGTAAAGTCTCCCCTGCATGCGCATAGTCCCATCCACGGAGCAATTGTCCAACATCGCCGGGATGCAGGGGTCGCGCACCGGGCGGAAGCGCCGTGCATTGCGCCGCGGTCTCACTGCTTCCATAACTGACGGATACCGGCAGTCCACAACCAATGGCCAGATCCACAAGATCGAGCGAGGCCGCCGCCCCACCCAGGATGATGGCTTTGCAATGGCGCAAATTCTCAACGGCCTGCGAATCCTGCAGCAATCGATAAAGCTGGGTGGGAACCAGGGAAATATAAGAGGGTGCCTGCACTCGCAGGACATCAACCACGGCCTTCGGTTCCGTGAGATGCCAGGCCACAGCGCTTCGCAGAAAACAGCGCACAGCAATCTGCAAACCCCCAATATGCGCAGGATCAAGACTTAAAAGCCAGGAATCCCCAGGCTGCACTTGATAAAACTCATTGGTTGTGACAGCCGAGTGGCTGAGACTTTTCCAGCTATGCACAATGGCTTTCGGCATGCCGGTGGAACCGGACGTAAATATTCCCACCGCTGGAGCCTCGTCATCCCACGTGATGGGACCTTGCATCTCTGGTTTCACGGGCACGGATGGGCCAACGAAAAAGCCCTGGAGAGGAACCTGCAGCATCATTCGTTGATGCACGGCATCCGGCAAGCGATCCGGCAGAGGAAAAAGCACCACTCTTTGCCACAGGCAGGCCAGCAGGAGAGCAAATGTATCCAAGGCCGACCAGCCTCGAACGGCCCAATGATCTCCAGCTTGCGCGCCTGAACTTTGCAGCAGGGTCGCATAACGTCGAATCCTGGCTTCGAGATCCCCATAGGTTATGAAGCCATCCAACGTTTGCCAGCACGGCTGGGAAGCTTGTGCCTTCAATAGAGTCTGCACAACGCTCATCCCCTATTCTCCCGCATCGCAAAAGGTGTTCCTGGAACCAGCACCTGAGATGCCCCCCAGGATTCACTCTGCCACGCATCGTCCGGTAGAAAACGGGCGGTCCCAAAACCAAGAGGTTGGGGATTTTTGCAAAACGCCGCATAGATCCATGCCGAACAGCGTAAACTCAGGCCGGAATCAAAAGCATTGCTGAGGACGCATGGAATATTTTCGGCGGCAGCTTTCTGCAGAAGATGCACGGTGTGCGAGAGACTCAATCGGCTCGGTTTTAAAATCCAGGCCAGGGCTGCAGGAATGGTCTCGTGACTATCCCAGAGGGTTTCATCAAGGGCCTGCGGATAAAAACCGGCGGCCTCTTCCCAATAAACGATCGGCAGACCCTGAGAGTGATTCTTCCAAAAAGCCGCATCCTGTGAACTCATCCCTCGGTTCGCATCCAGTCGCAATTGCAGGAGTCCCTGACCATGCTGAGTCATTCTTTGCAAACAATTGAATTCATGCAACGCAGGCAGACGCCCGACCTTGCACTTGAAAATGCGAAAGCCCTGATCCCAGAGCTGCAAGAATTCCTGCCAGCTGGTTTCACGATCCGCTTGCAGCGCGAGCAAAGCGGAACCTTCGAGTGTCATCGTATCGGCAAGAGAAAAAACCTCGGGACTTTGACTTTGCGCCCAGCTCAGGAGTAATTGTTCCACAGCTGTTTGCACCGATCGCAAGGGCGTGGCCGGCAGCTCGATCAGTCCAAAGTAAGGCCGGGTCCATTGCCATGGATTCAGTACCAAGGATTGACTCAGAAGACGAGGAGCGCAGGTCGATTGCCAGAGCCGGCAGGCGTCGCCCAGAGTTTCAGGATGCACACCAGGACAGGGAGCAAGTTCAGCTTGATGTTCATGCCCACGACTATCGATGGCGGTGATGATGGTCCGCGCTCGCAACATGGGAACACCGTTACCCAGCTGCAGAGGCCAGGTCCATGGCAGCTCCTGATGCTGCAGGGTCATCGCGCGAAAACTCATAACAGAACCAGGCTCGCAAACAGCATGGCGTAAAACAGATTAAAGAGCGCCGTAAATTTGAGGGCCTCGTTCAACAGGGGTCCTTCCCCTTGCAAACGCGGGGTGATACGGCGGCGTATAAAGGACAAAGCCAGCAGAGCCCAGGGCACCGCGATGATCACCTTGTTATGCTCAAATCCGTAAAGGGCCAGAATCATCGCACTCGCCATGACTAAAAGAAGAGGCAATTTGCGCGCTGTCTGTTCGCTCGAGAGAGTCGCCAACGTATGCTTGCCGGCATCCTTATCACCTTTGCGATCACGCAGATTATTCACAGCCATGATTGCTGCCGCGATCAAACCGGAACCCAGACCCCAGAAGGCAGTTTCCCAAAGAATGTAGCCCGTCAGAAGATAGACTGTTCCCATCACGGCAATAGGTCCAAAAAAAATACAGGCCAGGATTTCGCCCAGGGCATAATAGGCCAGAGGAAAAGGACCCGCCGTGTAAAGGTATGCGGCCAGACCGCACGCCAGTGCCACCAGCGGGATCACGGGCGCCGGATTCATCGCAAACAAAGCCACGACAAGGCCGGCTGCCAGAGCAAACATCGTCCAGTAAGCCAGCCGCACCTGCGGAATCGTCAGGAGCCCACTTTGCACGACGCGGATCGGCCCCAATCGTTCGCCTTTATCCACACCTTTTTCCGCATCCTTGGCATCATTCACAAGGTTGGCGGCTGCCTGCAAAAAAACGACCAGCAGGAGAGCGGCTAACGCTGGGAATACCACGGCGCCTTCACTGATCTTCATCACATCACGTTGATGCACACCCAGACTGATCCCGATCAGGACCGGACCCAATCCAGCGAGCAAAGTGGGAGGACGAATGGCCTGAATCAGAGCTCGCCAGGACCGAGGCTGAATCGTAACAGGCGTGGAAACGGCAGTATTCATTTAAGGCGTCTCCTTTTTAAAAGCCTGCACGTACTTCTGATCGGCCAGCGGATCCTGCTCACATTCGATCAAACAACTGGTTCGGGACTGCAGAGCTTTTTGGTACAGGTCGCGGAAGCTCAGGCGATTCGTGCACAGTTCATAGGATAATCCAGCCATCTCGGCCAGACCTTGAAAACGAAAGTCATGGGGCGTTGTGATCAAAGGATCCTTCACCCAGCCGTGGGCCTGGATCGGCAGGAACTCAAAGATGCGCCCACCTCGGTTATTCACCACAACCAGAATGATGGGAGCCGCGGCCTGGGGCAGCGCCAGGATCGAATTCAAATCATGCAGAGCGGAGACATCACCGAGCACCACGGTCCAGCCATGTTCCGACCCGGCCGCGAGACCAAGGCTGGTGGACACCAGACCTTCAATACCATTCACACCACGATTGGCTTCCACCAGGGGCAGACGTTTGCCCTGCAGATCACACCAGCTATCAAAGGCGCGAATCGCGGTCGAGTTACCCAAAAATAAACCATGATCCCGGGTGGGAATCGCTGCTGCAATTTCCTGAGCCACATCCGCAAAACAAAAACCCTGATACAAAGGCTTCGCCAAAGTCGTCCGCACCTGTTCCGATACCTGCCACAAAGCATCATGCGCCGGTGTTGGCACAAATGGACCACCGCTCCAGAGTTTGGTTAGACTCGTGATATCAACCGTGATCTGCCGTCTCTGCGGCAAATGACTGGGGTCCTGCACCGTCGATTCAGGCGAAAAAATCCAGTAGGCGCGAGGCTGGACTTTTTGCAAATAGGTATCAAAAAATCCAGTGACGGGACGCCGTCCCAAATAAAGACAAACATCCGGCTGATAGGCTTCAAGAGCCTGGGACAGCAGCGGATGGGTGGGATCCATCAACTCGTTATCCAGGCGTCCTTTGACGCCTGAGGTAATATCCGCATAACAAGGCCAGCCCAGCGAGGCCGCCAGGGACGCCGCAGCCCGCTGCTCCTCACGGCCTTGGATACGGCCCAGAATAATAAGACCTCGTTCCGCTGAACGCAGATCGTCCACCCAGTCACGCGCCACGGTCGGCGTCAAACGCGATTCGACGGTAATCGGTGGTTGCACAGCCAGACGCTGGAGAAGTTTTTGTGCTTCAGCCAGAACGGAATCTGTCGGCCGATCCGAAGTTTCCACAGGATCAAGCGGCAGACGGAAGGGCAGATTCAAATGCACCGGACCCTGCCGACCTTCACTACTGATTTCCACCAGCATGCGCGCATAGGATAACCAGGCGGCGAGATCCATTGTCGGACCCGGGGCAGGAAAATCCAGACTTTGCTTGACGAAGGTTCCAAACAGCTGTCTTTGATCGGTAACCTGCTGCGCTCCGGCAAAGACCATTTCAAAGGGGCGATCGGCCGTGATCACCAGCAACGGAATCTGATCAGTTTTGGCTTCAATGATCGCAGGCAGATAATTCGCTCCTGCGGTTCCTGATGTACAGACGAGTACGGCCGGTCGCCGTGTGGCTTTGGCAAAGCCAAGTGCTTCATAGGCGCCGGCCCTTTCATCGGGACATGACTTCACATAAAGATCAGGCCTTGCCTGCAGGGCTGCAATCAGGGGAGCATCGCGATATCCCGGGGAAACAAAAAAACCACGGGCGCCCAGGCGGGATAATCCGTGGATGAGGAGCGAGCTGGCAAAGGTATTCCAGTTTTGGGTCAGCCACGGTTTGATCGTTGATTCCATAAGGGGCTCACTTGAGTGAAGCGTCCTCGGCTTGGAGCAAGCCCAGGAAGTTTTGCATTTTAGCTTCTATTTCCTGCCATTCGGCATCCGCATCCGATCCCGGCACAATACCGGCTCCGGCATAAATCCAGAGTCTGGCACCATCCACCAGAGCCGATCGGATCCCAATGGCAACATCACCCTGGTTGCCTTGAAACACGCCGATGCCTCCAGCAAACCATCCCCGATCAAAGCCCTCTTCCCGCAGCATGAAATTCAGAGCCGGGCCACGCGGATAGCCGCCGACCGCCGGTGTCGGATGCAGGAGGGGAAGCAATTCCGCACACGATCGACCCGCCGGCACTTCGCCTTTGAATCGCGTCCGCATATGCTGAACATGCTGCAAACGAATGATGGCCTGTTCTTCCACGGGTTCGAAGACAACCCCTTCCGCGTGCAAGAGATCCGTGATCGCCTGACGAACCAGGCGATGCTCATTCTGCTCCTTGGGCGATTGCTGCATATCATCGGAAAACGCCTGATCGCTGCTGGCCGAAAGACTGCGACGTCGCGTGCCGGCAATCGCATCCAATTGAAAGCCACGGTCCCGCCAGGCCAGAAGGCGTTCCGGCGATCGTCCCATAAAGCAAAGCCCTTCAGGACTTTGACAGGCAAACAGAAAGGATTCTTCATGCAGAGTCAAAAGTTGACGAAAAAGATCGGCCGCCGACAGGGCCTTGGGAAATTGCAGTCGCACGCGTCGGCTCAGCACGACTTTATCAAAATCACCGGCGCTCATATGTTCCGTTGCGGCATCCATAATCTCATGCCAGCGCGAACGGGACGGAACATCCTGCCGACTCTCATACATGGGCAAAGGCGAGGGCGCTGCGCTTTGATGCAGAGCCTGATAAAACCGCCAGGCTTCCTCAAGCAGCTGCGTTTTCCAGCTGTCATTATTTTCGGCGTTGGCCAGGGAACACACGACCTCGAGGACAGCGGCGTCCTGATCCTGGCGCCATAAAAATTTCGGGACAAACCAATGCGAATCGGCCAATTCCTGCCATTCGCTCCCGGAGTGATGAGCAGGAGCAAAAGGAAATCCACCGCAGACCGTGATCCATGGATCCACAGATGATGCAATCAAATCTTTGAAAGGAATCTTTTCAGCAAGGCCCCAGGCCGAAAACCAGGACTTCGCTTCCTTGCTTTTCCAAAAAAAAGCCCAGTCCGGCGGCAAACGCAAAAAGGCCTCGGCTGGCACGCGATCTGTTAAATTCAGGCGTGCCTGCATAAACTTGCCGGCTTCCAGCCATTGCCAGCCAGCGCGTTCAAAGTCCCTAAAACTCGACAGATTCAAGGCTTGTCACCCCGATAGAGATGCACAATCCCGCCGCTCATGGGCCGGAACTGGGCATCTGTGAATCCAGCACTCGTCAAGAGTTCTGCAAAGGCCGCACCATAAGGAAATTCTTCAATCGTTTGATTCAAATAGGAGTAGGCCGTGGCATGACCGGAGAGCATACGTCCCAGGCCAGGCAAGACATGCCGCAAATAAAATAAATGCGCCGATCGCAGCGCGCGACTGCGCGGCAAACCAAATTCCAAAATAAGACAGCGGCCTCCGGGTTTCAGCACCCGATAGATTTCGCTGAGGCACCGATTCACATCGGCCACATTGCGGATACCAAATGACATAGTGACAGCGTCAAAGGATGCGTCAGGGAAAGGAATGTGCTGGGCATCCCCGACATCGAGAGTAATCTTATCAGTCAGTCCAGACGCGATGACTTTGTCCCGGCCTTTGCTGATCATGCCTTGCGAGAGGTCCAGGCCGCGAACCGTCTGCACATGCGGATTTTTGATCAACTCCAGCGCCACATCACCGGTCCCGGTTGCCAAATCCAAAACAGTCAAATTCAACCGTTGCGGCAGCATGCGTCGCATGGCCCGACGCCAGATACGATGAAGACCACCCGACAGCACCGTATTGATAACGTCATATCGGCCAGCTATGGCATCGAAGATTCGGTAGGATTCTGTTTTCGCATGGGGCAGTGGCATAAGTCCGGTATCCCTATGTCGTTGTTCACGACTATATAAACCTTTTGCAAGAGCAGCTTCAACCAAAATCCCGGGCCTCTGACCTGTCCGATGCGAACCACATTTCTGTTTTTTAAGGAAGAGACTTGCCTTCAAGCCGGGATCGAGGAATAAATAGAGAGCCAGAACCAGGTGGTCGTTTTCTGGTTCAAAATTTCATGAACTCTGGCTGACAGGATCCTCTCGTGACTATTGCATCGATTGCCCATGCCATTTCACCCGCTGTGCTGCACAGTATCCAACGGCTCGACTTTAGTCTGAGTGAATGGCAGCGCAATCCACGCATTGGCAATCTGCTGGGCAAGACCGTGCTTTCGGGTGGCAAACGCCTGCGGCCATTGATGACTTTTATGATGGCTGATCTTTTGGGTGTCGAGCACACGGCCATTGAACCGTTCAGCCGTTATATCGAACTCGTGCATGCTTCCACCCTGGCTCACGATGATGTGATTGATAATGCGGAATATCGTCGCGGCGAACCTTCCATTAATATCGTAGCCAGCAACAAGCGGGCAGTCCTCGCTGGAGATTATCTGCTGGCTTATGTGCTTCAGGAAATTGCCCAGACGGGACGCAATGATCTGGTCAGTGAAATGGCCGTCATCATCGCCGACCTTGCGGAAGGGGAATGGCTGCAGATTGAAAACAGTGTGAAAAAAGACCTCAGCTGGACCGATGTCGAACGGGTGGCTTTGAAAAAAACCGGCAGCGTCCTGCGGTGGAGCTGTGCGGCGCCTGCGCTGCTGGCTTATCCTGACGGCTATTTGCTTCCGGAAGCCCGGCGCCTCGGTGAAGCGATCGGCATTGCCTTTCAGCTGACGGACGATATTCTTGATTTTAAAAGGCGGGATGGATCGGAAGGCGCGGACATTAAAAATCGTGTGATCAATGCCGTGATTTTTGAAGCTCTGTGTCTGACGTACGATCGCGAGCAGTTGGATATGACTCGCATTGAATCCATCGAACCCGATCCCAGAACTCTGGACCATGCGATTGAGCGCGTGCGTCTGCGGGTGGATCGACTGGTTGAGGAGGCACATATGCTGCTTGAAATGCTATCAGAGGCAACGGCAAGCCGTCGCGGGCAAAAAGATCCACAGTCTCTTGCCGCGCTTAAAATTCTTGTGAATTATCTGGCCCAGCGGATATGACTAAAAAAGAAGAACAACGTGTCCTGACAGAACTCGAAGAATTCGCCTCGGAAGTCGGGCAATTCATGGAGTACTGGGGCTTTAAAAAAGTTCATGGCCAGATCTGGTGCCATATCTATTTATCCCAATCCCCACTCGATGCAGCCGAACTCATGCGGCGCCTTCGTATTTCCAAGGCCCTGGTGAGTATTTCCCTCAAAGAGCTGCAGGATTTCGCGGTGATCGAGGATGCTGGCAAAAGCGAGCGCGGCACACGACTGTATAAGCCTCGCGAAGATCTGGGCGCCACCATTCTGGATACTCTCAGACGGCGCGAACGTAAAATGATGGCCCGCATTCGGACCTCGCACTCTCTGCTCGAAAGTCTGGAACCGCAGGAACTGCAGGAACATGGCATTGAACGGCAGAAGGTGGCCCTGCTGGGGATGCTCATCCGTATCGTGGAGCAGAGCCTGGACCAGATGATTAAACGACAAAGTGGATCGGTCTTTGACCTTCTGGGCATGCTTTCCCAGAGTTTAGTCCCATCAATACCACCTAATATACCACCGCAACAACCTGAAATAACTCAATAAATAGCGAGTTATCAAGGAAACTCCCAAGGCGACCGATCTTATCATAGTAG
>NZ_DASQYZ010000458.1:0-7913 GCF_035638955.1 Oligoflexus sp. | reverse complement strand
ATTCGCTCGACGAGTTCGGTACAGAAGTCCTGCATAGCCTCAACCGATGACATTTGAGGTTTGCCGATGACCCCGATAGCTCCTGCAGAAAATGCCCGGAGCGCATTGGCGGAACCAGGATCGGTGCTGCTGCTAATTACGAGTGTTCGGGTGGGAAAGTAGCACATCACTTTTTCCAGAAAGCTGATCCCATCCATTTGTGGCAACGAGATATCAAGCGTCATGACATCCGGTTTCAAAGCCACCAATTTATCCCGGGCGATCAGAGCATCAGGTGCCGTCCCGACGACTTCAAGTCCGGGATCCCGACTCATGATTTCCACCAGGATTTTTCTCATGACTGCCGAATCTTCCACGATCAGGACCCGAATTTTTTTATTTTTCATGAGCGAATCTTTCGGTAAAAGGCGCTCGCTTCTGAAGCAAACGTGGAACTCTTCACGAGGCCGACCTCGGAGTGACCTACAACCAGGAAACCTGCAGGCCTGATCACCTGAGCTATTCTTTCCGTCACAGTGGTCGCCGTTTCACGATCAAAATAGATCAGGACATTGCGACAAAAGACAATATCAAACGGATGCCGAAAGGGATACGATTCGGTCATCAAATTAAACGGGGCAAAGGTTACAAAGTTTCTGAGCTGGGGCGTGACCACAAATTTTGTGCTCTGACCCACTTTTTGCTGCGTGAAATACTTTTGCCGATAGAGCGGCGGTATGCCGGTGACCTCGGATTCCGTATACATCCCAAGGGAAGCCCGATCCAGCATATTCAGATCAATATCAGTCGCCAACATTTTTAGATTCCATTCCGTCAGGCTGGGTTCCGACTCGAGCAGGGTGATCAGCAGAGAGTAAACCTCCTGCCCTGAACTCGATGCCGCGCACCAGACCCTGATTTCCGGGGTATCCCCGTTCCGGCGTTCCTTAAGATAACCCGGCAGCATATGGCTAAGTTGCTCAAAATGCCGGCTTTCACGGAAAAACTCCGTGGTGTTGGTCGTCATGGCTGAAATGAACTCTTCCACCAGGGGGCCGCGTCCGCCCTGGAGCTGCTGCAGGAATGTTCCATAACTATCAATGCCGTGCTTTTCAAAAAGGCGAGCCAATCGAGCTGCCATGAGACTCATGTTTTTAGGTGTTTTGGCCAGATTGATTCCGGCCAAGTCCTTGAGTATGTGCGCCAGCTTTTCAAAATGCACTTCATCCGCACGTAAATGTTCCAGTCGCGCTGAGGCGGAATCAAGGTCAATCGACTTCATGGAAGGAGCTTTCATGCCATCATCCTTTCTGAAGTTCGGGGTTGACCCGAACGTAGGAATGTCTGGACCAACCCTTCCACATCGGCAATCAGAGCCACCTGGCCGTCACCCAGAATGGTCACTCCGGCGATCACGTCGTGGGGCAAGGCTGCATTCATCGGCTTCATGATGACCTGCATTTGGCCAACGACAGAGCCGATAACCAGGGCATAGAGTCGATCCTGGTGCTCCAGGACCACCGCAAGTTTTCCTGTCACATGAAGTCCAGCCGAATGAGGTGAAAGCAAAGCCAAGGGGTCGACCATAGGCAGCATCTGGCCTCGGACATTGAGCACCGCCTGGCCGGCTCGAATCTCGACTATGCTGTGGCTCTCGATCTTCACCAGCTCGCGAATGCGATCCATAGGCAGGACCACCATTTGCTTGGCAATTTCAACGATCATTCCCTCGGTAACGGAGGCCGTCAGCGGGAGCGATATTTCAAAGGAGCTGCCTTGACCCTCTTCGGATTTGATCAGCAAACTGCCCCTGAGTTTTTCAATCTGGCTGTGGACCACGTCCAGCCCGACGCCTCGTCCAGAGATGTCAGTGACTTTTTCAGCCGTGGAAAAACCCGGCGCGAGCAGGAGTGAAAAGACATCATGATCGCTCAGATTCTCCGGTTTAACGTCGGGTTGGACAAGACCTTTTTCGATGGCCTTTTTAACGACCACATCACGCCGAATGCCACGGCCATTGTCCGTGATACGGACGATGATGCGGCCACTGCTTTGACAGGCTGTCAACTGAATGCGACCAGGTTCGACTTTGCCTGATTTTTGCCTTTCGCCGGCATTTTCCAGTCCATGATCGATGGCGTTTCGAACCAGATGCAGGAGGGGATCGCTGAGCGATTCAACGACCATGCGATCGAGTTCCGTATCCTCGCCATCCATTTCAAATTCCACAGCTTTGCCGGTCTTCACAGACAGATCACGAGCCATGCGCTGCATTTTCATGAACAGCGGCTTGATCGGCATCATGCGAATGGCGAGCGCCTTGTCCTGCAGTTCACGGATGGTTTTATCCAGCAGTGATACAACCGCCCCCAGCGAGGTGTCAAAGACATAAGGTTCGGTTTTGTTGATGAGCTGGCTTTTGAGAACCACCAGTTCTCCGACCAGATCAAGGACCGAGTCGATGCGGGACGAATCGACTTTAATGCTGCCACAGTCACGGCGAGCGGCATGGTTATCATCGGCGGGCCCGGGCACGGAAGCCTTGGATGTGGACGTGGCAACAGATCCATGGGCTGGATCCTCGTCGTCCTCAAAAAAGCCGAAAGCCTGATGCACGGGTTGGGCTTTCGGCCCTGCTTTTTTCACAATCAGGTCACGAGCCAAACCGAGCTTCTGCTCCAGTTCGGGCGTAGGCACGTTGTCGTCTTTTCCTTCAGACAGCATTTGAATTTTCGTTCGCATGGCGTCCAGGCAGGCCAGGAGCAAGCTGGTCAGTTCAAATGTCAACCGATCGGGATAGGTTCGCAAAGCAGCTAGACAGTCTTCGAAGGCGTGGGCGAATTCCACGAGGCTGACAAAACCAACAGCGGCTCCCGAACCCTTGATGGTGTGAATCGCGCGGAAAACTTCAGCCAGGCAATTTTCCCGGTTAATGGAAGTGTCCAAACCCAGGAAAACTTCTTCACAGGAGTCGAGTAGATCCCGCGCTTCCTGCAAGAATTCAAAACGTACCTTTGCCAAAAAATCTGTATCCTCGCTCATGCGACTTCTCCCAGCTGACCAGCTGCAGCAATTGCAGCGTGGATATCCTTCATATCCAAGAGTTCGCTTTGACACAGAACTTCTGCTGTGTTAACCAGGATCACAACACAATTTTCGGTTTGACCCATTCCGATCACAAACGAAATCTGACCTTGATTCTTGATAGGCGGGGGCGGTTGGATTTGTTGAGCGCTCAGATCCACCACGCCGCTGACGCTATCGACGATATTACCGACCTGACCGCTGCTTCCTTCTGTGACGATAATACAAGTTTCCTTGGTCTGGGCAGCCGCCACGAAACCAAACCGCCGACCGAGATCCACGACGGGCACGACTTTGCCGCGCAGGTTCATGACACCTGATACAAAATCCGGAACCTGCGGGACGGGGGAAATGCGCGTCATACGGTTGATTTCACAAACGGTTGCGATAGCGATCCCATAAGCCTGGCCTTGCAAGGTAAAGGTCAGATACTGGCCAGCCTGGGCTCGATTTTCGTTATTTCTTGAGTCCATCATGAAGTCTCCCATAGGCTTAGAAACCATCGATGTTACCAACTTTCCGGTTCCGCATTTCATCGGCATTCAGGGGCAACACATTCCTGGCTTCGGTCGGCTGATGACGCTTGAATGGAGTGACTTTGGCCATGGTTTTACGTGGACCGCCATGCCCATGGCTGATGGTCCTGGGCGCGGCAGATTCCTGGCTGCTGGTTTCCTGATTTTGGTTTTCCGTCCGACCTTCGATCACCGCATTGAGGTGACCCACGAGGACCTCGAGACTACCAGCTTGACTGGACATCTCTTCGGACGAGGCCGCTGTTTCTTCGGCTGATGACGCATTGCGTTGGGTCGCCTGGTCGAGTTCATTCATGGCTTTACTGATCTGCGAAAGACCATGGGCCTGTTCCTGCGACGCCGTAGCGATCTCGTTGTTCAGGTTGGCAACCTTGGTCACAGAGACCACGATATTTTTAAGAACGCTGCCACTTTCATCGGCCATCTTCTCGCCACGCTCGATTTTGATAACGCTTTCTTTGATGAGAGTGGTGATGTCTTTGGCGGCAGCGGCACTGCGTTGGGCCAAAGTTCGGACGGCTTCGGCCACGACTGCAAAACCTTTGCCTTGCTCACCGGCCCGGGCGGCTTCGACCGCAGCGTTGAGGGCCAGAAGGTTGGTTTGAAACGCAATATCATCGATGACGTTGATAATCTCTTCGATTTTCTTGGAACTCTGGGCGATCTCATGAATGGCCGTATTGAGCTTGGTGATTTCGAGTTCACCTTCTTCGGCAGATTTACGACTGGTCTCGGATAGGGCCGAGGCTTCCCGGGCATTGTCGGCGTTGAGTTTGACCATGCTAGTCAGTTCTTCGACAGACGCCACGGTTTCTTCCAGAGCGCTGGCTGCCTGGGTGGCGCCTGATGACAGCTGTTGACTGGCGGTCGAGAGCTGCTCACTCGCGCTTCGGACTTGCGATCCGGATTCGTCGATATCTTTTGAGATGGTACGCAAGGTCCTGGATAAGGATCGAGCGGAGGCAAAGGATAAGAGCATAGCAATGATGGCGCCGATCAGGACGAAGCCAAACATCAAACGATTGAAAATGTCTGCTGTTTCATGCGCCGCGGTTACCCATATTTTCGATTCCTGCGCTTGAAAGTCGATCACGCGTTTCATGGCCTGGCCATGTTTGGCGCGCTTGTCGGATAGGGTTGTCTGCACGTGTTTTTGGAACTTTTCGCGGCCATTGGGTTGGTCCAGGAGTGGGATGAGTTCGTGCACGGATTTGATGAATTCAATCCAGTTTTTATTGAGTTCGTCATAGAGCTCCTGCTCACCCGCGACGAATGGGATCGCTTGATAGGCGGTATCGTACTTCTGATAAGTCTCGACGGACTCCTTGATAATGTCTTTTCTCTTTTTGAGTTCCTCTTTTGAAGTTCCAGGCAGAGCCATGCGGAGATACGAACGCGAGATTTCCAGGGCTTCGTTCTGCATGCTGTTCAGGATCTGGCTGTTGGGAAGATTGACTGTTGCCACGTGTTCATATTTTTGGGACACCATGGCAAGTGCATAGATGCCTGCCGAGCCGATCATTATTAGAAAGCCTACCAGAAGGGATGACGTTGCCAACATTTTCCAAAGAATACTGCGTGAATGTTTCATTTGTGTTTCCTTGAGGCCATGGTTTATGAATCCGGCGTATATCTCAACGCGACTTCTTCAACCCACATCGTCGATGACCAAAAATAAAATTAATGACGAAATCGGCACAGAGGTTGGAGCCCTAGCCCGTGAGGATTAAGCTGGGTTGAAATGTTGAAGGAGTTTACTGGCAGAAGAGTGTATGAAGTTTTCGTCTTATCGAAGCTGTGGATGAGAAATCTTACAGCCAAGGCACAAGTCAGGGATTTTTCGCCCACCGGTAACCACTGCCCGGCACAGCCTCGAGGTGCATGTGAGCCTGGCCGAGTTTACGCCTTAGACTGGAGATATGTCGGTCGACCGTTCGCTCCAGCACATGGACGTCTGATCCCCAACCCGCTTCAAGAAGTTCGGAGCGGCTGAATGTCTTGCCGGCATTGGTGATGAGAACACAAAGGAGACGGTATTCATTCGGTGTTAAATTGAGATCGCGGGTTTGCCCGTCGTCCTGGGCCAGGGCACGCAAACTCTTTTCGTCAATGACGAGACCGAAACGTTTCGCGACGTGACCTATGGTTTCGACTGATGGATGACGCCGCAAGCGGATGTCCACACGAGCCTGAAGTTCTTGGGGATCAAAGGGTTTGACGATATAGTCCTCAGCTCCCATCGCAAAGCCGGTGAGTTTATCTTGAATATCATAACGGCCTGAAACGAACAGGAAGGGTGGAATCTGGCTGCCCCAGTGTTGAACCAGACGGCGGCACAGTTCAAATCCATCACCATCCGGTAGTGTCAAATCGATTAGTATCAAATCAAAAACTTCGGATGTGCCGGCAGCTATGCCTTCCTGCATAGTCGTCGCAAATTTCAGAGTATGATCGCGAGTCAAAGTTTCCGCATAGGTGCTTCGTGTTGACTCAGAATCCTCAATGATTAGGATACGTCCCATGTGTTTTTACCCAGCGTCCGAATGTTTGAGTCATGCCTATTTATCGTCATACTTTTCAATGAGATAAGATTATACATCTTAACGTACTGATAACACTATATAAAATTTATGGATTTCTCATGCGGGTTTTTCCTCGAAACGGCGCTTATAGGATGACAGAATAAGGAGGTCATATGGGCGCGCGGCATCAAATCTTTCATGAACTCAGCAACAGCATCAGTATGCTCGAAAAGCATTTTGAGACACTGCTGGTTGAGGTCGAAGAAAAATTGCCGGCTCATAGCAGTTTAGTCCATTCGGATACCGTGCGCACGAGCCTCGTAATTATATGTAGTCTCCTGCAGGAGTATCGGGAAGTCGCAGAAAAGGAATGCACCCAGAGGTTGGAAGCTGTTCGCGTGGTGGACTGGTCGAACAGTCTGCGGAACGAGCTTCTGCCCATGCTCTCCACCCTTTATAAAGTAGCGGTTGAATTTGACTGCAAAGTGGAAGCAGACTCAAGTGGGGTGATCAAACCCAGGCAGTGCCACAGTATCTTTGACAATCTGATTGCCAATGCAGCTTCTGCCGGCGCCACGCGGATCCATGTGGAGATGATCGACCGGAAGCAAAGGATTGATCTCATCATTCGCGATAACGGTTCTGGTATGACCGAGGAACAATTGCAGCAACTGGGACTTGGTTTCTCGACTCGTCCCGAGGCTGGCCACGGGCAAGGCTTCCGTATCGTTTGCAAACTTGCCACCGATACCGGAGCTATCGTTCGATCGCCTAAATCCATTCGTGGGATCGGGACCGAAATTACGATCAGCTTTATGAAAGTCGGAGGCATTTTTAAAACAGGAGTGGATAGCCATGCGGAATAGTGTTGAGGCCCAGGTGATGGATCTAAAAGCTGCCAAACCGTTGAAAATATTGCTTGTTGATGATGACCGATTCCTGGCGCATTTTATGGTCAAGTGCCTGGAGCATCATGGATTTGACTGTCTCAATGTTTTCAATCAGTCGGAATTCATCGAAACGATCGAAGGTGGGTTTGCTCCCGATATGGTGGTGACCGATCTTCACATCCAATCGGAATCAGGTTGCGATATTCTGAAGTACCTGCGGTCGAATCTGCGATTTCGAGATATCCCTGTCCTGCTTATTTCGTCAGATGGTGCCGGGCATAAGATCGCGGCCGAACACAAATTCAGCAGTTTCCTGCCTAAGAATAATTTGCATCGTGATTTGGTTGCACGCATCCATCAGCTCATCTCCCGGTAAGACCAGGTTTACTCAGCCAAAAGTAAGAGGTCGTCGCGTAACCCCCACCATACTTTCGCATCGTTCTGCGACCAGGAAGGTTGATTCACAACCGCTGAGAGCCCGGCGAACAATGCTTCCATGCTGGGAGGCCGTACCAGTGGATTCTTATCGATACATTGCATCACAATTTTCACCAAACCCGATGGCAGCTCTGGCCTCATCTCACCTAAATTTTTAGGTTTGGTGTGCACAATATCATAGAGCAAACCGGCTTCATGAGTGGCATCGAAAAGATTGTGACCGCTCAGCATTTTATAGGCAACGACTCCCAGGGAATAAATATCTGTTTGAGGATTGGCGGCCAAAGGTTGGGCCAGGAGCTCGGGTGCTATGTAAGCCGGTGTGCCTCGCAGGTCGCTGGAGAGTGGGCCGATGGATTCGGATGGAACCAGGTCCTTGATTCTTTTCACCAGACCAAAATCAATCACTTTGACGACATCATAATCTCCACCAATCCGGCAAATCATGATATTGAGGGGTTTGA
>NZ_DASQYZ010000457.1:0-4837 GCF_035638955.1 Oligoflexus sp. | reverse complement strand
GCGGAAGCTGTCGCGCGTACACCGAACCGCTGGCGACGAGGTATCAGGAAATGGCAGTATCATACTGCGGTATATCTCAATCCAGAGAGTGAGCTTAGGAAAGCTGTTCTGGCTTAGCGACATCTTTCTTGACATTCACCGCGGACCTGGCGGTCGGAAATCGTGGAATGCGCACGTTTACGGGGCTGATGCGGTCGCAGGCGTAATCAACGTCATTCTGAAGAAATCCATCTCCGGCTCGGAAGTCAGCACACAGGCCAACATCTCGCAGGAGGCAGGCGGCAACTCGCTGAAGGCCAGCGCGGTCACAGGATTTAACGTCCTGGACACGGAAGTGACTTTGGCCGTGGGTGGGGGCAAGACCGATCGCATTCTGTGGCGCGATCGTAAGACGCTCTGGCGCGAGGCCAGGCCTTACGATTTAGTCTCAGGGGGGTCTCCTGACGGAACATATTCCTGGGGCCTCTTGAATCCCAATCGTCCTACGGTGAATACGGGAGAGTACGTCTATCGTCCCAGCCCGAATTGCCCGGTCGAAAATCAAGTGACTTACCCGAACGATACCAGTAATACGCTCTGCCGTGGGGATGCGCGCAAGGCCAGCAGGTTAGAGCTTATGCCCGAGAAAACCGAGCGCTTTTTTACTGTGAATCTTGAAAGAAGTTTTGGTTCGCTCCAGTCATCGACCACACTTTTGGCGTCTCAGGTGGATACATCCAGTTATCCTGCCAATCGCACTGTCGTCGGCAACCAGCGCGGCGGTGGCTACAATATTCGCTTTGGTGATGCTCCTGACGATCTGAAGCAGCAGGCCAGGACTTTGGGTTTGAATTACACAGATGACCAAATGATCAAGATCAATGCAGCGAATGTTATCCCCAGGATCAGGGGTAATACTGAAACTCAGGATACCTCGCTGGGTGCCATGACCAGCCTCACGGGTGAAATCAGCGAGGACTGGGAGTGGACACTGGAAGCGTCCCATTTCGCAACCAAGAGGGTCAGGACTTACCATAAGGCGCCTGATAACCTTGCCTTTATTCAAAACCTGTTCCCAGTTGACGTTGACGACGCTCCCAGGATCAATATTTTCAAAGATGACCTTTCACCCATCAACGGCTTTTTCGCAGACCTCCACGGTGAGGAGGCCAACATCGTCACAGGAGGAACAGCCTACGTCACGGGGAGTCTATTCCCGCTCGGAGGCGGAAACGCACGGATTGCGACAGGCGTTTCCACATCTCACGAGAAGTACATCCTGCGCGCCGATCCCAAGGATTCCAGTTTCCTTAGCGATTATCCAGAAACGGCTGACATTGCCAAGGCTCGTTACCTCGGAAGCTATTCGAGTGATGGCAAGGGTGACCGCGATGTGAATTCAGTTTTTGCCGAACTTGACCTGCCGTTTCTGGAAAACGTGGATTTGGCCCTGACTGGGCGCTTCGATAACTATTCTGATTTTGGAGATACCCTGAACTACGGTTCCAGCATCGTCGTGGCTCCCATAGACGGTCTTAAGCTTCGCGGCAACGTGGGGACTGGTTTCAAAGCCCCCAGCCTGGCCGAAATTTATAATCGCAACGGCGGTGGGTATCTCACCGTCATTGACAGGAAATACTGCGACAACCAGGTTCCAGCTGAAAATCCTTGTGGTCAGAACGCAACATCTTACAGCACGTATGTGAGTAGGCCTGGAAACCAGGATCTCCAGGAAGAAACATCGCTGGCTTATAATCTTGGTTTTATTGCAGAGCCTTTCGAATTTCTGGACTTTTCGGTCGATTACTGGTCAGCTAACATCAACGATGTGATTGGCCAAGTGGAGCTCGACCGTCTGGTTGAAAAGGAGATAAACGGTGAGTCTCTCGGGTCTTCTGTCGTCAATCGCGACGTCAATGGCCGAATTTCCTCGATCGAACGCTCGTATGCCAACCTTGGCAGATTACGATCGCAAGGTTTCGACATCGTGTCCAACCTGCACTTCCGTGCCGGTGAATACAAATATGGCCTGACGAGCAGCTACTCCCGTGTTATCTCGCGTAAATCAAAAGACTCAGAATCGGATCCGGAAAAAGAGGAGGTTGGTGTCTACGGCGCTCCGCGCTATCGTCTCGGCAATTCCCTTTTCCTGGATACGGCGCGCCACAACGCAAGTCTGGACACGACGACCTATGGTCGCCAGGAAAGCTCAAGATTTGAGACTGATCCAAGCTTTGGCTACATTTCTCCCGAGACAATCTACAACGTCAGCTATGGATGGAAATATGCCGCAAGCGGCACTCTGAATTTCGGTGTTTACAACATTGAAAATCGCATCAGGACGGTGCACACGACAGATAAGACGACGGGCTCCGCGTCTTTTGATCGGGCAACGGCCGACGTGCGCGGCCGCCAGTATCAGATTGGGTTCAAGCAGTCCTTCTGACAAAAGCCCTGAGCCTCTGCCTCAAGCGGCCTGTTTGAGTTCGCTGCATTTCAGGGAGCAATACAGGCCGGATGGCAGGTCGATGATCATGACGAGCTGGTGTTGCGCAGGCCAGGAAACGTGGCGGACGACATGGAAGACCTTTCTCGGCAGCTTTGCAAGCAGAAGAAGTTCGTCATCTTTTCTCACAAGGGAGAGTAAATCTGAAATGGCTCGCATCCTGGATATTGGTAGAACTTCAGTACGCCGACTTTTTGAGAAGCAAATCCATTGTCAAATTTGGCTTACAGGACTCAAAAGATTTAAAGCCCATGCCCACTAATGGTTTCAGGTCGATCTGGTAGGATTTAGTCGTAATCCATACCACTGTCCAAATTGGATCTGGAGCAAACAAAAGAAGGCCGGAGCGAGAAAGGATTCTTGCAGCAGCACGCCGTCGCGAGATAGATGCAATCCTCGTCTGGAAGATCGACTACTGTCACTGAATCGCTCGATTTTACAACAGCCGGTGGAAAAGCGCTGGCGGGCATGCTCGCTGTATTCGCAGAATTTCGGGCTCTGTTGCGTTAGTGTTTTCTGATCACGCAACCAGCTAAAATCACTAATAGCGCCATACTTGCATACTCAATGGTTTCTTCAGGTTACATTTTATTGGAAAACAAACGCAACAGAACCAAATATTGCGCCACCCCGGATTTCCTTTAAGAGCACGGAATTCACGAGCTGAACGAGTCCGGCATGCGCCTTGCGGCGGTCGATAGGTAAAAGACGTCAACTGATCGTGGGTCTAAAAACACTGAAACGATATTTGGCGGACAGAATATTTTCCAAAACAGTCTGCTGCAGATTCCCTCCAGTGATCTGACGGTCGGCACGTTGGCAGGAACTCAGGAAATTTCAAGACACGGGCTGGACTGCTGACTTACGCTCTAAGGACCACCAACGCCATCGAAACTATTAACCGCCAACCGTATTCGACATACGCTTCTGGCAAGCTTTTGCCACGCCAGGCAGCAAGAGATCAATGATAATCTTGTCGATATTCTTATCCAGATTGTTGGCGGAAGCATGGAAGCCAGACTGAAAAGCCACAGTGGACTGGCGACGGGGTATTGCGCCTTTGTATTCGCTATGACTCTACCCATTCATTTGTTCCAGACCGATAGCAGCCAGGAAGCTGCGTAGAAAGGCAGACCCCGAATCATCCCTAGGGCCTGAATGCTGTGCAATTCACTCTATTCGTGAAATAAATCGTCAAGCAGGCCGTCGACAAGGTCGGTAATGCCCAAGTCCTTTGCGATCTTGTCACATTCGGCCTGCGACTTACCCTCAGTCATCTTCCCATTCACAATCGCAATGCAGCCGTTGGCCGGGGCCTTAATCGTTTCATTGCCAATCGTGACGCTTCCACCATTGCCAACGAATATAATCGGTTTCCCATCCGCAGACCGGGTCACGACTGCGCCTTCAACCCCATTCACAGATATACCACCGCTGCCAGCTTTTCCATCCTGACCGTCAGCACCTTGGACAACAACACTATTGTCAGTGATTACTGTCCCGCCGTTCGCACCGTCAGCCGCCACTCCGCGGTCCGAACTCCCGGCGCTCTTATCGGCATCCTTGCTTTTGTCTTCGAAACCAGCGGAGGCCCCATCCACGATCTGATCCTCTTCATCCTGCCCCCCCCGCGACGAGCGCGATGAGTTGGAATCACAGGCCACAAAAAGCAGACTCGACATGACTAGACTTAGGCTAATGATGTGTTTCATGAAAAATCCTCGATGTTAAGTGTTGTAGTATTCAAGCAAGGCCCGAACCAGCACCTCCCCTCAACGTTTCCAATCCATTACAAAAACCGCTTTGGTCACGGCTCCTAGGTCCTGGGGCAGCAATCCTCAGCCCTATTATCAACAAATCTTTTCGGAGCTATCAATCTCGCTCAGAATCTCTGAGGAACGGCACTCGTCTGGAATAAAAGGAGGCCTTTCGAAGAGCCTCATTATCTGAATCACTTGAAGAATGCCATGAAAGCGGATCCTTCATTTTTGCCCTTGGCACTTGGAGCAATTGTCTGCACACTTCCATTGGCGAACACATTCTGCACCTTTTTCATTTCCACGATTTGTAACTCGCCCTTGTTGCTGTACTGATAAACCGGAGTTGAAACCTCGACCATTTGAACTTCCTTGCCAGCTGCGTCTTTGGTTTTCTTCGCAACAGCAGTGATGTTCATCGTTTTCGCACCGGCACTCGTTGTAACGGTGCAGCTTCCTTTGGCGATACCCTGGATCGGGGTTCCGATTTTAACGTTGCTGATGGCTGCGGTATTGGCCGTTACATATGTAATCTTCGCACCTGCAGCCGGGGCCTTGGTGGACGCTTTGGATGGATCCACATACTTTATGGCGA
>NZ_DASQYZ010000456.1:0-3580 GCF_035638955.1 Oligoflexus sp. | reverse complement strand
GAGCATCGACACCTCAGAGAAGTGATTTCAGTTTCGGCAGCAGGAACATGACGAGACCTGCAGCCGCAGCGACGACGATGACGGCAAACAGGAGGTCGCCAAAAGTCATGCGCCCATGGCGCTTGCTGGTGTAAGGCTCGGACTTTGTTTTGAGTAGAACGCCGGAAAAAAGCTGGGCTTTCAATTCGTCTTTCATCTTGGTCCTCATGAGGAAATGGCGACTTCTATTATACGCTTATCCCATCCGAAGCCAAACACATTATGGTTTTCAAGTCCCAGGTAAAAGCGCAATCTTTCCGAAAGAAAAGCAGCCAAAACCCGCTTTGGTGAGTAGCTTTTTGAGGCTTTTACGGTCTTCTCGCCATGCATGCCGTCAACGACAAGATCCGCTCCAAGGCGATTAAGCGCCTGCTGAAAGATCATGCCTCCAGCCCTTGGTCCATGGTTCACGGCCGCAAGCAGGGGGTGGTGAAATCCTTCCTTAATTTGAAGAGACTTCTTCGAATTGTGAGAAATGTCTATCGCGATGAACTTAAGATTTTACTGGGTTAGCACTGGCACTTCTTTTGCTGACGAGGGCGAAGACGTCGTTGTAAAAGGAGTTCACATGTCTATTAAACATCCATGGCTGCGCTATTTTCCCTTTGGTCTTTGCTTTATCAGCTCGCTTGCAGGCGCAGAGGTCCATTCCAAGAAACATAAGGCCTTCGCGTCATTCGGTGAAGACTTGAAAATCTTCCATACCTATATGTCCAAGCAAGATTCTGGACATATCAGGTTGGATCTTCCAAGCGACATCGCCAGTGCCACCGATGAGCATTCCCTGGCCCTGGTGCATGAGCTCGTTGCCTTCACTAACACAGTCATTGAAAGATCCAGAAGCTCAGGTATGAAAAGCTTTTCCGGCGATGATCTTGGGCAGTTGGTCACCCCGAAACCGGGCTCACTTCTACGGGAATATTTGCAGATCGTCGGGAACCATGCAGAGCCAATGAGTAGTATGACGCTGCGCGACAGTCAGTCGGTCGAGGAAGTGTGCGGGTCTTTCTCATATCCCACGCAGCCAGCTCCCTGGAAAACCCTGACAGCCGATCAGTTCGGGGGCGACTATGTAGCTTATCTTTTCAGATTGGGATTCCATACAACGCCTGAAGACATCTTCGGCGGAGGTTTTACCAAGCCCAAGACTTATCGCCCCGAGCTCTGCCAGTGGGATTCGTTCCGTGATCACGCGTATTGGAAGTCAGACTACAAGGTTTTGCAGATCCAAATTTATGATGGTATGACACCAAACGGGGAACCCAACCCTGAGATAAATAATTATACTTGGCCCTATCCGACGTGGCCAGCTTATGTGGCCTGGTGGCATGTTAAAAACTAAAGTTATCGTAAACAGAGTCGTGGGTGGGCTGGCCCTGCTTTGGCTCCTTCAGTTCTGGATCACCCATCCGCATGGCATGATCGTCTTCAGTTTGGATGGAGCCAGGACGGTGTGGACCTGTGGATGGAGTGATTTGAGTTGCACGCTCGCTGAGGCTGAAGCCGCTCAGAATCCAGGACTATGCGGCCTTTTGCCGAGTGCTCCGGAGGATATTTGCTACGATAACGTCATACCGAAGTTAACCTCCCGCGGGAGCTGCTCCGCCATTCAAGTTGAGCACTACCGCGACCAGTGCCGGAGCTCGTTCGGGACCCGAAAAGACTAACAGAACAGTCATTGAGCATAAGAGCGGACGGCGGTTCGCTTGAATTGCCCATGTCGAATCAAGGTCTGCTCGTGGCATCCACAGTTAAACGCGACTACGATCGCCGACCTAAGAAAAAGACCTATCGCTTAAAATCGATAGGTCCACTTTTAAATTTCGTAATTTACTACCAGACAATGTTTAAGTGTTCGGGGCCTAAAAATTTGCAATTTTGATCCGACGGGACAACCCTAAAATAAGCTGAGGAAAAAGCTGACAAAGCGCTTGAACATGAAGTTGAAGACGATCTCGCGAATATCCCCTTACTGCGAATTCAGCGCAATCGGCGGGTATCAAGAAACCTTCAAAGACTCAGATCAGGCGCCACGTCCTTTTCAGGGGGGCGGGTGCCCGGCCCTGAAATCTGGGAATGGTGGGCGATGCAGCAAGACTGGGTCTCGTTTAGTCTTCAATAATTGGGTCATCTGGCCACGGTTCACCTGGAGCCCGGGAATCACGACACGAAGCTGTTACGTCGGGACTTGTAGAGCATCGGTCGATGTTAGACTGAACAACTTTAACCTGATCGACAAGCTTTTGAGCTTCCCTGTACATTGCTTCTTTCTTAACCGGGTCTTTTTCATTATCAATATCGTCAAGGGACTTTTGCATTTTTTCTGTAAGAACTTCTATCTCACTTTGCCAAAATTTAATGACAGAACGAGGAACACTGAACGAAAAATCGACGCCCTGGACCAAATCCCAAAATTCGGCTGTGATGACAGATTTCTTATATGGAGTTGTAACCACTTCTGTAATAGCTGCATTGTCGAACGAAGATCCTGCTACGTAGTTAGCTACGCTACTTCCAAACGACTCCGGTTTGTCGGAGATAGTTCCACGTCCACCACGCTGCCAGACATACAGAGTACACTTGTTGTTAGCCACTTTTCTAGCTTGGTCAATCACGGTATTGAACGAGTTCTCGAAGCCGGCCGAATCCAGCGCTCCAACCGAACTGGAAATTGTCGCGTCGATTTTGGCCTTTTCTTCTCTGGTTTCTCCCCGGCATTCAAGTATACCGTGGGCTTCTGTCACCAACTTAAATCCGCTCAAATACTCGTCACCGCATAGGCTGAAAAATAGAGACTTGTCACGCTTCAACAAAGTTAAGATCTCTGAGTTAACTGAAGCCTTTTTAATTTGCTTGGCTTGCCAGAGCTTCCTCGCTGTGATCAAAGCATAGGAGTAGTTCTTGTTGATCTTAATCGAATGCATGCCTTTCAGTTCGTTGGACCCCTTAGCGGTAACTGCATTGATCGTCGCGGCCACCTTCGTTTTGTAGCCAACATCAATCTGCCTAAAAAAGTCCTCTTGGGAAGTAACATTGGTGATGCTATAGGTTTCCAGTGCACTGGTCATACCGCCGAGGGTGCCCATTTCGTCTGCAATCACGCAACCGAGTTTTGGCTCATCCTCAAATCCATCCAGCTTGTCCTGGGCCAGACTGTTGAATGGAGCTCCCATCATGATGTAGGGCGTTTCGTCTGGGGCCAACGGAATGACAGTTAGCGGCTTAGACGTTTGCTCGTCGGCACGCTTCCCGCCATCCTTGTCCGCGCAGCCCCCTAAGAGAGAGAGCGTTGCCAATACCAATGATCCGGTTGTTTTAAGCCTCATACCGTGTTCCTTTCCTGGTTTCAATCGCCTCCACGGGATTAACCATACGTGGGGGACAGCCATCGCCGAGTCTACGGGCAGCTACTAAAATAGCGACCACTTTTTTTATCGGTGATTCACCTTAATAAAAAGAGCTTATTCCGCCAATATTGCTTCAAAGGCAGCTCGAAAACTTACGTAACAGTTTTCGATTTCAGTGCGCCGCGTGGCGGCCT
>NZ_DASQYZ010000455.1:0-7921 GCF_035638955.1 Oligoflexus sp. | reverse complement strand
CCGTGGCGAGGATCCGAAGGTTCCCATCAAAGCTGATCATAAGATGACCGTGGCCCAGATCCGCAAGGAAATGGGCCGCAAGGAACTGAACCTTGAATTTGTTCGGGTGGATTCCAGCCTGCCGCGTCAGCATCTGGTGTTTTTCAAAAGACGTTGAGGCTCACGATGACGAGGTCCCGTGCTATTCAAACCAGATGCGGTTGATCAGGGCCGCTGTATCGTATATGGTATCGCCTAAGTCCGACACAGCGAAGATAACTCGTGTGCGCTGACCCGAGCACCTGGCAATGTCGAATATTTTGGTTCGGGTTCCGACCTTTCCACCGAACTTCTGCTCGACTCCGTTCCCGCTGGCATTGGATTCCGTGACATTGCCGAGGGTTTGATAGAAATCAAGCCAACTTCCTGCGTTATCATTGACAGTTTCACGATGCAGGAAGACGCGCTCGCCGCCAATCAGAATATAGAACATGTCGTTATACTGGGAGTTCACCCAGCCCGGATATTCCTGGCTTACGAAGTTGTATTCGACGCCCATTTTTGTCACGCCGTCCGGGATCTCAAAGTCCCGCGTAAGTCCTGACGCGATTCCTCCGAGCGCGCCTGAACCCGTGCTGAGAAAAGCATAGTATGTCTCGGGAGAATCGGGGAAAACACTGGCAACCTTCTCGGATAGAACGGATCCGTTGCCCAGGAGATCCCACGAGCCCAGGTTCGAGGATTCGAAATTGAGATTGGTTTCGGTCATGGACGCTGTCGGGGTGTTGAGATCAATATCAACGCCTGTCAGATTAAGGTCGTCAAGATCAGGCAGAGCTTTCTGCGTTGCAGGGGTCTGAACCAACTCATTGGTCTTGGGATTGATGCTGCCAGCTTCCTCGATGGGTAAAACTTTTTCACCATGGGCACCGGTGTCAAGATCATAGGCAGCAATAGCCCCCTGACCCTTGGCTGCTGCGATCGTATATTGTCCCTGCTGATTGGTCAGTGACAAAAATGTTCCGTCCTGGGATATGACCAGTGCATTCGGTGTTGCCGCCTGATCCCGGCTTACCCGGCCGGAAATATAAGCCAGAGGAGTTTTGGCTAAAAATAGCGCGTAAACGCCTGGGCCATCCACCCGCATATAGTCGCTCATATTGTCCTGGGCCACTTGAGTGAGGGTTTCGAGATAGCTCTGCCCCCCAGCGGAGCGTATGTTGGCTATATTCACCAGTTTCAGATACGTGACCCCTTTAAACCGAGTAAGTTTGCCTACGAGCAGGGCCTGTTCGTCGGGTATTTCAATATTTTCCGGCAGACTCGCGCCTGGCGGAACCTCAGCATAATCCCTGATGTCGATCGCCGAAGGCAGAGGCAGCCGCAGGTCCTGATTGTCAGATCCGGAGAATCCCTCGGAGATCTGCGCCCCGATTACGAATTGCAGATTGTCTGGGATGTCAAAGTCCAGGCAACTTTTTGTAAAAAGAATATCGCCGCTGACGTCGGTGCTTTGCTGAACCTTATCGCTCAAGGCGTCGATGCTTGCATGGATACAAAGCAACGGCAGAGTCTCGGGTTGATAATCGACGGGAGGTGGGATGGAAGTGGGCTGACAACGGATGTCTCCTTCCTTTCCCTGCAGTTCTTCAGGAGTCTTCGCTGATGTGCAAGCCGTAAACATCAACGCTACGATGAGAAAACCTGTGTTTTTCAACGATGTACTCCTCAACCGCTGGTTCGCAACCCTCGCATGCGCAACGTTACCTTTTGCAAATCATGCGTAAGTATCAGTATAGCAGCTGCAGAGGTCGATTGAAAATCTTCCGAAGTACGATCAACCAAACTGAAAGCCGGACACTTCGAGCCCAAACATCTGATCGCTATAAACCTTGACCGCGCTTTCTTCCGGGGCCGCGCCCGCAGCAACCATCAAGGGGATCAGGTGATCCTCGCGCGGATGAGCCAGCCGCGCGGCTGGTGCTTCCGACCAATGCCGAAGTTTCTCTTCGCGTTCCTGACCTGTTCCGCTCGTGACCGCTGCGGTCAACCAGGCATCAAATTGCTTCGAGGCAGGAATCGCCCGGGGCTGTCCAAATTCCCGCAGATTATGATAACTGAGACCGCTGCCGACGATCAGCACACCCTCCTCCCGCAGAGGAGCCAAGGCTCGACCGAGATTAAGGTGGTCCTGCACATCATAGGTTTTTTTCATCGACAGCTGGACGAGCGGTACATCGGCCTTGGGAAACATGACCCCAAGCGGCACGAACACACCGTGATCAAAACCACGTTCGGCATCATCCTCACACGGCATTCCAGCTTTGTTCAGGAGCTCATGCACACGACGAACCAGCGTCGTGGAACCCTGAGCCTTATAGTGAATTTTGTAAGTCTCATCCGGGAAACCGTAATAATCATAGAGCATCGGCGGCTGCTCGTGCGTCATGACTGTGAAGGATTTCTCCTCCCAGTGCCCCGAGATCACCAAAATTGCCTGGGGTTTGCCCAACTTTTGGGGAATATTTTCCAGATAGGCCCTCAAACCTTGATAAGGATTTTGCGGACCAAAGTCCATCCAGGGCCAGGGCCCACCGCCATGCGATATAAAAAGTGTCGGCCATTTTTTTCCTGAAACCTGTGACATAGGTCCTCCCTCATTCATTCCAATATCCGCGCGCCTTGTGCAAAGCCGAGCCTCGGACTGCGCGGAAAGAGTTTGCTGGCATCACCATAACCGAGGTTCACGAGCAGACTGGATTTCCAACCGGTGCCTTCCAGCAGCGTGGCATCCACACCGTCCTTATTAAATCCGGCCATCGGTCCCACATCCAGTCCATGCGCACGGGACGCGAGTATAAAGTAACCATGCTGCAGAGCGCTATTGTATTGGGCCGTTTCCCGAGCCATCGTTTCATTCCCAGTGAACCAGCTTTTCACATCGGCGTGCGGAAACAACTGGGGCAATTGCTCATAGAATGCCGGGTCATAAGCCAGGATCGCCGTCACTGGGGCCGTCCTGGTCTTTTCCACGTTACCAGGCATGACGTGTTCCAAAAGTTTGTCCTTCATCGGACCTGCTTTGACATAAACCACCCGCGCCGGCAGACAGTTGACACTTGTAGGACCCCATTCCATCGTTTCATAAATCTTTTGCAATACAGCATCATCAACAGGCCGGTCGAGCCAGGCGCTATGCGTGCGTGCATTTTGAAAGAGCTGATCCAAATTTATGTCTTTCACAGATGAACTCCCTTGGTTAAATCGTCCACGTCCCCACTTTACGGCGAAAGAGGGTTTGGACAATAGATGGGTTAATCTGGAAACATTGTTCAGCTGGATGGACAGTTATAAGAGGCTATATTTTAAGATGAAAGAGGTGCATAGGCGGCCTTCAGGGCCACCGCACAGGCATCCACGAAGGCTCGAACCTTGGGATGCTGATAACGTTGCGCAGGGTATACAAGACTCACCGAATTGGTCTCGCCTTTCCAATCGGCCAGCACTCGCACCAACCGGCCCTCGGCTAAAGCATCATGCACCAGCATATTGGGAATCAGAGCCAGTCCTAAACCTTCTTCCGCCAGAGCCTGCAAGGTGGGAAACTCATCCACGGAGACTCGGCTCTGAATGGGCACGACAAAGGCCTTGCCGTTCTTATGAAAGGTCCATTCGTTTCGAGCCGCAAAGCGCAGGCAATGATAATTCGCCAGATCACGCGGGTGCGTGAGGCTTTTGAGTTTCGCGGCATAGCCCGGTGATGCCACGACCAGGGACTCATTGGTCGCTACCCGTTTGGCGATCAGACTGGAGCTTTTGAGGGTCCCGCCGCGAATCGCGACATCGACGCCTTCACCAATGAGATCCACATAACGATTGGTCAGCAAAAGATCCACGTGGATGCCAGGATATTTCTCTAGAAATCCGGCTAAAAATTGCGCAATAAATCGGCCGAGATTCACCGGTGCTGTGACCACGAGCCGACCCTGAGGTGTGCTCTGACTCTGCGCCAGGGCATTCTCGGCCTCCTCGATCTCGGCCAGAGCTTGCGAACACGCTCGAAAAAAACTTTCGCCAGCTTCCGTCATATTCAATTTGCGGGTGGTTCGCTGCAGAAGCGTCACACCCAATCGCTTTTCCAAAGCCGCGACCTTGGCACTGATGGTGGACTTCGGAGCTTCCAATGCACGCGCCGCCTGGGTGAAGCTCCCTGCCTGGACCACTTTCACAAAGGCTGCCACATCACTGATGTCCATAAGTTTTCCTCCCCCCGCAAGGCTTTCGAGTTTATACTGGGGAGGGCCGCGACCGCATTAAGAAAGACACGAGGATAACCGGCATGGCGTTGACAAATCTGGACAAGCACCTGAATGACTGGCAAACCCACGGTTTTCTGACTTCCGATCAGGCGCACAGGATTCGTCAGTTTGAGGCCGCACGGGCCCCCGCCTCGCGCCTGATGCTCGCCCTTACCCTCCTGGCTGTGCTCTCCATCGGTTTGGGCATCATCAGTTTGATTGCGGCGAACTGGGATGCAATACCTGGCTGGTTCAAACTCGGCTGTTACTTTGTTTTGATGTTCGCCCAGATCTTTGCTCTGCAGCGTTGGGATCAAAAATCCGGACTGGTCCGCGAGGGCCTTCACGTGCTGTATATTCTTTCGATCCTCGCCGGCATTGGCTTAATCGCTCAGATATTCCATGTACCCAGCGACGGTTGGCGCGGGGCTGCGCTTTGGTCGATCCTGAGTCTAGGCGTCATGCTGCGGGCACGATCATGGTACACGGTTGTGCTGTGGTATGGGAGCTTCTCCTGGGCCTGGCTGGCCTTTGTTTTTCAAGGTTCCTCCACACATGCTTTTATGCGATTTGAATGGCTCCTTTTTACAGTGACATGCTTCTGCATTCTTGCCAGCTGGAAAGGCCGCTGGACGCTGCCGGAACCACAAAGAACCACCACTCTGCTCCTGGGTTCGTTTGTTGTGGTGGTTATGGGGCCTTGGTGCATGGCCGTTCGACCCTCCTCATCGGTGCCTACAGTTTGGGAATATGCTGGGGCTGCTGCACTTGCCGCTCTCTGGCTCGGCGTTTTGCGCCAGCGTTTGACCCGCTCGCAATGGGCGGCGGCCGCTGTGGTCGCCCTGGGATTCTTCGCGCGCTGGGGCGTTGCTGATTTCGCGCATCGGGATCTTTTAAATAATCTGCCCAACTTTTTGGATACGGTGATCTTTGTCGTGCAGATGAGTGCGCTCGGCCTTCTGGCCTTGCACTGGGACCGTGGACGCATCTTTGATGCGCTCACCCTGCTGATGGCCGCGCGAATTTTTACTCTATTCTTTACGCTCTTTGGTACGCTTTTCATGACTGGTGCCGGTTTGATTATTTTTGGCGCCTTGGTGCTGGGCCTTCTGCATCTCTGGTATCGATATCATGATCGCTTGCAAACCCGACTCAAGGATATTTTGCAATGAAATCATCTTCCGTAAAACTCTGGGTGGCCCTGCTGCTGCCAATCGTTGTGCTGGGACTTTGGACCTTGCGTTTACGCAATCAGGGCAGGAGCGGTGTGGATGTGGAGCTGCCTGTCGAAGGATTTGATCCTCTGGATCATATTTCCGGGCACTATGTCACCTACCGGCTGGCCATGGGTCGGCATGATCCCTGTCGGCCCACCTCAGGACCGCTGGTGGATCGGGAAGCCGTCCAATGCCTGTGTCTGGATGAAAGTCCAAGCCATCAGCCCAGTTGGGGCGGTGCCTGTGAACAAAAGCCGTCGAGTTGCGACCTCTTTCTGAAGGGAACCTGCCCCTGGTCGGGGTTTACCGCAGGGGTGGAACGCTTCTATATCCCCGAAACCGACAGCGCCTGGCTCAAGGTCGTGCCCCCCAAAAGCAGCATCATCATCACGTTGAACGGATCCGGTGGGGGTCTCGTCAAAGCTTTTCGCCCGGAAGGTCAGGACTATAAGGTCTGGATCGAGCGAAAAAAAGCTGAACAGAAGCCCAGCCCTTGATGACAGGATCTTTGACAGCCCCCGCTATCGAACTTAGCGAAAATATTAGATAATAAATTGGCCCGCATCTTGTAGGTATCTGGTACCGACATGGAGAGGAACCACACTATGCGTATAGTTCTTGGAATGATCGCTATGCTGATTGTGACCCAGACTGCCTGCAAGCGCCGCTCTATGAAAGAAATTCAGGTCGCGGAAGGCCTGGCCTCGTCCTCGGATCTGACTTCAGAAGCCAATCTCGATAAACTCAAGCAGGAGCGTAATGCCCTGATATCCCAATTGGAAGCGCAGCAAGTGGAAGGCGCTCGCCTGATCGCTGAGCTGACTTTGGAACGTGATGAATTGAACACCCAAAGAGCCTCGGTGGAATTGGACATCATGCGCCTGCAAAAGGAATTGGATGCCTCCACAACCCCGAATGAGAAGGCCCTCATTCAGGTGAAAATGGATGCCGCCGTCAAGGAGCGGGAAGATCTGCTCGGTAAGCTGCTGGATAATGCCGCTACGATCCGTGATCTTCTGCGGAAAATGGATTCCTTGTCCGAAGAAATTCGTCGCGCCAATGCCCAGATTACTGACTTGAATGATCGCATTGAAATCCTGGAAAAGGAACTGGCTGTGGAACGTTCCCGCGTGGAAACCATCAGCGTTTCGTCCTTGCCCAAGGCCGATGCTCCTGGTACCACAACCAAATCGGCAGGAACGGCCCCTACGCCAACCCCTGCACCGACGGGAACACCGGTCGCAAATCCAGCGGGGACTCTGAGTAAAATAGCCTGGCAGTTCTATCGTATGAACGCGGACAACACGCAAACCTGCCTTGAGTTCGGCAGTACGCTCAGCGGTGCCACACTCCTGGGTCTGCCCTGTGTGACCCCGCCTCCGATTCGTCAGCAGTTCAAGACGGAAAGTTTTGGCGCGCAGTTTTTGATTGTCGATCAAAGGACTCAGATGTGTGTTCGTTTGGATTCCGTGGCGACTGCGGCAGCTTCGGCTCGCATTCTGCTTGGAGCCTGTAAACGCGGTGGCGATATCGATGAACTCTGGACCTTTACCGGCGTGAATATAGATACGGGTGAATTCCAATTCCGAAGCGCAAAAACCGGCAACTGTCTGCATATCGCCGATGATCGGAAAGTGGTACAGTTACCCTGCGGTCAGGCTGTTAATCTGCTTTCAGCGCCTTGATTCGACTGTTTTCAGCTGACTGCAAACTGCGTCCTGACTCTGTCGGACGCATTTTACTTTTGACCAGAATCCATGGACACTTTCGGATTCTGCAGCTATTCATGAATGAATTATGCCTATTCCACACCCGCTTTGGGTCCGCCTCCTCGAAATCCCCCTCTTTTTAAAGAGGGGGTGTAAGGCTGCCTGTCTATCATTCGGGGAAGTTTACTTCTCCGCGCCTTCTGTTTTTTGATTTTGAATATATCGAAGAACCGCATCCTTACTCATATTTCCAACGGTACCGATATAATAGCTCGGGTTCCACAGATGCCCTGCCCAAAGTTTTTTCCTGATGACTGGAAACTCCTGAACGAGTTTTCCTGCTGTAATGCCTTTCAGGCATTTAACGATATCTGATGGCGATATCTTTGGATGACATGAAACGAAGACATGACAATGATCGGGCATCACCTCCATTTCTTTGCTTTCAAACTCGAAATCCCTGGCTATCTCTTGAAAAAGTGACTTCAACCTGGTTTCAACTGCTCCTTCTATAACTTTGCGTCGGTACTTTGTTGACCAGACGATGTGATAGCCGATGTTATAGACACAGGTTTGGCAGAAATCCAATCCTTGTGACTTGTCATATGGTCGTGATTAATCCTATTTAATACACTCAAATAATGTTGATTATTGTATTTCGTATGGTTACCATACAAGCCGTTGAGGAGATAAAATGCACCTGACACTGAAGCTCAAA
>NZ_DASQYZ010000454.1:0-11735 GCF_035638955.1 Oligoflexus sp. | reverse complement strand
GCAGAAACTGTCTCATACTTGGCTGAGATATAGGGATATGAAGGGATCTACAAAACTTAGTGCCAGCTCAAAACCAAAAAGCACAGCCAAGGCATATAGGCTCTTTACGAGCACCGCTGTTAAAATGTTTCATGAGATAGATGCTCGATATATTGACGTGAAAGGCGATGGAATATTTGCACTGTTCGACTCCAATCAGCTGTATACAGCCCTCGCATCAGCTGTTTCATTCAAAACCTTTTGTGACGAAGTCTTCGTTAGTAATATAAGGACAGTCTCTGACCAGGACATAGGCGTTCATATTGGAATTGACACAAAAGATGTCTTAGTTAGAAAACTTGGACTCAAAAGGAAAAATGAAAGATCTGATCGACAAAATGAGGTATGGGCAGGGAAACCCGTGAATATGGCATTTAAGCTGGCCTCGCTTTCTGACGGGACCATTATGGCTTCCGATAGATATCACAAATTACTAAAGGACGAGAAATCTCTATTTTCTTGTGGATGTCCAAACAACGAGAAGACCGAATTGTGGAGCGAGATAGACGTATCCTCTCACGGAATGTTTGATTTTACGAAAGCATTTAGCTTAAAAAGTTCATGGTGTAAGACCCATGGACGAGAATTCTGTGAACATTTCATCTCCTTAGACGCGAATAACTAGTTGCATTACACACCTAGCCGAAAATTTGCATTCAACTTTCATCGATCAACCTCCACTTTTGTTAAATGTTTCAAAGTCAACATCAATTAAGACGTAATGATCATTAGCAAGTTGATAAAAAGCATGCTGTATTTGACGTTCGTTGTATGATGGTTATGATACAGTTGATATTCGAAACGGTTAAAATGAGGAGATGGAAAATGGAGTTTGAAATGCTGACGGACGGAAATTTCAAACGAAAGGCAAGATCCCAACAAGTCGCCTCAATAAATCTTCCTGATCCTAGGTCTTGCGACGAATGGCAATCATCATGAGCCGCCGCTGATCCAGAAGTGGACGAGTGCAAGTGCATGTGTGCAATTGCTCAAAACATAAGAAGGCTGCACACTTGCCCACGTGAAACCTTTTTTCAACAGCCTGTCTAAACTAGCGCAGATAGGCTATTGAATCCAGCGTCGGGTTAGCAAGCTTCGGAGCTCAATTCCAAACCTTCGGAATCTTTCCGAGCGTTCTATATCAAACTTTAGACCGGCTAGTAGCCCGTAGCGTCAATGGAATAGACGGATCGCCGTTCAATCCGATCATTGCGCCACATGTATTCATGCAAGAAAAATCTGCTGCGACAATGCACGCGCTCCAAGAATTCTGTCGAGGCGAAGGTCGCTCAGCAGCAATTTCGAACAGATTACTGTCAGGCTTCGAGGCCATCATTCATTACGCCCCGCACATCCCGACGAAAAGTGGGGTGCAGGCTCTTATCAGTCGGGCCAATGATGTTCTTAAGCCCGGTCGGACGCTCAGTCCTTACAACAATCTTGACAATGATCCCCTTCCATGTTTTCGCAAAGTTAGGTTTGCATTCGTCGTGATAGCTGTCATAAACCATTGCACCCCAGCTGCCAGGATCTTTGTCACAGAACACTTTGGTATAGGACTCCGTGGGATCGAAGGCCCGACGCCCTTTCTTACGGGCTGGAATTTTAGTCTTAGAAAGTGTCCGAACTGACCCGTTGGAACGCTTAAGCCCCCGCTTTTCAAGCTCTCCGCGGATGAACACCTCAATAGCTTCTGGTTTAGTACGGCCATGAAAGGTCTTTTCGACCATGAGCTCGAGCTCATACTCAGGTACGCGTGTGTTCAAAGAAGCCCTTGCGGCGGGACGCAGTTTTAGCCTCCGACAGAATTCTGTGAAACGCTCAAGGTCGTCAATTTTTCCATCACTGTTAATAAGAATGTCATACGCCATCGCTTTGTCCCGATGAGAGTAAATGATAGCCTTATGGTCCTGCTTGCCGAATCCGCAAGCCCTGCCCATAAAACTCTGGGTTATAGTGTCAATGGTCGAGGAATTAGCATTTTCATACATGAAGTGGCAATACCGGGTATCTATGGTATTACCCATCCGGGCTTTCTGCTGAACAATCACCAAAGTAAAGATACCACGTCTTTCTTGTTGGAAGAAAGTCGTCGAGAAATCCCGATTATTCATGTTCCATTGCTTGATAAATATGCGCTCACCATAGAGGTTCTTCAGATATTCTTCAAGGATCTCTGCCTCACTCGACTTCGCTCGAACCATTGCATAGCCAGACGGCATCTTTCCATTGAGTATAGTTTCAATATGCCTGCAGACCTTCGATTTCGAGTTCACCTGAACGCGTACCTTATCGCCAACTTTCTGTCTGACAAAAAGCTCATCAGCCTCCTGAAATCTGCCATTTTTCAGCATCATGCGTGGAGAATTGTAGCCAGCTTTTTCAAGCTCATCGAGGTTAGGCCACTCTTCGAACTCAAGGCAATCAAGCGACGTGAAAGGCGTTGCAGAAACACCGCAAAAAAATATATTCTTTGTGGTTTTCACCTTATGCTTTTCGAAAAAATCATTGATGGTCATATTGATTCCATCACCGAAATGATTTTCGTCGTAGAATACAATCATAAGATCTGAGCTTTCCGCCCAGTCCTGCCGATCCGAGCGCGAAAGAACTTTCAGTCCAGGAATATGTTCGAGTCGCTCGTTGTTCTGAGAACGAAGATCAACTTGATCATTCGCACATACAACGATTCCTTTGATGTCCGGAAAGACGCCCTTCAGCAAAAAAAATATACAAGCAATAATATTTGTCTTCCCGCTTTGAAAGGGAGAGATCAATGCGCCAGTTCGTTTTCCATCAAGAATCTTCTGAGCAAAACGCAGAGCAGGCTGCACCTCGTTTGGATAATAGCCAAAATCTCCAGTAAGTTCGTCAGCTTTCTTCTTAAGAAGCAATCTCATGCGTTTGCTGTCCATTTTCAACACTGAACCGCGAAGAACCATCAACTAACCTCCATTGCTAGGTCCGTTCTGCCCTTAAACAATACTGCTCAAGGCTTCAAGCTGCAAAAACATTTAGATGCTACACGCAGAAGCGTCAAGTAATTAAAAAATCCTGAGCACCAAGAGATCTATGTTGGAGCTCCAGCTTCCTAAATAGGTTTTACATAATAGGGTATTAGTTATGAAGGAACTGAATTTAAATTTTTCCAGATCGGGATTTAATGAATTGCATATATCTGGAGGCTCAGGCATCGACTATCAAATTGAAGTAATCGCTGTGGCCTGGATTTTCTTATTTTGTGGCAACATTTTCACGACTGCATTAATGCCCAGCTCATGATAACGAAAGCGCGCTGCCACCAAGAACATTTGTTTGCCGAGAACACCACATGACAAGAGATTTAGTAGCAAGAAGGATACTCGACTCGTCTATTGCTGCGCTGGAAAGTTAGCTTCTCGAACGCATGCGAAGTAACCCCCGTTTCTCCCAAGTGCGACCTGCATTTGAGGTATACTGGCAGCATTATGTAAGGCGGCAGTTGGGCTATTTACAGAATTTCCTTCTTGCCGATAATCTTCCAGCAACCCCTGAGGGGTTTAATTCAGGACGCAAGTATCATACATCGTCCTACCCAATACCGAAAAAGGCATTCAAATCTCCTTCCCCCAGTATTCGGGATGAATCTGGATTCTTCGGAAGAAAGCCAGAGCGACACTCAGGGATGGTGACGAGCAATTTTAAAACGTGCAATTTCAGGCAGCGGGTCATCGCGACAACGCCTGCTGATAAATCCCTTTTGCCAAAAATCGCCTACTGCCTTGCAATCCCCTAGTACTTAGGCTAAGTTGCAGTAGCTGTGGTGGAGCGTCGTAATGGCATTGCGAAGGTCATCGGTTCGATCCCGTTTACCTCCACCATGAAAAGCCCGCAGTACGAGAAATCGGCTGCGGGTTTTTTCGTTTGGGTTCAGATAAATCCCAGGATAGATATGGGCCCGCTG
The DNA here is from genome assembly GCF_035638955.1 of Oligoflexus sp. Lineage (GTDB taxonomy): Bacteria > Bdellovibrionota_B > Oligoflexia > Oligoflexales > Oligoflexaceae > Oligoflexus. Next base: position 7,753 of record NZ_DASQYZ010000454.1, on the reverse strand, counting down.
CGCGGTCACATGGACTTGTTTTGAGCCCGCGTTCGCGGGCTGAAGAAACAGGTCTATGAGTCTGTGACCCAAAATTTTCAGCCCATCTTCCGAGCTTGCTTGGCCAGAAAGTGGCGATCAACGCCCTCTTTCAAGTAAGTTTTCATAACAGCTTGTCGCGAGATATTTAGAAACAACGCGACTTCGTCTAACTCCCGCAGAAACTCCTCTGTGAGATCAACGTTCAGTTTAATGATGTTGTCACGCTTCTCAATTTTCTGAACTTCCCTCGGCGGCATACGTTTTGCCTCGCCAAAATACTGACTTGTATCTTCACCACGTAGAGAGGCGGCTTCGATGTGTTCAATCGTCGCGGACTTTTTCTTTTTACTTTTTTTAGGCGTTTTGCTCATAAATTTTTGCCTCACTCGAAGTTGACTTCCAAAGTGTCACAAGCCAATCATACTCTCCAAGGTCGTCTTCTCGGACTTCCACGATGAGCGTCACCAGTTTGCCTTTCACAAATCCAATTGCTTTGTACTGTTCTGGATCGTCATTCTTATTCTGGATAACGTAGTCGCTTTGAAAAATCTCCAAAGCTTCTTCGAAGCCGATACCGCGTTCGCGCTTGAGCAGAGTGTTCTTTGCCTCATCCCAGTTTACACGCTCCGAAATACTCCTACTTATCGGCAGATAATATAACAGTTATTAGATAAAAGTTATAACTGTCATGACTTTTCTATATCTAATTGATATTAATGAATTTTATGACTGACTATCGCGCCAAAATTACAGAAGAGATAATAGAATCTGGGTTTAATTGGGTTATTGCGCGGGTCTTGGTTTAAGTGATTTATTTCCAATAAACCCCTTGGTCCCCGCGACCCAAACTCCGGGATTGACTCTCTCCAATTCCTTTACGACTATACTAATGATTTGGAAGAAGCCAGGATAGCGGCCTCTACGAAGTGAAAATATATGATGCAGAACTGGATGCCTGGAAAGAATAGACCTGAGGACCCAGAGGGAGATGCTCGCCTATGGCTGACGATGGATTTGAAACTGATGTAGCGCTCAACTTGTGCAAAGCTGTTTTCAATGAAGACGTAACGGTGAAGAAAATTCCAGAATCCCGCGACAAGACACCTGACATTCAGGTTGTTGAAAGAAAATTACTTATTGAAGTCAAGCGAATCGACAACCCACAAGCCAACAAACAAAACAGCATGTGGGCTCACACCGTCGAAAGGTTGAAGGATCGCCTAGAAAAAGAACCGGGCTGGAGCGGAGAGTTCTATATTACAACTACCGGCGAGATGCATATTTCGAAAATCAATGGGCAAAGAATTTTGGAAGAAGCTGTGCAAAAAATCCTTCCCATTATATCCAACTTCCCTAGCAAAGTAGAAGTTGCCAAGGATGATTTGGAATACGAACCCGATGAAGATATTTTTGTTCATGTCGAGGGGAACGTCCATTTCAAGATCGTAAAAGCGACCAATGAAGGTAAGGCTGCATGGTTTGATTCAATGGATTTCCAAATTGGCTTCCCGGAAATTCAGTTTGAGGAAATTAAAAAGAACATCGAGAAAGCCGACAAGCAGCTTTCGAAGCATATCCCTTTATATCCAGACCATGAGAAATGGCTCGTGTTTCCAATTATGGATCTGAATCTATGGGGGCGCCATAGTGAGATCCAAAAGGTGATAGATCAAGTACCCAATAATATCGATCAGATATGGGGTATTAATTGGAATGGAGATAAGCCCGTTGGCACCCCAACGAAGTTAAAGAACCCGTAGCGTTCTGCAGGCCCCACCTCAATCCTCCCTTCCTTTCAAAGATTCAGGTAGGAACCGTAATAAATTCTCAGCTGCTACCTTCTTGTTGACACTCTGGAACCAATCCTTACGGAGAGATTGACTAGAGCATCAAAACAAACATCTTAGCCATTCTTTCAAGGAGTGGTGTAGTCCACCAAGAGCAGAAAGTGAAGCGCTTTTCGGTTCAGTGCTCAGGGAAGATTATTCGCCGAATAGCGATGCTGATGTGTTGGTTGAGTTTGAAGAAGGGGAAACGCCGAGTCTCCTTTGGTGGCCTGAAATGCTTGAAAAACTTTCCAATATCTTCGGCGGATGCGGCGTTGATCTTGTTACATTGAAAAGTCTTGACCCTCGTTTAAAACCAATCGTTCTTGTTCAGAATCGATTTTTTTTACCTGCTCGATCGTGACTGCCAACCGCCCAAGGGTCGGCAACGGTCTTCCACTCAAACGACTGTGGAAAGGACTTCGCTCAGGCCACTCGACTGCGGTGGATTTGTCTATTTTCCTGACAAGGCAGAATGATCATAAAATGGAAGCGATAAAGCTCGAGCTTGGGATCCAGGCAGTTGCCCAGATGCAATTCCACACGGCCGGATTCGGCTTCAATGAAGCGACGTACCGCATCCATCCCCACGCCCCGACCCGAGACCTGGGACACGGCGTTCGCTGTCGACATGCCTTGGTGAAAGATCAGCTCCGCGACCTCCTGCACGCTGGCATCTTCCTGGATCAGCTGCAGAGCCAGACCTTTCTGCCGAAGGCGAGCGATGGCCAGGCCGGCTCCGTCATCTTCAAAACGTATCTGGATGAGATTATCTTTTTCCACTGCAGCCAGCTTGATGTGACCCCGTGGGTCTTTGCCTTTACTGATGCGGACATCGGGATGTTCGATGCCGTGGTCCAGGGAGTTGCGCAGCAGATGCACAAAGGCATTTTTGATCGCCATCTCCTGGCGGTGATTGATCAAAATATCCGCCATATCAATGGAAATATGCGGCTCACCCTTTTGCAGGTCCTTGGCGATACGATTGGCTTGCTTCAGGGTATCGTCAAGCATCAGTGGCAGCGACATGAAGATAAGCTTTATCAGCTCATCCCGATTGTCATGAATCACGTCCTGAAGATTGGAATCGAGAGCGTTAGTGCCATCCAGGAAGTTGAGGATCTGGAAATTGCGTTCCAGAAAATCACGGTCGATGATCACCTTGCTATCGTCCTCGGTACGGCCCAGTACATCGCGGTTCACGGCTTCATACTGCTGAAATATTTTCAGGGCCGGTTTGAAGTCGGACTGCAGTTTGTCCATTTCGATAGGAACGCCATTCCTTAGGATATCCGCGTAGTAGCTTTCGACCAGATGGAATACCTCGGATATTTCAATCAGCTGCAGGGTTCGGGCGGCGCCTTTGAGTGTGTGCATGTTGACGAACAGGATCTTCACCGTCTCGACATCGACGGGTGCGCTGCCGATCAGTCTTTCATTCTCGCTGAGCAGCTGCTGACCCGAAGAAAAAAACTGCTTTGCCTTGTTGGCGCCGATATCCAGCAGCTGACGCACGATATTGAATTCCTTGTTTTTGTCATCCAGTTTTCGACGGGCTTCCACCTCGGCACTCACATCAAGCAGCGTAACTAGGATGCGCTTCACGGTGTCCTGGGCATCGAGCTCGACGTTCCAGGTGCACTTGAGCACCATAGGATGGGCGCCGTGGTATGCGAACTCTGTGGGTAGATTGCCGATGTTAACTTCAAAATTCATCACGTTTTCGCCGAGGCTCGCGAGGATCGTCTGCCAGGCCTGATCGCTTGCGTTGCGGCTTAGTTCGGAACGATCGAGGATCAGTTCCTTGAAACTCTGGCCGCCGATATCAGACCGACCGATGAGTACAGGCAGGTGAGCGGAAAAATTCTGGCCAATGCCACCGCCCTCAACAATCGTCAGAATACCCTGCGGGATATGCTGCAGGAGCGATCGCACCTCGGCGGTGCGTTCCAGCACTTTGACTTCCAGGCTGGCATTCAGGTCGCGCACCTCGGCGTTTTTTATCTGCAGGTCCTGGTTAAGCTGTTCGCTGCGCTCAAAGGTTAGCGCAAACACCTTGGAGTTATTGCGAGCAAAGACCACCGATAGCACCGTGCCGCCCCACATAGCCATCCAGGGAAAATCGATGCTGTTGACGACCTTATAGAAATCGAAGAGGATGCCCGCAGTTAAAGCCAGGTAGCCCACACCTAATAGCATGATGTCCATGCGTTTGCTTCGGATGCCGTAGATGATCACATAAGGCAGAAACACCAGGAATACGACCACGCTGTTGCAGGCGATATAAACCCAGTTGAGAGCCTGGATATCCGGCATGCGGCTTGCCAGGGCCAGGATGCTATTGGTCGCGCAGGCCGCCAGGCCTAGTACCAGACTGATGCCGCGCAGCACACGCAGCAGTCTGGATTTGACCAGCAGTGTGACGACAAAAATAGCGAAATAACCCGTCAGAATAGGCGTATACATCACTGACGAGGCTACCAGTTGGGTCAGGGCATTGCTCTGCATAAAGTGACCAAGCACATTCTGCGAGGCGATCTCTTTGAGGAACATAAGGATGTTGAAGCCAAACAGCAGCAGCGACTCCAGGTCCTTGCCGCGGCGCGAGACGTAGATCAGCAGACTGTAGATCGCGAGGCATAAGAAAATTCCCGTCGGGATCAGGAGAGTGACTTTTTCGGCAAAGATTTCCTGCAGGAAATCCTGCTGGGGGCCGATTTCGAATGCTCCGCGGAAGCCGGCGGCTACGCTTTCCACGCCACCGATAGTAACAGGTTCTTGTTCATAATTGAGGATCAAGTAATTGGAGCCCTGGGCTAAATCCAAGCGGAAGGTGACGTTAGTCAGTTCCCTACGGGATTTTTCAAGACTCTTCTGGCCGAATTGATCGTCAACGAAGATCTCGCGCCGGCCTTGATCGTTAATAATGAGCAGCTGAGAACGAGCCGACAGAGCCGGCGTGACGGCGAAGAGCGAGTAGGGGCGATCGGCATCGACCCGGATAATAAAGGCGCCACGAGCTGGGCCTGCGGCGTAAGTAGTCCAGTAGGTGCTGCCAAGATAGGCATTTTTAAAAGGCAGATTTTTGAACTGCACCTCATCGATGCTGCTGATGTTTTTGTCGATAAAGCGCCAGTCACCCGTCAGGCGAAGAATCTCGTTCTTATAGTCCTCGATCTCAACCTTGCCTTCATCGATCTTCACGAGCGTTCGACTTTTGCCCCAGGCTATGGCAGGAGCAAGCAGCAGGGCGCACAGCATCGGGATGAGGTTTGTCAGCATATCGTCAATCCAGTTGAATGTTCGAGATGAGCTGCGGGGCGCACAAGTGCACAAGTGTCCCCGTGAAGGTTTCGGCCTCGAGCCGATATTCTTGAAGAAATTGCTGTCGCCTGGCTTGGAGAAATTATGGGAGGGGCAGAAAGGTCCCGAGACAATGGAGTTAAAGGTCGAATTATGCAGGTTTACCTAAACCCCTATCCATGTCCTTTGACACGCATCGACAGGGACCACGGCGCTGGCTGCCGAAGCCCAAAAACCAATGGGGCAATGGGTGAAATTATGACGAAGCTGCAATGGGTCAACCGTGTCGTCATCCACGACCACAACACGAATTCCCAGGAATTCTTCTCTGCGTCGCATGGTTGATGGGCCTGATACGTCAAGTGCACAGCCAACTCGCTGATCCTGGATCCCGATGGATTCTGCTCAGTCCAAGATCAAGCGCGTGACAATAAGAATGGAGATGCTTTCGCTCAACTTCATTGTTTGAGTTGTTTTGACAATACAAAAGAGATGGTCTTGGATTGCCCAGGAATGGGCTCGTGATTGGCATTGACCAGGACAACCTTGACCTTGTGCGGCCCTACGGGTAGTCCGGCAATGTCTATCGTGTTGTTGCTGCTCGCCTCAACCCACCAGAAGGGTTGGTCATCGACGTGAACATGAACATGCCCGATCCGCGGAGACACCTTCGTGGCTGCCTCCCCAAATACCGGTAAGACTCGCACGTTTTCGACTCTGTACTGAATCCAAACGAGTCCTAGCTCCAAACCTTCGGGAAGCGGCTGGTCCACGATGAGTCTGGCAGGGGGCTCGTTCTCAATGACGATATACGGTGATGCCTCCGCAGTCTGTCTCTCTCCTGAGAACGCTCCCGGGGTAACAAGGATGCCAGCAGCGAATGCCGTTGCCGCCAAATATTTTCCGTGTCGGGTCACATGAGTTTGCTTCATGTCTTCTCCTTTCTGGAGATCTTAAGAGTTACCCAAACGTCGCGGGATGATTTCGTGAGTCCCCGCTGAGCCAAACGACAGCATACTCGCATCAAAGCAAAAACTCGTGTTCCCGGTTTAGAAATAGCACCCATTATTCCAGCTGGAATACTTTCTTGTAGGGTTGAACTGGTCAACGCGATACCAGTCTCAACAGCAGTCCTGTTGATATTTCCGAGCTCTGGGTGCTGCTCGCTATCTGGTCGTCGTAGTTGCGGTCAATTCTTTATCAAGCCGCATACCTCTCCTCTTCAGCTACTGCTTATTCATACCGAAAAGGGAGGACGAGGTCATTCCATGAAGCGAAAACACACTGACGCCTTCTCACTCCTTGAGGTCATCCTTGCGATGGTCCTGGGGCTTGGCTTATTGCTTTTAGTAAAAGATTCCCTCTTTTCCACCCTACGTCTGCAGAGTTTCACCAAGGATCGGAATGTGTGGCAGATGCTGGAAGATGATCTGCGCCGGAGCTTCCATGATAGTGCCGCGTTTAATATTGCGAAAACTCAAAATCCCCTGCTCTTAAACTGTCTGACAGAGGACGGTGCCAACTGCCCAGCCGGTCCGAAGCCTATAGAACTTTTTCTAAGTAAAGATTTGCCGACGACCGGCGGATTTTCGGCTTTCCGATCCCCATGCAAGGAAAAAAGCTGTCCGGTAAGAATTGAGGCCGTTTTCACCGGACTCTGCCGCCAGGCAGCCCCCTGTGATATGGCTGGTGCCATTACGGTAGATTACAGAATCCTCATCAACGATACCTTATATCGCCAAGGCAGCATGCAAAGGAATAACCTTACGCGCGAGGCCGGCGACGAGTCTTACAGCTGTGAAGCCGATGCTGCGGGAGAAGTCGGCTTTGCGACACGGATCAGCGCTACGGCCGTGGACTGCATCAACGCGCCAGCATTCACTCGTTCTGTAACAGGCGTGACGCCAGGTGACTGCGTCGCGGGCAAGGAAGTTTTGGTTGGCTTCAGTGCCGGGGGACCTCCCATCTGTGCCCCAATCAAGCGAGGTGCCCTGTGAAGAATCGGTCAGGAAAGTCACCGTGGACCGGGCAGACAGGAGCCTCTTTGCTCGAGGTCATGATCGCGGGAAGCATCCTTGCGGCCATCATCGTCGCCGTCGGCGTTCAGGTGCAGACCTTAAGGAAGACCTTTCAAGCTACATCACGCCTGATGGCTTTGGATGCCTTCGAAGCGAGCCTGAGCGAATTCGTGCGTGACAGATACCTGATCGAACATTCGCTTCGGATGGCAGGCTCGGGCGCCCTGAAAGGCTGCATTCTCAATGGCACGACCTGCAACGCGGCGATGGCCCAGGTCACGCCCTTGTATCGGGAAGGGCAGAAGGAAGCTTTGACCGGACGCAGCGTTTTTTAGGATTACAACGGACGGCTGTGCAAAGACCGATGCCCTGGATATTTCGTCGAAACACGGATTGTCCCGAGCTGCTTGAATGGCACCTCGTGCACGGGACCTGATTATGTTCTTTTAAACCTCTCCACCCAAGCCAGGGGCTATGGATGGAGATTCCTGGCCTTCGGGCGTTCAGCGCTTCCCTGGCCGGTCGGGCACCAGGGCTCTTGCTGAGGCTTACTCGGCCTTTTTCCCGATCTCTCCAGGGAAGACG
>NZ_DASQYZ010000453.1:0-20037 GCF_035638955.1 Oligoflexus sp. | reverse complement strand
AGACTGGGACAAACGGGAGACACTTGCCGATACCGGCAGCGCCTTTGTGAATCGCAAAATCAATCGAGCTGTTCAAAATAATAATCCTCTACAAAAGCTCATCGACATACTGCACTACAAGGCTCAGCGCCTTGGCCAGAGACTCCAAAAAGTCGATGAAAGAGGAACGACCAGAACCTGCTCCCAGTGTGATCGCAAGCTGAAGGACGGACTGAAACCAGAGATAAGGAAATTTTCATGCCCTGAATGCGGGTTTGAATTTCCGAGGGACCAACAATCCTGTCTTAATTTACTGAAAAGATACGAATCAGCGGTGTGGCTCCGCCTTCCCGGGTTATACTCGGGTCGTAGCAGACGGTTGGCCCTCGGGCCATTCTCCTGCAAATTTCAAGAGTCCTGGAAGGATCTTCCAGGACTCATCGCATCCTAACTACAGGATGCTCGGGAATTTATTCCCGAGAGGATGTCACGATACCAATCGGTGCATGCAACGTCCCCGTTCGCAACGCGAGCGCAGGCCCGCATCACAGCGCCATCCATGCTGTAGGAGCCATCCGTATGCCATGAGTTATAGCCGCACGGCATGAACGGTGGATGACGGCAGGTCGTGGGACTCAGAGGACCTGGCTGTTAAATATTTGAATTTCTGTTTTCAAAATGGAAACAGATCTTGCGCAGGCAGTCGACGCATAGACCTTTTCATGGCTTAAAACAGACGGAGATAGAGACGCCGTGAGTTGGCTCCAGGCAGGCTTGATACGAAAGCCCTCCATGGATATTGGATTATCGAATGAAGTCATTTTGGGATGTTAGAGAGGTTGAGATCAGGAACTTGATGAAATAGCGGCAATAGATGATCGAGAGCATGTTCGCGAAAGGCAAAAGCTCACATATCGGAGTAAGGTATAGGTTCAAATTCAGATGGATCGGATCGCCCGGGTCGAGATTCTGAAGCGGCGACCTTTGCCGCCCAAGCCAGGAAAGCCAGGGCGAGACAAAGCCTGAACTATGCCGCAACAGTCCCCGTTATTTTTTAACCATCAGATTCAGCTGCGGATCAAACTTGCCGTTCACGCCCAGGCGCAATCCGCCCCGCGGTCCGCGTACAACTTCCAGCTTACAACCAGGTTGACTGGCCGCCTGCAGCAGGGCTGTCACGGCCTTGCAGGACGTATCCGCACGCACCTTGAAGGTCACCAGACCCTGGAGCGTTTGGATATGGACCGTATCCACGCTGGTGCCAGCCGAAACGGAGTCATCAACCCACTCGTCTCGATTTTCCCGGCCCCTGATTAACGTCTCGAGTTGGGAAACCCAACCCTCTTTTAATTTCGACACCGTTGACCTCACCCTTGTCCCGATAATACATCCACGGTTCATCATACAGGATTTCAGGGGTGTTGGGGATGCCGGGTCGGAAGGTAGCGCTGCCGGTTGATTTCGTCGACCTGGCCATTCAGGGTGAAGAAGTCGTAGAGCACACCGACCAGGAACAGGCCGCCGGAGATCAAATAAAGGAGCCCGGAAAGCCACTTGCCCATGACGAAGCGATGGACCCCAAAAACGCCCAAAAACGTCAGCAGCAGCCAGAGGATATTGTAATCCAGGGGCCCATCCTGATACTTGCGGTCCGCCTGGCGGTCCATGGACGGAATCAAAAAGACATCAATAAGCCAGCCAATGCCAAGGAGTCCGAGCGTGAAGAACCAGATCGCACCCGAAATCTGTTTGCCATAATAAAAACGGTGGGCGCCGGTAAATCCGAAAATCCAGAGCAGATAGCCAAACAGGATGCTGTGCGTATTGTTGTGGACCCGCATGAGCACTCTCCTTAAAGGATAAGGGCTGGGGAAGGGTCCCCCAGCTCAAAGGATGCAGCTTAAGTGGTAGCTCCGCCCCACATGTCCAGGGCACTTTTGTCTGTTCGCTCGTGAACAGGCTGTTTTTTCTTAATCGGCGTCGGTTTTTCCAAAGCCTCCGTCTTGTGTGTTTCGAACTGATGCGGAAATTCCCGCTCGATCATGACCAGGCCTTTAATGGCCAGAGCTTTGAGCAAATCAGGCCCCGCCACGTACAGCACGTCTGCAATCTGAATGTGTCGTCGATCTTCGATGGCCTGGGCGATTCTGGATTCCAATGGATTGTCAGTTGCCAAGGAAATACTAATCGTTTTGGTCTTTTGCCCCTTGCTCAATGCATGTTTCCTTTCGCCAAGGACGTGCACACCGTATTGGAGTTGCCAAAATCAGCGATCAAATACGTTCCGGGATCGGCTGCCATTTCAATGATCTTCCGGTAACCGAGAGCCGCCGATTTCATGGCCAGCTCACGAGGCACGTAGATAAAAGATACGTTATGATGATCCGCGAATTTTTTGGCAATATCCTGAATCGGCGAATACGTCGATCCACCCCCGGTCACGGCAATCCTCAGGTCATCCGTTTCCAGGGAGTCCAGCAAGGAACGAAGGTGAGGCTTCAAGGTTTCATTTGCATACTGTTCCAGCACCTGATCGGCAATATCCTTCAATTCCGAGCTGGGAATGATGCCTTTATTGCTATTCAGGTTCGGCACTTTGGCTTCATTGTAGGACCGGTACAACCATTCATCGTAAATCTGATCATTGCCAGCCGCCGAATCGGGCTCACGGATGGCATAATCGTTCAGCAGGCGCCGTCTGAATTCCTTAACGGCGTGGCGGATACCCGACTTCATCGAGTGAATGGAGTTCTTGATGGGCTGTCCATCTTCCCGCAACAGAACCGATTCCACCGTGCCATAGCCGATCGAAATCGTCAGAAGTTTGCCTGGAATCGACAGTTCATGCTTCAGTCCCACGGCATGGCCAATCGATTCACGGAAGGAGACCACACGTTTGATGGAAATGCTCTTGCGACCGGTCGGTTCTTCCCAGGACAATTGACGGCCATTGTAGGTGGCAGCCAGTTTCATGTTCTGTTCAAAGGTCAGATCGGGGAAGCCACAGGCCAAATTGATGGAACCGCTGATATTCGCGTGCATCGCCGAGGACACAACTAAAAGCTCAAATTCCCGCTCTTCAACAGACAGGTTAAGAGCTTTGGAGGAACGTAGCTGCTGATTACGAACCAGATTGCCAACTGCTACATATTCATTCTCATAAATGAACTGACAGGAATCTTCCTCGGATTCGAGGAAACTCTTGTCGGAAAGACGTGCAATCAACGAGGGAAAGCTCACAACATTCAAAAAACTTTCCATGGTGGACCCTTCTGTGTGCATTTTACGACCAAAATCATCACGGAGGAATAAAATGAGTACGTGGAGAGTGCAATCACATTCATGGATTTTTTTTGAAGCTAATTCGCAACACGACAATTTATGCAGCGTAAGCATCCACAGGAATGTCCCCTTGTTCTGCCCAACAAGGCCGCTTCATGGCGACGCTCAAGAGGAGTGAGAGTCAATCAGGGAAAGGCATGCAGAGGACAGCAAGCGCGAGCCTCACGTCCTGATCGCGGCTTGTTCGACTTCCGGGTTGGGTGGTGTGTGGTCGCATTCGTCGAACTGTTTCAGGCGGCGCGTTTCCTGGCCAAAATGCAAAGCCTTTCCATTCCGGCTGACGACATTTCATCGATTCCAGGTGGTATGGTCCCATGGGAAGGTTGGAGTTCCATGGGAATAATTTTAGGGGTCATCGGATCCCCGATGCTCCCGAAAAAATGACGCAGAAAGACTTTTGGTCTGTTTCGCGGAGTGGCGGGACTGGGCTGCATGCGGATAGGCAAAATACTACGGTCCAAGTCCTGGGTGCGAAGGTCTTCGAGATCCGTCAAACTCGATAAGCTTACGAACCTCCAAACTTTTTACCTGGCCAGGGTCATCACGCATTCTTTCGCCTTGGGCATGCCGGCCCCTGTTCTGCCTGTGGCATGGCGATTGCTAGATTGGAGCGGCACATCTGCAAAACGAGGAGGACGATCTATGCCACGCTCCAAGAAAAACCAGGAAACCGAAGAAACCAGTGTTGACGCGATTGAACTGCTTCAGGATCAGCATCGCGAAGTCGAAGATCTGTTTGACGAATTGGAAAACACCACATCGCGTGCAACCAAAACCCGACTCCAGCTGGTGCAAAAACTGGCTGTCGCCATCGAGGCTCATGCCCAAATCGAAGAAAAAATCTTCTATCCCAACGGTCGGGAAGTGGACGAAGATATGACTTTGGAAGCCTACGAAGAGCACAGCGTTGTGCGCCATTTGATTGAAAAGCTGCAGCAAACAGAGGCCGATGATGAGCTCTTTATGGCTCGCGTCACCGTTCTGAAAGAAATGATCGAGCACCATGTCGAAGAAGAGGAAGGCGAGTACTTTCCTAAAGTTCAGAAAAAACTCGGCAAGAAAAAGCTCGCCGCTCTCGGCGTCGAATTGCAGACCGCGTTTGAGCAAATCACGGAGCAACTCCAGCAGAATATGCAGGAACGTGCACCAGCAGCGTCGCGTAAAAAGAATGCTTCTGCTGATATGCATGCTTAAAATGACTGGAAAAAATTGATGTCCGCGCTTCCCGGCGCGGATATCCGCGATCCCAACCTGCGTCGGCCACGCACCCTCCGTGAAATATCTCGTCAAACGAAACTTGTTTCACTCCGGCATCTCCAGGATCCGAAGCCTTTTGGACCTCCGCCTGTCTCTTTTTCGAGGCGTCACACAATAAAGTCAGCTCCTCCTTCCCTTCGCGCCAATGCAAAAAGCGCTCAGACCGGTTACCCGACCCAGGCGCTCCATGGGAAAGTCTTGGGGAATACGACCTTACTGGGCCAGACGCTCAGATGTGGTCAACACAGTACCTTTACCAATAAATCCTCGGGCCTGAGAACTGCCCGTTTGAGCTGTGGTTGAGCTGAAGATTTTCGCCTGCACTTCAACGGTGTGGACGCCGGAAGCCAGGTTGTCGGTGAGGAAATTAAACGAGTTGGCATTCATGGTGCTCAGCAGCAGCGACAGTTCCTCATCTAGGAAATCGCATTCGCTGCTCAGGATGATGCCATCAGCATTGGCGTCGGTACAGCTTTGCAGGATACCGCCGAAGGTGGCGCTCAGCTCCTGAGTCCTTTGACAGTATGTGACTTCACCAGGCGCTGCGACCTTGCCGTCGACAAGAACGCGAACCATCACAGCCGCTGAGGCCGTGGAGGTATCCCTGGTGCCGCCCTTGCTCTTGACCGTGGTTTGGGTTAGAAGTCCGCATTCCATAGACATATCGATGAACAGGGAACGATTTGAAGTCTTCAGCGTTTGCTTCATGATGGTTGTGAAGGCAATATCACCCTGGTCCATGATAGCAATATCACTGAAAGCAGCTGTGGCTTTCGCCGCTGGCTGGGATGTTGTGGTTGAGGTAGGTGATTTCAGGGAGACCGATTCACCGTCTTTCTTGTTCGAACGAAGCCCACGTAAGGAAAGATCTTCCACACCGCAGTTGGTCATCAGGGTGGAAACAGCGAGGATCGCAAGAAGACGCACGCAGTGGGCTGAAAAGTTCATCATTGGTTTCCCTTTCTCTATATTCGTCGATGCCATGTACAAAATATTTATCGGTTTGTGTTGGAATTTCCTTACCATGACCTATTTTTATCATTGTTATTATGGATTTACAGGCTCGAATTATGTGCAGAATATACACAAAAAATAGCCGGCGGCGAGGGTCCGTGGGCTTTGGAGGTCCTGACATGAGTCTATCCACGAATCTGCTTTTCGTTCTTGATACCACACTGCGTGCCGGCGCATGGACGCCGGCTTCGTATGAAGTTCTCTTTACGAATCCAGTCTGTCCGCAGCAGAAAATCGTTGCCTATCGACCGCGTAATCCACCGCCTCAGACCTATATGACAGCGGAAGGACCGGTGAAAATCTCTCCCGATCGTGATGATGTCCCCGCAGTTCCGGTCGAGTCGGATGGCATCCCGACCCTGGGTGGCGGACGTCGGCGAACCATTCCTGCAAATATTTACTGTGATCAGAACGATTTTGAGGCCTCCACCCTGCGGGCAGCCGATAATCCTTACCGCAAGACGGATAGTCCCATCCATCGAATTCAGGACTGGATCCAATCCACCACCCGTGGCGATGAACTGTTTATAGCCAGCTTCAGTTTCAGTATGGCGTCGGTCGCCAATTGGACCTGTGATGCCGCCAGGCGTGGCGTTCGGGTCAAGGTCTTTATGCATGAACCTGAATTTGGCAGTGATGCCTTTGAGACGATTCGTCAATGCCCGGGGATCGAGCTTCTGCAATTTCAAAACAAGGGGCGGCTGGCGCATTTCAAATCCATTGTCATTGTGTCCAAGGATACGGATCAAGTCCGGATCAGCTTTCAAAGCGGCAACATCTCGTCCGGCACCTGGGGTCATCATGAGAATTGGAATTTCGTAACGCAGAGCCGGCAGCATTGGTTCAGCCAGGATCATATCTGTCTGCGTGATGCCATCAACGCCGAGACCATTGGCAATATGGGTCTCCTCTACGAACAGCTCGATCAATGTCGTACGGACCATGGCGTTGATGTCGCGCGAGCCCAGGACCCTTACATGCAGGACTACTTTATTCCTAAAACGGGCGGCCGCTATGATGATCGCAAGGAACTCGATAAAATTGTCGGCGAAGTGGAACATGCGTCCGAAGTTTGGATTGCCGCGCATCATATGACAGAGCCGGACTTAATCCGCGCTTTAATACGCAAGCTACAAAATAATCCTGATTTTAAGGTTAAAATGCTGATCGACTCCGAGCTTTTCTGGTCCTCCTACCGCGATCCTGTGGGCCAGGGACTCACCTGGAAGGTTGACGGCAAAGTTTTTGGGGAATCGGATAGCCTCACATCCTATTGCCTTTGGGGCTTGACGGAAGCTCAGGCCAGGGATGTGCAGTGTTCGCTTTTTAACTGGGGTGCTTTCCATGCGGAGTACAGCCCTCATGCTCTGCAAAAAGCTGGTGCTGATCTGCGCTTTATTGAAAGCAACCACTTGAGCAAACTCCTCTTCCACAATAAGTTCATCATTTTTCAGTATGCATCACCTGAAAACGGTATGGAGGGTTCGGTTTTCACCGGAGCCGGTAACCTGACCAAAGCCGGTTTTGATAAGAACTTCGAAAACTACTATTGGGTCCGGATTCCCCATGTTTATGAGGCGTTCCGCCAGCAATTTACGATGCTTTTTGACAAAGCGGCGATGGAAAAGGATCTGCCGATCACCTGGGATTTCCGTACGGTGGATGATGGGTTGAAAGCTTATCCTTGATCGGAGGCTTGGATGACGAGGGCTTGAGTCCTGACAGGACTCTGGCTCTGCTCTTCATTGAAATCTTTACGAACGCTTCACAAGCAATTGATTTGTCCCGGCTCATCCAACCGCTTTATACCAAAGCTGCTCCGTACGAGCTCCCAAAATACAAAGGAGAAAACTATGATGCGCCAACTGATTATCAGCTCACTCTTGATCGGATCTCCTCTTTTCTCACACAATGCAGCAGCCCAGGCACCCCTGTCCCTCCGAGGCTCAGATACCCTGGCGCCCTACATGAATGATGTCATCGCCACGAGCAACTTGGAAAAAAGCGTCGTGTATCAGGGCGGCGGCTCCAGCCTGGGTGAAACTGCGATCCTGGACAAGACCCAGCATCTTGCTCCCATGTCCCGTAGTTTTAAACCTGAGCAATTGGCAAAAGCGGCTGCTGCAGGCATCCAGGTGGCTGAGCATGTCATTGGTCTAGACGGCGTCGGTGTGTTCATCAATGAAAGTAACAGCACACCTTCACTGACCTTGGATCAGTTGAAAAAAATCTACAGTTGCGAAATCAAAAACTGGTCGGAAGTCGGCGGACCTGATCGAGCCATTACTGTTTATCGTCGTGACGATGCATCAGGCACCACAGATACATTCAAATCTTTGGTGGGCCTTACAAACTTCGGCACCTGTGCAAAAGTTTTAACGCATACCACCGATATTGCCACAACCACAGCTGCCGAACCTTCCGCTGTTGGTTACGCAGGACTCTCGGCACTCCAGGACGGTAACCGCGATCTGCCTTTGGCCAAGGATGCCAGTTCCAAAGCCTTCACTCCAAGCGCTGAGAATATTCGCAGCTTTAATTATCCGCTGGCCCGTCGCCTCTATGTTTATGAAGCAGTCGGTTCCTTGACTCCGGCCGAGCAGACTTTGCTCGACACCATCCTGGACCGCTCGGTTTCAGATCCCATTCTTATGAAACATGAGTTCCTGACCGTTGACTGAGACGGAAGGTCTCGTAGGCGGGATCATGAGCCCGCCCGCACCTCAGGTCACGCCACGCACAACGGGTTTCTCCAGACCTTCTGAGAATGCAGCCTTGGTCAGAAGCCTGGGCCCCTGAAAGCGTCGATGTTCAATCGCCATCCAATACAATGTCATGATTGCGGCTACACTGAGAAGGATGGAGACAGCCTTATAGTTGGGCGGCTGCACGCCAATCCATATAAGAATAAGCGAACCCAACACGGAGATAAAAGCCAGGGGTTTATACCAGCGCCCCAGGTCCCATGGTCCAAAATCACTCCATGTTCGCCCGTGATACCAGAGACCAAGTGCGGTTGGCAGCACATAGGATAGATAGAGGAAGATCACACAGACCACGGTAATCGTCGAATAAACTGGAGTATAGAGGGTGAAGAGAGCTGATAAGGCGACACACACCCAAACACTATGCGCCGGAGTCAGGTAGCGGGGACTCACCTTTCTCAATTGCGTGCTAAAGGGAACACCTCCATCCCGGGCAAAGGCATAAAGCATACGGGAAGCGGACGTTACGGTCGCCAGACCGCAGAGGTACTGAGCCAGCGCAATGCCTATAAAAAGTGTCAAGGAGAGCCATCCCGGTAGGACCCCATCCATGACCGAGAAAAAGACACCTGCTCCTTGACGCGCGGCAAGGTCAGGATTGGGCATAGCAAGGACTACCGCCGCGAGCATAATCCAGCCCGCGAAGCCCGAGACCAGGACTGATCGCAGGATGCCTTTCGGTACGTTGATGCGCGCGGAGATGGTCTCTTCGGAAGTATGGGCTGACGCGTCAAATCCAGTGATTGTGTAGGCTGGCAGCAGAAGGCCCAGGGCAAACAGGTAGAGAAAGTTTCCGCTTGCGGGCCAGACATCGCCTCCGGCTTCGCCACTGTAGTTTACGAAGGTATAAAGCCGAGAAAAATCGAAAACCCTCGTAAAAACCAGTAAGCTGATCGTCAAAGCCAGAGCAACCACAAGAATCAGGTAGCCGCTGAAATCCGTCAGACGTGTCGTAAGACGGATGCCGCGGTGATTGAAGTAGCCTTGACTGGCACTCATCACGATAACAGCGACCGCCTGATACCCGAACTGCTCCTGAGGGGTGAGAGCTTCCCAGGAAATCCCCAGCTTCGGGCCCAATGCACCCATGATAAAAAGAAAAGTGCCAACATTAATGGCGGCAAGCACTGTAATGAGGCCAGCTAGATTTAACCAGGCCGTAACCCAGCCCCATCCGCGCCCGCCTAAAATCGATGCCCAATGGTAGAGCCCGCCTGCCGTTGGATACGCTGAAGCCAGCTGCCCCATGGTCGCGGCAACGATCAAGGAAAATAGGCAGGCAAGGGGCCAGCCGATGCCAATCGCCCCTCCACCCAGAGCATTAAATCCAAGATGGAAAGAGGTGATTCCACCTGCGAGGATACAGATGATGGAGAACGAAATCGCGAAGTTTGAAAAGCCGCCCATGCGGCGATCAAGTTCCTGTTTATAACCCAGTGTGGCTAGAAATTCTGCATCGTCCTGCGGACGATCGGCTTTCGTATGAGGTTTCATCCGGTTTTGACTCCATGGTCGCAAGGCAAATGTTTTTTGATACTGCGAATTGAAGTCAAAGCAAAGAATTATCACGCATCCTACAGATTTCTAGTCATGCCTGCGGAAAGTCCCCAGACATTGTTGAATAGAATAAACCCCTGGGAGATTCCCCCAGGGGTTTATTGCTGCCTGAAAAGGCGATGAAAATATGAGCGAGTTATCAAGGAAAGGGCGAGCTTATTTGGTTTTGGATCCGCCAAACTCTGGACGGCAGAGTTCAATGTCAACCGCGGCAGCAGGAGCTTCCGGGAATTTGCATTCTGGTGCGCTACGACCGAAGCTGACTTCCTCGTAGCTACCTTTTGCAGCCTTCACGCAGAATGTGATGACATCAGCTGTACAGAGGACGGCATCGCCGCCTTTACCTTTTCCAGTGCCCTGGTCGGTTTCAGGATCTTTGTCGGTTTCAGGATCTTTGTCGGTTTCAGGATCTTTTTGATCTGTGCTTCCACCTTCAGGCACAGCTGGAACTTCTGGCTTCACTTCTTCTTTAGCGACGACAACAACTTCAGTGGGCTGGCTGCTTTCAACTGCAGTCACAGTCTCAGGGGTCTTCTCGGCTGGAGCGACATCAGTCGTTTGCGGAGCTTCAACCGCAGCATCCTTCTTCCGGCTCTTGCCGTCACCACACGCTGTCAGTCCAAAGGCGGCAACCAAAGTGAGGGCTACAAATTTTCCTGTGATTTTCATTGTTTCTTCCTTTTCCAAGTTATGAAGAGCTTAACCATTGAAATTTAAATGGTTGGGATTCCATCTGCTAACGGTGCATTCCGATGTCCTGTCCGCTGTCAGAGACGGAAAGCGCGGCAGAATATTGCAGAAGGGGTAAAGAAAAGAAGAATAAAGACGTTCGCAGCGCAAGGTCAGGCAAATAGCCAACACCTCGGAAACCGGCCTATGTGGCGGGTTTCAGGTTGATCGAACCAGATGTGACGGACAAGACTAGAGGTTTCTAGGCGGACTTCAGTTCATAGGGGCTGGGATTATTCGCGGAACTGTCATGATCAAGGATCTTGTAATACAACCTCGTGGCAGCTGAGTCGTCTCGTACGACAATGCCGGCTTTTTGCAGATCAATTTCGATAAATTGCCTGCGATACTCACGGTCAAAGCTTTGATACACACGCTCCTGAACGATGATAATGCTCGCGTGGACGTGATCCTGCTGTATCAGCTTCCGCATGCCTTCGTAACGGGTCGCGAGGATGATGGCCTTTCCATAAAGGTCATATTCTTTAGTTCCTGTCTCGGGATAAAAACCGGCAATGGTATCCAGGGCAATGCCAATGCCGCAGCAAATGTGGTTATCGGATTGCAGGATTCCCGCCTCCTCCACCAGCACTTCCTGAAACCGGAATGCCAATGCCAAAGCATCATTCGCGATATTCTCGCTGTGCGATCGGAAAGGATAACCGACCGAACATAGAAATCCATCACCCATTTCCTTAATGCGAAAGGCATTGGCCTTCAGTTCTTTGCCGTCGTAACCCTCAAGCATGACCTCGTTGCATCTGCGAAAGACGTTCCTCAGAAAATCCTTCGCTCTCACATGCTGAATCTTCGAACTTCCGATGATATCGAAATTGATGACACAGGCCTCGCCAGGACCGGTAGGCATGGTCTGTTCCAAGCTTTGCCCCATCTTGATCGATTCGATCTGGTGGGGATAGACGATCTTGCTCATCTGACTGAAGGCGTGAGCATTCTTCTCCTGCTCCTGCTTGATCAAGAAGTTCTGATTTTTAAGACTGCGGTTGACCTTGTCATTGATGGCCAATGATAAAAGGATCATTTCGATCAGCGTGCCGACGAGCAGACCTATGCTTGCCGTCGCAGGGTCCACAGGCAGAATGCTTAAGGCGCTACCGCAATACACAAGCACAGCTACTGCCATGAATGACCAGGACAGAAGGTAATACTGCGCAGACTTGAATCCACTTTTGAAAGCCAGGACGGCGGCCCAGAGGATGATAGGTGTTTCAATTGTGAACAGAACGGGGATGAGAACATTGCTCAATTTGAAAGCCCAAAAGCTCGTTATACCCAGGAGCAGGCAGAACCCATTCAATACATTCAAAACTCTCACGAGTTTACGTGACATGCGATTGAGATTCAGAAAATAGATGGCAAAGAGGGTTTGACCGACAAACATCATGGATGTCATAAGCAGGCAGCTTTGAGCCATGTAAGTTCGAAAGGGTTGCCCGAGGAGCTGCAGACCCACGCCTTGGATATAAAAGAGATAAAGAGTAATACTCGAAAGATAACCGACATAGATCGCATTGATGAAATTCTTGGAGATGAGAAAGCCGAGGAAGTTATAGATGATGATAATGAAAAAGCTCGCAAAAATTGCACTCACAAAAATATAGTCCTGCAAGCGGAACTGATCGAACTTGATTGGATTCCAGATGAAGATGGGGCTGGCATAGAGGAAGGTCGATACCTCCATCAGGAAAAAGTTCTTCCCATCTTTTAAATGAATCCGGTAGGCCAGATAACGATAAGGATCGTCAGGGTTCGAGTATTGATCATAAACCCCCTTTCTCTCGCTCTTGACGAGGTATCCGTCATGGAACTGATAAAGCGCCGTTCGATTGGCCGGATATCGGAACTCCAGTACGATATCCTTCTCGCCTTGGTCCTGATGATCGATAGCAAACAATAACCATAACTTTTCATTATCAGATGCCAGGCGCTGGTAGCTTTGGTTTTGAGAGGCGGAGTATATGGACGTCGATTTAAGCCGCGACAGGACCGCTGTTAGATCGGCCTTATCATCTGTAAATGTCCAGAAGAGTGAACTTTCGATCAGCATTCCATTGGCTTCTCCACTCAAGCCAGCGGCCCTGGTTTGAAGTAAATCGCTGATATCTTGTGGTATTCCCATGCGCGTGTGGGTGTGATTGGATTCGGCGTCCAGACGCGTTGCCCCTACCAAGGCAAACAGGCAAAAGACGAGAAATCTCGCGTAGTTTATCAAACGCTTAAGCAGGATGCGCATAAAAGGCAATGACCAGTCTTTTAAATTAATCGTCAGAACAAGTTATCGGATGTTATTGGATGGGGTTAATGCGATAGAGAAGTTCACCTCAGATGAACACTCAATCAAAAAATACATCACGTTGATACAATAGGGAATAGCTACTTTTTTAGTGAATTCTTAAGTCCCTCGTAAGGGCTAGCTGAAGCATAGATATTCAGCACTTTTTCTTCCCCAATTCATAGTTTGGCGAAATGTTTTTCAATAACCTTGAATTTCAGCTCAACACATATAAGAGTGCGAACATGATATTAAAACAAAGGAGGAGATTATGAAGCGCTTCACCAAGCTGTTCATGTCCATTCGGTATTTGATGCTCAGCCTCTTCTCAGCTGTGCTGGTGACAGGACCATCGACGGCCAAGGGTTTATCAGGGGCTCAAGCCGTCGGCGCAAGGCCTGTCTGGGACGCTTCGGACGTGGCGCTCCTGCTCATTGATTATCAACCGGAAATGTTCAGCCAAATCCGCTCCAGTGATCCAGCGATCATCGAGTTGAATGCCAAAGCTCTAGCGCGATCAGCCAAAGCCCTGAACATCCCTACGGTGCTCAGCACAGTCGGGGTGGGGCTTGGCGTCAACAAGCCTACGATAGAGTCGATCAAGGCCGATCTCCCAGAAGGACTCATCGAAATTGATCGCACATCGATGAATTCTTGGGAAGATGCTGCATTTCTGAAAGCCGTGAAAGCAACCGGCAAGAAACGATTGATCATTCTAGGTCTGTACACGGAAATTTGCCTGGTATTTCCTGTTGTCGAGGCTCTTGCGGACGGGTATGAGGTGATGATCGTGAGTGATGCCGTGGGTGGGATGGGCAAGCTGGCCCATGAAACGGCCGTTATGCGCATGATCGAGTCCGGAGCTATTCCCACAACGACACTGGCCCTGATGACGGAATTTTTTCGTGACTGGAAAGATCCACGTGCTGAAAAATTAAGGCCCATCATGAACTGGTACATCCCGCAGTACACAAAACCCGGTGTTAATCCCTGATGGCAACCACCCCTAGCCTCAGACTGGAGACCGCTATGAGTCAGTTAACAGGGCATAAGACAGTACGGGTCGGCGAGCTGGAGGTATTTTATCGTGAGGCAGGACCCAAGGATGCTCCCGCGATCCTGCTCCTGCACGGGTTTCCGACCAGTTCGCAGATGTTCCGCAATTTGATCCCCATGCTATCCAGCGAGTATCGCTTGATTGCTCCGGACTATCCTGGATATGGGCACAGTTCAATGCCGGCGCATGATAGCTTTGCCTACACTTTTGATAATCTGGCGCGCGTGATCGACGAATTCACCGACACGATCGGCCTGAGCAAGTATGCACTTTACGTGCAGGACTATGGGGCGCCGGTCGGATATCGCCTCGCCCATAAACACCCGGAGCGCATCACCGCTATTGTTGTCCAGAACGGGAATGCCTATGAGGAAGGGATCGACAACCCTTTTTGGGACCTTATGAAGGCATACTGGCAGGAACCTCATAATCGCGAGAGGCGCGAGGCCTTGCGCAAACTCCTCACCTACGATGCAACCCGATGGCAGTATACGCACGGAGTGCCGAATGTCGAACTGGTTAGCCCCGACGGGGCCGCTCATGACCAGTTTCTGCTCGATCGCAAAGGGAATGACGAGATTCAGCTCGACCTGTTTCTGAGCTATGGAAGCAATCCGCCCCTGTATCCCGCATGGCAGGAGTACTTCCGAACGTACCAGCCACCCATGCTGATCGCATGGGGTAGGAATGACCAAATCTTTCCGCCTGACGGAGCAGAGCCTTACAAACGCGATCTCAAGACTCTGGAATTCCATCTGCTCGATGCTGGCCATTTCGCTTTGGAGACGGAAGGTAAGACGATTGCGAGGCTGATGAGGGCGTTTTTCGCTCGACACTTGAACGAAGCCAAGCCCAAGCGAGCCCGGCAATCGGGAACAGCGTTCGAGAGTTCGCCTTTATTTCAGCTTTGACAACCTCGATCTCATGATCCATGCCTTGCCATGCTTTGACTCGGCGCGGGGCGAGTCAGCTCGGCTCGTGATAAGGCAAAGCCTTCAGCAAGACAACCCCGAAATACTGTGCTGCATCCGTCCAGGTCATCTGTAAGGTCCAAGCCGCGGTCTGCACAAAGCGGCGAAAATCCTCTAATTTAAACTTATAGGATGACTCGGTATGGATGCTCTCGCCAGCAGCGAAATGAAATCGGTAACCTGCGACCTGGACTGATTGCTCGCAAACCGAGCGTAGATGCATTTCTATGCGCCGCTGGTCAGGATTGAAGAAGGCTTCATGCTTGAACGAGGCGAAGTCAAAGTTTCCATGCAGTTCCCGATTGATGCGGCGCAGAAGGTTCATGTTGAAGGCCGCCGTATACCCTGCCTTGTCATTGTATGCAGCCTCCAGGAGGGCCTTATCTTTCAGGAGGTCGATACCCAGGAGGAGATAGCCCCGGCCTTGAAGCAACGTGTGCCAGCGACTCAGAAGGGCCAGGCTCTGCTCATGATCAAGATTGCCAAGCGTCGAACCTGGGAAAAACAGCAAAGGCGTGGTCCCGTTCCGAACGGCGGGAAGACGGTCGAGCTGGGTATAGTCGGCTGCCAAAGGATGCATGCTGATGCTTGGAAACTGCTCGACAAGGGCAGCCGTCGCCTGCAGGAGATGCTGCCTGGAAATATCAATCGGCAAATAATCATGGATCGCCGAGCCCGCTTCGAGAAGATAACGGGTCTTGATACTGCTTCCGCTGCCCAGCTCAATGAGCGTCAGATCAGCGGGAATTTGAGCCATTATCTCCTTTGCGTGGCACACGAGTATCCTGGATTCCGTCCGCGTGAGATAGTATTCTTCCGTTGCACTGATGAGATCGAAAAGGCGGGAGCCTCTCGGATCATAAAAATATTTGGGTGACAGATACTTTGGATTCGACGACAGGCCCTGGAGCACATCCCGGCGAAAGTTGTCGACTGGTCGCTCACTCGTGAAAATTTCCGGCCACTCAGCTTCTCGCGCTCCAAGTGTCATAATAAATCCTTTGCTAAACGAAGTCCCGAAAATTGCCAGCGCGCGTGCGGCGGAAAAAAATTGCGATAGCTCGGTCGGATATGATCTGGAGGTGTCGCGCAGGAGCCACCGCGCAGCACATACTGATTGACCATGAACTTGCCATTGTATTCGCCGACCGTGCCTCGCCAGGGTTGATATCCCGGGTAGGGACTATAGCTGCTCATCGTCCATTCCCAGACAGCGCCGAAGATACCTTGTGCACGACGCGGCTGAACATTGCCCAGGTCGAAACCTCTGGGTTTCCAATCTTGACTGTGAGCCCAAACTTCCCATTCCTGCTCGCTCGGCAGGCGGGCACCACGGGCCCGGGCGAAAGCATCGGCTTCATAGTAGCTGAGATGACAAAGGGTTTCCAACGGATCGAGCGCTTGCCAGCCATGCAGGGTGAACTGCTGCCAGGAGCCATCCGTGGTTTTTTGCCAATAGAATGGACACTCCAGCCCATGAGTTTTGATCTGATTCCAGCCTTCGGAGAGCCAAAGTTCAGAACGCTGATATCCCCCTTCTTCCATGAACTCCATATACTCACCGTTCGTGGTCGGGCGACTGGCAAGGACCACCGGACCGATGTAAACGATATGGTGCGGGCTTGCATTGTCAAAGGCGAAACCTTCCGCCTGATGCCCGATATGGTGCAGCCCAGTGGGAAGCTCAATCCAGTTCAGATCCCTGCTCTCAAGGCACGGTATGGAGGCGGTCGGATAAGGAGCGATCTGCAGCGGCTGGGCATAAGCGTTGTATTTCATATCGGTGAGGAGGAGTTCCTGATGCTGCTGCTCATGCTGAATGCCAATCTCAAGGATGTTGAGGGCGCGGGTCCATTGCTCCCTGCGGATCGTATCTGAGGAGGTGTTCAACAGATTGATGATATGCTCATCAACATGACGACGGTAAACCATCACTTCTTCAAGGCGTGGGCGAGCCAGAAGCCCTCTTTGCGGTCTGGGCTGAATGCTGCCGACACCCTTATAATAAGAGTTGAAAATGAAATCAAAGCGCGGGTGAAAGGGGGCAGAGATCAGGTCGAGATCCCGTAAAAGAAAGCGTTCGAAAAACCAGCTGGTATGGGCCAGATGCCACTTCGCTGGGCTCACATCTTCGCAGGCCTGGATCATGCAGTCCTCCTCGGAAAGAGGGGCACAGATGGACTCGGTACAGGCGCGGACGCTGAGGTAGCGGTTCAGCCACCGTTGGAGTGTTTCGTCGTGAAGCATGATCGCTAACCTCCCATTGACCTTCAAGGCTTTTGAGCGGGCGACTCCGATGACTGGCCACCGGCGAGAACCTCCCGCGCAAAATCCTTGAAATCCTCAAATGAGCGGGCATCGGCTTTGGCATTATAGGCCGCACCTGTCGCGTTATCGTCACCGGCGCCTTTTTCGGTGAAGCTATGCACGGCGTTGCCGTACTTGACCAGTTGCCAATCCACCTTGTGGACGCGCATTTCCTCTTCAAATGCGGCCAGGTCCTCGGCCTTCACGTGAGGATCGTCAGCGCCATGCAAGGCCAGAACACTGGCTTTTATATTTCTGCCGTCCTCGGGCGCCGGACTATCGAGGCCACCGTGGAAACTCACCACGCCCTGGATGTCGGCACCGCTACGGGCCAGTTCAATGACGCCGGTTCCGCCAAAGCAATAACCGACAGCCACAATTTTGTTTTTGTCAACGCCGGGCTGGGCTCTGAAGGTTTCAAGACCGAGCTGCAATCGCTCACGGAACCGCTTGCGATCGGCACGGTAAGTTCCCACGAGTTTGAGGGCTTCTTCTGCCGTTGTGGGGCGTACGCCTTTCCCATAGATGTCCGCTGCGAACACCACATAACCGAGTTCGGCCATGCGCGTTGCCTGAGTCCTGGTTTCTTCCGATACACCCATCCAATTGTGAATCATGAGGACACCAGGCAGGTTGGTTTCGGCGTCAGCCGGATAGACCAAAAGCCCTTCAAATGTTCCCGCGCTGCTTTGATACTCGACGTTTTCCATTCTTACCGCAGCCATTCCGAATGTGCTGCAGACGCAAACAACAAGGCTGATCATCCATCGCTTGATCGGTTTCATAGGCGAACGCCTTTCTCCATGGAATTTTTAGATTTCACGTAGAGACGCTCGCAGAATTCAAGGATCCGGGCAATTGGGAATATTGGGCGCTGGACGCTGTGCATACAGAGTTCAATGCACATGGTATTCCTTGCCACCGATTCGAGTCCTAATGCCCCTTTATGAACGCGAGCAGATCCGCATTGAACTCGTCCTGATGGGTCTGGGTCAGACCATGGTTTGCCCCAGGGTAAACCTTTAAAACGGACTTTGGAACCATGGCGGATGAGAGCAGGGCAGAGGCTCCAATCGGAACAATTTGGTCGTCTTCGCCATGAAGAATTAAAGTTGGTACATCAATCTTTTTTAAATCTTCGGTAAAGTCGCTTTCGGAGAATTCTTTTATGCTGTCATACTGCGATTTGATACTGCCCATCATCCCTTGCAACCAGAACGAGTCGCGAAGACCTTGGGATTCCTTCGCATGCTCGCGGTTATATCCATAAAAGGGCAGGCTCAGATCGCGAAAAAACTGGGCACGGTTGGCTGCGATGTTGTGACGAAGACTGTCAAAGGCTTCGAGCGGCAGCCCCCCGGGATTGCTCGCCGTCTTCAGCATAATAGGTGGTATGGCGCCTACCAGGACAAGCCTGGCCACGCGGCTCGTGCCATGCCTTCCGATATAACGGGTCACCTCGCCTCCGCCCGTGGAGTGACCGACAAGAATCACGCTATCAAGGTCGAGCTCACTGATCAAGGCACTCAGATCATCCGCGAATTGATCCATGGTGTTGTCATTCCAGGTTGCAGTGGAACGGCCATGGCCACGGCGATCATGGGCAATAACCCGAAAGCCCTTTTGACCAAAATAGAGCATCTGCCCATCCCAGGCATCAGAACTGAGAGGCCACCCATGCGAGAAGACGATCGGCTGTCCCTGTCCCCAGTCTTTATAGAAAATTTCTGTACCGTTCTGTGCTTTGATCGTGTTCATGAGGAATCCTTTCACACGTTTCACCTTGTTGTTGTGCTTCCGGCATGGCAGCTGAACAGCAGCTTTACGGTAGCATCGGTCTAACGATTTACAAGTGGGAAGGTTGTCTACGAGATGAATGAGAGTGGCTATCCTAGGCGACTTATTCATACCTGGATAATTTAAAGCGTAAATGAAGATTGTGGGACTGAGAGCCATCCACTCTGGAATGCTGGGTCGAGTGCGGCCTCGACCCGAGCGTGAAGGTATGTCGGGAGGAAGCTCTTAGAGCGTAACACCCCAGCGAGCGTAGTAGTACCGACCGATCAGATTATGGGCGCGGGCGTCGATGTTGTCGTTGAATCCAGCATCGGTAACCGGCGGTTCCTCATCAAGGACGTTGTTGATACCAACGCTGAATTTCCCGTAGTTCACGAAATCATAACCAGCGCGCAGATCATAGGTGGTCCACTGTTCGAGTGTTTGAAACTCCTCCGTGCTGCCTTCGGGTGCATCCAACTTCGACACTGTATTGACCGTGGTTCCAGCATCAATACCAAGGTTTGACCAACCGATATCCAGGAGTCCTTTCCATTTCGGAATTGAACCACGTCCGTCGCTGGCAGAATCAACAAACTTGCCCACGATGTTTTCAAAGGGAGCGCTCTTGTCCGCCTGGTTCATGTACTTGATGTAGTGACTGCCCATGAGGTTGAACGTGAAACTACCCGCTGCAGTATTGCGCAGGGCATAGTCAAAGCCAAGGTCCACGCCTTCAACTCTTCTGGACGCGAGGTTCAACGCAATCGCCTCGATCGTCAGAATATTGTTGTTGGCATCGAGCACGATCTTGTCCGAGTACAGACCGTTCTCCCGAAACTGGTCGACGACAAACTGCGCGCTCGTATTGATGGCGTTTTCCGTCTTGATCGAGAAATAATCGACCTTGGCGTTGAAATTGGCCAGCGAATACGTCAAGCCATAGGTGAACGACTTCGATTTTTCGGGATCCAGGTCGGGGTTCCCACC
>NZ_DASQYZ010000452.1:0-10373 GCF_035638955.1 Oligoflexus sp. | reverse complement strand
GATGTTGACCCAGGAACCCCCGATAATACTAACGTATGTAAAAATGCATAACCCTGTGTTGGGCAGATAGGTGTTATCCGGGAACAGCACTCTACAAAAGCCGTTGGAGGCAAGAATACACATCTGCACGGAAACGACAGTCAATAAGTATGGGATGTAGACTGTTTCACGGACCTGGATATAGAGGAAGAGATTGTAAAAGAATAGAAATATCCCTATACCCAAAACCATTAAGTTCAATCCGAAATCATGCAATCTTCTGTCGTAAAAATTATCTGGATTCGCCAATTGAAGGTCAAATTTCAAAGGCGAACGCCCTTTGAGTGACACATAAATGTCAACAGGCTCTGTCAGCTCAACGAGGAAAGCTGGATATCTGTTCCTAATGTTCTTCGCGTTAATGCTAAATGACTCGGTTTGATCGCCACTTTTGACATTCGCCAGAAGTCTGCCTCTTTTGTCGAAAACGAATATTTCGATGAAATCAGACGACGGATCAAGGCTTTCTATGACGATTTGTTGCTTCTCATCGCCGGCATGATCAAGGGCGAAGCGCACCCAAAAAGTGGATCTGGAAAATCCAAACATAAGAGCTGCATCGCGACCGTGCCCGACCCAGTGGGACCTGTCTTTTGGCAGTTCTAAAACTCCCAAATGACCATTTTTATCTTCAAATATCTCCAGATGCCGCGACAGGCTTAATATTCCCTTACCCGGCGCAGTCAATCCTTCTGCCTGAAGGTTGTCGCCAACGAAGATGCTTACAAACATTACTATCATGATTTTAAGGATCGGCTGCCGCATCTCGTCCCCTCACAGCCCTATCACAGGCGTTCCACCCTCAATTTCGACAGTACGAAGCGAAACTTAAGCGCTTAATGTGAGTATAGGAGCTTTCAATCAAATTCCAGATGCGGGATTGAAACCCGCAATGTGGAAAGCTGATGGGAGGATACTGTGGCGTTTATCTTGGCGAGATTGCAGTCTGCAAATATCAACGGCAGGAGCCTGATATTCACATTTTCGATAAGGGTTATTCCACCCATATTCGACACACTTTGATAACATTCAGGATTTTGCGAGCTCGATCTGATCATTTCAGCAATACACCGTGCATGCGTGAAATCCTGTAGCCATGCAATTCCGAGCTATTTCTCACGCTCCAGCCGGGATTGCTCGGAGTGATCATGCTGAACATCGCCTTCAACTCACCGCTCACATATCTCTTACCCAGGGGGATTATTCCTCGCGTTCACCTGGGAGATAGGGCAATGACTATAGCTAGGGCGATAAGCTGAATTCCACGTTGAGCCTTCAATGTGCAGCAGAGCCCTGCCTGTCATGCACGGGCAGGGCAAATTCACTCCAGATGGCAAATCTCAGATCACATGGCTTGCTTTATGAAAAACAGAAACCTTATAGGAAAATAGCCGACTTGGCAGGACAATCCTGAATCGAAAGCTATAGAAGGCGCCGTTGTCGAGAGGCTTGATAAGCTGGACGGATATCGATCCGCCTTCGGCCATCAGGTAGCGTCGAACGGCATCCATTCCCACGCCTCGACCCGATATTTCGGATACCGAAGAACTCGTGGAAAGACCCGATTCGAAGATGAGTTCGGCAACTTTTGACGCAAGATCCGCCTCCATTGGGTTTAGAATTCCACGGCTCAGACCCAAGTCGCGCAAAGCTTTCATGTTCAAACCGCGCCCGTCATCTTGAACTTCGATGATGAGGCTGGAGCCCTCTTGGATAAGCTTGATCTCAAAGAGGCCTGCAGGTGATTTTCCCGACGCGATCCTATCCTTTGCCTCTTCAATTCCGTGGTCCAAAGAATTGCGGAGGATGTGGACGAACGTATTCCTCAGCAGCTGCTGACCGGCATAAGTGATTCTGAAGCCAGGATCATCCAGCTTCAATATTGGCACTTCCTTCCCTAGATCCCTTGCCAGGCGGTCCGAGACGCGGAAGAGGTCCTTCAGCACATCCGAAGCAGAGTCAAAGCAGATTTCGTCGAAACTTCGAAGGAATGACTCTACATACGCCAGATCAGAAGTGCTGAGTCGCTTGAAATCCACGCGATTCAGTTCGCCAAGTTTTTCCTCAAAGAACCCGCGTTCCATCGAAATTTTCATGGCTGCACCCTTGGGCCTGCCTAGTTTCAATGTACTGATCTGCTCATAGGTCGCGATGATTGCTCTAGCTCTTTGTAGGTCATCAATCAGGCTCGCTCGATCCCAGCTGGCATCGCTCTCCTTTAAAAGGATTGCGTAAGACTGCTCGATGTCATGGAGGATACCTGTCATTTTAGTGAACGAGTAACCTCGGGCTGTTCCCTTGATCGTGTGCAGGTTCATAAACAGGATCTTGAGAACGTCCGGTGACTTCTCAGCGGTTTCCCTTATTAGACGTTCATTTTCATCAATGAATCGAAGACTCGATTCAATAAACCAGTCAAACTTCTCAAGTGAGACGCCTACGATCTCAGCAATCAACTCAAGCTCTCTCTTCTGCTCAATATTGACCGTTTCCAACTTTCTAATCAGTGACACATCCTTGAGGGACACGAGAATTGTCTCGACGTTGCTGTTTTTGTCTAGAATCGGGTTCCAGCTGATCTTCAGACTCTTCCTATCATGACCAATCAGAACATCAACCTCGGTGATCAGGTGATGGGCATTCAATTCAAATACGAAGGAGGGCTCATTGAGGACGGAGCCGATCGCACTTCGTATCCTGTCCTTCTGATCGCTGTTGAGGTCGCTCCAACCAAATAGGAAATCCACTGCCTCTTTGCCAGCGATGTCGTTCGTACCAAATATTTGGGTCATCTGCGCCGAGAAATTTCCATGGATAATTCCAGGATCCACTATCTTGCATACGCCCTCCGGTATATGATCCAGCATCGACCGAAGTTCCCTTGTTTGCCTTTCGACCTCGTTGGCGAGATTTTTGCTGAGCTTCTCTACCGTTCGGAATGCTTTGGCAAACATGATGGCGATAACCTGTCCCTGCGTAAAACTCAGGGCTACCAATCCAAACGGCAGAAGGAATACGCTGGAATTGAAAAATCCGGCGCCTACAAAGATATCGAAAAGTCCTGTCAGAACGATGGAAGACATACCCAGGAACGATATTATCGCTCCTGGACGACGCTTCATCGCCTCCCTAAGCACCATGCCCGTCGAATAGATTCCCATGGCTGCGATAGGTAACTGATTGAGAATAAGCAATTTTGAGTAAAATGAAACCCGAGTGACCATCTGCAAAGCCAGGATCGCAAAAGAAAAGAAGAAGTAATACTTCAAAAATCTGGGAAAACGCCCTGGCCTGAAACTCTGAAATAGGAAGGCGGCAAGGAAAGCCATCCCCAGATTGGCAGTCGCCAGCTCGAGCTTCCTGCAAATCTCATAAACCAGAGAACTGGGTTCCGGAAAAAGATGCACCATAACGCTGCTCATACCTGCGAAGCGGAAGATGCATGACCCTATGAATCCGCAAAGCAGGAGGCTGGCGTAATCCTCTTTTCTATGCAGATAAAGGCTGAGATTGTAGATGAACATGATCACGAGCATCCCAATGACGCTCATGTCGACCAGCCATTGAACACTCATGAGACGATGCAACGCACGGTAGGTGCCAATTTTTGGCGTCACCCATATCCCGATATTCTGCCAATGGAAATTCGATATATGAATGAAAAGATAGTGATCGCCACTTTCCTCAATCTTGAATATTCCTAACGGCTCGCCCGTTTGTGGGATCGACGTTATGGGGCTATCGCCAGGCCTTCCACCTGACACGACCTTCTGTACTTTTGCAGGACTACCGGATGGGAAGAGGAATGCAGCGAATGCCGTATCAGCTCGCACTGTAATCCCTAGCATGTCAGGCGATGCCTGAAGACCTTCGAGCCTCAAGACATACGTGCCCCATCCCGCACGTCCAAAATCTGTCCGACCTTGACCGTCGGGGTCATTGGGAAGAAGTGCAGGAACTTGAACGGACAGGGCGGAACGCTGCGGGCCCCTCTGGATCTCATCGGCGTTGAGGAAAGCGCGCGGATAGAAAGTCCACTCACCACTGAGCTGCAGGATTGGCTGCGCTTCGATATTCCAACCCTGGAGACTGGCCCGTGCGGCTTCGATCTTCGGTTGGAATGTATCGGGGTTTCGCTTGCAGGCTAGAACCCACATGATAACAAAGGCGAAGGCCACGAGGATTTCGAATCGCTTCAGCTTCATGGACAGCTCGTTTCCCGTTCTAGTTTGCTCGGACTTGGCAGCATTAGTGCATATTTATTATGAGGTTTTTTTAAACAATTGTAAAGATGCCAGGGTAAGGAGCACGGCCTCGTCTGCTGACCGCAGAATATGTCTTTTACTGTCGACGCTCACCTGCGAATGCAGCTTTCACGTTTTCGTTTTTTAGGGCAGCTAGCAGTGCGGGGCTCACGCTCTCCCATGCGGCACCATAGAGGCGACTTGTTCCATCTGCAAACTGGGCTCCGGCACTCGTAACGGCAAACAAAGCTCCTGTTTGCTCGTCAATCCAAGGACCTCCCGAATCTCCCTGACAAACTTGCCCGACTGCGCCTTGAGGCTGTATCGCAAAACGCATGGTATAGTGTTGAGCGGTTGGACTTGCTAGAGGCAGATTCAGTTTTTGAACTTCTCTGTCAGAATAGAGCACCCGCTCAGTGGCTGTCCCGCATTGAGTCGTGCCGTAGCCATAAATTGTGGCTCTTGGTGGTAATGCGCCGGCTGACCTTAAAAGCGGAACCGTCGCGGGAGCCGCAGCTTGACGAAAGATGACGAGGGCGACATCCAGCGATTCCCGTTCAAGGCAAATTTCACGCTCATGAAGGGTTTTTTGCATGCAGTTCAAAGGCGTCGGATGCAAGAGTACGCCCCGACCTACCAAGGCCACGCCCTCATTGGGACCACTCAGAGGATAATATTCGATAAGATCTTTGCCGCGTACGCAGTGATCGGCCGTAAGCATCGCCTGGGGCGCGATCCAGGCACCGGTGCAAAAAGCCAAGGAGTCTCCCGCACTCGATTCTATCTGCGAAACGAAAGGTGCATGGCCATTTGTGCCATTTTGAATCAAGACCTTGTTCATTGTCTGCTGGCCGCACGATGCAAGTAATGGAGCCAGCCCTACCATAAGTGGTTTCAATACAACTCGATAGCCCATGTGAATCCCTCCTCCTCATTTTAGATATCCGACCCGTATAAGAATCCTCAAAAATATTCCGATAGCTGATAAAGATCGGAGGAAAAGGCGTAAAATGTCGGTAAACATACCCATCGGGTGGACCAGCCTTTTATCATGGGCCTGGATCGTTTTGGGCATGACCAGCCTCCATGCCGGCGAAAGTCTGCGAGAAAAATATGACCGTTATGCTGACCTTCAATACGACAATCCTCACGAAGCCATCAGAATATATACAGAAATAATGGAAAATTGTTCTCCACACAAGGATTTGCAGTTGTGGGTCCAGGTTTCCATTAAACTCAGCACAGCCCTCTATTATCTGGGTCGCGATGCTGAAGCGCAGAGCATTATCACCCCAATGCTGGAGCGGCTGGAGGGATCAGACCTCCATGATTTTCATGCTCAGGTCTTATTGCTCCAGGTCAATAGCATGGAAAGATCGGAAAAAAGACTTGACGTTATCAAGCTTTTCCGGAAGTTGGACCACCTCGCCGAAGTTGTGAAGGATCCCCTGACAGTGGCGGCTATTTCCATCGCTAAATCCAACGAAGCCAAACGTATTGGAGAGATTGACCAGCGCAATTTATACATCCAAAAGGCTTACAACATTCTGCGCTCCGCACCCAAGGGCGCTCGCTATTATGCGATGTTGAACAATATCGCCCTGGCCTTTATGGGGAACGCCAACAAGGATGACGGTGAAGCGATCGACATTCTCAGAGAGGTGGCTCTGTATGCCGAGCAACACCAGCTCCGCTTTCTTGGTGTGCAGGCCTTTTCCAACCTTGCGGCAAAACTGGAAGAGGCAAAGGTTTACCCTGAGGCCCTGGATGCTTTTAGAAAGTCAATTGCTTATGCGGCAGCTATCCAGGACACGTTCAATATCGCCTTTGGCATGAAAGGGATAGCTACCTTGTTTAATTCGCAAGGGCACCATGCCAAAGCCATCGAAGAATTCACCAAGGCCAAAGCGATCTTTGCGAAGTTTGACGATCCCGGACCTATCATTGAAATTAACCTGCACCTCGCTGATTCCCTGAATGAAGTAGGTCGGTCAATGGAAGCTCTAGCCTTGGCGCAGGAGTTGGAAACAACCATTGATAAAACTTTAGGCACCTCACGCATGATGGACTATCTAGATATTAGAAGCCGCATCCACCAACGTCTGGGCGAGTACCGATTGGCTCTCGATGACCATTTGCAGGCCGACAAGCTAAAGAGCACAATCTACGCCGAGCGAAGCCAGGAACTTGCCAAGCGTCCACATGAGCGAGTTCCAGCTTGAGCGCCGGGATGAGCGCAATAAACTTCTTGAACAGGAAGTGCGCATCAAAAACCTTGAGCTTGTTCACCAGGAAAAGACCACATACCTGATCATCATGGCGCTGGCCCTGTCGATGATTACCCTTGGCATTATCGTTTTTGCGTTTGCAAGATTACGCAAGCAGAATAAGCAAATCAGTCAGCTGCATCGCTACATTGAACAAAACGTCTTGCAGCGGTTTTTGCCACCCGTGCTGGTGCAGGAAATCCTCGAAGGAAGATCGCGTCTGGATGATCGTGCCAAGCTTGAAACCGTCACGATCATGTTTGCTGACCTTTGCGAGTTCACCCGAGCTACCGACCATCTAGGGGCGGAAACGATATCATATATTCTGAATGATTTCTTTATTCAGATGAGTGACGTCATTTTCTCGGAAGGAGGCACCATTGACAAATTCATCGGCGATGCCATCATGGTCATCTTTGGAGCCCCCCTGCCTATGAATCCAGACGAACAGGCCCAGCGTGCTGCGCGCTGTGCCCGTAAGATGCAGTCCAAACTTCGCGAACTCAATTCCAGTTGGGAAATTATTAAAGGCGAGCATTTTGCAATGCGGATCGGAATTCATCAAGGCCAGGCCGTGGTTGGGAGCTTTGGTGGGGCCAGGCGAGCAGACTATACGGTCGTTGGCACATCCGTAAACATTGCGGCTCGCGTGGAAAGTCTTGCCGAGCCGAATTCGATCCTCACGACAAAAGCCATTTCACAATACTTTCCCCAGGAGGAATTTGAATACCGCGGCATGTTTAGCCTGAGAGGGATCAAGGACGAGATGCCCCTCTTCAAGCTTCAATCGTCCGAGTATCAAAGTTCCACTGACGACGTGGCTTGACTTCTTCTCAAAGAGGAAAAATTGATCCAGCCGCAGCTGGACCAGCGAAGGTACCTTGTTCCTATTCGCAGCCAACTAATAAACTCACTGTTTTCGCTTCAGTCACAAACACAGTGGCCGGAGCAATGAAGCAGAACTCATTCGAGCCAGAGAACGTATAAATCCCGATTGGCAAAAGGAAGGTTCCACTCCAGGAATCGGGTTCAAAAGCATCGCCTGTCGACGTGTTTTCTGCGACGACCCGGATCTGACCAACATCGATATCCTTACCGGGGTCATAAAAATTTTTTAAGTTGTACCCTACTTCGACTGTTTTAGCACTAGCAATTGAAGACAGAGGAAGAGCCAGGCAAAGAAGGCCGAATATGGCATTTCTCATTTCATTTCTCCGGATGATTTATTTTTGCGGGAATGGAATTCGGAATCATTCTACAATTTTTCAGTCTATGGAAATGCCCTGCAGAATGGCAGCCTTGCCCTGCGCGGTGATAATACCAAGAGCACATGGTGCGTTGAATACGGCTGAATCATCGCGAGTAAGATTTTCATTGGTTACATTGGGATGGATTCGATGCATTTTTTTCACCAGGAGGCTCTTCCGAAGGATCGCCTCGAACTCAAAAGCCAGATCTCTGGAAATTTCCTTCGAAATGTGCTCTCCATAAGCGCCTTTAGTATAAAAGACGCAGTCCTGCAAAGCCCTAATGGAATCTTCGGCGGATTTGATCTCAACATATCGGTAATTGGAAACAATCGAAGTCATGTAATTGTTCTCTGACCTATAGAGAGCAGACACCGAATTGCTATCCTGCCCAGCAGCTCTGTACTGTTCACTCGCCGCTTCTGCAAACTGCGCAAGATCGGTCCTCCCCGCAAGAGCGCTCGTCCCTAAAAGTATTGACGCCATGAGTATAGCTGTTTGTTTCATGTGCTTTCGTCCTATTCAGAAGATGGTTGAGGTCAGCGTCCTGCACTAACAACTCTTTTTAACCAGGTAACGACTTTTCACAAGACCTCACACTGAACTCGTCAGGTCCACTTCTAAAATCGAAGGCGCCGTTGAATGTTGATCAGCATTTTCCCTGGACTACTCACCGTGGCTAACTTTTTCGAACCCATCTTAAAATGGCAGAGAGGCACTTGATCTATAGGCAACATGAATGACAGCCTGTTGACTAACAGTCAAAACTCGAACCTTTATTTGACGTCAAATCAGTAGGCGGACCAAAGGGGGGTGTCTTAGCCTGGGGATTAGCAGATCAAAATTCACGAAAGGAGAATTCTTCGATGAAGAAACTACTCATGAGCCTCAGTTTTGTAGCGACGCCGATGTTTGCAGCAGATGAGGGCCCGAAGTGGCCTGAACCAGACTATCGCGCTTGTTATCAGGGTAATGAGGCCGAAATCACATTTAACGATCTTAACGTGGAAGCAACTTTGGTTGATACCCCGACATCGAACGTGACGACAAAACGTTCAGGAGCCTTGGCTTGCACCAAAACCTCACAGCAGGACGACACCCAGTATCGTTGCTGTGTAAGCCCGAACATTCCGGCCCACCCAGGCCAATGGTGATTTGAACTCTTGGCGTCGGACAAGGCCCTCTTCTCGAAGGGGGCCACTTGCCCATCTGTGACGCTAGTACGCAGCTTTTAGCGGTCAGACTTCAGTAAGGCCAAGGTTCCCAATGCCTCCCTGATTTGGCTGACGGTGATAAGACCCAAGCTCAAAGGCTGGGAACAGTAAATTCCAAAGTCATCGTTGACCAGCTGAACGCGATTGCCCCGCCAAGGATTGTTTGAAAAGCGACCCTGTCTTGGACGATTCAAGACGTCCGTAATCTCCTCGTCGCTCAAGCCAGCGGTACGCAACGATTCAATGTCGGGAGCTATAACATAATCCCACGCGTTGCTGTCCTTTCGAGGAAGGTGCACGGCGGCACTACTGAGAACCTTCTCATAGCTACCCTTCTGCTCCTCGTTTTTGGAAATAACCGCGCAGGATAGCGATTTTTCGCTGCTTGCAGGCGCTTTGCCCAACAATTCGCCTTTGCTCACCATGCCGTCGCCCGAAAATACTGAAGCATCCGGCACAACCAGCTTAAGATTTTTCAGCTCAGTCTCTAAAGTAGAAATATAGCTGTCAACCTCCTGGTCCGCTGGCGGCTCTTGATAGAGAGCTTTCAGGGGGCTACTCAGGCCACTGATATCGGCAAATGCATTATTGATGATGATTTCGGCCAGCGAAACATGAGCCTTGTAGAATTGGAACTTCTCCGAACCAACGGCGACACTCAAGGAGCCCGCATCGCTCGAAAGCACCTTAATATTCTGCTCCGGGCATGCTTCTGATTTCGGTATGCGGATGGTGTCAGCCTCGATTGTGAAACCACGCTCATCGGGGCATTGAAACAAGGGATTGGACTTGCTGGCCATCGATAGGGTGCTGCCGTTTATGTAGAGCAAGGGGCTATTGACGCCGTCCTCAATGCTTTTTAATTGGAACGCTGTTGCGGCGGGACTCCAATATCCCTGGAGTAGTTCAGCATTCACCGCCAGGCTTTTTTTAGGCCCATCATCACTTTTACGGCAGGCAAACAAACTGGAAGCCAGGCAGAGTGCAAACATCTGATACTTCATAACTTTTAAACCTCGTTAGCAAATTATCCAACAAACACTGTCACCTCCTAAACACCCAAGACTGCAAAATCTGTTACCGGCACCCTCGAAAAAAAATTTTCCATCAATTACGCTGACCTCTAGAAGGCATAGCCTACCGAGATTCGCAGGGCACGCACGAGGGTCAGTTCCGAAATGGCATTATCAATATTTTGGATCATTTCATGGTCAGTAAGAACGCGAGTGTATTTTGGAACATCAGAGGCACGAGTGTCGGGTCTATGGAATCAAAGACATTACCCGCACGGGGAGTATAAGTTTCTGCAAATGTTGGTTCAGCAAACACTTGCCACAAATACTTGAATGCTGATTTTATCTG
>NZ_DASQYZ010000451.1:0-118605 GCF_035638955.1 Oligoflexus sp. | reverse complement strand
TATAAGAGGTGCAGGCTCATCCAAAATCGATCCTTCACGATTCCAACGCTCTTTGACCCATCTCACATCGAACGAGGGAGCTGACGAGGAAAAGATCACCGTCCGGCATGTCGATTCACCTTTGTTGCCCGCACGATCTTTGGGATAGGCCAGAACGTTGAAAACACCCTCACGATCAGGACGGATGGTACTCATGAATTTAAATTCGGCCGGATTTTGACAATGCGACGCGGCTTGACAGGATCCCGCGATGTCAAAAGTCTGTGGAACGGCGGAGCGTTCTTCCATACAAACATGAAGCTCAGCATTTTCGTTCGAAGATTTCCATTCCAGCCCCTTATCCAAATCCACCACAGTCACCCCCATGGTCGAATCCGTAAGACCAACCAGTGTCGGAGGATGATGCAATACGGTCAATGGGCACATGGCAGGAAAAGTCACCAGACGCGGGGCTTGTTCCAGACCTTCGGCAAGATCCTGCTGCAGAACTTCCAGTTGGTATTGACCTTCGCGCAGTTGAGCTATGGTCCAGGACTCTGGCAAAGCAAGGTCCTCGCCAAATTCCTTGGTGAATAAAACGGTCACCTGCTGGTCATGGACGTTACGGGCCTGGACCTGCAGTCGCAAATTTTGCAAAGAGCCATCGGTCGTAAGACTCCAATCTCTGGTCAGCGTGGTGTTCGCAAAACGGTTTTCACCTTGGCACAGGGTTTCGTAGGAGAAGCGCGGGTTTTTTATAAGCTGACGTTTTGGGAAGGCCTCGGCACGATTGCCTGTCTTCCAGTAGACAGCGGCTTTGCTTTTGCTATCAACAACGGCCAGCTGCCCGGCCTGCACTGGAATTTCTATGCAGGCGCCGGGGGTGATGCGAGGGAGTACGCGACCGCCAGCTTCATCCAAAAATTCAGCGACAAGTGTGGAGGTTTGATCAGCGGTCAGGGGTTGACCTCTATCATCCAGAATCTGCAGGAAATTTTTCTGCGCTTCGGCTTGACTGATTTTGCAGTCAACCGCGACCTTGTTGTGGGCATTATGCCAAGGGGCCGAGCATGACAAGGCCGCAAGGGCAAAACACAGGATCACTAACTTCGTAGGCAAGGGACACCTCATACCACAGGCTTCCAGCACACATTTGACATGTCTACTAGCACAAATGTTGAAGTCGTCCCATAAAAAAAGCCCCCGGTCAGGCCGGGGGCTCGAGAAAAAAGACTGAGACGAAACAATGTTATTTATCGAGATTCAGGTGTTTACCCAGAAACGCTTGCGACTCTGACGACCACAGATCGATATACATGGAGCGGGTGCGACCGAAACCGCCCCAGCCGCCGCCGGATGTTACGCCGGCAACTTTGCCATTAATAAACAGAGGACCGCCGCTGTCGCCTGATGCCGACGAGACATCCGTGCCGTCTGCCGTGGTGGTGGAATCCTTGCCCGTAAATTGAATGAAGCCGCCGCTCACGCTGCTCACAGCATTCACGCCTTCGCGTTTCACACCCGCGCTGTCGCCGTTGCTCATATCCTTCATCTGATTCAGACCATAGCCGACGATGGTAAACTTATCCTTGGCTTTGGCACCGACCGAAGCAATCGCACTCACAGCTTGCGAAGTGCCAGCTGGAAACGTGATCAGACTCAGATCGTACTTGTTCACGTTACGACCATTTTTATCCCACAGCGGGTTCCGAATGATCGAAGTGGATTCGGCAATCAGCTCCGCTTGCTTGGCAACCGGATCCTTGATCCTGATCATAGCCAGTTTCAATTCGACATTACCGTCAGCATCCACTTTACCGGCCATGGTACAGTGCGCGGCGCTGAGAACCACAGTGGGTGTGATAAATGTACCCGTGCAGATACCGCCTTGGACGCTATCATAAAGCAGAACAACCGAAGGGTACTCCGTCTCGCCCACTTCGCGTCCGTTGGTGACTTTCACTTCGCTACGATCGGCAGGCGACACGCCGCAGGCGGTGGCCAAACCTAGGGCTCCAAGGGTTACGGCACCTTTCACAATCCCACTGACTTTTTTCATGTCCAATTCCTTCCCATCAAAGCTTGTCGCCCCGTGACTTACAAAGGCAGCAAGTACAAAGAATATTAACGCAGGCTAAAATCTGCGCTCAGTTTGGGAAGAAACTGGCCAGCTGTCCATTTATCAAAACTTAACCAAAAACGTTAATATTACAGAGGCTTGTTTTACCTGCCCCCGGCCGACTATACGACAATTTCCCTGCAATCATTTGCCTCCTGGAATCACCTTACAGTTTTCATACTCCCAGGTTTTGACAAGCAAATCTTTGGTCAGATCGAGTCGAACTTCACAGCTCTTGACGGTGACTTTGCGTGAGACAGGATCCTCGTCCTCGCTTCGAATATTCTTGTAATGGACCACGCGGCCTTCGCCTTTGGGAATATTGGTGTCCGGCTCGCCCCATTTGGTTTTGATATATTCGAGAGACATCTCCTCAAGTCCAGTCATTTCCAGACGTTCCCCATCGGGTCCAGTCCCGCCGCCCAGAGTACTGCACGCGGTGCATCCGAGCAGTCCGAATCCGAGCATCAATCGTCGCATCATGGATGGGCTCCTATCGATTTTTGAGACATTATAGCTCACATTGCTCCAGGTGGCGACGAAGTTTACTTTTCCAGGAGACGGCTCATAACCTGTTGAATTAGGCCGAAATGTTTGGGAATTATCCCGGGACGTTTCAAGCATGAATTCACGTGAGCCACCGAACAGTCAACCGCCCTACCTTATGAGGGTCAAGGCTGTGCTCTTCGCTTTTATGGGATTTGCCCTGCTCACGTCCCAAGACCTTGCCGCCAGTCCGGGGCCTGAACTTTTCCAACTCTGGGAACAGATCTATAACGAACCCGAGCTGACGTTGAACGAAATCCATCGCCAACTGGCTAAGCTGCCTGCCGACGCCGCGGATGAAAACACCGCCATTCTCTATGCCATTGGCGCCGAGGCTGCAAGCTTCGCTGAAAAAAGTGAAGACCACCTGCGTCTGGCTCAGGCCGCCGAGGCCCTGGCCGCGCGTCATCGCTATTTTTGGCCTTGGGTCCATGCGGTGGGTGCACTCGGGGTCTATTACGAGTACGAGGGTCAGGATAACATCGCATTGCAGCTCTATGAAAAGTCCATACGTCTGGCCGAAGAATCGCAAGATTTGGAACTTTTAGCCTATGCCTGCAACAACCTCGGTTATTTCCACGCACGCAATCACACGGAAAAAGAAGCCATTGAAGTGGTGAGTCGGGCCGTCCGGGCCATGGAAAAGCTGCCCAAAGGTGTTCTTTATCACGACATTCTCAATAACCTGGCCCTGACGTATACCCGTAACGAATTTGTAGGACGGATGGACGAAGGCCGCACGATGATGGAACGCTCCTTCAACTATTTCAAATCTCGGCAGATGCGTTACATGACCGGGAATAACTACATCAATCTCGGTCTTTTTTATGTGCAAACGCGCGAATTTCAAACCGCCATCGATACCTTCGTCGAAGCGATCGCCTACACGCGAGCCCAAGGCAAGCAGGACCTCCTTCCCTATTACCTGATGCACCTGGGCGACGTTTATAACAGGTCCGGGCGCCACAAGGAAGCCTTGCAGGCGGTCGAGGAAGGCTGTCCGATGTTCCGTCGATTCAAAAATACGGCGATGGTCGCTGACTGTCTTGTGACGCGAAGTCATGCGATGGTCGGCCTGCAACGGCCGGCCGATGCCCTGGCGGCTTTGAAGGAGAAGGCGGAACTCCTGACCGACGCCAGCAACAATAAAAATTCGGAACTGGAACTGGAAATCGAGACCAATGCCTGGCAACAACTCGGCAACATGCCCATGGAACTGGCGACCTACAGGCGCTGGAGGACGGCGACCAAAAAATTCTACAACCAAAAAAATGCTCAGTTCGTGCATCAGGTCGCGGGCCTCCTCGAACTCGAACGCAAGGATGCCGACAATAAACTGCTCGAAGAGAAAAACCGCACCAATGCCCTGCGCCTTGAGCAGGCTGATCGGATGAGTCGCATTCTGCTCGGACTTCTGGGCCTTTCCCTTCTCTTGATCGGTTTCATGTTTTTTGCGGTGCGGCAGTCCCGGGTGATTCGTTCCCAGCGTGATCGTATCCAGGAGGTCCTCGATAATATCGAGGAGGGCATCCTGCGCTTTGGCAAGGATTTTAAAATCAATCAGGATTACAGTGCCCATGTCTCGCAGATCCTCGGCATCACCCATGATCTCACGGGACATGATCTGTTCGAAATCCTGTTTGCCCAGGCAGAACTGGGAGCGGATGTGCAGGCCACGATTCGAGCGGCGTTGTCGCATATTTTGGATGAAGATGAGTTGGCCTGGAGTCTGAACAGCAATCAGCTGCCGACTGAGTTACAGAGGCAGGGGCGTATCCTCAACCTGCTCTGGCAGCCTCATCACAACGGCCAAGGCAAGATCGACAAGATGCTCCTCGTGATGCGGGATGTGACGATCAGCAAAGCGCTCGAAGCGGAAGTCCATGCCTCCCGTCAGCAGTCTCAGATCATGACGTCTTTTGTGCAGGAACTGTTGCAGGCGAATCGACGTTCCCTGGATCACTTCATGCTCGACCTTCCCAAGCGACTGACGCCCTTGACAATCACCCTGCATGATCCACAGGAGCGAACGCTCGCCTTACGGCAACTGCACACCCTCAAGGGTAATGCACGCAGTCTGGGCCTTATGGAATTGGCCGAGGCTGTCCATCAGGTGGAATCATCCCAGTTGCAGGATGCGCCTTTGACGGCGGCCCTGGTGCATCTGCGCGCTGTGGGTCAACAGTATGATCAACTCTTCCAATCGATGTTTCGTGGTCTCAGCCAAACATCATCCTCACTCCTGGCCCTGGTCGATGATATACAACCGGGCATCAAGCAGCTGCTGGAAAAAAACCACCAACCTTGGGGGTCGATCACTGTTGAGGATGAAGTGGGTGTTTGGCCTGCAGACTGGCAGGAATCACTGCGCGTGCTGCTTCTGCACGGATTAAGCAATGCCGTGGATCATGGTTATGTCTTGCCCCACAATCCCGATGCCGTTCGACTCGTCGTGGAAGCTCGGCGTTCACCGCAAGGCATCCGTATCTATATCCGGGATCGCGGCTGCGGCATTCAATGGCTCAAACTACAAGGTCTCGCGACGGAGCGCGGATTTTCCCCAGCGCCCCAGCGACCTTTGACTGATCTTCTCTTTGCGGATGGGATTTCAACTTCGGAATCGGTGAGTCTCAGCAGTGGCCGCGGCATGGGTCTGGCTGCAGTCAAGGATGCCTGCCGTGACCTCGGCGCAGAGGTGACCCTGCTCGACAATGATGAGGGACAGGGCACCATGCTGGTGGTCGATATTCCGAGCGCAAAAGCGGACGTATCCGTACTAAGCTTCAAAGCTGGAGCGTAGGGGTCTGCTTTATCGTAATTGCCTGGCTCCGGGTTCCCGGAGATAGCAACTCCTGTCTCCACCAAAAAGCCACTCAGCTTCCCACGATCTATGCGGCGAGCAAAAAAATTCAAATCCTATTTTGTTTTTCAACCCAACGCCCTGTCGCGATACTGATTCCATGCGCGTAGTTGGTCTGCAACTCTTCCGGAGCCCATGTATGGCGTTAAGGGAAAACAAAGGTGCTTGCATCCGCTTGAAGGATGAAAAGCAACGTATGCTTGTCCAGGAATCAGAACTGCGATCTATGGGATCGAACGAGGCTCAGATAAAAAACGCCATGGAGCCCATGCAATCTTTTCACTTGCAGTTGAGTGAAGAAATTGAAGACTACGAGCGTCTAAAACGTGGTGATCTGGGCGAAGTATACAATCTTCATGGACTCGGACGAATGCTTATTGCCCTTAGACGCCAGCTCCTGCCCGGTGGCCTCTTAAGTCTGCGCACGGCCTTGATCTTCCTGAAGACAGGTTAGGGAAGATTGGCTATAATCTGCTTATCGGACAAGAAAAAGGCCAATGAGCATGAAACTATGGTTGATAACTCTAGTCGCTTTTATGTTTTTCCATCTGAGTCTTTCCAAAGCCGAGGCACAGACAAAAGATTTCCTGCCCGAAGAACTGGAGAATTATCCAGCATTGGAACTCCGACTCATGGACGATCCCGATGCGCTCTTTAAGCAAATCAAGCGTCATTTCAGAGAGCTTGGTCCTGATACGACCCCGGTCCGATGGATAAGGGCTATTTGGGTCGCGACCAAAAAGGATGCGATAGCGGAGCTTGTGGGTCCGGCAGATTTCAATAAA
This sequence comes from Oligoflexus sp., assembly GCF_035638955.1. Lineage (GTDB taxonomy): Bacteria > Bdellovibrionota_B > Oligoflexia > Oligoflexales > Oligoflexaceae > Oligoflexus. The sequence continues at coordinate 112,316 of NZ_DASQYZ010000451.1, read as the reverse complement.
GCCAGGGATGAAGCCTTTCGCCTCGGGATGCATATCGAATGGGTTGATTTCAAGACCTATGAGATCGAGGCAAAGACCTATGAAGAAGATGCCTTCGCACTCGAAAAAATCGAGTTTGAAAACATGATTCGGGAACTGCGGACAATCAAGAATACATACGCCCTGGCTTCTGGATTGGCGAATTTCACAGAATTCCTTTTGCGAAATGACAAGCTGGAACAGGCCTTGCCCATCATCGACGAGGCCAACAACCTCATCAAGGAAGTCAATCAAGTGCCTTTGCCCGTCTACGACATGGTGAAATATGCGTTCGCCTTGAGTTTGCGCTACCAAGGACAAATTCCAGCCTCTGTCGCCATACAGATGGAAGTCGATAAGCGATACGTGAGCTTGAAGCTTCGCAGTGCAAGGGCTCATAGTCTCTATGATCTTTGTCTCACCATGGCCGACCAGAAAATTGATTTGTTACAAAAGGATCTGCCTGCCTTGGAAGGGTACTCGGCCGAAGCCATCCGTTTGGGAATGGAAATCAACGATGAATTTCTTGTCGCCAAGCATCTTTACGCATTCAGCTCCTTGAAAAGCAAAACTGAAAAGCATGAAGAGTCCGTAGTCCTGGCAAAAAAAGCGCTGGACCTTTTTGAGAAGGAGGGAGCCACCCTTTGGGTGGCAAGGGGTCTTCGCCTCTATGCTAAAACGCTGATCAGAACGGAGCGCTATCAGCAGAGTTTGGAAGTTCTCGATCGAGTGGAAAAGCTGGAGTCGCCTTCCAACAGGTATGCACACTCTGAGATTGAAGATTATCGTTATCAGGCCTTGAAACGTCTGGGACGACCGGACAAGGCATTGACGGCTTTGGAGAAATACTTTGCTCTCTATAGGGCGACATCGAAAGAACGGGAGGACCAGGTCTTCAATCAAGCAGCGGTCAAGTTGGGTTTGCAGTATGAAGCAGAGCGCAACACAAACCTGGTGAGGGAAAATAATCTGCAATCCGAACAAATCCTGCTACTCGAAAAATTCAAACTGGTCTCCCTCCTGGCAGCGGGTCTTTCTCTTGTCATCCTTGCCGTGCTGTTCATAGTCTGGCGACAAGCCTCCGTTATTCGCTTAAGTCGTCAGCATATGAAAGACGTTCTTGACTCCATTGACGAAGGAATTGTGACCCTGGATCGCCATCTGACCGTACAGGATAGCTATTCTCCCTACCTGGACCAGATCTTTGGCACAGCACCCTCGACCCTTGGCGGCGTAACTCTCCTTGATCTTTTGTTTGCTCCGGGGACTGCAGCCGAAGCCCAGGGCATTTTGGCAAAAGAGTCCCTTCTGACCTGCATGGGCGAGCAAAAGTTGACTTGGGAGCTCAACTCAGGTCACCTGCCGCATGAGATCTTATTTCATGATCAGACACTCCAGCTGCACTGGCAGCCTCTTTTCACAACGCAGAATACTATTTCTCGGCTCTTGCTTTCCATCCGTGACATCACTGCCCAGCGTGACTTGGAAAAAAAGATGGAACAGGAGACTCAGCGCATTAGCAAGACGCAAAAAAAGCTGGAAGAGATCCTGGGCGGAAAAAACGCAGCGATTCGCACCCTGTTTAAAGAACTCAAGAACGAATGGCCGGCTCTCCAGGGACACATACTTCTGCGGGACGAACATGCGGAGGTCATGCGCCGTCTGCACACTTGGAAAGGCTCAGCCAGGACCCTTGGACTCAAACTTCTGGCATCCGACATCCATGAAATGGAATCCTGTTTGCTATCCGCACCTGATTCCCAGAAATCCATCGCGGATCAATGGGATTCCCTTACTGCTGTTTTTCACGACTATCTACACCTGCTCGACACCATTCTGGTAAGCGGCAAAACCGAGGAAACCGTAGATTCCGATCTTTATGCGATGGCAGCCCTTTATGCCCGAGAGATAAAGCAGCGTCTGGCTCAAGCGGGCTGTCCACGACAGGGTTTCATCGTGCTTGATGACGTGCAAGATTGGAAGGCCGAGGTCCTCCCCCGTATTCATGAAATGCTCCTTCATGCGGTCGCCAACGCAGTCGATCACGGATTTATTCGACCGTCTCAAGACAAGCAGCGCGTTGCGGCGGCACTGATCCAAATTCGGGCATTTGCCTCCAATCATGAAGTCGAACTGTCGGTTCTGGATAATGGGGTTGGAATCAATTGGAATCGACTACGTGCCATGGCGGAAACTCTGAATTTTCAACCCAAATCCGGAGAGTCTCTCACGGACTTGCTTTTTATGGATGGTGTCAGCACCGCCGAATCCATCAGTCATACCAGCGGCCGCGGTGTGGGATTGAGCGCCATCCGCAGTCTTTGCCTGGAATTGGGTGGCCAGATTAGGCTGGAAGATGGAGAAGGGGGTGGCGCAGCTCTGCGCATGAATTTCCCACGAGCGTCTTTAGTGAAAAGTGCCCCCGAAGACCATCAGAATTATCCACCGGCAGCTTAAGACCTTGCCGAGCGCAGGACTTAGCGTTGAAAAGTCAATGAGGTAACGCTCGTGCTCTTTAGGAATGGCAAGCGAGGTGCTCCAGGAGTCCTGAGTTCACTAACTCGGGACGTTCCTGGTGCAAGAAATGTCCAGCTCTCTCTATTCGAGTGACTTTGAGACCCGCGGCGAAATCATTTGAATGCATGAGCTTGTCATGAAGGCGTGTATCCATACAGCGGTCATGCGCTCCCGTGAATGCCAGCGTCGGCACCTGGATTTTTCCATTCAAATGTTTGACAGTTGCCAACGTATCCTGCCATGTGCGAAAGCTGAACAATGCGCGGTAGTAGCCTAGAGCCGCCTTCTTCACCCCGGTCTGCTGAAAGGTGAATTTGAGCGCCCGCATTTCGTCCGGAGGCAGCCTGAAATCAGGCGACCATCGTCGCCAAAGCCATTCCATGAATGCCCAGTCGCGGTACTCCAGAGCCAACTCTGCCACACCCGGGAGCTGGAAAAAGAATATATACCAGGAATTAAGAATTTGATTCGGCTGGACTCGCCATGCATCACGCACAAAACGTCCGGGCGAGGGTATGGCGATAGTAGTCAGAGAAAGTAGCTTTTCAGGAGCCATGCTGGCTACGAGGTAGCTGACAATAGCTCCCCAATCATGACCTACGAGATGCACACGTGGGTGACCTGTTTGCTCGATGAAAGCCAGCACGTCATGAGCGAGGCCGATGAGACTATAGTCAGGTTTTTCGGGCTGGGAGGATGGTTCATAGCCCCGCATCATCGGAGCGATCGCATGATACCCGGCTTGAGCCAGAGCAGGCAATTGAAAGCGAAATGTCCGCGCATGATCTGGAAAACCGTGCAACAAAAGAACCGGGACACCCGCACCCTGCTCGATCGTAGAAAACGTCAGCGGGCCATGACGCAATCTCTGCTGTTTCAAATCTTCACCTCAGGACTATCTTGCACCTGAACGCGCCTTCTCGGTATATTCATCCGCGATCGCCTTGGCAGATACTGGCATCGCGATCCGATGGGGAGAATACCAGGGCATATGGGTATTCAGAAGCTTGGGTATAAAATAGAGCAGGGCCAGCCATAGCAAATATCCAACTCTTTGGAAAGAGCACCATCGACCCCCATACTTTTTGCGGAAGTCATTCCTTTCAGTACGTAGCATCAGCTGAGTTACTCTCAGCACAAACTGACACAAATGCCATTGAGCAAAAAGACCGACCCAGAGACGGTAGACATAGGAGCCAGAGATATGCTGATAAACATCAAAAGCCACTGTGCGATGTTCCATCTCCTCGACGAGATGCCAGCGAAAGAGATCTCGAGCCGCCGGCTGGACATGATCAAGCAAACCGGTTTGAAAAACCCATCGGGTCATCGCCAGAGTAAAAGCCTCAAATCCTTCGGCGTAGGCGAGATTAAATTTTAAAGCTGCAGTTTCGGAGTAGCGATTATAATCTGCTGCCAGATTGTCTTCAAGCACCTGCAAACCTTTATACTTTTGCAAATCAAGGCAGCGATTGAATTGAATATGCATTTTATAATGCTGGCTTTCCTGCCCAATAAACGCTTCCGTATCCTTGACCAGACCCTCACCATCAAGCAACGGTTTTGCGCTGACCATTGAGCGGATCAGATACGGCTCAAGATGTGGTAGAAGGAGCGAGAGTCCCACATAAAGAAAGGATTCCTCGGGACGCCCTAAGGCTATTACAGGATCGCATGCCTCGGGGAAACGAAGGGTCAGTCGGCGAATTGTAATGGGATTTCGATGCACAATACCTGCCTTGAAGTTGTCACAGTCCTAGAGATAACTCCGTACGCCAGAGCCTAGGATCAAGGCTTTGCCTAAATCTGCGCAAAGCGATCCATCTGCTGCGAGCACTCGCGTCAGGCAACAGATTCCTGCCGAAGCCACTTCGCATTCGGCAAGGGCAGACGGATGATAAAAGCAAAGGGAATAAAATCAGCCTCGGTGCTGGATCCAGACGCCAGCTCCAGATCGATCTCGCCACCGGCTTCCTGCAAAAATTGGCGGACAGCCGACATGCCGATACCGCGTCCCGAGATATCCGAGAGCTGGTCGGCCGTGGAAAAACCGCTGGCGAAGATGAGCTGCGCCACACTCTGAACATTCCGACTTTCCTCGGTGTTGAGCAGCCCTTTTTCCAGGCCCATGCGCCGTAACCTTGCAACCGCGAGCCCTCTACCATCATCAAAGAAGCGCAGAACCAGCTGCCCGCCCTGGATGCTGCCATGCAGTTTCAGAGTGCCACTGTCGGCTTTCTTTAGCTGGCGTCGTTCAGGAACTTTTTCCAGGCCGTGATCCAGTGAGTTACGAATCAAATGAGTGAAGGCCATGCGCAGGACTTCCTCGAGATGGCTCTCTAAATACAGTGTCGGAACTTTGATTTCAACTTCGGGCGTTGCCTTGCCTAGATCCGCGGCGAGCAACTCCAGACCCTGAAAGAATTGCTCGGAGAGCCGCGACAGCGGTGTTGCCAGGGTCGACATCAGCATTTCATGCACCCGATGCAGCGGCGCTTGAGCACTGGAGTCCAGCTTTTTCAAGGCCAAATCCACATCACTGACGAGGTTCTTCACATCCTGAAGAGCCAGTATTATCTGGGTTGTCGCACCCAGTGTTCGACCTAGTTTCTGCTCAGCGACGTCCTGATACTCCTGGATCTGTTTCTGCAGATTCTGCATCTCGTGCTGCTTTGTTTCCAAACTCCAGACCGTAGTCGGATTTTTGATCTGGTTTGCATAGCCCTGTTCAATCTGGTGCAGGGTTTCAGTCAGATGCTTGAGGCGCAGGGTCCGTGCCGCACCCTTGACAGTATGCAGATTGATAAAGATGTGCTGACAGGTCTGCAGTTCACCTTCAAAATCAATCAGCAGATGATTGTTTTCCAGCTGAAACTTCTGGGCGGATTTTATAAAGCGAATAAAGGCATCCGCAGGGCTAGCCAGAATTTCACTGATCAGATCGAGTTCATAGGCACGTTCCTCGGCCACCTTTTGATGGCGGATCAGATCGGTGACGTCACTGATCACGACCAGCATCTTCTCGACCAGGGACTCTTTGTCGACAATCGCCTGCCAGGACAGATCCCAGAAGGACTGGCTGCCATCGCTATTCTGCCGGATTAAACTGCGTGGCAGAATATGGGCATTCACCTCAAAGTTCAGGCTGTCTTCTTCAAGCATGCTGTGTAAAGAGGCTTCTATCTGATTGCGTTCATCAGCACTGATATTGGAATCGGCGAGCAGGATATCAAGGGCACGACGCCCGGCAAGGTCCGAGGCATGCAAGAGAGATTCAAGATAGAGCGAATAAGTCTTATGCAAAAGACCCTTGTGGCCTTCAATCACCATGACACCTAAAGGCAGGTTGGCCAGGATCGATTTGATCTCGCGCGTCTGCTCCTCCACCTGGTCTTCGAGGGTCCGGTTGAGATGCTTCAAATCGGTCGCAAGGCGAATACTCTGTAAGGTGATTGCGGCCTGGGTGGCGATGGGTTGCGCTGTCTCTGAGGTGCGCGCGTCGAACAGATCGGTGATCGTCCGGTTGGCCAGATAGCAGTAAGCGTAAATACGATTGCCGTAGGCGAGGGGCAGGACCAGGACGGAGCCCGAGTGAGTGGGATTTTCGCGATTCCAATGAGGTGAGCGGATCACGGGCTGCGCTTTGCCGCTTTGCACACACTCGTCGAGAAAACCCTTGTCTATGCCGAGACGCGCGTAACCCTGGCTTTGCAGCTCGGAAAGTTCGCAGTTCATCGCCTTGTAGGGCATCCAGATTTCGCCATCGGGCATGAAAATAATGGCAAGATCGGCTCCTGTGCAGTTGCCCAAGGATTCCATGAGCGCTTCCAGAAGATCATCCTGTTGCCCAAGTGAGCTGAGGCGCAGAAAGATCTCGAGCAGCGCCTGGGTTTCCATTTTCTGACGAATCTGAAAGGCTCCGGCGGATTGGGTCTGCGTGATATCCAGCCCATTCTGGATCGAAGTCTGCTCCTGATGCTTCAGGTGCAGATCGACAAGGAGGCGTTCGCATTGGTCCTCGAAAAAGCGCCAGGAACGTTCCTTGAAATATTTTTGCGCCAGCCTGAGATAGATTTCGGCTTCTTCCTGGGAGCCCTGGCTGAGAAAGGTGCCGACCAGCAGCCGTCCCTCGGCTACGATGGATCGCCAGCCGAACTTATTCGCCGCCCGAATCCCCTGGTGCACAAAGCGCAACCCAAGGCGATGCAGACCCAAGGCATGCAGGAATTCACCGCTGACGTACAGTGTCTGGGGCAGAAAGATGCGGACCTTTGCCGCCTGGTTGAACCAACAGACGAACAGCACACTCAGAGCTCGCAGGAAGCGCCGCTGCTGAACCAGGTTCTTGGCATAGAGAATCGGAATATAGAGACAGTAGGCGATGCGATGGTGCTTGAGCAAACAGAACCGGAAGGCATCTGCGAGAAACGCATCGGCCGTGTTGTAATCACCTTTGAGGAAATGGATCTCGCCCTGGGCGGCCCTGGCGAAGATGGCATCGAGGGAGTTGATGCCCTGGGTCTTCATGCTGCTTTCAGCCTCGCGGATCAGCTGCATGGTGTTTTCCAGCTGTTCATCCTGCTGCTCGTGCAAATAGCTTCGCAGTGTGCAACCCAGCATGGTGGGAGCGTATTGCAGACGCTTCCAAAGCTCCTTCAGTTCGGAAACTGTGAGGTTGGCATCGGTATTTTCGGAACCATAGTATCCGAGATGCAAAAGACCCTGCAGACTCAGCGATCGCCAGTAGGACTCGCCGACAGCGGCCAGATCGCGGCATGCTTCGGTGAATTTAAAATTGGCTTCCTTTATATTTCCGGCATTGAAATCATGAACGTAGCTCCACTGAAACAGTACGATCGATCGGCGGATGGGATCGGCATGCTGATCGAAGTAATCACAGGCGAGCGAAAAGAATTTGCCGCCGGCTTTGGCAAAGCCGAAGGGATTAAGGGCCGCCCCCCAATAGCCCATGGTTTGGGCGCGAAATTGATTGGCCTTATAGGGTAGCAATTCCCGGGTGATGGGAATCAGATTGGCGATGGCCAGGATGGGTATATTGAAATAAAGTGGAACTTCCACTGCCAGCAGCAGCCGGAAACGGATTTCCTGCTCCTTGGTCTTGATCTCTTTGGTCTGCTTGCCAAACATCCAAAACCACAAGGCCGAGACCATCAGCAGCGGGGCACGCGTAATGAGGTAGACGTAGGCCTTCCATTCCTGGACGATAATGCGCTCGCCGATCGCCTCCAGCCCTTTGATGGCGGCTGTCATGCAATCGGTATAGTTGAAGAGTGTCAGGTAGCATTCGGTTTTTTTACTAAATATTTCAGCCTTAAGCATAGGTTCTGTCACATGTTCGAGCACCTGATCGTAGAGGGTCAGGGCGTCGTGGACTCGGTCTGAAACGGCCAAGGTATCTGCCCAAAGCTCATGGATGCTGAGCCACTCCTTGAGCTGCCCCGGATCCTCTTGATAATCATCCTGATAGAGCTGCGAGGCAAAGGCCAGATAGTCCCGCGCCTTTGTATAGGCAAAGATGCCCTTGGCGCTTTGCGCAGATCTCAGGAGGATGCGCCGCGCAAGCTGAGGAAAGTCCTCGGGGGTTCCCTGCATCACGTGCCAGCTGGCCTCGAAAAGATCTTTATCGCGACCGCGTTTGTCCGACTGCAAAAGCTCACGGCCCAGACTTTGTGCATAGCAGCTATGCAGCTGCTTTTTGAGTTCGGGGGTTAAGAGCGCCAGCGATGCCTCGCGGATCTTGTCGTGAAAGAAGACGAAGCGCTCTTCATGAGGCAACACCAGGTGCTTCTGCACCAGTTCGTCGTGCACGCCGCGTATGCCCTGCAAAGCATCCGTTTCAGAGGCTGCGGCGATTTCCGGTTCGAGAACTCCCAAGAGAGTTATCAATGTCTTCAGATTGATGGCGTTGCTGACAATACTCGCAGCCTGCATCAGATGGCGAGGCAGGGATTCCAGTTTTTCGATACGCTCCGAAACCAGGCCCGCTACACCCGCATGAAACGACATGTTGGCGGTTTTCTCTTCGTCCAGATGCCAGGTGTGATCACTCTCTCTCATCGCGAAAAGTCCAGATACGATTGCCGCCTTAAGATACTCGTAGATAAAGAAGGGATTGCCTTCGGTCAATTTATAGGTCAGATGCTGCAGGCGGGCGACTTCCGGGCCCGCTTCATCCAAGAGACAGGTGATCAGTTGATCCGATTCCTCGCGGAGCAGGGGATTGAGCAGCAGCAACTGCCGGGGCAGGATAGAGGTTTTCAGGATGGCATCCAGCGGATGCCCGCTTTTCACTTCGTTGGTCCGGTAGGTTCCCACCAATAGGGTCGAGCCGATCTTTTTATCCTGGCCTAGCATGCACAGCTCGCGCAAGACGGCCAGACTCTGAGCATCGGCCCACTGCAAATCGTCCATCAGCAGAACCTGGACCTTGCCTTCAACCGAAAGCAGGGTAAGAAAGCGGGCCAGGGTTTCGTTGAAAAGGTGACTCTCCTGCTCCCGCTCGAGACCCTTTGGAACCGGAAAATGTGGCAGCCATTCGGCATAGAAATCAAAGCGCTTGCTGAGCAGAAATCCGCCACTGCCGAGTTCTATCAGCAGCCGCTTCTGCCACTGCACGATGCTTGAGTTCGCATGCGTCTTCAAGGAGTGAGCGTGATCGAGCAGCAGGATGCCGAGCGCACTGAGCGGAAGATTGCGTTCAAATTCCGAGAATTTTACCGACGTGATGCTGGCGTCAAGATCCTGGGCCCTTTGCAGCAATTCGAAGGCGAGGCGGGATTTTCCTGTGCCCGAAGGCGCCCCGATAAGGATGGTCGATCCATCGCCAGCTGCCGCGCGATCAAAGCTTTCGCGCAGCATCGTCAGCTCGGCCTGCCGACCAATGATGGGGATTTTATAATTGAGTTCGCGCAGCTTATCCCGGGTGCCCAGGGCAAAACTCGCCAATGGCTCGCCTTTGCGAAGGGCGATGTGGCAACGCTCAAGGTCTGCATAGAGACCCATCGCCGAGCAGTAGCGCTGTCCCGGTTGCTTGCGGATCAATTTTTGAATGATATCGGAAAGCGGTTCGGGAATTTCCGGGCAGATCTTGTGCAGGGGCGTCGGTACCTGGCGAAGCAGCAGATTGATGAATTCCTGCGCGTCCTTGGTCTTGAAAAGCGGCACACCGGCACAGGCTTCATAAAGAAGAGCGCCGAGCGAGTAGAGTTCACTCTCGACATTGCCGGCGAATTTGACAAAGCCCGTGCGCTCTGGGGAAAGATAGGCGAGAGTGCCAGCCGTATGCTGCAGTTCCATATTATCATCATAGAAGCCGCCGTGACCGAAATCCACCAGCACCAGCTCCTGCTGTTCCGGATCGCGGAAGCATATGTTACTGGGTTTTAGATCACCGTGGTAAACACCACGGCTGTGGACCGAGTCAAGAGCCTGCGCCAGCTGCATGCCGAGATTGGTAATCTCCAGGGCGCTCATGAGCGGGCGACCGGCTGCAGTCTCTGCGCGTCGGTCGGCCAGCAGGAGCTGCAGATTGCCGCCGGGCAGATACTCCTCGACAATATACTGCATCTGATCGTCCAGCTTCACCGCCAGGACCTTGACGATGGCCGGATGCTGAATGGCACTGATCAGGAGACTCTCGCGATGGATCATCTTGATGGCGATCACATCCTTCTCACGCATCACCCTGGAGTCAAAGCATTTGATGGCAACCGTCTGGTAGCCATCCTTGCGATGCCAGATGCCGCGATAGACCTGACCAAAACTGCCCGTACCGAGCACGTCGAGAATCTCGATCTCGCCGTTCATCAGCGTTTGGCCGGGTTTAAGATGGTTTTTCTGCTGTTCCATGGATTCCTGTGTGCTGACATCCTCAAATGACGTCACGCCCTATGGATTTGTTACATGATATCACGCCCATGACTCGGGACGCATAACTGGGCAAAATTGCTCTGCCCTGAACCTGAGTCATAGGCAAACCCTGATCGACCTTGCCTTCTGGGCTAATATCAGGAAAAAACAGTTGGGTTTTGTAGGCAATCTCGCCGAAATCAAGGGCAACCCGTGTCAGATTTCAAAGTCGAGTTCAGTGGGTTGCGCATGATAATTTCGCAGCGGCCTTCTTTGATAACGATGGAGAGGCTTTGATTTTGGATGAAGCTTCGTGACTGGCTTCGGAAAGAACGCAATTTCGCATCAAGACGGGCATGCCGCACCACGGTGTGGCTGTGCCTTTTGCAGACTCGTTTCGGGTACCCATCCTGAGCTGCTCCAAGGCTCAGCAAGGGCTACGCCGATGGGTGTCGATGTGTATGCGGCGGATGGCTCTGCTACAGATCAAACGCTGCCTGGCCCCTTAGTGCTTAAGCAGTTCCGCGATCCGACCTTTGATTTCTGACGGCTCGGTCCGTGCAGAGAAACGTTCCACCACGCGACCTTTATCATCGACCAGAAATTTGGCAAAGTTCCATTCGATATCGGCTTTGCCTTCCTTCCCAACCTTTTCCTTTTTCAAATACTGATACAGAGGATGGGCGTTATCCCCGTTCACTTCAACCTTGCTGAACATAGGGAAACTCACATCAAAACGGGTGCTGCAGAAATCCTTGATCTCGGATTCCGTCCCGGGTTCTTGTGCGCCAAACTGATTACAAGGAAATCCGAGAATCTCCAAACCTTTGTCATGATACTCATTATAAAGTTCCTGCAGACCTTTATACTGAGGTGTCAGGCCGCAGGCACTGGCAACATTGACGATGAGCATGACTTTGCCCTGATAGGGTTTGAGAGTGCTCTTGGCCCCATCGATGGTTTTCACTTCAAAATCATAAATCGCTGCCATAATCTTTGCCTCCGTGCTCGTTTTCGTTCCGCTGACAAAGTAATTGGTTTTGCGAACTCAAGGCCAGAACTATTTGGAGCTCTTATGTTGATTCACCTCACTCTGACCCTGGCTCTGGCGGGACTTTTGGGTGCATGCACCCACGCTCCAGATACTCAGCCACTCCCTGTGTCCCTTGACGCCTCGTCGACCATGATACCCGCCAAGGATAGCCCGCAACTGCTGCATGCAATCGCCTTTGGTTCGTGCAGCAAATCGAATTTGCCTCAACCTCTTTTTCGTAAAGTGGCTGAAGAAAAACCAGACCTGTGGATATGGACCGGCGATGTGATCTATGGCGACAGTCGTGATGCCAGTGTCCTCGCGCGCCGTTATGAGGAGCAGCTCCAGCACGCGGATTATCGCCGCTTTCTCGTCAGCCAGGTGCCGGTGATTGGAACCTATGATGATCATGATTACGGGGAAAAGAATAGCGGCCGCTACTATCCGACTCGCGCCGCTTCCATGCAGCTGTTTCTGGATTTTGTGAACGAACCCAAGGATTCACCGCGTCGTCAGCAGTCCGGACTTTATACGAGTTATCGCCTGGGGCCTGATGGACGACGCGTGAAAATACTGGTGACCGACAACCGCTACAATGCGGATGAACCCGGGAAACAAGGCGATATTCTGGGGCCAGAGCAGTGGGAGTGGCTCGAACAGGAAATGCTTCAGGTGGATGCGGAGCTGGTCCTGATCGTCTCGGGCACTCAGATTTTGCCCTTTGAACACAAGTATGAAAAGTGGGCGGATTGGCCTCAGGCACGCCAACGTTTGATCGATCTGGTGGATCGATCGCCTTATCCCAACATCATCCTGATCAGCGGGGATCGGCATCTGGCCGAACTTTCCAAAATGGATTTGCCTTCGGGAAAAACAGTCTGGGAAGTGACCTCGAGCGGCATGACTCATAGTTATCGCGAAGCCAATGATTCATCGAGTCCCAATAGTCTCCGGGTCGGCCCTATGCTGCCGCGTTTGAATTATGGCGTTCTGAAAATCGATTGGGAGAGTCCCGCGCCTGCGGTTTCGATCGAGGTGCATGACATTAATAAGGAAGCGATTATCAAACAGACGGTGCCGCTGCGGAAGCGAAAATAAAAAAAGCGGGCTACACGCCCGCCTGATCAACCTGGTGGGACTGCACGCCCACCTGAGTCACCTTAGTGAGGCTGCGCGTGGGGCGCCTGACCTTTTTCGGCGTTACCAGCACCATGAGCTTCGTGCCCTTCGCCATGGCCGTGTTGCATGGCCTCTGTCCCGCAGAAGATATATTCATGACGCAAGCAGTCTGGACGAGTTTTGACATTCAAAATAACGACCAGAATCAGGGAAACAATAATCACCCCAAGCATCGCCGGAATGACTTTGGCGTCCCACCTTGCGACATAAGCATCTGCATCAAACTTCTTCGACATGTTTACCTCTCGAAAGACAAAGACCTAGGTATCCCTTCTTAAACCAAAAGTGCGGGATCGCCAAGATCAATCCGTGGAAGATGAAGGCCTCACCTTTCGGTAGCTTCATCAGGTTCGTTCCTACATTCAGGTAGCTTTAACTAGGCCTTTTCCCCAGGCCTACATGACTATCCTGGAATTTTTGCAGCATTTACAGTGGTTTTCAAGTCCCAATCGCAGCTGGCACGTAAGCTGCTTTGGTGGGGAGTCGCCAGGTCTCAATGTCTGACACGAATCAGCAAAAACTTTTTGCAGAGGAACCCTTTATGAGCATGATCAAGGCCGAATACATCTGGATCGACGGCACCAAGCCGACTCCCCTTTTGCGTTCCAAAACCAAAATTGTGGAAGCCGGCGAAGAAATGCCTATTTGGGGTTTCGACGGCTCAAGTACCAACCAGGCTCCAGGCAAGTCCTCCGATTGCGTATTGAAGCCCGTCTTTACCTGTCCTGATCCCATTCGCGGCGGCGCCCACAAATTGGTGGTCTGTGAAGTTTTGACCAGCGATATGGAACCGCACCCTAGTAACACCCGCGCCAAGTGTGTGGCTACCGAGAATCGTTATAGTGATCAGGGCATGTGGTACGGCTTGGAGCAGGAATACACACTCTTTAAGGATGGTCGTCCTTACGGCTGGCCGGAAAAAGGCTTTCCCGCGCCACAGGGCCCTTACTACTGCAGCGTCGGTGGTGATTATGTTTATGGTCGGCAGTTGGTCGAAGAGCATCTGACAGCGTGTCTGGCCGCCGGCCTCAAAATCTCCGGCATCAATGCGGAAGTCATGCCCTCCCAGTGGGAATTCCAGGTTGGTCCCTTGAGTGCCTCGTCCGTCTCAGACCAGATGGTGGTGGCCCGTTGGCTCCTCGCCCGTATCGCCGAGAATTACGGCGTGCATGTGAGTTATGAACCCAAGCCCGTCGCCGGTGATTGGAACGGAGCCGGTTGTCACACCAATTTCTCGACGATCGCCATGCGCGAATCCTATGAAAAATGTATCCAGGCGGCCCAGGCCCTGGGAGAACGCCACGAGCTTCACATTTCCAACTACGGCGCCGGCATTGAAGATCGTCTGACCGGCAAGCATGAAACCTGCTCCTTCCGTGAATACAAATATGGTGTCTCGGATCGAGGCGCTTCGGTTCGCATTCCCTGGCAGGTAGCCAAGGATGGTCGCGGTTATATTGAAGATCGTCGTCCCGCCGCCAACTGTGATCCATACGTCGTGACACAGTTGATCACGGAAACCGTCTGCAGTCGCATGTAAGCCCTTCGCTCCGCTTTTAAAAAGCGGGGCTTATCTGCCCCTTATTCCTTTTAAGTCAATGACCTACTGGCAAGCCTCGGTTTTCATCAGCCGCCGTCCGATATATCTCTATTGATAGACCGATCCTGGGGGGCTCGATGCAAACGCGACATATCATGCCGATTGGTATGATTTTATTTGGCCTGGGCTCTTTGGGAGTCCAGGGTTGTCGTAACAAGTCGAATCATAGGGATGCTCGTCAACTCCAGGAAGGTTTTGGCTCTGCGGATGGTCAAAATGCCAGCAATCAGGCCGACGCCAAGGTAGGCTCCATGCCGGCCCGCACATCCTGCCAAGGACTTTCGCCCTACAGAATTGTGGGCGGTCAAATAGCCGCAGAAAAATCCCAGGTCACCGCGGCCACCATCAAGCTCATTGTCCGTAATCAAAAATACTGTTCCGCAACTTTGATCGGGCCTCAGCATATTGTCACGGCGGCTCACTGCGTCGCCGACGTTAAAGACCCCAAGGACATCAAAATCGGCAGTGGTTTGGACGGGAAAAACCAGGAAAAACTGACGATCGATGGCATGAAAATTCATCCGCTCTATGTTGGAATCCTGGCGGACGATCAGGGGTATTTGGAGCAGCCTATCTATGATGTGGCCGTCCTGACTTTTCAAGGCTCGCTTCCACCCGACCTTATTCCTGTGGCGATTGCCCAGACTCAGGAAATACAAGTCGGAATGCCCGTTATTGTTTCGGGCTATGGCTCGTATGGCACCGACGACAAAACCCGCCGGCCCTTAAGTCTGGTGGAAACCCGCCTGAGTCGAGTCGAAAGCGACCTTATGGAATTACAGATTACCAACGGTGAGGGACGTGGCGCCTGCTACGGAGACTCCGGCGGCCCTACATTTATCGTGGATCCGGCAAGTTCATGCCTGCTTCTCATTGGTTCCACCACAGGTCCTGGCCGAAATACAGACTATTCCTGCGAATCCGGTGGCGGGACCCTGATGGATCTAACGCGCTATCAATCCTGGTTAGGATGTGCCTTCAAAAATCTGAATCAACCGCTTGATGGATTGATCACCAACACGGGTACAGCTGTGGCCTGTGATTCAAAATGAATCACGCGCGTGTGAGGCGAATCCGGCAGTGGTCAACACAAACATCTGCATAAGCGAGCATGATCCTTGGAATTTCCAGGTTTTTCCACGGTGGAAACCGAAAATCATGCTTTCTGCAATGTTTCACTTTGAATAAAAACTTTTTCAAGTCCTCGTCATAAGGCTTGCGCCACCTGCCCCACCCACTTATTTTACGTCCATTCCGAACGTGGCTCGTCTTTGCTTCGATTTGATGCAAAGGGTACCGAATCCGGCGGAATTTTTGAGTGTCTGTTTTGACAATCCCATCTTTCGGGGGCTGGTAAGCAAGCTTATCAGCCTTATTTTTTTGCCCGCGCCCGGCATATTCTGCCCGCTTAATTCCTTGTCCATCAACCGATAGAGCCATAACCCATAAAAGGGTGACACGCGGTGGAGCCGAATGCATGGCGAGTCGATGGCGAGGTTGGATTCAAATTCTATGGCTTTGTTGTTTATCACAGACGACAGAAGCGGCTGCCCTATTTACCGTCGACCGTTTTCGTTTGCAGGAATCCCTGGATGCGCACAGTGAAATGCTGATCAGCGCCAGTGCAGAAGCAGCCGACGTGCTCACCTTGCCTGCAGACCAGTGGCAGCCTGTATCGGACGCCTATCGATTTGCCAACAATCCTTCCCTGATCTGGATGAAAACCACCGTACAGAATCGTTTGCAGGTCCCGGTGCAGGTGACGGTCCGCCTGCAGACGAGTTTCTTTTCCAATGCCCGTTTCTTTGTCCTGGATAACAATATCCTGACTGAGCAAACCCATGCGTCCAGTCAAACCGAAAGGTTGCTTTCACTCGCCGACTTGCGTCCTTCTCATACTCTGACTCTGGATCCTGGGACTTCCCGGGTCGTTCTGGTCAGCATCGAAAGTGAGGCGCCGCATGATTGTCATTGGGAGTTACGGGATACAGAAAGCCATCGACGCGAATCGTTTCAGTATGCACTCCGCTGGATATTTCTGTTAGCGGCGCTCCTGCTCGTGGCCTTGTTCGCGGCGGCGCAAGGCCTGACGCAAAGACGAAGCATTCCCTTGTCCCTGGCGCTTTTTGTGTTTCTGTCTCTGCTTTTTTTGGTCCGCATGAGTCACTGGCCGCTCCTGGCCATGTTCTGGGAGCCTTTGGGCGAAGCCCTGCCGCCTTTGAATCATATCCTGTGCCTCTGCCAGGCAAGCCTTCTTATTTTGCTGAAACGTCTGAGCTACGGAATCGAACCCAAGCGAACGGTGCAAAAATTATACGGGTTCGGGCTTGGTTTTCTGGTGCTAGATTTAAGCCTGATCGCAGTGCTGCATCAGCATCAATCTCTGCTGTTCATGTTACCGTCGGAAGTCCTTATGGTCGGATTGCTGTTCGGATGGGATCGCCTGGCCTCGCGCCAGAAGCATCCGCGTGCCGCCATGATCCGCCTGCTCCTCGGCCAGCAGTGTCTGCTTTTTGTGATTCATATTCTTATCCTGGGGGATGCATTTCCTCTGTGGCGTCTGCCGGAAGCCACGCTTTGGATTCACGTGCTGAGCAGCTGCGCCCTGCTTTTTATGGGCCTGACCTCCTCACGGACACAGTCCCAACCGACGCCAGCATCCGCCCCCACGCCCGAGGCCAGTGTGGGGTTGAAACCAGAGCCCGGCACGAATCTTCTGCATGAACAATGGCTTCATGCTGAAAAAATGGCCGCTCTGGGGACATTCACCAATGGGCTTGCCAATGAGTTGAACAATCCTCTGGCCATCATCGCAGGCCACCGCTTCAGACTTTCCTCGATGATCGATAGTCGATCGTTCAACATTCATGAATTCGAGAAATCCCTCGGGAAAGTCGATCAGGCCGTCAATCGCATGATCGCTGTCATCGATGCACTTAAGGTTTATTCGCAGGAACCGCAGGGCCAGGAAATCTTCAAGACCTTCAGTCTGCGCGAAACCATCAAATACACGATTGATCTCTGCCGGGACAAGGTGGTGAGCCGCGGCATTAAACTCGCCACACCGGAATTGGGTGATGCCACGATGGAAGGCCATCAAGGTCAGATGATTCAGGTGCTGCTCATTCTGTTGGATAATGCCATCGATGCTCTGGAGCAGGTCCCGGATAAAACCATTCGCATCGAACTGCAGCCGCTGCCGGACTCGGTACGTATAGCCGTGATGGACAGTGGTCCTGGCGTCCCGCTGGGTCTGCGCAATAAAATCTGGGACCCTTTCTTCACCACCAAGGATCCTTTCCGCCATAAAGGCCTCGGCCTGAGTATTGCCAGTGGCATTGTCAGCAATCATCGCGGCCGCCTGGGGCTGGATGAAACCACCCCGGAAACGCGCTTCGTTGTGGAATTGCCACGGACAAGGCGGCCCTTGGGCCTGGTGCAAACTGACGGTAAAATCTGAACCCGTCTGACTCCCAGGAAAATTTGCGGAATGGGCGCGATCTTGATTTTCCTGTTTGCGAGGCAGCAAGCTGGCCACGTAAGATGCGGGCTGTTTCGTCTAAGGAGCCCCCATGGATTTCATATATATAGCCAATCAAAAACCCTGCCTGCTCTTGCACGGTGGTGCCGGACCGATGGATCCTTCGTCTGAAGGCATCAAGAATGCCACGGAAGCTCTGCGCAAGGCCGCCCAGGACAGTTTAAAATCCGGCGCTCGGGATATGGCGCTGGTGGTCCGCAGCCTCGAACATCTCGAAGATGACCCTCAATTCAACGCTGGTTATGGTGCGGCCCTCCAAGCGGATGGCAAGCCGCGGCTCACGGCAGCCGTCATGGACGGTAAAAAGCAAAGTTTTTCGGGTGTCATTTCCATTAGCGACGTTCGTCATCCGTCCCGCCTGGCCTGGGCCCTGCAGGATCATTCCACAAGGGTCATGACCGGGCCCGGTCATGAGCTCCTGGCGAGGCGTTTGAATCAGCCCGTGGAAAACCTCATCACGGAAAAACGCTTTTCAGCCTGGCAGAAAAAACTGCACGATGAATTTTTCAGCAGTGACACGGTGGGGTCGTTGGTCTGTGACAATGGACGTCTTTATGCAGGAACCAGCACAGGCGGACGGGGCTTCGAGGATCCGGGCCGGGTCAGTGACTCGGCAACGGTGGCCGGCACTTATGCCAGTCGCTTTGCAGCGATTTCGGCCACCGGTGTCGGCGAAGAAATCGTCGATGATGCCCTGGCCGCGCGCCTTGAAACGCGTGTGCGCGATGGAATGGGCCTCGAGGCTGCGGCTCGCAAATGTTACGACGAAGCTGTGGCCAGCAAACGTTCCTACGGTTGGATCGCCTGTGATAGGCAAGGCAATATTTCCATTGCGTATGCAAGTGATGCCATGACCTACCTTGCCATCACCCTGGACGGTGAAGTCCTGACCTCCTCCTGAAACATTCTTACCCGAAAGTAAAAAGCACGATCTATCTTTCGATCAAGACCCTGGGGCCTCCGCCGATACCTGCCTTGACCTGGTAAATCGATCCCAAGCGGAGGTTCCCTTTGAGTCAGCTGTTCGACAATTCAGAAATGCAGCAATTGATTCTGACATTTCTCGCTGAAGCCGATGAATTCATCGAAGAGATGGAAGCCGGCCTGCTGGCATTGGAGGAAACCTCGGATGACAAAACCCTCATCGATCAAGTGTTCCGTGCCGCCCATAGTCTGAAGGGCAGCTCGATGGCGGTTGGCTTGACCCAGGTGGGATCCTTCACCCATGAACTCGAAGCCTTGCTCCTGGAAGTCAAGGAACACCGCCTGACGATCAGCCCTGCAGTCATTGGAACCCTGCTGAAGTGCAATGATCATGTCAAGATCATGATCGAAGGCCTGAAGAAAGACTCGACCGCCACCTTTGATTCGACCGGACTCATTCAGGAAATCAGTCATTTCAAAACCCAAAAAACCAAAGCTCCTGCGGCACCGGCTGCCTTTGGTTTTTTTGATGATGATGCTGCAGATGAAGACGGCGAGAACGAAGCCCTGACGAAGGATCCTGCTGCCGATCCGCACGCGCAAAAAATCGCCGGCCCTGCGACCCGCAGTCAGGAACAGATCAAAGTTTCCCAGGAAAAAATTGACAAGCTCGTCAACAACATCGGCGAGATGGCGATCCTGCTCACGGTTCTGGAAGAGCAGATTTACCAAGTGGCAGGAACCAAACTCCAAAGTACCGTCAAGCAACTCTACAAGATCAGCAAAGACGTGCAGGATGTTTCGATATCCCTGCGCATGCTGCCAGTCAAACCTGTGTTCCAAAAGCTCAAGCGGATTGTTCGCGATGTGTCCACCAAGTTGAACAAAAGAGTCGAACTGCATCTGGTCGGCGAGGATTTTGAAATCGACAAGTCGATTCTCGACATGGTGAGCGATCCACTGGTTCACATCGTCCGCAATGCTGCGGATCATGGCATAGAAACCCCGGAGCAGCGCCGCAAAGCGGGCAAAGACCCCGTGGGCCATATCACCCTCGAAGCCTGCCATGAAAATGGCCGATTGGTCTTCTATATTATGGATGATGGTCAGGGCATTGATACGGATAGCGTGCGCAAAAAAGCGATCAAACTGGGCTTGATCGATGCCAAAAAAGAACTGTCCCATGACGAAGCCATCAATCTCATTTTCCATCCCGGTTTTTCCACCAAGGATCAGGTGACGGATATCTCGGGTCGTGGCGTCGGCATGGATGTCGTGAAGAATAACATTCAGAAAATGTCGGGTGAGATTGATATCAAAACCGAACTTGGACGCGGATCCATGT
This sequence comes from Oligoflexus sp., assembly GCF_035638955.1. GTDB lineage: Bacteria > Bdellovibrionota_B > Oligoflexia > Oligoflexales > Oligoflexaceae > Oligoflexus. Next base: position 92,290 of record NZ_DASQYZ010000451.1, on the reverse strand, counting down.
TCAAGATTACCGTTCCCCAGACCTTTTCCATCATTGATGGAACTGTGGTCCAGGCGGCCAGTCAACGCTATGTCATCCCTCTGGCTGATATACTCGAATCCGTGCGCGTCAGCGAAGGATCGTTGATCCAGTCATCACCCCTGGGTCAGGTCTTCACCCTGCGCGGGGAAAAACTGCCAGCGTTCCGCCTCGACGAACTGTTCGGCAACCATCGCGATAGCACCGCTCAGGAGCAGATCGCCATGATTGCCCGAACCCGGGATGATACGTTTGCCATCATTGTGGATGAGATTCTGGGTCGGCAACCGATTGTTATCAAAAATCTTGGCTCGGAAATGCAGGAGTACAAGGAATTCAGCGGCTCCACCATCCTCGGCGATGGGAAACCGGCTCTGATCGTCGAACTGAGTAGTCTGATTCGCCGCTCAGCTTATAAGAAAAAGCAGTTCGCTGCGATGAAAGAAAGGATGTCAGCATGAGTTTTCTGCGTAATTCTGAAGACAAATCTGCGAAACGCGTGCCCGACGTCCATCGTTATCTGGAATTCAATCTTGGCGACGAACGCTTTGCCATTCCTCTTTTGACAGTCAAAGAAGTGATCGCTGTGCCGGAAACCACCAAGGTGCCCTTCACACCCGATTATTTCCTGGGCGTGATGAACCTGCGCGGCCAGGTGCTATCCGTGATCGATCTGCGTCGCCGCATGGGGATCACCCCATTGGACGGCTCCACCGAAACCGCGGTGATCATCACTGACCTCGGATTCACTCATCTGGGTGTCGTTGTGGATTCCATCAATCGCGTGCTGGCCGTCGAAGGTCATGATTTTGCGCCGCCGCCGGAGATTGAAAAGAATTCCAAAACTGATTTTGTAACAGGTTGCTACAAGAGCGATAAAAACCTGATCCTGTTCCTGGATGTGAACAAAATCCTGGATCGTGAAGAAAAAGAGTTGATCGTGCAGACCACTGACCCATCTCAGGTCGGTTAATGGCAGCCATCGAGCTCAAGGATGACAAAGAGGTTTTCGAGGCCATTGCTCGCAAAATCTCCAGCATCACCGGCGTGCAGCTTGGTGAGAAGCAAGCGTCTTTGGTATTTTCCCGATTAAGCAAACACCTCCGCAATCTGGGCGGCATCAGTGCCAGCCAATACTGGGAATATCTGTCCACTCATGAAACCGAGGAAATCCCGGTTCTCATTTCGCTCCTGACGACCCATCACACCTTCTTCTTTCGTGAACAGATTCACTTTGAGTACCTGGAAAAGGAACTGCCGCGGCTGATCAAACAGATCAAGGAGCAGGGTCGAAATACCTTGCGTGTCTGGTGCGCGGCCTGCAGCCATGGCCAGGAAGGTTACACGATCGCGATGTTCCTCGATTATCACCTGAAGCAGCTCGGATCGGGCCTGGATTATAAAATCACCTTCAGTGATGTCGATCAGGAGTCGGTCCGTATTGCCAGCAATGGCGTCTACCGCAACGATGAACTCAATCGAGTGCCCTTGACCTATCGCTCGAACCATTGGACCCGAGGCACCGGAAAAGTCGCCGATTTCTCCAAGATCAAAGCCCGGATCAGTCAAAATTGTGAGTTCAAGGTCATCAACCTTTTGGAGCTGGATCGCCTGCCTACCCGCGAGCTGTACGATGTGATCTTTGTTCGCAATGTGTTCATTTACTTTACCAGTCCGGAAATTGAACGCATCACCAATAATGTTCTGAAGCACATGGAACCCCATGCCCTGCTTTTCATAGGCGTGTCGGAATCCCTGATGGGCATGAATATTCCGGTCGATCACATCGGCAAATCCATCTATCAGCATCAGCAAAAAACCGGGGCTCCCGTCACGCGCGTGGAGCCGGCCTCTCAGCTCAACAAGGAAAGACAGATTCAAAGCTGGCTGCGCACCCGCGAGCACGTCGCGCCTTTGCCTGATCGTCATGAAGAGCCCAAGGCTCATGTGCATCCCAGTCGCCTGGATCTTCGGGTCGTGACTCTGCAGCGGACATTGCAAATTGGCTTTCACGTGCGCCAGCTGATCAATAACCTGCCCGGATTTAAGTCATCCGGTTTTGAAGTGATTGCTACGGCCGAGGAAGCGTTCCATAAAATTCAGCAAAAAAATGCCGACATTTTGGTCGTCGAAGCGGGCATGGCTCCCTTCCTTTCCCATATTTTTAGCAAGCGGAATATCCCAACCCTGGTCGTTCCGTCACCCGACAGTCCGCTGCGAATGAACGAGTTTCCGCACTGGCCGCATGTAAGATATTTGGACCACGATCTCAAGACTGAAAAACAAGGCCAAAAGGAAGCCCTGACCAGGGCTTTGGAACAGCTCAGCAGTTTGGATCATCATCATCAGTCGGCCACCACGTCCACCCATCTGCCAAGCCTCGACAGCAACTTTGTGGTGGCTTTCGGTGCCTCCACGGGTGGCACCGAAGCTTTGAGCAAGATCATCGCCGATCTTCCTTCCAATATGCCACCGATTGTCATCGTGCAGCATATTCCCCAAGGATTCAGCCGCGCCTTCGCCGATCGGCTGGATCAGATTTCGCATCTTCGCGTCAAGGAAGCAGTGGATGGGGATGGGCTCGAACCGGGTCGCGTCCTCGTCGCGCCAGGGGATCAGCACATGACGATCACCGGGCGGCCAGGCCACTATAAGGTTCACATCACGACCGGTGAAAAGGTCAACGGTCATCGGCCGTCGGTCGACGTCTTATTTCGTTCGGTAGCCGAATGCATCAAAGGTCCGGCCGTGGGCGTGATTCTCACCGGCATGGGTTCCGATGGCGCTGAAGGACTGCTTCTCATGCGAAAAAATGGAGCTTTAACCGTCGGCCAGGATGCAAACACATCGGTCGTTTACGGAATGCCCAAGGTTGCCCATCAAATCGGAGCCGTGGGCAAGGTGCTGCCTCTGCATCAGATTGCAAGCGAGCTGATCAAAGCCGTGACCTTGAAAGACAAGCCTTAAACCCTATCCCACCACTCTGTGCTAGTCGCTTCAAACTCATACTCCTCCCAGGATTTGCCCGTCCTCTGCGATTGGATTTGTGATTGTGGAATAGGCCGGCCTTTGCTAGAGCAGAGATCGTCCCTCGCACCCCCTTCCATGGAGAATAACATGCAACTTATGAACAGCCTGGTTTTGCTGGCTGGACTGGTATCCTCGGGATCCGGTGATATCGCGTGGCAAATTCAAGGACAGCTTTCCCAGGATGCATATCATCGCCTTTATCAGATCCGCAGCAGCCAACTGGGTTCTCAGCTGGCTCGCATCGATGGCAAAACGGGGGCCACCCTGTGGGAAATTCATGGACAACCGTATGTGGGATGGAATGCGGACTGTGTCGATGAGAGTCGTATTTATGTTTTAGTTGATGATCGCGTGCAGGCTGTGGATGCCGAAAAAGGAACGGTGCTCTGGTCCGAGCACGTGAATCAGGAGTTCGTACAAAACGCTGGCTATCTCTCCTGCTTCCTCCACAGTGATCAGATTTTCCTGTCCTATACCCTGGATCAAAGAGCGCATAATAAACTGGCCGCATTGCGTAAGAGCGATGGCTCAAATCTTTGGACCTACGTGAGCTCAGAGAGTATCAATCCCATCGGCGCTGATCACGAGCACGTTTATTTGAGCGGCATGCAAAATGCCGGCAGCATGCTCCAGGCGCTTGACCAAAACTCGGGACGCGAGGTTTGGCTCCGTCAGGATCAGGGCGTTTACTTCCATTTTGATGCCTGGCAGCGTCTTCTGAGGCAGGGTCCAAACGATATCAGTCGCGTCGATGTCCGCACAGGCGAGGACCTGTGGTGGGTGCCCATCAGCGGCTCCTACGTTTATAGCCAAGGTTTAAGTGATGCGATCTACGCGCAATCCGATGCGATGGTCACGCGCTTGGATCCTGACACAGGTTCGCCACAATGGAATCTTAATTTTACTCCTGGTCAACCCACCTATCTGTCCACTCAAATTCTGACGAGCGGTGATGTTCTCTTGCGTGAGAGTCTTGATGAGACCAATCAAACCCGGTTTAAAGTTCTGCAAGGCAACACCGGGCAGGTTCGCTGGGAGCGGACGGTCAACGGTCTCGAGACATTTGTCACGGAAGCCAAGGATGGACATCTCTTTGAACAAAACTCGTCCGCCTTGAGCCTGCTCGATCAGGAGGGCCAAATCGTATGGAACTTTCAGGCTCCAGCATTAACAGGCGGCTCTGTTCCTAAAATCGGCAGTGTGCTGAGTGGTGAGAAACAACTTTTTATCACCCTGTTTGAATCCACTGGCAAATATCCACCCACATCGCTGGCGGCGGTCGATTGGAAAACGGGTGCCGTCCAGTGGGTCCATGAAACTGACGAGCCCTTGTCGTTAATTTCCCTGGATCAGCCGGCTCTCATTATTTTGGGAACGATGCTGAGCGGCCGATCGTTGGCGCTCTATCAATGAACTCTGAGTTTTTGATCAAAGGCCAAAAGCAAGGGATAAGCATCGGGCTGATGGGCCTGATGCACAAGGCTCGAGAGAACGCTAGCCTCCGTCGGCCGCCCCAGGCGCACATCGGCAGCCATGGAATTTTCATTGTCAGCGGTGCTGGCTATCAAGCGCAGAAGATTTTGCCAGAGGTCACGCGGCGACGGCTGCCAGTCAGGCCAAAGTTCACGGGCAAGGGCCAGCGTTTCATAGGACAAGGCTTCCAGCTCCTCACGACCTTCTTCGGCAGCAAGCCCATTGCGGGCATAGCGTCTGACTCCGCATAAGGTGTTCAGACAGGTATTGTAATACCACTTCTCACGCCGCAAGCGGCAGCACTGGTTGTTCCATTGAAAACCATGGACCGAAAGCTGCTGGATGATTTTTTCTTCCAGCGGTGACGGCGTCCGCTCATCCCCCCAGATCACCTGGCCTTTGGGGCCTATCACATACCCGCCCTCGGGCAGGGCTTTGACACCACGCGTGACCAGCCCTTTACGCAGGATGACATTGGGAAAGTCCCGACGCAAAGGCATAAGGATGGGTTCGATGTATCCGTTGCTCAGAACGATAATCTGCGTGCCCGCCGTAACATCCTGCATCAACCCACGCAGGCCTTCGGACAAAGCATGCGCCTTAAGACAGGCGAACCAGATCCTTGGTGCCGGACCTTGGGTAGTTAACGTCGGGGTATGCTGAACCTGATTCAAGACCACGGGCTGCGCGACCGGCACCAGTCCATGACGGCCTCGCATGTGCACGTCAATGCCGTTCATTTGATTGAAGCAAAAGGCCAGCATGTGCCCGACGGCGCCTGATCCTAATATGCCTAGGGAATGATCGTTCATCAGCGGCCCTTCCTGGATAACCGATTTCATGACCCTTCAAAAAATAGCCGACCTCGCGCGTCGCGACCATCGAGAAAATAGCGGTCACCGCCACGATAGAGTGGAATTCGTCCTTAAGATCATGAGACGGACTGGGAAATCCTGGTGCTGGGTTGATCTGGAGCTGATGGCATGGTGATCAAGGTCAAAGCCAAGAGGGGCTTGCGCGTCAAATTATTCCGTTTCCTTGGATTCATTCCTGGTCTGAGCCATTTGATTGCCGACCTGGACCGCGATGATTTGAGCCAGCTCAGCGGCATCGATGCGATGAACCCGCACCGGTGGCCCATCAACCCTGTTGCCACAGAGGTGGCAGGCGAACTGCTTATCACTGACTTTTTCATGAGTCACAAAACTTTTGCATTTGGCACAAACCCGCTGCCTCTGGATAATCTTTTCGCCAGAATAGCTGGTACTCATTCCCGTCCCCTTTCTCCCATCAGGATCGGCCAAATCCCCAGCCGACTCGAGATTTTTTCTTTCACCCAAAAATGGGACTTGGGGCCGGGCCAGGTTACGCCTCGGGCCCGCATCTGAACCTTACGTTCAGGAAATATTTTCGGTAAATTTTAAGATTTAGTGGCTTTATTTAAGGGAGTTGGGGACCCCTTCACGAAACATTTCTGAAGCCATCCCTAAGGTTACGCCCCAAAGCGCCGAATGAGGTGGCAGAGTCTTTGACTATGGAGAATGGTTTGAAACGTTGTGAAGCACATTGGCTTTTCGCTGCTGGTCTCTGCCTCGGATTAATGTCCGCGGTTCAGGCTCAGGCGCAAACGTTTGAAGAGGGCTATCAGTCCTACATGCGGAACCAATTCCCGGTTGCTGAATTGCAATTCAGATCCGCCGTGAAAAAGGCCAAGACCAAGGAAGATCGGGCTTTCATCCTGAAATTCATCGGTATTTGCCAGTTCATGCGCGGGGATAAAAAATCCGCGGCCACTTCCTTTTATGACTCCTTGAATTCCGATCGCAACGTCACCATTGATGAAGAGGAAGTGCTGGATCCTGGCGTCGTCTCCTTCTTCAATGTCATCAAAACCCGCTGGCAGAACTCACCGGAAGGCATGGCAGCCATGGCGCCCAAAGCCACAGCTCCCGTACCGAAAGCGAATCCTCCTGTGGCCTTGGCTCAGGCGCCTAAAGCGGTGGTGCAGGAACCAGCTCCGGCGGCGCGTCCTGCCGCTCCAGAAGCCAAGCCTATGCCTGCGGCTGCGGTGGAAAAAACCAAAAAGAAAAAATCCAAGGAGGCCGCCAAATCCGAAGACGGGGGCCGGATGATTTCCTGGATGCATTTTATGCCCTTTGGCCTGGGTCAGTTTCATAATGATTCCTATCTGCTGGGTTCAGCTTTTGCGGTCGGGCAGGTCTTTACTCTTTATCAGTACAGTTTCCTGGATCAACAGATCACCAGCGAACGCAGCGAAAGTAAGGCGGTTGCCGACAATCCCAATATTCTGCAGGCCGAAAAAGATCAGTTCCTGCTCGATAATTCGGACTACATCGCGGGTCTAACCAAAGATCGCAGCAACGCCGGCACAGCTTTTGTGGCCCTTTACGTGGGTAGTGTTATCCAGGCCTTGATTGCTGCGCCTCGCCACGCCGGTGGTGACGACGGTGATGGTCCAGAAACCTCGAAGAAGCTTCGCCAAAGATCCATCAATACTGCCTGGATACCGGGCGCCTCCGGTGGAACCTACCTGGTTCAGTTGAAACTCAACCTGGAATAAAGATCCGTGGTTACGACAAGCATTCTCAGGTTTTCTGGGTGTAGACCGATACACCCTGCGGATCGTGAGAATGTTCAGAGTCTTTGAGGAGATCACATGAAGGAGTTTAAAGCTTGGGGTATCGTGCGAACCCTCAGCGTGGGCCTTGCCCTCCTTCTGCCTGTTGTGGCGGTTGCTCAGCAAAAGAAGACGACGGCCCCTGCCAAAGAAAAGCCAGCGGCAGTCCCCAGGGACACGCCCGCCGCAGCGTCTGCACCAGGACAGGCTCAGGCAGCCAATGCCGGCCAGCCTTTTGAAGCTGTGATTGTGCATGAATTCGAGCCCCAGATTCAACAGTTGATGCTGCTCTCCGCCTTCGAACCGGACAGCAAGAAAATTGCCAACCAGGACGATGCGGATCGTCTTTATCGCAATACTCAAAAGGCCGTGAATGATAGCCAGGATGAAGGGCCAAGCATAGCCATCGCTTCCAACCTGGCCAAAGATTCTGCCGCGTTGGTTGGTTTTTTCCTGGCCAATTCGCACATCAAAGAGAATCAGAACAAATTAAAACTTGCGGCCCAGTGGCTGCAAAAATTCAGTGCGGCCTATGGCGAAGCCAGCAAAAAGCCCGTTTTCAAACAGAAAGCTCTCTACTGGGGCTCTCTGGCTAAATTCATTCTTTCAGAAGGTGGCGACGGCATTTCGGAGCTGATTCCCCTGCGGGAGCAATTGGCCTCGGAAAAGGAAATCGTAGCCAATATCGATCTTCTCGTCGGTTATTCCCTGGCCATCTCGCCCGCGACGGCGCAGCAGGGATTCAACTATATGAATCAGGCCGGCAAGGATATCTCAGTGTATGGCAAGCTCGGCCAGAAGCTGACCGAAGCCTACGTCGACTATGGACTTGATGCCGAAGGCAATCCGATCGGAGTGGCCAAACCAGGCGCCGATCCCAAAATCACGTATACCATTCAAGTCGCCCGCGGCATGCCAGCCGGCATTCAGCACCTGGTGATGAACACGGCGATTTATATCTGGACCCATGGCGCTGTCAACAAAGGGCAAAAGGCTCCGGCTTTCCTGAGTGATGGTTTTTCGGGTGTGGTTCCCGTGGAGGCTCTGCGTGAACAGGAAGCCTTGACCCTCCTGAAGGCGCAAAATTATAAGCAGGCTTCAGCCCTCTACCGCACCATTGCCAACACGTTTGGGAACACGGAACTGGCAGCCAAGCTGGACGGCCGGATCTGGGATATCGAACTCCTCAATTTCCAAAAAACCGGAGCGATTGCCGATCTTGAAACCACGTTCATGACACTTCGGGATCGCTACAAGGATAAAAAGAAGCCCGCTGATGCGGACACCCCGACTTATGGATCGATTGCCGATGCCTATCGCAAGGTGCTGGATCAGCAGCTGAACTCCGCCCTGGGCGCAAGTGCTCCGCCGGCCTTGAAGCAAACAGCCGTTCAAACCACGATGCGTTATGTAAAAATCGAAGCCGACCGGCAGGTGACCTATCCTTTGAAGGCCAAGGTCGCCCAACTCTATCGCGCTCTGAACATGTACAAGGAAGCCGTCGACCTTTACCTGGATATTGCCAAGGAAAACCCCATGAAGAACTATCTTCTGGCGGTCGAGGCGCAGAGCAAACTCGCAGCATGGCCCACTCAGCCCAGCTTTGATAAGGCCGCGGCCGGTGATGCCAACGAACGTACCAAACTGCTGAACATCTTTGAAACCATCTCGCAGCTGAAAAATGGTGAAGACTGGTTTATGCTGGCCCATATTGGTTTACTCAATCGGGCTCTGGGTCAGAATAAAAAGACCGAGGATCTCTGGTTGAAAGCTTTGAAAACCAACATGGCTTCCAAGCTTGCCATGGAAGCGGGTGGACTGTTGCTGACCGAATTCTATGCGGCCAAACGCTGGGAAGACGTCATTGACCTCAGCCATATGTTTGCATCCAAGAAAGCTCAGCCCACCGGCAAGGGTAAAGGCATCCATTATCAACCGTGGCTCGCCGACGCTCTCTATAACGGTGGTCTGGCTGATTTGCAGGCTCAGAATTTCCCTCGCTCCGTGAAGCACCTGGAAGAATTTGTCCAGGTCTTTGCCAATGATGCTCGCGTTCCCGCCGCCACCTACTCGCTGGCCTTCGGATATAAAGGCAGCGGAAAATTGGTCGCGGCTCTGAATGCCTGCAAAATCGTGGTGGAAAAACACCTGAAATACAATCTAAGGCCCAAGGTCATGCTCCAGGCTGCGGAATGGGGTGCAGCGGACAAAAACACCTGGGAGTATTCGTTCTTCTTCTACACCAAGTATCTGACTGATTATAAAAATGAACGAAATATCCCTGACATTCGCAATACTTTGGCCGATCTTTATCTGAAGCGCAAGCTTTACGGCTGGGCCGCTCGCCTCTATAAAGAGCAAAGCATGGCTCCCAACGTCACCAAAGAGCAGCAATTGGCTGCCGCCGTGAAGTATATGGACATTGAAGAGCAATATGGTGAACCGAAGGATGCCTATGCCGGTGCCACACGCGTCACCCAGCTGGCAGGCCCCAAGGATCCACCGTCCTTGCATGCTCTGGCTTTCATGGGTCGCTATGTCGCCAACAACAAGGATCTCAAAGGCATGGCCGAGATCGAGCCGAAGCTTTTGAATTTCAGTAAAAGCAGCAAGGAAGTTCAGGAAGCACTTGGCTTCCTCCGGTTCCGTCGCGCTGAACTGCAGACCCGGGCCATCGTCTATACCGAGAACAACCTCCTGATCAAGGATCCGGAAGGCGTTGTGAAGAAATACTTCGATTTCTTCGAAACCGAAAAGCAGCATTATTTGAAAGTTTGCCAGGTCGGCATCACCTCCTACTGCGCGCCAGCCATGCTCCGCCTCACAACAGTGGCCCGTCAAGGCACCGAGGCCATGGACAAGGTGGCGATTGCAGAAACCCTGGGCCCCAATCGGGTCAATAGCTTCAAGGTCTTCAAGCAGCTGCACCTCAGCAAGGTGCAGCAGGCGCGTAAAGACTTCATCGACCAGGCACTGAAGCTGGCCAAGGCCGGGACCACGACCCCGATTTGGAAAGACGAAATCATCAAGACCCTGGAATATGAAGACAAAACCGACGTAGCGCACTGATCATTGTCGCAGACCTGCTGTCCGTACTAAAATAAAGGGGCGGCGGCTCTCTCGGCGACAAGGATGTTCTGATGCAGACCAAAACTCATTCCCTACGTTCCTATGCTTTTTCTCACAGTATCGATATGGTGGAGCTCGCGCGCAAATACACGAGCTCCCAGTCTTCTATTGACCCGAAAGCCTCCTTGAGCTCGAAGGTTGGTGAAGACGGTCACGTTTTCATTTTCAATCACGGCTCGGTGGTTTTTTGGAACGTGCCAGTGGAAATTCAGCAGGAGGAGCTGACTCAACTGCTGGGCCTTGATCCTGTACCGACTCTCAAACCGATCAGCGACACCTTTATTGTGCAGGAACAGCCTGGTCCAGTGCAGGTGGAATTCAACCGCCTGATCATCGATCGCTTGAATCCCGACCGCATGGAAGTGATTGCTTCAACGCTGGCGCAAAGCACGTCCATGGAATACTACGAATCCCTGGTGGAAGAAGCCTGGAAGCAGGTTGACGAAATGCTGGTCGCCATGCGGCATCGCGGGACCAACCGTTGGTTCATCGGCCCCGTTAACCAACGCATTGCAGAAGCCTTGATCCTGCGCAGTTCCGTGGTCCGCGTCCTTCACCTTTTGGACAAGCCGGATCTGATCTGGGAAGACAAGATCATGGATGACATCTACGGCGACCTGCGTGCCATGTTCGATTTGCCGGAGCGCTTTCAGGCTTTGGAGTACAAACTGCAGCTGATTCAGCAGACGCTTGAGGTTCTGGTCGAGGCCATACGAGATCGTCGCCTCTATTGGTTGGAATTGACCATTGTCCTTCTGATCCTCTTTGAAATCATCATGACCTTCGTCAAGTGACCGTCCAGACTCGATCTTACCGGCTTATGAGGGATATTACTAAAATACGGGTTTCCCTTCCTTGCATGGACGCCTCTGTCTTCCTGCTTTATAATGGGGGTGATAGGGGTTTACCTAACCGGCTTGAGGGTCAGAGGAATGGAAGAGACGCGCGTCGTAATCATCGACGATGTTGAAGAGATCCACAATAATATTCGGACGATTTTCCAATCCCGAAAAAACGATCTTCTCGACGCCTTAAAGCAGGACCTTTTCGGCCCTTCCAGCATCAATCAAAATCTGAAAAAAGATCTGAGTCTCACGTTCGATTCCGCCTTTCAGGGCCAGGAAGGTTATGAACTCGTCAAAAAATCCGTGGCGATGGGCAAACCCTATTCCGTCGCCATCGTTGATATGCGCATGCCTCCCGGCTGGGACGGTCTGCAGACGATCCGCAAAATCCGCGAAGTCGATCAGGATATTGAAATCGTCATCTGCTCGGCCTACTCGGATTATTCGTGGCATGACATCGCGCATGAACTTGGCGTGAATGACAAATACCTTTTCCTCTCGAAGCCTTTTGAAGTCACCGAAATGAAGCAGATGGTGATCAATCTTGCTGAAAAGTGGTGGCTCAACACGCGCAACAAGATGTATGTCGAGGACCTGCGCAAAGCCCGCGAGACCGCGGAAGTTTCGGATCGAGCCAAGCAGGAATTCTTGAGCATCATCGGTCACGAGCTGCGCACGCCGCTCAATGTGATCCTCATGACGCTTGAAGACCTTCTGGATGGTCAGAACGATAAGGAAGCGCTGAAGATCATCCGCAACTCGCATAATTCCACGCGGCATCTGGCGCGCTTGATCGAGGACATCCTGATTTACACGGAAATGGACAAGAATGATTTCCGTTTTGCTTCGAAGCCTTTTACCCTCAAGACTCTTTTGGATTCCTGCCGCAAGCAGTTCCAGCCGCTCTGCGATGACAAGAAACTGACCCTTACCGTCAAAGCTGATCAGGATATTCCGCAGAACTTTGTGGGCGACATTGATCGGATTCATAACGTCATGTTCCAGCTCCTGTCCAATGCGGTTCAATTCACCGACAAAGGTCAGGTCAGTCTGGAAGTGCAGATTGATGCCAACTTCCATAAGCACACGGTCCTGGATGTGCTGGCTCTGCGATTTCATTTCACCGACACGGGCATTGGCATGAGCGACGAGCAGCTGGCCCATTGTTTTGATTTGTTCTATCAAGGCGATGATCCCCGGCACCACAGCCGGACCGGATCAGGCCTGGGCCTGAGTCTCTGCCGCAAGATTGTTCAGGCTTTGGGTGGCACAGTGCAAATGGAATCCAAACAAGGCCAGGGCACCCGCGCGCACGTTACGCTGCCTCTCAAACTGGATGGTTCCGCAAAAATGCGCGTCACAGCTTAAGCTAAAAAAAAGAGGCGCTATCCATGATAGCGCCTTTTTATGCGACAGCACTCTTCACCAACTCTATTCGACAGCTTCCTCTTCCCGCCGCCCCATCTTGAACATGGAAGCCTGCAGGTTGTGTCGAGCCATGAGCTTGTAAAAGTCCGTACGATTGCGTTTGGCAGCACGTGCAGCCTTGCTGACGTTGCCATGCGTCTTCTTCAAGGTTTCAATCAGGTAATCCCGCTCGAACTGATTCTTGGCCTCGGCCAAGGACGGAACTTCCAGCGCCTCGCTCCCGATGCACCAGCGCACGTGAGCCGCTGAAATAATCGGGCCGGGCGAGAGGATCACCATCTTCTCCACCGCATTATAAAGCTGACGGACGTTGCCAGGCCATTCGGCGCCCGTAAGCAATTCCATCGCGCCAGCAGCGAAAGCCCTGACTCCGGGTTTTTGTTTGGACGCGACGTCCCGAAGGAAGGTTTCCGCCAAAAGGGGAATGTCCTCACGACGATCCCGAAGCGACGGCAGACTGAAATGGATGACATTAAGTCGGTAGTAAAGATCCTCACGAAAATGCTTATCGAGGATCATTTGGGGCAATTCGCGATGTGTCGCTGAAATGATACGCACGTCAATTGGCACCGTTATGGTGCTACCGACCGGTCGTACTGTTTTCTCTTCCAAAACTCTCAGCAATTTAACCTGCAATGCCAAAGGCATATCGCCAATTTCATCGAGAAACAGAGTTCCGCCTCGAGCGGCCTGTAATAAACCTGGATGATCCTTATTGGCGCCAGTAAAGGAGCCTCTCACGTGACCAAACAGCTCCGATTCGAGGAGCTCTGCGGGTATGGCACCACAGTTGATCGCGATAAACGGACCCTGTGAGCGACTGCTGACACGATGAATAGCGCGTGCGAAGAGCTCCTTGCCACTGCCGCTCTCACCTGTGATCAACACACTGGCATCAGAGGGCGCCACGAGTTTGAGTTGTTCAAACAATTCCAGCATACGAGGGCTACGGGTCACAAAACCTGACTCCGTTTGTTCCCGCAGACTTTCCGGCAAACGACCCTTCTGTTCAAGAGCCTTATGAATAAGTTCAAGCAGCTGAGTCCGGTCAATTGGCTTTGGCAAAAATGAAAAAACTCCCTGTTGCGTAGCAGCGACAGCCTCAGGGATGCTTCCATGTGCCGTGATCATAATGACTGGGACAAAAGGCATCAGCTTATGGACTTTTTCGTAAAGCTCCATTCCATCCATCACGTCCATGCGAAGATCGCTAATGACGATATCGGGCAGGAAACCTTCAATTTTCTGCAAACATTCCCGACCGCTATAAGCCGTCTCCACACTAAACCCTTCGGCACTTAAACGCATCGACAGTAAGGTCAGAAATCCCTGGTCATCGTCGACCAGCAAAATGCGAGCAGCCTCGCTCATGGAAGCCTCCTACAAGGTCCGGTGTAAAAACAGAGTCATTACAAGTTGCATGCCACCGTCTTAGGGCCGCGCAATGTCGGTATTTTTACTACGCTCACTGATATCCCGTTCGATGTCAGAAAGTGCTTTTAACTTCTTTTCGAGCTCGGTGCGCTGCCGTTTCTCTTCCGTCAGTTCCTTATCAAGCTGAGCCAAAGTGTTCATCTGCTGCCCATAGAGTCGGAGCCAGGCTTTCAGATCACTATTACCCTGAACCTTGCCCGACGCATGGCCGATGATTTCGGCTGCCTTCTGATAGTTGTGCGCCTTCAATGATTGCACGCTGTTGGCGAGCGAAAAACGCAGCTCATCATCCCAGCCTCGGTCATTGATGCGCCTTAGGCGATCGTATTCGCTTTTCAGTTCCTTGGTCCCAAGAGCCTCGAGATTGTTGACATAGTCCACCCAGATGCTCATATCGGACCGAAAGATCGGTTGAGGCAGAGCCCGGGACCCTTCCGCTCCTTTATGCACGCAGGACGCAAGACAAACCAAACCAGCCAAGAATATGAGATGTGTTTTCATGAATAATCCTGTGCCTCCGTCCAACGACGAGGTGATCTGTCGCTCTTGGGCGACAGCCCGGGGGGATCCTGACGCAAAACCTGGGGCAGATGGATTTCAAAACATGCCCCTTTGTCGGCGTCAACGATCAGCAGTTCGCCCCCATGAGAGTTTATACATTCCCGAGCTACGGACAGCCCCATGCCGGTTCCCTTCAACGGCCCATCACGGGTCGCCTTACCTTGATAAAATGGCAGGAAAATCTTTTCCCGCTCGTCACGCGCAATGCCTGGGCCCTCATCTCTTACCACAATCACAAGATCATCATCCCGTCGAAACCATCGCACGATGATCCGTCCGCCGGATGGTGAAAAACCAAGCGCATTCGAGAGGAGGTTATCAATCGCCGCACTCAGGACCGACTTATCCACGGCGACATTCAAGGGTTCACCTATCAATTCAAATTGAATGCCCTTCCGCGAGGCTGGCAGCTGATGCATACGAACCAGATTGCTGATCAAATCACTCAGTACGACGGGTGAACGCATGAGCGTCTTGTTGCCACGCAAAAGATTAAAGTCGAGCAGGTTATTGATCAGTTTCTGAAAATGCAAAAGGCCGCTCTGAAGGATATCGAGCACCTCGCGCTGCTTCGGATTGATCGGCCCAGGAATGCCATCCGCAAGCAGCTCGATGCCTTCCTTGATGGACGCCAAGGGGGTCTTCAATTCATGCGAAATATGCCGCAAGAATCGCTCCTGGGACGCTTCCGAATCCTTGAGGCGCTGGCCTAGCCAGGTCAGTCGCTTGGCAACGATCGATAGATCGCGCGGACCTCTCAGGTCCACATGACTCGGATAATGACCCATGCCTATCTGTTTGATCGTGGCATCGATGGTTTTAATAGGCCGCGTGATCAGCACGGAGAAGAAAGCCACCAGAAGCAGCGTGCCGGGCAGAACAGTAAGACCGATAATAAGGAGTCGTGACTGCGTGACCTCGGCCAGGCGTTTGGCAGATTCCACCTTATCTTTCAAATCCTCTTCGATGGCTGAGCGCAGTTGCTGAAGTGAGCCTCGCATCTGCGGTATGAGCTGGAGGGCTTCGAACACCTTGTCACTTTCCGAGGACCCTTCATTGAGTCCTGTGCGCATCGTCTTGACCAAATCTTCCAATCGATTGGCGTGATGCACGACATCGTTGTCGCGATGCAAAGTGCGCAGGCTGTTCAGATTTTCGAGAACCTTGTCGACCTCGCCGTTAAAGACGGACAGAAGATTGGCGTCAGCCAGAAGATGATACTGACGCGCGAGTCGTTCCAGGTCGAGCAGGCTCTTCGCAAGATTTTGCGATGTTTCCGCAGCATCGGCCGCTGTCACAAGATGATCGCGATGATTACGCGCCATCGAACTGAGGGAGTTGGCGCCATAGATCAACGCAGCCACCACAGGCAGAAGAACGACGAGGAAACCGAGCAGCACCATTTGTCGAATGGACCTGGCTTGATATACAGGCATGACAACCCCCGCTTCACATGACAAGACCGACTTACTCGTCTAGCAGTTGAGCGGGAAAAAACCAAGGTCCGATTACGAAGAGCGGCGGGATTGTTCGTCTTTTTCGGTTTTACCAGGAGTCGGCAGGACCACCATTTCTATGGAATTGCTGACTCCATTCAGACGTAGATTGCGCAAGCTCAGAATGACGCTCACGCTGCACAAAAAACTGACGAGTGCCGCGGAAAGAAAGAGGCCTTCATAGCCATACGGCTCAAGCAAATTTTGGCTCCAGAGCGGGATCGAGAATTGTCCTAAATAATTGGCAGTGGTCAGCAATCCCATAGCCCGTCCGCGATACGCCGGTGAAGTCAGTTCCGCAATCCAGGCGCTGATGCAGGGCCCGATGCTGCCGATACCACAGCCAATGGCGGCCATGCCACCAGCCAGGACGAGGCGTCGTGTCCAAAGGCTAAGCATCAAAAAGCCGATGGTCATGCACAGAAAGCCGACAGTTAAAATCATCTTCTGCGACCAACGTCCCTTCAAAAATGCGAAACTCAGTGACGTCAGGGAGCTGGCGCCGGTCAATACACTCACCAGGATGGCCGTCGAGGTCGGACCAATCCCTAAACGGTGCCCAAAATAAAAAGGCGCCTGAATGGGAACAACGACAAACAGTCCCATCGCCGCAAAAGAAAAGAATCCGATCACCAGCATCTGATAGGAAATGTGGCCTGATGAATCACGCGACACCTTGGGATTTTCCTGCGGCTTGATCGTCTCGGGCAACCAAAGGAGCACAAAAGGCAAGAGCGGCAAAGCCGCCAGGAACAGGGCAAAGGGATAACGCCAGCTGGTTTCCGCCATCCAGCCCGAGGCCGTCTGCGAGAGAATACCCCAGCCGCCCATGATTCCGGCCTGCAAACCCATCTTGCTACGCAGCTGACCTGGTTCAAAAAAATCGGCGAGCAGGGTGGCCGTCGCGGTCATGATTCCGGCCACCGCAAAACCAAAGATAAAGCGCGAAGCAATCAGCCACTGAATATCCTGCACCCACAGTCCGCACGACCCAAACAGCGCAAAGATAAGAAGACTCACCGCCAGCACGCTCCGGCGTCCCAAACGATCCAAGAGAAAGCCGGCAAGCAACGCTCCCATGGCGATGGAAAGCGCCGGTGCCGTCAGGACCAGGCGCGAGAGAACATCGATTTGCGGAATATCATGAAACGCCCGATGCATTCCGGGTAATATCGGGGCAAGACTGGCGGTTGTCATGACCGGCAGGGTTCCACACACAAGCAGCACAATGAGCTGGCGACGCGAGGGCAGCATAAAGAAGTTCCTTTGAACGATCGTATCCATCTTAACACGGAACTTTTTCAGCAACAGGGATCGTCGGGATCATCATTCCAATGCTGAGCTTTTCCGAGTTTTTTTCATTTTGTCAAATTTGCGGCAGCATTCGACTTTTATTCAATAAAAACAGCGCTCCGTGCTTTTGTGGGGCTGATGGGTTAAAATAAAGGCATTGACCCCGGGCATGCACTGAAAGAGACATGATGAGCACGATTCACCTGATCCATCACAGTGATGAACTGGTCCAGGCGCTGAACGGCTATAAAAAGCTGCTCAGTTGGCCGCATGATTGGAAAGTGCCGCAAAAAACCGAAAAACCCTCGCTTGATCTGCAGGATTTTTTTCTGGTCTACAATAAGGACCCGGAAAAACTCGATGGTCTGCGCGCGGCCCAGCACCTGCGGAGCCACCCGGAAAGCTTTGCTGTCCCCATTCTCTTTTTAACGGACAAACTCTCGGACTATGCCCAACTTCTGCTGGAAGACCTGGATTTCGTCTGGGTCTGTGAGCAGCCATTTCATAGCCGCCGCTTCTTCGATATGCTGACCAAGGTCCAGACCCATATCGCAGCCAATGTCAGCTTTCTGAAGCAGATCAACGAGACCCATACGGCGCTTGCTGCGAACCAGTTCAGCCAAGCCAAGAAACTGCTCAATGTTCTGGCCGACCGTTTTCAAACGTCCTTGCGCTATCACATCTGGGTGGCCCAGGTGCACCTTGGCCTCAAGGAACTCGATCGGGCGCTGGATGCCGCGCTGGTGGCCCAAAAAATGCGACCCAAGTCGCTCGAAGTGGCCAACCTTCTGGCCTCGATTTATTTTAAAAAAGGCGACACGGAAAACTATAACCTGATCATGCAGCAAACCCTGCGTCTGGCGGAGATTCATCTGCAGAATCTTCTGCACTGGGGTGATGTTTATCTCGAGCAGGGCAATGTGGAACGATCCATCACAGCCTTCGAAGCCGCCCTGGAAAAGGAACCGGAGAACCAAAGAGCCAAGCAGGGAATCCTGGCGGCCAACCTCGTGGAAGGCCGCACCAATATCGCCGGCACGGCCGACATTGCCTCGACTCAGTCCATGGAAATCGCCCGGATGTTCAACCTCAAAGGCATCTCGATGGCCGAATCCGGACACTTCAGGACCGCGGAACGTCTGTATAACAACGCAATGAAGATCCTGCCTAACAAGGAAATCGCCTATAAACTGTGGCTGAATCTGGGTCTTTGCATGAAGAAAAAGGGCGACCTTCCAGCCGCCCTCACCTACTTTGAAAAATGTCAGGAGCTGGCTCCGGCCCACTATAAAAGGGCCGAAGCCCAGATCACCGCCTTGAAAGATGAGCTGAAGCAGGAAGAGAGCACCCGCGATTTCAGCCGGATCAAGGATCGCGTGATCCGCCAGGGCGATGTCCTCAACTATAAAAAAATCCAAAATCAAAAAGGGGCTTAAGATGCTGAACCATCCCCATAAGGTCGTTATTGTCGACGATGAAGAAGAAGTGCTTGAAGTCATCGCCGAGGTCGTCAAACGCCTCTTCGGTGATCGGGTGGATGTCGTGGCCTTTTCCTCATCCGAAGAAACCTGGGAATACGTGCAGCATAACGAAGTCCGCCTCGTGCTGTCCGACCTGCATCTGCCGCGCATCCACGGTCTGGACCTGGTGCGGCAGATCATAGGTCTCAACCGAGGCATTCAAGTCGTCGCCATCACCGGGGACCGTTCCTGCAGCGCGGCTTTTGAGTGCTTTATGAACGGCGTGCATGGCTACATCACCAAGCCGGCCACGATGCAGAAGATCCAGGACACGGTCGGCCAGTGCCTCAGTCATCTGGATTACTGGAAGCGCATTATTGAATCCATGCAGGAAATCTAAGGAGATCGGGCGTGGCCAAGACCATACTGATTCTGCGTCCATCCAAGGACATGGCTGCCGCAGCCATGACAGCGGTCGAACGCTTTCAAAAAGTCTCCGGGATGGAACTGACCGTGTATCGGCAGAACATCAACCAGGCTGCTGATGCCATCGAGAGTGGCAAGATCGATATCATCTTCACGGCCACCACCATGGAACGTTCGGAAGCCAATGTCTTTATCGGCTGTCTCGAACGGTCCAAAAGCTTCCCCTACATCATTGCCTCCCCTGATAATGCGGAAAAGCTTCTGGCCGCCGTCCCGGTCGACAAGCTCTGCAAAGCCAAGAACGATTTCAGCCTGGAATTCATCTTCGCCTGTCTACGGAACCTCCTCACACCGTCCAACTACAGGCTCGATGCGCGTTATTTTAAAAGCATCCTGACCAGCGTGATGGACGTTGTGTATCGCAACACGCAGCTGCGCCTGACACCATCTCAGGTCAGCGAAGTGAAGGCCGAGGAATCGACGGAAACCATCGCCGCTGTGATGACCTTTTACGGTGACGGAATCTATGGCTCGCTGACGGTTATGACTACCGACGCTGTGCTGAAAAAATTTGGTGAAACCATTCTCTTTCTGCCGCCCGACCAGGTGGACCGTGAACTGGGCATGGATCTGCTGGCCGAAATCACCAATCAAATCATGGGCGTCATGCGTTCGGAATTACGTGATTTCGGCTGGACGTTAAGGACCTCGCTGCAGTTGGTTCACAGCGGGGATCATTTTCTCAATAAGGATACGGCTCCCGGCGCCTCCTTCAAGCTGCCCTTTAAGCTCGATAATGAAAAATTCGATCTGGTCCTGCGCTATAGCACCTATCAGGTTTCGGTGCAGGAAATTGAAGTCAGCATGGACAATCGCATGGCTCACATCATGGATGTGCGGCTTTTGAATTTAGCCATGGAAGTCTGCCAGAGCACGCTCAGGTCCTCTTTCGGCGTCGATGCCCGAAAGCAGCAGATTCAGGCGGGCCAAACCAAATCGCATGCCACCGAAGCGGTTTATGTATTCCACGGCGGCGGCTGGCAAGGCGAATATACCATCGGCATTGAAATGGACTATGAAACAGCGCAATTGTTGGCCAAGCGGGTTAAAGCTGAGGATGACGAAAGCCTGGAAGATTCGGAAGGGCAGATTCGAGCGTTCAGTCGCATGATCCAAAAGATGGGGCAGGAATTCAATCGGCTGAGCAAGCAGTTTGGTTACAGCTTCGAGCAGGTTTACAGCGGTGCGGCTTTCTCAGATTCGGCTTTTTTCAGTCTGATTCGGAGTCCGGGCTATTTTGTGCAAATACCGCTGGTGATCGGCGCCAGCCGCATCCTTTTGAACTTCGGTCTGCGCAGTGATTACGCTCCCGCACTCTTCGACGCCTGGCCTCTGGTGTCGACCATGCCGGGTTTCACGCTGGAAACCTCGGCCTCCTGATCATTCCACGATGACAAAATCCCCGGGTTTCACAGGATAGTCGATCAAAAATTCCTTGATGCGGCCCGGGTAATACTGGGTCGAAGGCGACGCCACTTTAAAGAGTCCAACCTCACGAATCGACAGCCCTGTCGTGCGCGACGTCTCCGAATTGACCACGGGTTCAAACCGATACAGGGAATAGGTCTGGCCGTCGACCATCTCCATATCATCCGAACGGACAAAGGCCCAGTTGCCTCCGGTCACGAACGTGACCTGGGGATAGACCGCAGCCCCATCCACGCGGGGTTGATACTGATTGCGAATTTCCTCGATCACATTATCCATCAGCTTGCCGGCCTTGCCTAAGCGGGCTTGTTTGAAATGGTCCATGGCCTGAAAGATTTCACCCGATCGTTCATAGTGAACGCCAAGGTTATGATGGGCGATGATGTTCTTCTTATCCTTCAAAAGAACATTGGTCCATTTGGTGGCGGCCAGGCTCCAGCGGTTGTCTTCCGCCAGGTCCACCCCTTCATTGATTTGCTCACCATCCGGAGTGGGATTCTTTACATAGTAAAGCTTGCGTGTGACCTGATCCTTGGCCGGACACGCATAGAACATGATTTCGTCCATCACGGATCGCTGCACGAGTTCCGTGAATTTAGGCTTCTTCAGGGTGGGCTTGCGCGAGTAATTGAGCAGGGTCGAGGTATTGGAGACGATGCGATCATGAACGATCTTGCCCGCCACGCGGTTGTACATGACGAAGCGTACGATATACTGCATTTTCTCGGCGCGCACATAGGTATCACGCTTGCGGAGCGTCCACTTGGGAGCCACCTCGGGACGCTTGGGAAAACCCAGCGAGCCGACGGTTGGGACACCAAAGGACGGGTACCAATCGTTGGCAGCCTGGTCTGCCAGCACAAAAGCCTGGCTTTTTTCCAGCTGCGACGACTCCGAATTGTCCTCGATCTGTATACTCATGATGCCCTGGGACAATTGCGCCTGCTGCGAACGCTTGATCAGAGCATCAAAATAGTCCTTGGGATTGCTGCCGCTGACGCGCACGGGTTTATCCATAGCGGCTACTTCCGCGAACAGTGGACAGGCTTTCAGCCCTTTCATGACCTCTTCGCGCAGGACAGGATCCATCTTGCCATCAATGCCGACCGCAAGTTTGGTAAGTTCGGTATAGGCCTCGGCGGGCGAGATCATCTGTGGATACTGGACCTCCAAAAGATCCTTGCTACATGCTGTCAGTCCCAGGATGAAAGCTCCCAGAACCCAGGTTTTTGGCCTTATATGCGCGCCACGAAACTTCAGCATGCCAGTCTCTCCAACAAAAGATACGAGGGGACACCTTGATACTAGCAGCTTCATAAGGCTGGGAAAGAGGGCAGAGCTTGCCGTGCTGAAGCCAGGATAGGAAACCGCAGGGTTTTTGACTGCTTTTGAGCAAGGATCCAAAACTCCCCATTCAATAAATTTCCCCAGCGAGCCGACAACCTAGGCAGGAACCTAGCGGTTTTTCACAGGAGTTTGGAATTATTTTGGACGTCTTGCGAATTCACGGGATTCTCTTCATGCTTCTCGCCTTTCTGGGCGGCTGCATAGCGCCACATCACGCCCGGAATTTCCAGATGCAGAACGGTCGCCTGGATCTTAAGAACTGGGATGATAAAAACGGCTCGCAGCGCGTCGAGATGCGCGGTGATTGGCGCTTCATACCCGGTGACTTTGTTCCCGGATCCGATGTCGAACGCTGGACGCAGGCGCAAACTCTGAATCTGCCAGGCACGTGGGCCAATGCCTATCAAGGGGAAGGGATCGTGTCCCTGCGGGCGGATGTCGAGATCCGCGAATCCGATCAATGGGGCCTCTTTCTGAACGATGCACCCAGTGCCATTGAAGTTTGGGTGAATGGACAACGCCTGGGCGCATCCGGCCAGGTGGGGCGTGATAGCAGCACCACAATTCCATCGCGCAAGTCCCTGCATGTGCGGCTGCCCAAGGCTGACCGCTATGAAATCATAATTTACATGTCAAATTTTTTGCACGCGCGAGGCGGTGTCTACTATCCCGTGACGCTGGCGAAATATGAAGCCTTTGATTACAGCCAACGCCTGCGGCAAATCATGGAAGCCGGGTTTGCAGCTTCCATTCTGATGATTGGTCTTTACCACGGATTCCTCTACTTCATCCGTCGGGAGACGGTCACGATTGTCTTTGCCATCTGCTGTGGTGCCGTCGCGCAACGCCTGGCGAGTTCCAATACCCGCATCTTCGATTTGTTTTTGGATCCCAGCTGGGAAATTTCCTATCGTCTTGAATACGGCAGTCTCTATGTGATTGCGCCGCTTTTGGAAACCTTCATCGGGCTGCTCTTTCCGAAAGACTACCCGAAAAAACTCATCCCCTGGCGTGTGGGTTGGTACGCGGCCATCCTTTGCAGTCTCCTGTTTCCCATCTCCGTGGTGACCAACTTTCTGCGCATCGCTCATGTGGGCCATCTGTCGGCCGTGTTGGTGACAGCCTATACCCTGACCCTGGCCATGATGCGTCAGCGCGTGGGCATCCGCTGGATCAGTCTCGGCATGATCTGTATGATTGTCTTCTCATCCATAGATGTCATCAATTCCTATCAGGACCAGACAGGAACCTATACCCTGCACATGGGATTTCTGATCTTTATCCTGTTTCAGGCTGGAGCGATTGCCAAAAATTACGCGTCGATTCAATCGAGCCTGATGGAAGAGGAAGCCAAACGCAAGCACAGCTACCGGCAGCTGGGTAAGGTGTTCTATCCCCATCAACTGCTGATGATGGAAGGCGGCCGTAACCTGGAAGATACGATGCCGACGGGCCCAGGCAAGGGCTGTGTGCTATGTTTCGACATCATTGGCAGTTCCACGATCAAACATATCAACAAGACTCAGGTGATTAAAAAATTCTTCACGCACTGCTATGAAGTGATGATGGAGAATTATTCGACCTCCAACTTGAGCGCCAATGCCTACCGGATGAAAGAGATGGGGGATGGTTTCCTCTGCTCGATAGGCTATCCCTTTAAAGTGCCGGATGGAAGCAACGAGGCCGCCTTCGCCACGCGGATGGCGCTGCGATTCATTGCTATTTTTGATGAACACATCAAAACCATGGATTACCCCTTGCCGATTCACTGCGCGGTTGGCATCGCCGGCGGCGATCTGGAAGGCTTTTATCCGGAAAGCGGCACACGGGAATACGATCTCTATGGACGCGCGGTGATCCTGGCCACCCGCTATGAAGGGATGCGCAAGCATTTGTTCCAGGGTCAGCCGGATGCCTCGGTGCTGGTCATTCAGGAAGAGATCTACCTGAGCCTGCCCACGGATCTGCGCAAACGATTTATGGAATTTGACCTGACAAGGCACAACCTCAAAGTCCGCGACGATCCATCGGCGCGGGTGCTGTACTATGCGATGGTGAGTAAAGAGCAGGACATTCTGTATCCGCATACAGGGACTTGATCCGGGCTTTCCTGCATTGGCCGAAGGCGATTCTTCATGCTAGGATCGCGTCCCAGGTGCAGAAAGGAAACGCCTATGAAAAACACCCGCGTACGTCCCATCCAGGCTGCCGACAATACCGCCACGGCTGCTGTCATCCGTCAGGTGCTCACTGAGTTTGGTTTGAATCGGGAAGGCTTTGCCTTTGTCGATACGGAACTGGATAGCCTATTTGAAAATTATCAGGCGCCGCGTGCCGCCTATTTCGTGGCCGAAGTGGATGGCAAAATCGTCGGCGGAGCGGGCTTTGGTCCGCTCCTTGGCGGCGATGCATCGACGGCGGAACTGAAAAAGATGTACCTCCTGCCGGAAGCCCGGGGCCTTGGTTTCGGTCGGGCTCTCATGGATCAGCTGCTGCCTTTGGTCAAGACCGCCGGGTACACGCGTCTTTACCTGGAAACCATTCCCGAGATGAAAGATGCCATCCGGGTCTATGAGAAATATAATTTTAAGCGTCTCGATCGACCCATGGGCGACACCGGTCATCATGGTTGCCAGGCATTTTATGTGCGTTCGATGGTTTCGGCATAATTTTCGGGAATTCTGGTGCGACTCAGATAATGCGTCGAGCCCAGCTTCTTTTCCCATTCATGTTGCACGAGGACGCGCTCTTCCTTCGGTTTGTGCATGATGGTTTGGCATTCGCGGGAACAGCAGCCTTCGAAGGTCGTAGCGCAGCCTTCGCACTGAATAAACAGGCGATTGCAACCTTCGAAGCGACAGTTGACGTGGGTATCGCACTTGTTTTCACACTGATGGCAGTGGGCAATCACATCTTCGGTCACGCGTTCACCCATGCGCTGATCAAACACGAAATTTTTACCGACAAAGCGGGATGGCAAACCCTTCTCACTGATCTGACGCGCGTAATCAATAATCCCGCCGTGCAACTGATTCACATCGCGGAAGCCGCGGAAGCGAAAATAGGCACTGGCCTTTTCACAGCGGATACCACCTGTGCAGTACAGAAGGATTTTCTTATCCTCCTGGCCCTGCAATTTATCCAGCACTTCGGGCAAGGCGTCACGGAAGGTATTGGCTTCCGGCAGCAAAGCGCCCTGAAAATGTCCCACTTCGCATTCATAATGATTGCGCAGATCAACGACCAGCGTTCCGGGTTGATCCAGCGCCTCATGGAAAGCTTCGGCGTCGAGATGCCGACCCACATTGGTGACATCAAAGGCGCCATCCGGCAAGCCATCGGCCACCAGTTTTTTACGCACCTTGATTTTTAATTTGGCAAAGGCCTCGCCTTTTTCTTCCAGGGCAAACTTAAAAGGAATATCTGGAAAAACGGACCGCACGAGCTCGCAGAACGCGTCCTGATTTTCATCCGGGACCGTAACCTGGGCATTGATCCCTTCATGGGCCACATAAGTCCGCCCCTTCACGCCTAACGGTTCCCACGCCTCTCGCAGGATCTGCATCATGGCCGCAGGGTCCTCGATATTCACATAGCGATAAAAGGAAAGCGTGGTTTTTTCGGCGTTTAGCATGGTTTCCTCCAGACTGAAGCAAGGTCTTCGACCATGGGTCGATCTTTGTCAAGGGCTTAGATGGCGTAACAAGGTCCAAGTGACGGCATTTTAAACAACGCCAGGACTCTGGCAGGGTCCACTCATTATTTTATGCATAAAAATCAACATGTTAAATCTATGAAACGATGGAACTCGTCTTGCATTTATGGCGCAGATGAGGAGTCCAACATGTTGTTTCTGAGGCCGCGCACGTTCCTGTTGTTTCTGATCTTTTGCAGTTTGGCTTGTCGCCCGCTCAAAAAAAGCGTTTTACACGATATTTATTTGGAAGACAAATCCAGTGAAGCCAGTGGCAATTCGCGCCGTCATGCGGCAACTGCGGATGAAATTCTCTGGACAGTTCACGTCGCGGGATGCTCCGGCATTCTGCTCAATCCGCGCTATGTTCTGACCGCCGATCACTGCGGAACCAAAGCTGGCGATCGCTTGCGGACGGGCTGGTCGATCCTCACCCGAGGCACGCAGGATTTGGAAGTGACCGCCGTCGCAGAAAGTTCGGCAGCTCTTGATTATCGACTGCTCGAAGTGCGCTGGCTGACGCCGGTCCCGCAGTCCATACCCTACCCGCCTCGGGTGGCCACGAGCGCGGATGATATTTTTGCATCCATGGACGTCGATCAAGGTGATGAACTTTTCACGGTGGGATTTCCCGATGATCGCGGCAATGTTTGGGCCTCGACTTATGCTGAAGGTCAGGCCAAAGCCGTGAAGGGTCTTCAGTTATTTTTCAATGCCGGCGTGATCAATGGCAATTCGGGCGGCGGTGTTTTGAAAAAAGAAACCCACATGCTGGTGTCATTGGCCAACGGCGGACGCCATAGTTTGGGTCAGCCTGGTTGGGATCAGGCGAACAAGGAAGATCCCTTGACCTGGAATTATGGAACCGGTCTTTGGTCGATTCATACCCAATCGCCTTTGCTGCAGAAGCTTTTTCCAGCAGGCGTGAATGCTCTCTATAAAGAGACTCTGCAACCCAAGACGCAAATTTATCTGGCTTTAACCGGTGAAGGTACCGAGGCGCATCTGTGGATCGCCGCCTCGGCCCAGACCGATCGCCTGCTGATCTGTTCGGGCCTGATCAAGGACTGCCGCGCGGATCGAGCGGGGGTCATCAACCTGAAAAGCCAAAGCGTGCAACACGGCCGAGCTTTCTACCAGTCCCCGTCCACGCCCGATGCCATGCCTGACATGACTTTAGTGGCCCTTGATAAAAGTGGAACGCCGATCGGACAAAGACAGGTTCGGCTCGAGAAAGGACAAGGCTCATGAAATTTTTCATCCTCGTGCTCAGCCTCAGCTTCATGATGAGTTGCGGTAAAACCTGGCGTTCGAAACAGGACAAGCAGGACACCCCGACCAAACCCGCACCGGCTACCCTCGACCAGTGGTCGGGCCGCAGTGATTATATCGACACGCGCTGGCAAGTCAAAAACCCGCCCTGATCCTCTATTCCATTTTCCTGCCCCAACACAACGCCATTCGCGTTACGCCCCACCGTCTGCATTTTCTCCGGGAACTTTTTGGACGAGCCGTTCGCTTTAGGCTAGGATGTAGGCTCAAGCACCTGAAAGAGGATCTATGGAGATTGACAGTTCGCTCAATGCATTGTTTTGGTTGAAGGTCGCGATATCCGTTGGCTGCGGCTTTATCTTTGGGATTGAACGTCAACTTCGTGGCAAACCGGTCGGGATCCGAACCAGCTGCATGATATGTCTTGGCACCATGGCATTTATTCACTTGGGGCTTATGCAATCCAAACAAGATGCGGATCATATTCGCCTGCTCGGACAGATCGTAACAGGGGTTGGGTTTCTGGGAGGTGGCGTCATCTTCACCCAAGGTGGACTTGTCAATGGCGTGACCTCGGCCGCTGTCATTTGGCTTCTCACCGCCGTAGGTGCGGCAATAGGTTTCGGACATTTCGGAGTTCCCATCGCGCTGTCCTTTATCGGCGTCGGTATTCTTTGGGGAGTTCAGGTCCTGGAGCGTGGGTTTCGTGGCCTGCGCCGGGGTGTGCATTCGGTTCGCGTTCAAAAAGAAGATGTCAAATAAGGTTCCTATACATGACACAAACGTCCGGATCGAACACGCGCGTGCGCGTGGCGGCCATCAATTATCGCCAGGAGCGCCTGGCTTCCTGGTCTGCGTTTACAGAAAAAGTTGAAGAATGGACCCGCCTCGCGGCCGAATACCACTGCGACTTCGTCTGTTTTCCGGAATTTTTGAGTCTACAGCTTTTGACTCTGGAAACACCTCTGATCAAAGGCGCGGCCGCCATTGATCATCTGATGCGTTACACAGAACCCCTCCTCGCGCTTTTCAAGAGGCTGGCTCAGAATTACAAAATCAATATCATCGGTGGCAGTCATCTGCAGCGCGATGCCGATGGCACCTGCCATAACATTGCGCACGTCTTCACCCGTCAGGGCCAGCACTTTCAGCAAGGCAAAATCCATCCCACCCCGAGCGAGCGTGACGCTTGGAATGTTCACGGCACGTCGGACGTTGATGTTATCGCAACCGACTGTGGACCGGTGGCTGTCCTGATTTGTTATGACAGTGAATTTCCGGAACTCAGCCGGCGGGCTGTCGATCAAGGGGCCAAGATTATTTTTGTCCCGTTCTGCACCGATGATCGCCAGGGCTATCTGCGGGTTCGCTACTGTTCCCAAGCACGCGCCATTGAAAATCAATGCTACATGGTGCTGTCGGGCAACGTGGGGCTCCTGCCTGGTGTTTTCAATATGGGCATTCAGTATGGACAGAGCTGTATCCTGACCCCCTGCGATTTCGGATTCGCACGGGATGGTATCGCTTCGGAAGCCGAACCCAATACCGAAGGTCTGATCATGGCCGAGCTTCGCCTCGATGATCTGGATCGCGCCCGAACCGCAGGCACGGTCCGTAATCTTGCGGATCGACGCTTGGATCTTTATCAGGTTCAGTGGAAGGATACCAGGTCTTAAGCAGGGAGAGCGCAAGCGTATATGCATGGTTCATCGTTTCTCTTGGAACTTCTTATCCTGATTGGTTCCGCCACGCTGGTGGCGACTGTGTTCCATGCTCTCAAGCTACCGACCATCATAGGTTTCATCGTGGCCGGCGTTATCATCGGCCCCTTTGGGATCGGCTGGGTGAGTTCCGTACCCGGCGCCGAAACCCTGAGCGAAATCGGCATTATCTTTTTAATGTTTACGATTGGCCTCGAATTCTCGCTGAGCCAATTGAAAGATTTAAAGCGACATTTCCTTGGACTGGGGGGCTGTCAGGTCGTGATAACACTGACTTTGACCGCCGTGCTATGCCGCCTTTTTTTGGATCTGTCGTGGATGCAGGGCTTTTTCATCGGCTGCCTTGTGAGCCTGAGCTCCACCGCCATCATCATGAAACTTCTGCAGGACAGCCGTGAATCCGCCTCCCCGCATGGCAATGCGATTGTCGGCGTGCTGCTGTTTCAGGACCTTGCGGTCATCCCCATGATGATGCTGCTGTCGCTGGTTGGAGTCGCGGGCAAGATGGATTCGCCTTCGATCTGGAATTATCAACTCCTGCTGAAATTGATCGGCGCCGGCGTGTTTCTCTTTTTCGCAGGTCACTATCTGATACCGAAGGCTCTGCATCGAGTGGCCAAAACCTCCAGCCGTGAACTCTTTTTCTTCGCTGTGCTGCTGCTCTGCCTTGGCATTTCCTATCTCATGGAACAGGTTGGACTTTCGCTTTCGTTTGGAGCTTTTCTGGCTGGACTTCTGATTGCCGAGTCCCCCTACGGACGCCAGGCTATGAGCGATATCCTGCCGCTCAGGGATAACTTCCTCGGACTTTTTTTTGCTTCGGTGGGAATGCTGGTCGATATCCAATTTGTGGCCGTGCACCTCGGCACGATCCTATCCTGGGTGCTCGCCCTCGCCCTCATTAAGATTGGGCTCGTTTATCTGATGGCCCGCTTCTGGCGTTATCCCCACAGTGTCGCTCTGATTGTTGCATTAAGCATCTTTCAGATTGGTGAATTCAGCTTTGTCCTGGCCAAGATGGGGCACGGCTATGGACTTATGGATGATCAGGGCCTCCAGTATTTTTTTGCGGTCACGGTTTGCACCTTGATTTTAAGTCCTTTCCTGTTCAAGTGGGCTCCAAAGTGGGCCCTGTCACGATCAGGGCGTGGCGCGCGGGATGACCAGGAACAGGACCCATCGGCCAGCACGGGCGTCGGCAGTGGTCACGCGATTATCGTCGGCTTCGGTGTCGCCGGACAGAATTTAGGCCGTGCGTTCAAGGCGCTGGGCATCCCTTACAAGGTGATTGATCAGAACTATAATAACGTGCTGCTTCAGAAGAAAAACGGCGAGGACATGCTTTACGGGGATGCTTCGCGGGTGGAAATTCTGGAGCATGCCGGCATTCATGAGGCGCGGCTTCTGATTGTGGCGGTATCCGGTGCTGCCATGACCAAAGCGGTGCTCGATGCCGCGCATAGGATCCGCCGCGATATGCCGGTCATCGCGCGCGTCCTCTATTCCCGTGATGTGGGTCTCATGGACACCAGTCCGCAAACCACCCTGGTGGTGGCGGAAAATGAAACCACGATTGAACTTCTGGCTCGATCGTTGATCACATTCGGGGTGGCAGAAGAGGAAATTTATAACTTCATGGCCGAAGCCCGACGCAGCATGCACAACACCCACTCGGGGCTGTCGGACTTTTTGCGGACCTCACTGGATCACTCCACCTGGCAGATGTTCAGCACCCTTCACTCGGTTCAATTGAAAGCGGAATCCTATGCCGTCGGCCGATCCCTTCATGATTTAATGCTGCGCACCCATACCGGGGCCACCGTGGTGACCGTTTATCGTGAAAAGGAAGGTTCGATGATGCCGCAGGCCGGCATGCATCTCGCGGCCGGCGATATTCTGCATATGGCAGGCGATCGCGAAAGCCTGCTCAAGGCCAGTCATCTCCTGCTCAAGGGAGAGGATCCAATCGAAAGTTCGCATGGCGCCAGCGCAGTTCCAGTATAATTGCAGAACCCTCCTGCCGTCTGGTCGCCGATGCCTGCAAGGATTCCATAAGCTCATGCAGCAAAGAGAGGCGCATGGCTTCCTCCAACTCTTCCTGCGGCACCCTTGGTGAATCGACAGGCGGGGATGCCTCGTAATGAATCCAGAGGCGCGTGACCTCGGGATCTATGAAGATGTATAAAGACAGCGCCGTCTTCGGACGCGGTGCCCGATGACCAAACGCTTCCTTAAGTCCCGTGATGACCAGCATGGTCAGTCGCCCCAGAGGACCTATGATCACACCATCCTGCGGCTCCACCCGGGTCGATAAATTCCAGCCCGCCTCGGCAGCGCGACGAAAGCAGATGTTATGGATATGGTCCATCCAGACCCGACCCTCGATGGTTTGGATATCCTCAGCAATCTTCGGCCTCGACAACAGGGCAAACGATTGCGAGACCCCAATGATGCGATCCACAGACGCTTGCATTTGGATCAGGATCGCCCCATTATGCCCATCGTTCTGCAGCTCACTCAGGCGCTGCCCTAAACTCCTGAGCGGTTCTCCAATCAGGATGGCAGCACTATCCGCAAGCTCATTCAGCTCGCGCATACGAGCGGAAAGCAGGTGCCAGTCTTTTTCCGCTACCAATTGACTATAGGTCGAATCCATCAGAGCAATGAAAACGATCGAAAGAAACAGGGTCGTGAGACAAACCAGGAGCAGAGTGGATTGGAGCCGCGCCACATACTGGGGAAAACTTTGGGTGAACGCAAGTTGCAGCCCAAAGCTCTGCAGATACTGCATGAGCATGACGTGACAGCCAAGCAAAACCAGAGCGATGACAACCGCCGTTCGCGGCCTCGTGACCAAAAAAAGGCTGGCAATCATGACCGGAAACCAATGCAAGGCAGGGACGAGAATACTGCGACCGCTCGTTCCAGCAAGACCTGCAATCACGACGAACAGCAACAGGATATAACCAACACCAATGATCTGGGGACGCGGCACAAGTTTCAGTACAATCATACCGAGCAGCCCAATCGCCAACACGACAAAGCCCGTAAAGAGTACCGGTGCTTCTACCCGCTCCGCCAGCTGCTGCATGACGTTGGCTGCCATTGCAATCAGACCGAGTGTACAAATCAAGGCCGTGGCACGCGCGCGAAATCGCTGTGAGGTGGACCATTGGTAGGTGATGCGCGGCAAGGCGAGATCCAAAAGTCCCACGCCCCGGCGCATCAGCCAATAGACCCAGCGCCGGCGCCGACGCTCACCCTTGACCGCTCCTTCATGATTCGAGTTCCATCGGGAATTTCCAAACTGCGGCGCACGATCCTGATCGGATTGCAGGGAAGCATAGCTGCGCGGCCTTTCCAGCTCAGACCAATCCGCGGCGCTGTTCAAATCCTCAACCACGTGCCATAGACGATCGAGTGCATCACTCATACGGTCCATCAAGCCATGCTGCATGGATTTTTCCAGCCGCTTCGTGTGGAGTAATCTTTGATAATGCACCAGCGCTGTATGCACAATGGCCAAAGGATTATTGACTTCATGAGCCAGGTTGCCAAGCATCTCGCCGATCATGGTTTTATGGGCGATCTGCGCACGCAGGACGTGCTGACTTTCCAATTCCGCTTCCATGCGATCGTTGGAAAGCCCCAGCGTCAGCATCATGACTGTGATCGCCAACGCCGACAGGATTTGATTTTCCAGGATGTGATAAAAGACTTCACGAAACCCGCCATAGATTCCAAAACTGTGCCCGTAGATACCGTTGGCCTGCAAAACGCCAATGGCGACCAATCCCGTGACGATAGTCATCATCAGGCCCAGGCGGCGTCCGGCCATCAAACTCACAAACAGAATGAGCCAGGGGACCCAATAAAAAAAACCTATATGAATCGTTTGCAGAGCATGGATGTGCATGACGGCGAGTGGAAGGGCGAGCAGACCAAAAATCACGGCAGATGAACGAAGCTGTCCGGTCCAGCGCACATACAGAAGCACGGCCACCGGAATCAACGCCATCAAACATGCACTCAATTTGCCGGACCATGGCATCGGCAAACGCAAACTTTGGAGCGCAAAGATAAGAGATGAGATGGAAAACCACAGCATGGACATGACCAGAATGCCCAGTCGATAACGTTCACCTCGGCTCCCCTGCTGGACTTTGGCCGGCAGAAAGACGTCCAGCCATCCCATTGATTGCCGCTGCTTTTCAGCTTCCATGCGATGCAAGGTCAGGCTCCTTGTCAATATGACGAGAATGGTCAAACCCATGTAATATAAGCTGACAGCTGTACCTTAGCCCGGGGTTTTGCTAATTGTATCAACCTGCATTATCCAGGGCTATTGGAGTGTTCCCATGTATCCAGCAACCGCTCATGAACGTCCTCTGCTTCCCCGTGTGTTGGTCTTTGGTCGGGCCATCCTGATCAGTTTTCTGCTCATCGTGCCGCTGCTGGTCATCAATGGTCTACAAATGCTCTCATTGATTGTAAAACCCTTTTCCAAACCGCTGTTTCGCACCATCAACCGCCGCCTCGCCCACACCTACTGGACCCTTTTGGTTTGGCTGCTGGACAAAGTGTACCGCGTTCGCTTTGAATGGCACAGCGAGGAGCTGCCTCTGCGGGAAGACGCTATTCTCATTGCGAACCATCAAACAGCCGTGGACGTTATGCCGCTCTTTGCTTTGGCGGAACGCTGCGGGCGCATAGGTGATATGAAGTTTTTCGTCAAAGAGGTCTTTAAATATATTCCAGGTCCTGGCTGGGGCATGATTTTTTTGGACTGCATCTTCCTCAAGCGACGCTGGATGGCAGATCGACGTCGCATTAAGGCCACGTTTGAACGCTTCCGTGCCGAAAAAATTCCCCTCTGGTTGAATATTTTTCCCGAAGGGACGCGCTATACACCGAAAAAAATGCTGGAGGCACAAAACACGGCCAGGCATTATCAACTCCCACTGTGCGAACACGTGCTGATTCCCTATGCCAAGGCCTTTGAAACCAGCATTCTGGGTCTGCAGGATCGGGTCCAGGCGGTGTATGACATCACAATTGGCTACCCGCAGGGCATTCCCACTCTTTGGCAGCTTCTTTGCGGTGAGGTGCGACTGATCGAAGTGCATGTCGCGCGATTTTCGCTCGACCAACTGCCGCGCGAAGCCCCCGCAATTGAAGCCTGGTTGAACGAGAGATTCTGGGCCAAGGAGCAGCATCTCCTGCGCCTGCAGAAGGAAGGAACATTCAGGATGCCGAAGAAATCGTTGACGACAGCCCTGCCGATTTGCGCAGATACAGGGTGGACGGCAGGCTGATCACGAGCGAGAAGGGACAGTGGTCGAGGCGAAATTGGGAATTTTCGATGACGATCCGAATCGAACCGCCCGCTTCTTCCACGAAACTCTTGACGGCATCCATGCCGATGCCACGTCCCGAGACTTCCGTCAGGGTATCAGCCGTGCTCAGGCCCGGATAGAATATGAGTTCCGCCAGCTGCTCCATATGCGTCGCATGGGAGGCGGAGAGGATACCAAGCTCCAACGCGCGCCGTTCCAATTTGATCAAGGATAGGCCACGTCCATCGTCCGTGATGGTCACCTGCAGTCGATTGCGAACTTCGGCAAATATAAAGGTGAGCGTTCCCTGCGGCCTCTTGCCATATTTCAGTCGTTCTTCTGGCGTCTCAATCCCATGATCCATGGCATTCCGAATGATATGAATCAAGACTTTGCGCAGAAGCTGTTGCCCCTGAAAGCTGATACCGCAGTTCACACCACTGATGATAATTTCCGGCGGCGCCTTGCCCAGATCCCTGGCAATCTTGTCCGTCGGCGCGACGATTTCCCGCAAAATCACATGACCATCCTGAAAGGCGAGTTCTTCAAACGTGACCAGGGCTTCAACCAGCGCTTCGTTGAAGCCCGTGCCCATGGCATCACTTTCCATGCGTTTCAGCATTTGCGTATGCTGGACCAGGAACTCACGATCCACAGGGACCATGGATGTCTTTTCCGTAACACGGCCGAGCTTCTGTTCATTCACGCGTTTATAGTACTCAATCATGTCCTGGGTCTGGCTGATAGCGAGGCTCAGCTCATTTTGATCCCAGCCCTGCTCAGGATCTTTCAAAAGACCAGCATAGGACTGCTCCACCTCATGCAGCCAATTGGCGAGTTTGCCAAAGCCGAGCGTACGAGCCGCCCCTTTGATGGTATGTATATTGACAAAGAGAATCTTCAATATTTCAAAGTTACGATTGCGATTCAGATTCACGAGGCGCAGGTTTTCATCAAGCATGCGTACACTGGTTTCATAGAAGACTGAGAACTTCTCGGTCGACACATCGACGAGTTCCTGAATATAGGACAATTCGAGTTTCTGCTCCTCAGCCGCGGCCTCAAAGCGTCGCATATCCGTCACATCATGACAGGTGATGAGAATCCTGGTGATGATGCCGGCCTTGTCGATGACAGGATTCCAGGTCATCTGCAGAATCCTGGAGCCCTGCGGCTGCAGCAAACGAATCTCGACCGGCAGCTGAGCACAGTTCAATTCAAACGCCAGGGCTTCCTCACCCAGACAGCTGCTCAAAGTCGCCTGAATCCGCTCCCGATCATCCGCGGTCAAGGAGCTGCGGGATAACAGGACCTGATCCAGTGTTCGACCGGCAATCTCGTCAAGCGCCAGGACTTCCTGCAAATGCCTTGAAAAGCCAGGGTCAATCACACCAGGAGCCACAAGCTTCATAACTCCCTGCGGAATATGATCCAGCATCGATCGAATATCGAGGGTCTGCAGATCCACTTCTTCCGCCAGATTTCGACTCAGACGATCCGCAGTCCGAAAGGCGCTGGAAAAAAGTTTAGCAATCACCTGGCCCTGGCTAAAGACCAAAGCCACCATACCATATGGCATCATAAAGATCGGTGTTCGCAGATGTCCCATGGCAATCAGGACATCGTGCCAGCCACCCACCGCGACCGAGAGCAGACCCAAAAATGCCAACAGCGAACCTTCACGACGCCGGCGCATCGAAAGGATGACCATGCCCAGCACCAGCATGGAGATGACCAGCGAGTGCAGAAGAAAGAGGGGCAGTAGGCGCGGATAGAAGGTGGCATCCGTCACCCCGATAAGTCCTGTCAGGAGCAGCACCGGTATATGATTCCACTTCAGGGCCCAGGCCCATGATTTAAAACCAAACGTATGAACGACAAACACGAGCAGGCAACTCGCCGAAAGCATCGTGGTGGCAAATTCCACCTTCCGAATCGCTTCGAACAGATCGACAGTCGAAACGGGAAAAAGAAAGGCCGTCAAGAGGCCGCTGGTGGTGGCAAAGCGCAGCATAATCAGCCCGCAAAATCCTGCCAGCCAGAGACTGCTGATATCCTCACGCCTGTGGACGTAAAGACTAAAATTATAAAGCGTCATGATCAGCAGCATACCCATGATGATGCCTTCGCTCAGCTGCACCCAATCGCGTTCCCGCTCCATAATTTGAATCGGCCCCATGGTCGGCGTGATCCACAGGTTAGGGTTCACATAGAAAAAACCAGACAAATGCACGACCAGATAGTAGGGTCCGGGCCCTTGCGGCGCCTTGAGGCGTCCCAGTTGTTCAATGATTTGCGGAATGGATTCCTGCGGTCGGGGACCAGGCAAACCAGCCTTGGCCACTGTTTGCGTGTTGTCAGGATGAGCTGGATCGATAAGCAAAACTCTATAAGCCGTATCACCCCGTAGACGCAGGCCCAGTTCCGGAGTCCATTTGGGGACGTTGCGCAGCTCCAAAACAAAACTGCCCCAGATACCATCAGGCAAAGGCTGACCATCAGGCCCCGGCACGCCGGCCAGAGGCCCAGGAATCGGAACCATGGCATGGGGTTTATCCGTCGGCCAACCAGCTGCAAAATCCGCTGTGCCCAGAAAAACCTTGGGATAGAAGCGCCAGGGGCCGTGCAGTTCAATTTTACTTTTGGGGCCGAGCTTTTCATGGGCGAGATCAAGCCGGCCGTCGTTCACGACAGCCGCCAAGGCTACCGTGCTCGCCAGCAGCCAACCTAATAATAAAGCCCAACGAAGCATGTCAACTCCAGGATTCTCCACTCTGCCCATCGGTTAAACAGCTGAAATATTTATCACCAAGGTTTGGACATAAAAGTAAGGAATCCGCAAAACCTGATACATATTCAGCGCCTCACTCTAAGGCTGCTACGGCTTTCGCCCTGGGCTCTCAAGAGTAAAATTCATGTTCCGAAGGGCTCAGGGACGTCCTATGTCACAAGAAAACGGAATAACATGCCAGTCGCTAGCTTCATCATAAAAATCATAACGGCTGCGATGCTGATAGCGAAGGCCCTGCCAGCACTTTCCGAGCCCCAAATTGTGACGCTACCGGAAGCGGGCAACCCGACTCAAATCTCGCTGTCCCACGCCTTTCAAATCCTTGTCGATCCCAACAAGGAACTGACCGCGAACGAAGTGGTACAGCCTCAGTTTGAAAGCCGATTCCAACCCATGGCCGGCGATGATGTCTATCAAATCGCGCGCGGACACTTCTGGTTGCGTGTCACGTTTCACAACCCGAGTTCCCAAACGGAACTCTACCGACTCGTCAGTCATTTCTCGTATAGTGATCGCATCGTCCTTTATCAGTGGCATGATGGACAGCTGACGACCCAGGCTCAACGCGGTGATCTGGTGTCCGCCCAGCCCGATGCGAATGATTATCGTCTGCCGAATTTTCGTCTGCAGCTGCCGCCCGGGCCGTCCACGTTCTACCTGCTGTTCGAGACCCTGGGTCCGGTCAACATGAAGTTTTCCGTGATGACGGACGAGACCTTTACCAGCGGCAGCCGTTCGGATTTTATGCTGGTGGGTCTGCTCTTTGGATTTATTGCTGTGATGATTGGCTATAATATCTTCCTTGCCATTCGACTCAGCAGCCCATCCTATTTTCTCTATGTCGGCTATATCGCCTGCTTTGCCGTCGTGCAACTTCTGTTCACGGGTACCGCCCAGTATCTGATGCCGGCATCCTGGTTCACAACGCTTGCCCTCAATCAGGGCATCGTCGTATCCGCCGAGCTCACGGCCATCTTTGGTTCGCTCTTCGCTCTATCCTTTTTGAATATCAAAGACAACTCGCCACTCCTTCATAAAGCCATCCTGGGCTTCTTTCCTCTGTCGGTGCTGGATATAGCTCTGGCCTTCTTGAACTTCGACTTCGCCATCTCGTTTGTCCTGATCACCAACACCTACATCTCGGTCTTCCTGCTTCTGGCCGGTATTCAAGGCTGCAGACGTCGCTATCGTCCGGCTTATTTTTATCTGGCGGCCTGGAGCTTTCTGATCGTCGGCAGTCTCATTACGATGGCCCGCATTTACGGAATTCTGCCAGACAATGCTTTTACCACGTGGAGTCAGTTCATAGGCGGGGCCATTGAAGTGGTTCTGCTGTCGCTCGCCATGGGTGATAAAATGAGCCTGATTCAGGAACAGGCCCACCAGGACATCAGCAAACTGGCTGCTGATCTGAATGCTGCCAATGCCTCCCTCAAGGACCATATTGAAAACGTCGAAGCCATCATTGAAGAAAAAACGCGCGATATTAAATCCATGCTCGCTAATATCCCCCAGGGGATCTTTATGATCTCGGCCAAGGATGCGCTGGTCATGCCGGATTACTCGATCCACCTCAGCAGCATTCTCGGCACCAAAACCATCGCAGGCCGTGGGGTCCGTGACATTCTTCTGTCGCGCAGTGATCTGTCATCGGATCAAATCAATCAGACCGAAACAGTCCTCATGAGTGCCCTGGGCGACAGCTCTTTGAATTTTGAAGTGAATCAGGACCTTTTGATCAAGGAACTGCTGCTGACGCTGCCCCAGGGCTCGAAAATTCTTGAACTCGAATGGAATCCGATCTGTGCTGGTGACATTGTGGAGAAGATTCTGGTCACCCTCCGGGATGTCACGCAGATTCGCGAGCTGGAGCGCCAGCGGGAAGACCAGCAACGCGAGCTGGAAGCTATCGGCAAGGTCCTGAAGGTGCCCGGCGATAAATTCAATAACTTCCTGGGGACCTGCGAGGACTTCATGGGATCCTGCACCAAGACCATGGATACGGAACTGACCCTCAATCTGAAATCCATCAATCGGGTCTTTATGAATGTTCATACCATGAAAGGTATGGCCCGCACCTTTCACCTGAATGATCTGGCCAACGCCTTTCATGAATTCGAAAGCACGCTCGAACCCTTCCGCAATCGCGAAGGGGCGACGTTGGAATCCCATGCCCTGCGGCGTTATCTGCTGGCCGCCGAGGAACGGATTCAATTCTATCGCCAGATCAATGTCGATAAACTGGGACGCAAACCCTCGGGAAAATCGGATCAGGATCAGCATGCCTGGATTCGCGCCAAGGTTCAAAAATTACGCAGTCTGGATGCGAGGCGGATGAAAGCGGAGGAGCGCGATCTCCTGCTTCAGGTGATTGATGGACTTGAACAGCGTTATGCGATCAACCTGGAAAAATCCCTGGACTCCATCCTGCGCTCCCTGCCAGACACCGCCAACGTTTTGGGCAAGGCCGCGCCGCAGGTTCTGTTTGAGCATGATGACGTCCTGCTCAGCAGTGAAGGCCAAATGCTGGTCGAACGGATCTTTATCCACCTCCTCAACAATGCGATCGATCATGGCATTGAATCGATCGAGGAACGTAAAAAGCTCGGCAAGCCGCGCCGTGGCGAGATTCGTATTCGAACCTGGCTGGAACAGGACGAAATGCTGATCACCATCCAGGATGATGGTCAGGGTTTGAATCTGCGCAGGATTTTCCAAAAAGCCATGGAGCAGGGGCTCTTTAAAGCGAAAGAGCCAACCGTGATGGAGCTGGTCGACCTTATTTTTGAACCTGGCTTTAGCACCAAAGAGGAAGCCACCCTGACCTCGGGACGCGGTGTCGGGATGGATGCTGTTCGTACCTATCTCATCAACAACAACAGCAGCATTGAAATCCAATTGCTCGATCCCAATCGCCCACGCGGCAACCTCGAACCCGCGGCCTTCCGCTATCTGATTAGAATGGACCAACATCTCTTTATCACACCGCACACGCATCGCATCCAGGATGTGGCCTAGGCCAAGTCCTGGACGTGCCCTAGGCCGAAATCAGATCGATGCCGCGCTCGTCAAGCATCCTAAGCAGCGACTTTTGAACGATCAGTCGAAAACGGCGAAGATGCGACAACACTGTGTTCGGGCACATGTGCAAGGCTTCAGCAATACTCGCCACACTTTCGCCATCGGTGTAGAAGCGCCGAGCCACGCAACGCCGCACCGGTGAGCTATGTTCGTCGATGAGCTTATGCAGAAGATTCAAGGACAGTTCCAAATGCCAAAGCTGAGTTTCCGTCTGAGGCGGCACAAGGTTGGCCTGCTGGGCATGCAGATGATCTTCCGTCAGCTCTTCCAGCGAGATCATGGCTTTGTTACGCCGCAGGACACTCAGGCAACGATGCCGCGTGATGGTACCGAGCCAGCTGGCCAACGCATATTCATGCACGAGCTGCTGCTTGCGTTGCCAGACCACCTGAAATACATCCTGGCAAACTTCTTCCTGCTGCTGCGGCGTCAGTGGAAAGTTGGCCGCGATGCTGGCGACGAGTCGACTGTAGTTGTGATACATCGGGACAAATGAATCTTGGTGCCTAGGCTTTGCCGACTGCATAGCGGACTCCTTGAATGGAACCGACCCGAGCTTTCATCTTCATGTAGCATCAGTCGTGCCATCACGATGATCGTCTAGGCCCGCAAAAATCCTATGAGATTTCATAAGATTGCAAAACGACTGCCTCGGCTTTACAGATAATTCTGGAGTGACCAAATAGGCGAGAATACAAAGATGTTCTGAGTTCAAGAGAATCAAGATAAGCTAAGATCAAAATTGGAACGACATCCGAATTCCCGCATAGGTCGTGTAGAGGGCTTCCTGGTAGGTGCTATCCGTTTGAACAGTGACATTACGAATTTTATAACCAAAGGTCATATCCAGAAGCTTGGCGGTCAGGTCGATGCTGCCCCCAAGATCAATATCCATGCGTTGTTTGATGCTGATTTCCTGGTCTATGGCATTTTTCATATTGGGCAGCGTGGCTGTCATCACATCGATGTAGACTGAACCGCCACGGCCAACGCCGATCAAGGCGCCCGCATTGATGCCCATGCCGGATCCTGCGGCATCCACAATTTCGGTGCCTTCCTTATCAGCCGTCATTTCCAGACGGGTAAATAAAGCGCCCAAGTAGAAATAACTCAAATGGTAGCGAACACGCGTGTCCTGCCAGTTCATATCAATCTTGCTGCTGTTCAATTGGAAATTGGTGACGTCCTGGTCGAAGTGCAGAAGAAAAGACAGATTGGAATTGCTGCCTGCAAAACCACCCAGCCCGTAGCGGAGAGCCGTGCCCGTATCATTGCTGCCAACCAACTTGCTTTTGGAGGTGGTAAAGGCATACTGAACATCAACGAAAAAATCGGATTGGGGTCCGCGTCCTGATCCCAGTGCGTAGCAAGCCCCTGTCTTCCCCAAAAGGAGCAAGAGGGCCACACGGCAGATCGGGATCCAAGGTTTCACGTACGCTCCTGTTTCAGCGAGCCGCATCCGCGTCCAATCATCGGCAGCTTCGAGATGCGTTTCCTTATGGAGTTATCGGCAGCAGAAATTTAGGATTGAGGAAAACGTACACACCCTTGAACGAACGAGTGGAAGCATGGCAAAAATCCTGATGGTCGGGCACCGGCAGGGGCTAATCGACGCTGCAAGAGACCAGGGTTTGGATTTTCTTTTATGGAATGGCAAGGAACTGAAAAATCCGCTTCCGGCCCGACATCTTGTCAAATTGCCTTGGCCCAGAACGCCCGGCGAGTGGCGCGTCCTGCAACCGAAAATTCTGGCTCTGGGCCCTTTTTCCGCTATTATCGGCGGCTCGGAACGATCCATTCCCCTGGTGGCCGCCCTGCGTCGGACCTGTGATCTGCCCAGCACAGCTCCCATCAATTTGCTGCGATGCCACGACAAGCTTCTGATGAAGAATCGGTTGCAGGCGGAGGGCATTCCCCTCAACCCCTATCTCTGGGGCGTGGGTTTGACGGCGGATGCAATTTGGGACCAGCTCGGACCGCGCATTGTCTGCAAGGATAGGTTGGAATCCGGTGGGCGATCCATTCAAATTTATAGTCAAAAAGCCGAACTCTTGCGCGAACTGCACAATCGCCAGCGGCTCTTCGAAACCTATAATCCCCATCCCGAATTCAGCGTCGAAAGTTTTGTCGAAGATGGGCAGCCCATTTTTACCAATATCACCCAGTATTATCTGCGGCAGCACATCAATATTTTACCCGTCGCCTTAGCACCGACCATGCAGGAGCAGGTTCTGAATATGAATAGCAGGGTCCTGCAAATTATGGGCGTGCGCCGCGGCATGACCCATGTGGAACTCTATCTGGGGCCCGAAGGTCCGGTCTTTGGTGAAATTGCCGTTCGTCCACCAGGCGGATACATCATGGAAATGCTGCAGCTGGCCTATGGATTTCCGAGCTGGGATAGTTTTCTGAATCTGGAGTTGGGCCGCAGCTGCCTTGTGCCGCAAACGGCTCATCGTGTGGCGGCCGTCCATGTTCTGCATCCTGGACGTGGTATCATTCAAGCGATCAAAGGCTGGCCTGCCGTCAAACATCACGCTTCGGTGCATCGCGCCAAACTCAAGGTTTCTGTGGGGGATAAACTCAAAATTCGCGCGGCCGTGGGTGAAGACGTAGGTTATGTGCTGCAGACAGCATCGACTTTGGAACAACTCATCCCCGCGGTGGAGGACGTGCGTCGTCTGCTGCAATGGACCATGGACGAGACCGCTTAAGGAGGGGTCCCAGGTTTTTCAAAGATACACTGCCCACCTGGAATCGGACAGATTTTAGGCAAATCCGGATTGCCAACGGCCGAAACCCAAAGGCCGTGATGGGCAGCCAGCGCACTGATATCGGTCAGTTGATTGGAATCCAACACCAGCCGCTGCAGGTTCGGCAGACCTGCCAGCACATCCACACGCTTTAACTTGTTACTCGCCAGATTCAAAGAACGCAGCTCCGCTAAAGCCAGCAGCGGCGACAGATCATGGAAGCTCTGATGATCCAGAACCAATTCCTCGAGCTGCTTCAGGGGCATAAGAGGCGTCAGATCCGTAATCCACGGAGCCGCCTTCAGTCCCGAGAATTCCAGTTTTTTTTTAGATCGGAGCACAGCATCAGCTGCGGCACAGTCCGCTGATGCAATATCCTTCTGCCCGGCTTCACGCAGGAGCAGGATGATTGTTTTACTGGGTTGCCATAGGGCACGATCGTCTTCGGAGAGATCCTTGGAGAACTCACAATACGCGGCGAAGGTCGTTTGCGGATCCGGATTATAAAGGCACTGCGCACCGGCCGGACAGGCTGTAATTTTCTGCGGGTTGGCCAGGGCTTTGAGAGTTTTCAGCTCCTTCAAGTCCGCGACCGAGGAAAAATCTTCAATCTGATTCTGCGAAAGATCCAGCATTTGAACCTGAGGCAGGTTCGAAAGGACATTGATATCCTGAATGTTATTATTCCGCAGATCAAGACTGCGTAGACCTCGTGCTTCGGCCAGAGCTTCGATATTGGTGAGCCCGGCATTCGCCACGATCAGAGTATGGAGGCGAGGTAATTTGGCAAACTTGACCGCATCGAGTTGAATCGTATCATTGGCGCTCAGATCGAGGACCTCGAGCTGACCCAGGCTATCCCACGGGATGTCCTTGAGATCCAGGTTGCCACCATTCGTGGCAAGGTTCAGCACCCGCAGTTTCTTCAGACGGTTCAGAAAGTTGAAATCGTAAGGCAGTTTCGCCTTGGAATTGAAATCATAGTTATTGCCAAGGGTCAGCTCTTGCAGATTTTCCAGCTGGCCCAGCGGCGCAACATCGGTCAGGCGATTGCCGATGAGTTCCAGTTTCTGCAAATTTTTGAGTCCCACGATGGGACGTAAATCGGACAGCTGCCGATCCTTCAAAGCCAGGTTGCTGATATCAAAACTCACACCGGTATATTTGAAAACAGTCCAGGTCGCCATGATGGATGCAGCACGCTTGGGATCGGTTACGACCTGGCCCAGGTCGGCGATTTCACGTTTACCCTCTTCACCGAAACTACTCATCAAGGCTTCGGCGGTCACCCACAGCGGATCATTGGGATTGTTATAGGCCAGCATTTTCGCCAGGTCGGGATTGGGTCCTAGAAAGCTGGGCGCATCGAGAGGGAGGAGACCGGGTCCTTTGGGATTCAATTGTTCGTTGAAGCTCAGGGTGACGCCGGAACTTTCCTGGAGCCAGTCCACATAAGCACCGGCAAACGTATAGATGGATTCTCCGGATTCACAGATCCGCGCCGCATCCCAAACAGCGGACGTATTCAGCGCCAGGTTCTTGCCGTTCAAATCGCCGAGGACATACCAACGGTCTTTGATTTTGGCAAATGCCGAACCACCCGAGTCGCCGCTGCAGGTGCCCGACAGGGGCTTGGGACCGATCACCATCAGCTGGGAAAAATGCGAAGTATTCACGAAGCGGCGCAAATAGGTTTGCACCTGCAGGCGCTGCCCCGAACAGGTCGGATCCGTGGACGGGCAGTCGGTTTTGGTTCGACCATAGCCCGCGAGC
Source organism: Oligoflexus sp. (assembly GCF_035638955.1). Lineage (GTDB taxonomy): Bacteria > Bdellovibrionota_B > Oligoflexia > Oligoflexales > Oligoflexaceae > Oligoflexus. Next base: position 47,803 of record NZ_DASQYZ010000451.1, on the reverse strand, counting down.
AGAATGGAATCGGTTTGGTTAAGCAGAGGCTTCAATTGGTCCGAAGAGCGCAGAATTTCTGCCGGTTGAAAGCCGGCTGGCGCTTCGCCCTCCAGCTTGACCCAGGCAATATCAAAATTAGGATAATATCGAGACCCATCTTTCGGTCTATAACTTTGAAAATTGGCGACAGGAATCGTGACGGCATTGGGATCGTCGTCGCCTTTGCCAAAGAGAACTATAAACTGCTTGGTGTTCTTGAAACCTTCCACACAGTGCGCGGCCGTCAGCACGAGGTTGGGCGCAATCAGAGTTCCACTGCAAAAGGAATCAAAGCCGGACCTGCTGATTTTCGCGAGCGATACGGTCGATACGTAGGCCGGGCTGTCTTCGGGTACCACCTGCCCACCGACCATGTCGAGACGTGATACGGGATTCGTCCCAGCACCACAGGACAGCGCTAAAAGGGTGATACCAAAAAAGGCCATGAATTTCAGCATGCAAGGGTCCTTATGAGGCACAAGTTGTTTTTCTGACATCATCGATTATGAGGAATTCCCAGCACCTGTTCGCTACCAGAGACGCAGAGGCGGCGCAAGTCAAGATTCGCTAAGATAGAGCGGGCTTGGCGGTTGAGATCAGGCTGCAAGGCTTGACTGGAAAGGCGTCGAGCTGAGGGGAATGGAAATCACATAGCAGGTATCAGGGCTATAGGGGTCCAGAGTCATTTGGCCGCCAATGCTGTCCAAAAAATCGAGACTCAGGCGCAGGTTGACGTCCCATGCACTGCGTTGCGACGTTTGTTCCTGAATGGCTCGACGTTCCTGATAGGACAGACTGGGCCCGCTATCCAGAACACGAATCTGGATCTGCCGTCCATACAGCCGAAGCTGCAAACGGACCCAGGCTGGTTCCTGGCCTGCTGACGCATCCACCCCTTTGTTCACTAAAGAGACGAGCGCAAACAGGGCGGCCGCCGCGGGCACATGCAGGAGGGCCTGCGGTTGATCCGCACTGAAATCGAGGCTGACACCACGCGCAATGGCTTTCTCGCGAGTCATTTCATTCAAGTGATTGAGAAAGTCCACAGCCCGCAAGGCGACGCTTTCCTGGGCCCCGCGGGTCTGGCTAAAAAGGAGAAGACTGGCGGCCAGACGTTCCAGTTCACGCAGCGACTGGGTTAAATTTTGCATCAGGATGGGTCCACGATTATGCAAAGTATCCTGCGGATCCCATTGCATGACTTCATCAAGTTTTTTCTGTAGAGCCCCCATCGGCAGCTGCATATTACGGCTGATATCACGGGCCATATCGCCGAGCAAACTGTGGCTGGCGCGTTGCAGATTAAGAGCATTGGCTTTGAGATTGGCTTTATCCGCACGACGTCGGCTGATTTCCACCGTAGCCACAACGCCAAAGGCCGCCACGAATGAGGACAGCATAGTCGCCCTGACGGCTGTAGCGCCAAGGTCAAAGCCTATGCCACCCATCAGCACAAATCCATGCTTGCTGTTCACGAACAGAACGGCCACCGACTCCAGGAAAATAATGGCGACCGAGAGCATACCGATCCAACGGCCGCAGAGCAGAATGGTCCCAAAACACAGCAGCGGATACCAGGCATAGATCGGTGCAAAGGAGGATTTTGCCGACATAATCATGTAGGAGCTGATACAGGTGGCAATCAAAGTCATGTAGAGGGCCGCAATCCATTCGACCCGCTTCACGCGGCGGACCGTGACAAAGCCCACGGCGCTCAACAGGAAAATTGGCAGTTCCAAACCAAACAATTCTTCATAGCGTTTATTAAAGAAGGCGATCAGCCCGTTCAAGACGGCGACACCCACCCCGGTAAAACAGATATGATTCATGGCTCTTTGTCGAAACGCATCAAGCGAAGTCGGACCCCGGCGGTCCCGCTTGACCCGCCGGTCGAAGATGCGAATCAATGTAAGAAAAAACCACTGCATACAGTCCTAACCTAACTGTTGGCGCTCTGCGCGATCTCGCTGAGTTTATGCGAACGTTCCTGCAACTCCCCGATCATTTTTTGAAAATCATCGACCTTGGTATCGGTTCGCTTGGCCAGTCCATCCATGCGAACGAGCTGCTCTTGAAATTGCTTGAGCTGCTCATTCAATTCGAGGGCCATGCCGCCCATACGTTCGCCCACCGTGGCGAGACGCGCCGCTTCATCATCCGTGAAGCGCAGCATGACAGCCCGCACTTCAGCCCGATTACGAATCGCATCATACGCGGTCATCATCATCAGATAGCAGATTTGGATAAACATGATATGAACGGCCATGCTCCACAGCAGGGAGTCCTTATCGAGAAACGTGCCCACGGTATGCCCATGGCGGATATTGTCCTGGAGTACGAACCAGAACAGAATCATGGCCAGACCTGTATAGACAGCGCCTTCCTTAACACCAACGACCAGGACGGAGAAGACAATGAGAAAGGAAATCCACAGCCAATAGAGGGCATGGATGGTATCCGCGTGGACCTGAGCCCAGGCGCACACCGCCGTGCAGTAAAAAACATAAATGCAGGCACAGACCTTCAACCGACCCGTGAGGCGGTACATCCAAACGATGAGCAAGGGCGCAGCACCCAGCCCGAGAGCAATGCCGATTTTCTGCCAAAGATCCCAGACTGAGGATTCGAAAAGGAAAAGAAAAGGATTGAGCAATACCCCCAAAAGTCCGGTGCGGACCATGGCTCGGCTACGATACTGTTCGATGACCGACAGCTTCCGCCGTTCTTTTGGCAAGAATCCATCAATCGCGCGAATCCAAAGTTTTTTCTTATGCTTCACCGCATCTCCAACTTTTGCGAATCCTGCGTAGAAGGCATCGGAATTTCAGCAAAAAACTGGAGAGCCCCGGCGGTGAATGCCGGGACGAATTCTCACATCCGGTGATGGACCACCAGAAAAGGACGAACATGGATAGGGTTTAGATGATTTCCCGCCCGGCGATATATCCGGTGCTACGGGTGTTGCAACCACAGGTCCGGTTGCCTGCAGACTCGAACAGTGCACCGCAGGAGATGCAGGTGCGGATCTTGATTTTGATCGGGGAAAGATTCGCCAAACGTCTAGCGTGGTTCTTCAGCTCGATGTCCTTGACCACCGATGGCGGAAGACGCTTGATTTTGTTGGCTTGAAATTCCCGCTCGATTTCTTGCGTCATCAGCAAGTGCCCCTTTATACTTGAGTCACACTCAACATGCGAAGTATCGACGACACGTAAAGCCATCAAAATGTCGCAAAATTATTAAGAAATGTCAAGAAAAACAAAGAAAATACAATGAATATGCAAACTGCGCCAGGTAAATTTTACTCCGGTTCCATTTTCTTCATCGCGTTTCTGTGGCCCATGGCGTGCACCAGTTCGGATGGAACGGTGGCGCATCCCGAAGTCGCAGAAAATCATGTAGAATCCCTCAGCACCTCGACCCCACAGGCTTTTGCCAAATTGATCGACCGCGAATTGGCTGCGTCTCATCCTCATTTACGACCTCATCAGGGCCAAATCGTACTGGGTCATGATCAGCTGCAAGTCGTTGCCAGCAGCGTACCCCCGCTGAGTGGCGGCTCGATTTTTTATCCGCTGGTCAGTGGAATCTATAAAGCGACTGGTAAAACCTGGCAGCAGCAAACATGGCAGCCTCAGCTGGAAATCAACATCAGTACGACCACCGGCGAAACCCTGGGCATGATCGGCCAGGACATCGAACACGTCCATCAAAGACCGCACCTGATTTCCTATTTCCGCTCCAGCAATGCGGCCCTGGGTCAGGTCCGACTTGATATGGAATGGCTCGCCGACAGTCCTTTGGTCAAAGTCTCCATCACGCAGCAGGGTGGGACCAGTCCCTTGCGCTGGAAACTTCGCCTGGCCTCGGGTTTCGGTGAAGAGCATGCGATTCCACTGAATCAGGATCACTTCGCAGGCGTCACCGTCAGTCTTTTTCCAGAAGTTTTCACGGTCCTCTCACAAACGCCTTTGTCCATGGAAACGGATCAACATTATACTGTCCTGAACGCTCAGCCCACTCCCGTCCTGAACAGCTCCTTTGTTCTCCTTGTGGGTCGTCAGGCGGTCCTCCAACAAGCCGCGCTCGTGTCCCAACTCAAACAGTGTCGCGCAGATTGCCTGCGTCTGCCGGCACGCAGTGAAACGTTTCAAGTTCAATTGCCTTGGCGCAAACCCATGCAGCGTCACGACAAGCGCTTGTTCCAATCCCTGTTCGTGCACGATGCCCAAGGCGGGTTTGTCAGCACCCTGCCCATTCTGGAAGGTGAACAACTTAAATGGAATCTGCCGCCAGATCAAAACTGGGAAGTTCTTTATCCGGATAATCAGGGCGTTTTGCAGAAGCTGGTTTTTGATAAAGACACACGCAGCGCTCAGCTTCCACCTTTGGCCCTGGGAACGGTGCAGATCCATCTGAAGCCGGGTCGGCCTGGGTTTGTGGAGATCCGGGATGGTGTTCGCAAGAGCAGTGTGGCTTGGGCCAAACAATTGGCCTATCGATCGACTGATGTTTTAAATGCGCATAGCTTTCTGCAAAAAACCTGGCCTTTGAATGCACAATTGCCAGCAGGTGATTATCAACTGCAGATCCTCGACGGGACGCAGCGTCTTTGTGTTCAAAGATTCACCATCCTCCCCGGCCGACATCAAGTCCTGTCCTGCACCAGTGACGATCCCAGACTGGAGCTTTCCCTACGCGCCAACCTCAGTCTGGATACAGGCACATCGGATGAAATGCTCCAGGCTGCGAATTTTCAAGCCATTGGACGACTTTTGCGGGGCGGCAAGGATGATGAGAGCAGCGCCCATGAAATTCCAATGCTAATGGCTGAAGATCAGAATTTGGGTCTTAGCCTCCGCGCTTTTCCCGCTGACGAAACCATGCGAAAGAACTGGGTGTCCGTTAAACCCAAGGACTACGCCGCCCTGCTCCCGGCGTTTGCAAAATTCGCCCATGGGCAGAATCCGCCCTTGCAGTTGGTTCTGGAATGCCCCAATGCTGGCTTTCAGTTTGAAGATTATCGATGGCTGGCTCTGACCATTCAGCCGGATATGATCGAAGTGCTCGGCTGTCAGCAGACTGATCTGGTGAATGCTTTCCTTCAGGTCGCTCATGAACTCCAGCAGAAAAGCACCCACGCGATTAAATTTGCAGCGGCCGCGCCTTTCCTGGTCCGTGGTCTGGAGACGGATTTTATCCCAGCCATCTACATACCCGAATCCGATAACGTCATCAGCGCCCTGCGCAACGGTGAATATAGTCTGGGCCTGCGGAGTGAAATTACCCTGCCAGGCCCCCTGCCCCAGGTGAACGACTTAGGAGCACAGTTGGTTACGATTCAAATTCGAAGTTATGACCTGAAGGATCAGAACGGGCTGATTCGGGTGCATGATCAAAATGGGCTGCTGGCGGAGCAGGCTGTGGCCCCCTCACGTGATTTCGAGCAGAGCCTGCGCATTCCTCTGCGCCTTCGGCCTACGAGCCGCTTTTTGCGATTTGAGCTCGTCAGTCAGGGTTTGCGTATCGAAGGCAAAAAAGATGGATTGACGCAGCCTTTCCTCCTAGCCACAAGCAACTTTTTACGCTTGAATGGTCCCCCATAAATAACCGCGTCGGGGGAAGGCAGCCATGACAGAGTATTCCATGCATCCGCTCATTTCAGCAGACCGTATTGCCCAGCGGGTGCGGGCCTTGGGTCAGACGATCAGCCGTGATTATCAAGGACAGAAACTGTGCGTCATCGGCGTGTTAAAAGGATCGTTTATCTTCATGGCCGATCTGATTCGCGCCATCGACATTCCGTGTGAGATCGAATTTATTGGTGTGTCGAGTTATGAGGGGATGCACTCCACGGGGCATGTGCGTATCAACTACGATCTGTCCGTGGATATCGAAGGGAAGCATGTGCTTTTGGTCGAGGACATCATCGACACCGGCAACACAATCGACTATCTCTTGAAAACTCTGGAAGTCCGCAAACCGAAATCTCTGAAGGTCGCCTGCCTGCTGTCAAAACCGGAAGCGCACACCATCGAACTTGTCATCGACTATACCGGCTTCGAGATCAGCAAGGAATTTGTGATCGGCTATGGACTTGATCTGGATGGCCTCTACCGCAATCTCCCCGAGCTGATGCAAATGCTGCCTAAAGCCTGAAGCCCGCCGTGGGGCACCTTTTCAACTCGGAAAAATCAATGACAAAAGGGTGCCCCTGGCAGCGTCGCAACTGGGGGTAATCGTCCAGTTCCAACCCGATCCGGGCGAGGCTATTGTGCAGATCATGCAGGGCGTCCTGGATGAGACCCGCAAGGTTCTGCTCGGCTTCACAGCACGGCTGCACATAGGCAAAAAACTGAGCATCTTCCATAACTTCCATCGGTGGCACCAGGGGGTGGTTAAGGCTGCGCAGGCGCTGAAGGTCAGCAGCCCAAGCACGTCTTTGCCGCGAATCGGCTTGTAAAAAACCAGGTTTCGCAAGCAGGACCGCGAGGTCCAACTCGCCCCTTCCGGGCAGCTTAAAACACTGAAAATGCCGGCCTTCTCCCAGCACCTCCCAAAGCCGCAAGGCGGTACCATGCTCAAGCCCCGATCGGATGACTGAACTGTCAAGGCTACGGTAGAAGGCCTGTTCCAGAGCGGCTTTGCTCTGTCTAAGGTCCAGGAATAGCTTGGAAATTCCGTCCACAATCACCTCCGGGCGTCGTTCAAAGCCAGACAGGACGCAGGACTGGGCTGAAAAGGGACTTGACACTGAATCGGGCACTGTCATAACGTCCAACATAGCTGCCAGGCGCGAGCTGTTATGAGACCCAAATTCATTGGCATAAATGATCACACAATGTCATTCAACACTGGCCGGTCATGGCATAACGCTTGCTTTAATTAAGATGTGGGATTGACTTCCCCGTGTTGCCGAGACTCTGCTGCCCCTACTGGAGGTTGATATGCAAACTGAAAATGGTCAAGACAACAAAGTCGTTTCGATTGCGAATCGCACTCCAAAAAGTGCCACCACTTCGCAAGCGGAGCAGAAGCAGGAAAACTTCAGTTGGGAAGAGATCCAGCGTCGCAACGAAGAAAATCGTGCGCGTTTGAAGAAGGAACGGGAGAAGGCCAATAAAGGCGTGATCCGTTCGTACCGTCTGAAACACTGATCTGACTCGTCTGACATGTGATATTCCTGGTCCTTCTTCCTGAAGGGCCTGAATATATAGTCCTCGTTCAAGTTCCCTATGCTGTTGTGTTGCTCTTACTGCTGTTGCTGCTGTTGTTGAGGTGTTGTGATGAAGAACGATGTTCCTGCCAATGTTGTCGATTTCTCAGTTTTTAAGCGTAACAAAGATGCCGAGACGGATCTGGCTCGCGGCCGCACGCCGCTGCATGTCAGCCATATCGATGGCAAGGTCAAAGGAAGTCCACACTTCCGTAGACCGGAAGCTGACGATTTTGGGGATCGCATGCAGAGAATTAAGACGAGTCTCGAAAAGATCAACCAGCTTATGACTGAATTGAAAAAGACGACCAGGAAGGCCGAGTTCGAAGATTGAGATCTTCTCGTTGCAAAGTTCTGGCCTTTGGTTTCCTCGTCAGATAACCCCTCCGGGGCGGAGGAAACCTGAGCGACCAGAACTTCGCAACGAAAACCCGGTCCAAGGCTCCTTTACGGAGCCTTTCTTTTTTTCCAGCCCAAATTAAACTTCCACAAAACCATTGCGGATAGCGTAACGAGCCAGCTCAATTTGAGAGCGCATGTTGAGCTTGTTCATGATGTTCGCCTTGTGGCGATCGACCGTCTTCACACTGATCTGCAGATCGGTGGCGATTTCCTTGGCAGTCATGGCTTGTGCCACGCAGCAAAGGACATCAACTTCGCGGGGGCTGAGCGGATGCTCAAGGCGTCCATTGACACCCTCGCGATGTTTCTGCACCAGCCCACGGATAGGATTGTTGGCCTGGAACCAGGTCCCACCTTCCATAACGGCATGCAGACAGCTGTGAATTTGATCAGGAGCTTCAAAAGCGGAGATCAGAGCGCGGGCTCCGATGCGCTCGGCCAAACGCTGATATTCTGGCAGAGGCAGAGAGCTGGAGAGGATCAGATGCATATCAGGTTTTGTTGCCTGAGCTTCGGCAGCCATTTGATAAATGGAGGCCATGGACTGCAAATCGAGCAATAAAACTTCCGGCTGAAGCCGCTGCACCAAATCCTTGATCTGATAATGCGAGGCTGTGCTGGCCAGGATGTGCACATCCTCAAAGCGATCGAGTACCTGAGTGAGCCCTTCTCGAACGATTGGATGATCGTTCACGATCAGAATGGAAATCTTTTTCATGTTAAACAACCCGCATCGAAAGAAATGCATTAAAACATCGACTACTATTTCCGTGCCACATGGGCAGGTATTAGCAATATTCTGCATGAAAAACGAGACGCGTGACTTTGAAATTCTGGGAAGAATTTGTGAAAACTGCCGTAATTATTGGCAAAAAACATAATTTTGATTTGCGCGGAAGGATTGAAAAGCCTGTTGCAACGGGATTCTGAGCGGAACGGAAAGCGTCAGGCAAGCGCCCCAAGTCGTTCAAAAAGGCTCAGATTTTGGAGGTTTTACCGCACGGCAGCTGAGCGATGCTTCACCGCGGAGAATCACGTTCCTGGTCATAATGCTGCGTTCGATTGGGGTATAATCGAGCACGAGAACTCCCAGGAGGAAGCGCCATGCTTAGGATCCTGAGCCAAGTTGGGCCGCGTAAAGTCAAAGCACGATGTGTACCGAATTCGACGGAACCTGGCCGACCAGCCGAAGGCGATCCCCTGTCGCTATCATTTGCCGGTTGTGCCTGGCTGTTTCCCTACCATTTGGGGGCGATTGAGGCTTTCCGTCAGGAATCGGCCTTTACAAATGCCCTTTACCTGGGAGCCTCTTCCGGATCGCTGGCCGCAGTCGTGGCTGCTCTTGGAATCGACACCCAGCTTATCATGGACCACACCTTACGGTTTGCGACAGACGCCCGGGAACGGCGCTTGGGTCCGATCGGTCGCATGTCACGGTACGTGGCGCAAGGACTTCACGAGCAGCTGCCGGATGACGCCTGCCAGCGGGCAGCAGGCCGCGTTAAGATCTCTGTCACCCATCTGCCGCGTTTCCAGCACGAACTCGTCGATATCGGCATGTGTCAAAGCCGGGAGGAACTGATCAGCCTCCTTCTGGGGTCGTGCTATATCCCTGTTTATTACGAAAAACCGGTGTACTGGTCGGGCCGCTGGTTGATTGATGGTGGCTTGCGTAACAATCAGCCCATCCTTGACCGCAGTACGATTCGTATCCTGCCCCAGGGCCCGCGCGAGGGTCAGGCGGACATTCACCCGGCCCGCCCTTCTTCGATGACGGATATCCTGTTTCCGCAGCCTCAGCGCTTGATTCAATTGTACGAAGCCGGACGCCGGGATGCCGAATTTTGGCTGAAAACGTCGTTTCACGTTTGAGCCAAGGTTGGAATAGGACTGATTTATACCGTTGATTTGCGCCAACTTCCTAAGGCTTTCCCTTGAGGCACCGATCCAGAGGACTTGGGCGGGGGATCTCATGAGCGGATTCAGGCATTGGCTGCTGTTCTTACTGCTGAGTATGTGGTCTCAAGCCGCATCAGGTGGTGGCAACGCCTTTGAAGTCCGCCCGCATATTCCGGTCGCCGATCTTGTCCCTGTTTCTGATTTTATTGAAGACACCACGGGCCAGAAAACTCTGGAGCAGGTGCTGGCTCTTCCCGAGGTGGCCTGGAACCCTGGAGCTGCGAATAAACTCACTTTTGGCTGGACATCGCATGCCTATTGGGTTCGCGTGGTGCTCAAGTCCGATCAAAGGCACATCCAGAGTTTGATTCTGGAAATCGACTGGCCCCTGCTCGATGACATCCAGCTGCATATTCTCAACAGTTCAGGTCAGCTCGTGGAAAAACTGGTGGCGGGTGACATGTATCCGTTCCGGGAACGGCCCATTATCCATACGTCATTTGCCTTTCCCGTGGATCTGCCCTCGGGCGAGCTGCGCGAGATTTATATCCGCGTCGCCTCCACCAGCTCGACTCAGATCCCCGTCAAACTCTGGCAGGAAAAGTTTTTCTATGAGGAGCGCCAGTACACGGAAGGCGCGCAGATCCTATATTATGGCGCCATGCTCATTATGGTGTTTTATAACTTTTTCATTTTTCTCTCTGTTCGCCAGGTCACTTACCTTTACTATTCGCTCTTTGTCATTGGCTATATCGTCCTGCAGTCCTCGCTGAAAGGGATCGCCTTTCATTATGTGTGGCCGAATCTGCCGGAGTTTGTGGACCGCTCCGTGTCCATGGGTGGTGCCTTAACCCTGGTCTTCATGATGCTTTTCGCCCAAAGTTTTCTGCATTTCAAACGGACTCACCCTTGGATCAGCCGCATGCTGATCATCCTCATTATCCTGACTTCGCTGTCGCTCGTGGCGGCAGCATTCGTTCCCTATCGCATCATCATCAAGGTCGTTGCCGGCCTCAGTATCATCTGCAGCGTCACAGCTTTGGCGTCCGGGATTTATGCTTTTGCCAGCGGACAAAAAGAGGCTCGCTACTATGTCTGCGCCTGGGCGGCGCTGGTTCTTGGCACTGTCCTCTATATGCTGAAGCAGTTTGGTTTCATGCCGCGGAATATTTTCACTGAGAATGCCATGCAGGTTGGTTCGGTTCTCGAAGCCGTGCTGCTCTCGTTTTCACTTGCCGACCGGTTAAACACTTTAAAAGAGAGTCTATCCAAAGCGAATACGGCTCTCTCCGATCACCTCCGCAATGTGGAAAATCTGGTCGACCAAAAAACGCGGAGCATCCGTTCGATTTTGGATACACTGCATCAAGGGATTGTGACAATTGACGGTTATGATCTGAAGGTTCAAGGCGAATACGCGAAGTACACGGAAAGTCTGCTCGGTACGGATAAGATCGCGCAGAAAGACATTATGAGTTTGATTTTCACCTACAGTGATCTTTCTGTGGATGAGAAGGCTCGGATGATGGAGTCGTTGCGGGCCTGCCTGGGTGAAGATCTTATTCAATCCGAATTGAATGTCAGCAACCTGCCCATGCGTTGCGAGCTGAAGCTGCCATCCCGCGACAGGATTTCCCTGGAACTGGACTGGACGCCGATTGTGGATGCCTCGCAGACGATCAGTCGCCTGCTCCTCAGCTTCCGCGACGTCACTGAAATTCGTCAGCTGCGTGCGGCCGCTGATACCCAGCAGAATGAAATGCGGGTGATCAGCGAGCTGGTCCAGGCCGATCCTCGGAAATTGAAACGCTTCTTCGCCGGGGCCAAAGCCGCCCTGGACGAGGATCAGCGCCTGTGCGGGGCGCACGCGCCCTACGACCCCGAACTGGCGAAAATTTTGTTCATCGATTTGCATACGATCAAAGGCGAAGCCCGAAGTCTCGGCCTGAGTCGCCTCTCGGATGCCGCGCATCTTTTGGAAGAGGAGTATGCGAAAGTGCGGCAGAGCCCCGCGCTTTGGTCACCACTCCTGCTTCGGGAATCCATTGCGCGCATCGCCGCTCTGCTGGATTCCTATCAGCACACCTTTGAAGTCAAGCTCCAAGGGTTGAACGATGCGGATAAGCTGGGCGTCTCCGTCGACGATCTGGGCCTCTGGCACAGTCTGGTCAGCAGCTGGACTCTGAATTCCCACGACCATTACCAGCGGCAGAAGCTTTTACATAAGTGGTCTCATCAGCTCTTTATCGACCTTCGTCCTTACCTTCAGTCGTATCGACTGCTCTGCTCCAGGGTGGCCCGCGATCTGGATAAGCCGGAACCTCAGCTCATCGTCGAAGGCGAGCAGCTGTATCTGGATAAAAGTGCGATCCCTCTGCTTGACAAGGTGCTCATGCATCTTTTCCGCAATGCGCTCGACCACGGTGTGGAACCACCTGAGGAGCGTCTGGCTAAAAATAAGCCGCCGCGAGGCCGCATCCACTTGTCCTGGAGCTGCGACACCCATGGCGTTTATCTGAGCATGCAGGATGATGGTCGCGGCCTTCATCTTGATCGCATAAGGGCCAAGGCCCAGACCTTGAATCTGTCCATCACGGGTCGATCCAATATACAATTGGCTCAGCTTATTTTTGAAGCGGGTTTGACCACGACCGATACCGTCACCAGTATCTCGGGTCGTGGCGTGGGGCTGGCTGCCGTTCGCCAGTATCTCAAAGAAGTCGGCGGGGATATTCAAATTGAATGGAACGGCATCGAGGGCCAGCCATTCGCATTTGTTATGACGCTGCCTGCGTCGCTGGTTCGGGGTGCATCACCAACCGACCAGCATCAGCAGACAGCCTGAACTTAGCCGTTACCTTCAGCAGGCGCTGCCGCAGCCACCGCAGGGGCCGGCGCGGCTTCCTCAACAGGTCCTTCTTCATCCTTGGCCGCCGATTTTTTAGCGCGCGGCGGGAATTCAAAACGGAAGCCGGTCCAATCATTTTCCATCACGAGCTTGGCGCTGAACTTGCGACCTTTTTTGGAAACGAAATCACTGATGATCGGTGTTTCCTTAGTCTGTAAAAAGGCCACCAGATCCTCGCGCGTGAGGCTGCGTTTGCAGAGCACACGCGGGAAGGCGAACCCAGGCGCGCCGCGTTTTTCACCAGCGTCCCGGCCCTTGACCTTGGTTTGACACGCGTAGTCAGCGGGCGTTTCGATCACCATGCAATCCGGAGCACACCGCAAAGGACAGGGTGCGATCGGTTCCAGGTTCACGTCCAGCTGCGGTTGATTCGGATCCACCTCACTGTTTTCCACAACCCGGCGGACCAGTTTGCCCCCTTGAAGTTCCAAAACAGCTTTGTAATCCTTGCCGTTGGCGTTCTTAAAGCCATCGAGTTCCGGCGTGACTTTTCTTTCCAGCAAAATACGGACCGCGTTACGGTTGATATAACGGCCGTTGAAATCCTTCCAGATCAGGAAATCACAAGCCTTCTTGCCCGCCCGCTTCGTACTTTCGATGCAGCCATAGAACCAGGCTCGTTCAAACACAGGTCTTTGACAGTTCGGGCAGGGTCCCAGCGGATTTTCGTCGGGATAGATCTGCTCAAAATCAAAATCGCGGGTGGAGTCGACCACATCCTTGGCATAAGTGGCGATTTCACGCATGAAATCTTCAGGCGAGCGTTTGCCTTCTTCCACTTCATTCAGAAAGACTTCCAACTGTCCTGTCAGCTCAGCTGACGTCAGACGGCTGGCATTGATGCGATGCAGAATGTCGATCAATCGAATGCCCTTCGGCGTGGGCCGCAGGTTTTCATCCACGTATTCGCGGTTCTTCAAGTTTTCGATGATATCCGCACGCGTCGCCGCCGTACCGAGGCCCTCCGCACTGCGGAGGGCTAGCGAGATTTCCTCATTTTCAATATGCCGTCCGGCATTTTCCATCAGGGACAAGAGACCGGCTTCACTGATCCGAGCCGGTGGCTTGGTCTCATGCTCTTCAAGAAGGGCGTCGCCCGATTTCACGGTCACGCCTTCCGCTTTATCTTTGCCAGGAATCAAAGCGGCAAAGGACTTGTCACCCTTATCCGGCACTTTGCCAAAGACGGCTTCCCAGCCGGCTTCCTTCAGAACGCGCGGGGGCTTGCTGCGGAAATGCTGTCCCGCCACTTCCGTGATCCGCTCGACCTCTTCATAGACCGAAGGCGGATAGAACGAAGCCAGAAACTGCCGGGTGACCAGATCAAAAAGTTTTTGATCATCACCTTCCAAGGCGCGCACTTCACCGGTGGGAATGATGGCAAAGTGATCCGTGACGCCTTCGTTATTGAAGATCTTATCCTGATTCAAAAGACCCTTGTCCTGCAGATGCCTGGCATGCGGGCCGTAGTCAGCCGTGGCGGCCATGATCTCAAGAATGCGGGTGACTTCCGGTTTGTAATCCTCCGGGAGCACCTTGGAACTGGTACGCGGGTAAGTCAGGACCTTATGCGTTTCATAGCAGCGCTGCGCCGCTCGCAAAGTCCGGGTCGCTGACCAGCCGAAGCGGGTGTTGGCCGTTCTCTGCAAAGATGTCAGATCGAAAAGCATCGGCGGACTGCGCGGTGATGGCTTCCGCGTTTCACTGGCCACGGCTGGTTTGCCAACGATGATTTGAATCACCGCCTCGGCCCTGGCCTTATCGAAGATACGATCTTCTTTTTGTTCACGCGTGGCGTTCTTGCGATCGAAAGCCGGATCATACCAGACGCCATCGTAAACCTGGCTGTTCACTTCAAAATTGCCAATCACCTTCCAATAAGCTTGGGGATTGTGCTCCAGAACTTCCAGCTCGCGTTCGACCAGAAGGCTCAACGTCGGTGTTTGCACCCGGCCTGCTGACCAGGATACGCCGCGTTGATTTTTGGCTTTGAGCCGCACCGTCAGCGCCCGGGTCGCATTCATGCCAATCAACCAGTCGGCATGCGCGCGGCACTCGGCAGCCGCCGCGAGGCCGGTGTATTTCATTCCATCCTGCAGGCTTTTGAAGCCGTCCTGGATGGCTTTCTTGGTCATCGATTGGAGCCAAAGCCGATGAATCGGTTTGGTGATGCCCACGTGTTTGACGATCTCACGAAAGATCAATTCCCCCTCGCGCGCCGCATCGCAGGCATTCACGAGCCAGGTGACATCATTGCGCTCCATCAACTTCTTGATCACACCCAGGCGCGTTTTTTGATTCGGCACCGGCTTGGTCTTGAAGTCTTCGGGAATGATGGGCAGGTCGGCCAGACGCCAACGTTTATAGATAGGATTGATATCTTCAGGTTCCAAAAGAGTCAGGATATGGCCGACTGCATAGGTGCAGACCATGGTCTCGCTCTCGTAGTAGTCCCCTTTGCCTTTCTCTTCAAAGCCTCCCAGGGCTTGCACGATATCTTTGGCGACGCTTGGCTTCTCAGTGATTATCAGACCTTTTCCTTGCATCGATACGCTCTGTCCTTCCGGTTGGCTATTCCTCCCTACAAAAACTTTAAGATACCCCGCTGTCAAGAGATATTCCTGACTTTTTGTCATTCCCGTACAGTTCTCCTGCCTTGGACGACGCACCAGACTGGCCTTGCGGAGCATTTTGGGAGACTTCAGAAATTCGTATCATGGGAAGGACTATAGGATGCGAGTTGGCACCCGGGCAGAAAAGTCAGATCAAAAATTCAGGCGGCGGGTGTTTCGGAAGGAAGCCAACGGCCCAGCACTTTTTGGATGTCTTCCAGCTGAGCAGGCTTGGCGAGGAAATCAGTGAAACCATGCTGGATAGCCTTTTCTCGGTCTTCATCGCGACCCAGGGCTGTGAGCGCGATCACGGGCGTGCCCGGAATCACCTGGGGCAGGCCACGCATGATTTTGACGAGCTCGAAACCATCCATATGCGGCATCTGACAGTCGACAAAGATCAGATCAAAGTGTTTTTTCTCGAGCCATTCCAAAGCATCCACCCCGGACGCGGCCAGAGTGGTTTCCGCTTTCAATCTTTTGAGCTGCTTGTCCGCAACTTTCAGATTGACCGGATCATCATCGACAACCAGGATGCGGGCGCCTTCAAAGGTGGACGCTAGACGCGCATGTTCGATGGGACGGGACACGGGCTCCAGACCTGGACCTGGTTGCAGCATGATGCGTTTATAAAGATCGGATTGTTTTAAAGGCAGATCGATAAACTCGCAGCCCTGAGGCAACGCGGTGAAACGGTTTTCCAAAGGCTGGTGGCGATCGGATGTTGGATTGCGAAGGACATAGGCGCGTCGGGATCCTGGATCCAACCTGAGGCCCTGATGACGTTTTTCCCAGTCTTTCTGTTCGCCAAAGAAATACCAGTCCGCATCGGGCAAGGGTTCGTGTGTGCGCCCCACCGAAACGGACAGTCCACTGCGTTCGAGCATCTGCTGCAGGACCAGCACACGATTGGGATCATCACTGATCACCACCGCACGGCGGGATGATGGATGGGGCCGAGCGGATTCCAAGGGCTGATCGACGACTTCAAAAGGCAAGGCGCAGGAAAAGGTACTGCCCAGACCCAGATGGCTTTGCAAATGGATACTGCCGCCCAGCAACTCGACGAGTTTTTTCGTCAGGCTCAAACCTAAACCTGAGGAAGGGCTCCGACTCAAATGCGCGGATTGGGTCTGTTCAAAGGGCGCAAAGACTCGACTGATCTCGTCAGGTCCGATGCCGTGTCCGCTGTCCTGAACCTCAAAGAGGAGTCGACAGCTGTGACCTTCCCACGCTTCCACGCGAACCTTGACCAGAACATGCCCAGCACTGGTATATTTCACGGCATTGCTGAGCAGGTTATTGAGAATCTGACTCAGCTTGCGTTCATCGCCTAATAACAGATCCGGAACATCGGCCTCCACCAGGTTGCCGATCATCAGGCCACGCTGATTGGCATCACGCGCGTAAAGGCTCATGCAATCTTCAATCAACCGACGCAGATGAAAATTCTGCGATATGCGATTCATCTTGCCGGCCTCAATCCGACTGACATCCAAAACTTCGGACACAAGGTCGACCACGCGCTGCCCGCTTCGTCCCATGACATCCAGCATGTCCTGCTGCTCAGCCGTCAGGCCCGTCTGCGGAAAAAGTTCCAGAAGTCCCAGGACACCATTCATAGGTGTGCGGATTTCGTGGCTCAGCCAGGCTAAAAATTCGGATTTGGTCTGCAGCGCCTTCTGATGGCGGATAATATGTGCCCTTAAGGCGCGGTTCTGCTCGCCCCGTGCTTTGAGGACGATCATGGTTTTTTGCAGGATCATCGGTTCGGCCATAATGCCAGCTTGAAACACGATTTCGTCGACCCCGTGCTCTATGAGTTCCTGCATTTCCGCTGGCGTGGCTTGATCAAGACACACAATCAGATGGCAGTGAGACTCACGCAGGGCCAGATCATCGACCAGCTTCAAAAGCCGCTCCAGGGGTGCGTCAGTCTCTGCTTTAAGCCAAATCGTTTCGAGATTGGGAAAGATTTTCAACAGCAGCGCCGTGTTACGTGTCACGGTTACCATCTCATGCGGCCAAAATTGCACCAACTGACGCCACAAAGAACAGAGTGCGTAGCGATCTTCCGTTAGAAGTGCTATCTTAGCGCTGTTGATGCGGCTTTCCGGTGCCATGATTCGATACTCCTTGACTGAGGACCTTATCGACCCAAAACCTACCGATCTTAATAACAAAAATCACCCAGTGGCTGATTCCGCTCCATCCGACGGGGTTCAATCCCGGGACCTGAACGACTTTCGCAGGCATTTTTTGAAAAGTCCCAATCCTGTCACAAAGGAGGAAAAGACACCTGGCCATCAATAATTTTATGTGTTAGCTTTCCCGACCTGTTAGACTTAAGCGGAAAATTATCAGCACGGTTATATCAGCGGACGGACCATTATGAGCTCAAATTTACGCAATATCTGTATCATCGCCCACGTTGACCATGGCAAGACCACGCTTGTGGACTTCCTCCTCAAACAAGCCGGGACTTTTCAGGAACACCAGGCGGTTGATGATCGCGTGATGGACTCGATGGATCTCGAACGCGAACGTGGTATCACCATTCTCGCGAAGAACACATCCGTGGTCGTGGGCAGCACCAAGATCAACATCATCGACACCCCGGGTCACGCCGACTTCGGCGGTGAAGTGGAACGCATCATGGGCATGTCCCAGGGCGCGATCCTTTTGGTTGATGCGGCGGAAGGTCCCCTTCCCCAGACCCGTTTCGTTCTTGAAAAGGCTATTAAACAAGGCCTGAAGATCATTCTCTGTATTAATAAAGTGGACCGTCCTGAAGTACGCGAAGGCGACCGGATCAATGAAGTGATCAACGGCGCATTCGACCTCTTCTGTGACCTTGGCGCCACGGAAGATCAAACGGACTTCCCTATCCTCTACGCGTGCGGCCGTCAGGGCTGGTGTACGACGGATCCGGCCGAAATCCCGGGCCTGCTGGAAGGCAAAAAAGGCGATTTGAAGCCTCTCTTTGATCTGGTGCTGGAATACGTGAAGCCGCCAGAAATCGAAGAAGGTCCCTTCCGCATGATGATCAGCAACCTCGATTATTCCGAGTGGGTTGGTCAAATGGGCGTAGGTCGCGTGTATTCGGGATCTGTAAAAAAAGGCGACCGCCTGATCAGCAAGTCCGTGGACAGCGCTGGCAAGCCGGTCAACCGCGTGTTTACGGTTTCCAAAGTTTTGTCCTTCAAAGGTTTGCGTCAGGTTGAAGTCGATAGCCTCGAAGCGGGTGATATCGGTCTGCTCGCCGGTCTGGATGAAGTCCATATCGGTGACACCATCGTGGCCAACGAAACCCAGGAAGCTTTGCCTCGTATCATCGTGGAAAGCCCAACCCTCGGTATGATCTTCTCGATCAACACCGGACCTCTGTCGGGTCAGGAAGGCGAAGCGGTTCAGTCGCGGAAATTGCGCGATCGTTTGCTGCGCTTCTGCCGTTACAACGTGGCCCTCCGTTTCGAAGAAACCGCCCAGCCGGATCAGTTCCGTATTCTCGGCCGCGGCGAATTGCAGTTTGCGATCCTGATCGAGCAGATGCGTCGTGAAGGTTTGGAATTCATGATCGGTCGTCCCGAAGTCCTCTTCCAAAAGGACGAGAAGGGCAACACCCTGGAGCCGATCGAGCGCCTCGTTCTCGACCTCCCGGACCAGTTCTCGGGTGAAGTCACCGAGATGCTGCAGACCCGTAAAGGCATCATGAGTTCTTATGAAAACATCGGCCACGGCCGGATTCGTTTGAAGTTCGAAATTCCAACCCGCGGTATCCTCGGGATCAACTCACGCTTCAAAACCGCCACCCGTGGTGAAGGCATCATGAGTTCCGAGTTTATCGGTTACGTTCCCTTCAAAGGCGAACTCGTGCACCGTATCAACGGTGCGTTGATTTCCGACCGTGACGGCGAAACCATTCCGTACGCGCTGGAATCCATCCAGGAACGTGGTCAGCTGTTTTTGGATCCGGGCATGAAGGTTTACGAAGGCATGATCATCGGCGAATGCGCCAAGGATCAGGACCTGAACGTGAACGCCTGCCGGGAAAAGAAACTGACCAACCACCGTGCCTCCGGTTCCGACGGTCTGGTCATGCTGCAGGGTATCCGCAAGATGTCACTGGAACAGTGTATCGAGTGGATCGAGGATGATGAGTGGATCGAAGCCACCCCGGAAACGATTCGTTTGCGGAAAAAAATCCTCCCGCAAAACCAGCGGAACTCAAAGCGTTAAGTTGATGAGCGGAAGAGCAACATTTGGCCTCGCGCCGATGGAGGGAGTCAGCGAACTCCCCTTCCGCCTCTGGCTTGCCCAGGTCAGTGCTCCTGCCTTTGCATCGACGCCTTTTCTTCGAGCCACCGATACCTTTCCAGCTCAAATTCCAATCGATTTCGCAGCCGAACTCACGCGTGAGTGGGATGTCCCGTACCAGCTGATTCCCCAGGTCATGACCGCTGATCCCGACGATTTTGTGCGGACTGCGCGTTTGCTGTTATCGCATGCGGAGTTTGTCGATTTGAACTGCGGCTGTCCTTCGCCCAATCCCGTGAGCGGCGGTGCGGGCTCAAGTCTGCTCAAGGATCCCGCGCTTTTTGTTGGGTTTGCCGAACGGATGGCTGACGCTCTGCCGGCGCAAAGTTTTAGCATCAAGATGCGCACCGGTTTCGATGATACGGCGGCGTTCGACGTTCTGACCCATGGCCTACGTTCTGTGCCTTTGAAGCAACTCACCGTGCATGGCCGAACAAGGCGGGATCGGTATGATGGCTCGAGCCGCTGGGACCTTATTCAAAAGGCTGCAGAACAGCTCCCCTGCTCCGTGGTGGGTTCGGGTGATATCCTCGGTGTGGATTCCATGCCGCCGATTCACGCGATGGCTCCTTCCGTGTCGCGCTTTATCGTGGGACGTGGGGCTCTGCGCAATCCCTGGATATTTTTGGAACTGCGTAACCAAAAGCCGGTTGCGATAAGGCGGTCCCTGGTGCAAAAGGCCTTGGCCTGCTTTGCTTTGCTGACCGATCTGGGCATGGATCATCAAATTGATCGACTGGAGCCTTTGGTGCAAAAAGGTCTCTGGAAAACTTCCGCAGGAACCCATAGTGAAGCCTGGGCCGCACTTTACGATGAACTCTGTGTCGCCCATTCCGGAAAAATCCTTCCACTCAAGGATCTTGAACTTGATCGCATCACCTTGGGTCGCGTGAAAATGGTTTGGAACTATCTGCGCAGCAGCCTCCCAGCCCCTTACTTCGAGCCTTTGCTCCTGCGCTCCAAAAGTCTGGGCGAACTCCTGAGTGGCCTGGAGCGACTGGACCCGGCAGACGAATCCTTTCTGGTGAGCCATCGTTCGGAGTGGGACTGGCTCTTCACCAGCAGTCGTCAGAAGCCGACCCCTGCCGCGTCAGAACCCATCCAATTGGCCAGCATAACCACTTGATTTTTTAGGATTTATAAAGAATTTTTCAGAAAAATAAGAATTGGGCCGATAAGCCTCTCAGAATTGCACTCAGCCAATGTTGGGTTAATTAAAGAGGGCTCCTCTATGCGGCATCCGTGGCTCATAATTGGGCTGCTTCTCAGTTTAAATGCGTGTACCAATGCTACCTTTAAAGGTGTCACGGGTGGTTCATCCCGTGATAACTCGGCGCCTCCTACGAACAATGGAGATGCCACCGGCACGCCTCCTGGCAGCGTCCCGGGCGATCCTATTGTCCCCCCTGGCGGCACTCCCGATCCAGGGACTGAGACTCCGAATACTCAGAACCCGAACACTCCGGGCACGGATACTTGCGACCCCATGGCTCTGATGAGCCTGGCGCATCTTTATTCCTTGCATGATGACAAATGCCATACGAATGATCCGGGTGACAATGGATCAGACCCTGATGACGATGATGACGACGACGATGATGATGAAGATGATGAAGATGACGACGATGATGATCCGATGCAGAACGATCCCGGCCAAAACGGGAAAGGTTAGTCTTAGCTCGAAGGCTCAGTCTCAACCCTGGGACTGAGCTTCCATGGCTTCGCGCCCCCGTGAAAGGGTCTGGCCCCCTCCTGGTCATGAAAACTCAACACAAAAACATCAGCTTGATCCATGAGACGGCGAACCAATGGCGCCGGCGAATCCGCACGCATATGCGGATTGCGGGCATCCATCAGAATATGGATCGGTTCAAAAACTAGGTAGTCGCGCAAGTGTGAGCTGCGAATAAAATCAAAAATTTGGTGGATGTCCGCTTGCGCGGTAATCTCCACCACAATTCTTTTGATATCCAGATCTCGCAGCAAAGTGACCAACACCTCAAAAAAAGTATAAGCCATTTCACAGCATACACAGGCATTTAACAGGCGTTGGACCTTGGGCTCGACCGTGCGCGAAAAATCCAGCTTGACCGATCCTTCTTCGCAAAGAATCACACCGAGCTTTTCCCCGGCCCATTCCTCATGGATGTGATGCTGAATAAAACTGGTTTTGCCCGAACCAAAAAGTCCCCCAACAATATGCAGGGGAACTGGGCTTGCGCGGCGCGGTGGCAGTTCAATCATGACCTGTCTCAACTCGAGTGGAAAGGTGAACCCTGAACCTGATCGAAGGCAGGGCCACTCTAATCCAATTTCGAGCCAAATTCCACCGTCATCCGACACGCTTGACAGGAGGGGTATGAACCTCATGATCCGGAAAAGCCGACGACTGGGCGCCATCCATCATGGGGCTGGAGTCCGTTCGCAGAGGCATCGCGGGATCACCCACCGGCACCTTAAGCTGGGACATCCGGGTATAAGCGCTTTTTAAACGACGGCCGAGGATGCGACAGATGTTAAGGGTCATGATTGCAAAGATGCGCGGTTTTTTATCAAACAGTTTAATGATCGATTGATGTTTGATCTCCAGAACAGAGCAGCGGGTTTGCGCGATCACATCGATGCTGTAGGGTGTTTCATCCAGCAGCATCAGAAGGCCAAAAACCTCGCCCTGCTTCAGGCGTTCCACCCGAATCCGGCCGCCGGGTGTTGCCTTCTGCAGATCCGCAACGCCTTCAAGCAGGATAAAAATTTGATCCGCGCGCTGGCCTTCCTCGATGATTTTTTCATCTTTTTCGAAGTGGTGAACCTTCTGGTCTTTCACCACATTTTCAATCTCATCGTCATACAGTTCGAAAAACAGGGGGCAGTCTTTCAAGAGGTCCTTGATAGCCATGGGAATCAAGCCCCCTTCCGCAGCCGTGGGGTCGAATCATTGTTATCCTGGTTTTGCTTCTTCAGTTCCTCGCTGATGCTCGTGAGCAGGCGGCTCATTTCCTGGGTCATTTTTTCCAAGGCCATGGTAATTTTCTGCTCAGCTGGGGAAAGTTTGGTGCCGTGGATGCGGTACCACATGACTTCAACAGCGCGTTCAAAGTTCTTGGCCACTTCATCACGACTGGCATTCAAGGGGAACAGAGCGGTCACCAGAGTCATGATCACGCAGAAGACGATACCCGCAATGGATGTATTCATGGACAGAGCCACACCGGCCACGAATTGATTCAGGATAGGGCCGGCTTCCGCCAGCTTCGTGATATCGATGGCACCAATCAGAGGCAGGGATATGGTGATACCGACGAAGGTACCCAGGATACCGCCGATCACGAACAGGTTCGGCAGCACGTCAAGGCCACGGTTGAGGGCATCCACAGGCATGAAGCCCAGGATGGATCGCCATTTTTTATCCTGATCCAGCACACGGTCGGCCACTTCCATAAAGTTAGGTGGATAAGGGCTCTTCAAAGCATCGGACTGCTGCTTCATGGCCATCACCACGCTCAGCTTGCCATTGGTATATTCGGTCAAGCGTTCGGACCGGGAGCCTATACTGTTCTTGAAACGCAGCGAGCGATCGGGCAAATGCTCCTTGACGGAATCGAGCATATTTTCCAACCAGACATCGACATCCTCAACCGGCTCATTCTTGGCTTCTTCCTCTTCCACGTGACGGATGACGGAAAAGGCGAAGGCATTGAAATAAGCCTGGTTGGATCGATTCGTGCGATAAGCCACCACCCTCAGGAACAGGGCAATCAAACAGGTCACGGCCATGACCTCGATCAGGTAACTCTTGAACAACTCAATGGCTAACATGGTTGGCTCCTCGCTCATTCAACTTGTCCGAAATGATTTGCAGCTGACGTTCGGTATCTTTCTGATTACGCAAGACGAATTGTATTTCGACCCGGCGTGACTTCTTGCAATCGTAGGTCTCGCAGCCGCACTCTTCCAATCGGCTGCGCGCGGTCGGATCCTTATGGCAAATCGAGTTTTTATCCAAAAGGATGGGGTTCATCAGGCCCATGCCTGACACGCTCACGATCCCCCGCATCTGGTCCTTATAGGGGTAGTTACTGATACCTGTGCCGAACATGTAGGCGACGATTTCCCGGGCGCGGCTCAGACTGAGGTCCAGGTTATATTCATAGGGTTCGCCAACGGCTGAAATGGGATCGACATAGTTTTTATTGAATTTTGGACTGGCAAAACCGGTGACCAGAATTTTTTCGATACGGTTGGCGATGCTGGGTGTGCCCAGCAAGCTTTGAGCATAGATCGGCATGATCTGGGCTATTTTCTGCTTGGCCTCATCGCGCAGCTCATACGAGTTGTTTTTGAAATAGAAGGACTCGTCCATACGCAGGGTAATATTACCTGTTTCCGGATTGATATCGACCTCGACTCCTGACGACTTCAGATTGTTGGCAATCGACCCGGCAATCCGCTTGCGCTCATTGCCCATGGTCTGGACGGCTTTCCGGGCTTCCGCCAGGGTGCTGGCTGCATCACCCAGTTTCTTTTCCTGATCGTGCACAGCCATGGCCAGTTTCTTCTGCTGATCCTTGGTGCTGCTCTTTTCATCTTCGCAGACCACCCGGGCTTTTTCCGCTTGACTGAGTTTCTGGCTCACGTTCTGGTGATCCTGGCCCAGGTTGTTTAATTTTTTCCCCAGTTCGCTCGATTCCTTTTGGAGCTGATCATGATCCTGGGCCAGCACAGCCAACCGCCTGCTCAGATCATCCGCCAATTTCTTATTGCCATTATTATCCGACTGCACCGCCGCGAATTTCTGCTTGATATCCTTCAGGGCATCCTGCAAATTTTCTGTCTGTTTTTTGGAGTCAGCCAGCGCTTTGCCTTGTTGAGCCAGCTGCGCCTGCAGGCCTTCGTTGGCGCCTTGGCCTTTTTTCAGGGCTTCACCCAACTGACCATTGGCATCTTTGAGCTGACCGTTTTCCTTACCCAGGCCTTTGACCTGGCCTTCGAGGCCCCCAAGCTTTTCGCCCATCGCGCCCAGCTGGGATTTCAGACCTTCGCTTTCGCCCTGGCCTTTCTTAAGGGCTTCACCTAGCTGACCATTGGCAGCCTGCAGTTGACCGTTTTCCTGGCCCAGGCCCTTGACTTGACCTTCCAGCGCAGCAATTTGATCACCAGCCTTACTGAGCTGAGACTTAAGGCCTTCATTCGCACTCTGACTGGACTTAAGGCTGGCATTCAGCTCGCTGTTTGAAGCGGCAAGCTGGCCATTGTCCTTTTTCAGGTTCTGATTTTCCTGGCGAAGCTTGGCCAGCTCGTCGCTCAATCCCTGATTATCTTTTTGCATCTTTTGCAGCTTTTGTTCGACGTTCTGTTTGGCTTCCGTCAAAGCCTGGCTTTCAACCCGATTTTGTTCCACTTGCTTTTGCAGATCAGCTGACATCGTTTGGTACTGGTTGGATTGTGTTTTGGCTTCGGCGAGGGATTTCTCAACCGTGCCCAGCTGCTTTTTGAGTGTTTCACTTTGAGCGGTTGTCGTCTGCATGGTCTGCTGGAGTTTTGCAATTTCAGTTGTCTTCGCCGTCAGAGCGGTTTTGGCTTGGCTCAACTCAGTCTGACTCGATTGAGATTGGGCCTGAAGGTCGGCTAGACTTGTGTCCAAAGATTGCAGATCTTTTTTGTTGAGGGAAAGGCTCTTTTCCATCTGTTTCATTTGGATCTGAGTGGCCGTGATCTGCTGATCCTTTTCCAGGATGACCTTCTCTTTAAGAGCTATGATTTCCTGTGACTGTTTGAGGAGAGCCTGGTTCTTATTCTGACGATCATAAAGTTTTTTGATGGAATCTTCACGACCTTCGATCGATTGTGCGAGTTGAGCCAGCTGGGTAAGACTGGTCTTAATCATTTCCCTTTTCTCAGCCATCTGCTGGATGTCCTTGGCGACATCATCCATTTCCTGAACCGTCTTCACCTTGTCCGATTCTGGTATTTTACCAAGCAGGTATTTCTGAGCATCCATCTTTTCCTGCTGCACAGACAGCTGCGTTGCACCAGACGAAAGAAGGGCGAAGACGAACATGATAAGGAATATGATAGCAATGGACATGAAAAGGTCACTATTGGTCGTCCAGGTTGTGCCTTCGTGACTCTTAACTTCTCTGCCCTGGCGCTTTCTTACATGCTGCATCGGCGAGTCTCCACATCCGGTATAAAGCGAAACTTCCCGCGATTTTGTGACTAGCAAAAGGATCGGTACCGTCGCCCGAGAGTTGAAGCGCCAAACGCAGTCCACGAAGTTCGAATGGAAAGGCACACTTGCATGATTTCGGACTAAATTTTTCGAGTGGTAAGTTAGGATAGAATGGGCAGGGACAGAATTATGCCTGAGGGTAAGAGAGTGTGGGGCCATACACCTCAGGCGGCCTGATTATTCTTCAGACAATTTTCCAGGACCGCCAGCAGGGCTTCTTTGCGAACAGGCTTTGAAATATAATCATCCATACCGGCGGCCAGGCAGCGCGCCTTGTCTTCGGACATCGCATTGGCGGTCAAGGCGATAATGGGAATTTTCCAGCCCCGTTTGCGAATGACATCGGTGGCTTCAAACCCATCCATTTCCGGCATCTGGCAATCCATCAGAACCAAATCGAAGGCACCCTCTTCCAAAGCCTGGATAGCCTCACGTCCATTGGCGACGGCCTGGGCCTGAAAACCCAGCATGCGCAAAAGATTAAGGACCAGGAGTTGATTCACTTTATTGTCTTCCGCCACCAGAATGCGACCGCCGGTCGAGGATCGCTTGTGGTTTTCCAGTCGGGTCTGAAAAGGTGCGCTCGCATGCGCCGAGCCATTGACGGACGTAACGATCGCATTATAGAGTTCTGACTGCTTATAGGGACGGATCAAACGTGTTATGGAAGCGGAACTGGAATCCAGCGACACACCAAGCGGAACACCCAGGATAATCCTGGCTGACGAACCCTTGCTTGTCAGCTGTTCGGTCGCCTTGTGGTCGTCTTCCTGCGTTGTGCTCGGCATCAAGATAATATCGCATTGAGCGAGCTGCGCATCCGCCTCAGCCGCCGACGCGCAGGCCACCGGTGTCATGCCCCAGGCCTCAAGATACGTGCGAACAATATCACGCAGGATCTTATCGGTCTCAATCAGGAGCACGCGGATCGGAGAAGCCTGTTCCATTGATTTGGGAGATTCCATGGCCTTGGAAATGGGCAAGGGCAAGGAAAATCAGAATTCAGAGCCTTCTCCTTCCCGACTTAAGATCCCGATTTTTCCTCCCATGAGTTCGACCAGGCGACGCGAGATGGAAAGACCCAGGCCCGTGCCTCCAAAACGTCGGGCTGTGGACCCATCGGCCTGCACGAACGGCTGAAACAATTTACGGGCGGTTTCTTCCGACAGCCCAATCCCGGTATCACGCACACTGATGCGGACCTGAAACGCCTGGGGATCGGCTTCCAGAACTTCGGCTTTAATATAGACGTGCCCGCGTTCGGTGAACTTCACAGCGTTACTGATCAGGTTCAGCAGAACCTGGCTGATGCGACCTGGATCCCCCCGCAACGAGTTGGGAATATTCGGGTCCACAAGGCAATAGATCTCGAGGCCTTTTCCATGAGCTTTGGGACTCAACAGGGACTGCTGGGCCTCGATCACGTTCGATAGGCTGAAGTCAATGGTGTCAAGCGCCATCTTTCCAGCTTCAATTTTTGAGAAATCCAGAATGTCATTCACGATATTCAAGAGCCCGGCCCCGGATTCCTGAAGCATCTGCGTAAAATTCTTCTGGGTTTCATCCAGCGGCGTGGCCAACAAAAGGTCGGTCATCCCAATGATACCGTTCAGGGGCGTCCGAATCTCATGACTCATGTTGGCCAGGAATTCAGCCTTCACCTGGGCTGCTGCCAGGGCCGCCTGTCGCGCACTGATCAGTTCAGCCTCATTGCGTTTGCGTTCACTGATATCGGAAATAAAGGACGTAAAGACCACAGTGTTATCGATGCGGACGGGAGTAATGGACAGTTCAATAGGAAATTCCGCACCGGATTTACGCAGGGCCGTGATTTCAATGACTCGATTGATGACCCGAGCCTCACCTGTCTGCAGATACCGATGCATGCCGTCACGGTGGGCCGTGCGATACTGGGCTGGGACAATAAATTCAGCCAGTGACTGGTGCAGGATTTCCTCTTTACTCCAACCAAAGATCTTTTCCGCCTGGGGATTCCAGTCCACGACCAGGCCGGCTTCATTAATGCCCACGACGGCATCATGAGCTGTTTCATAGATCGTTCGCAGGCGAGCTTCATTGGCCCGAACCGATTCTGTGGCTTTCTTTTCCAATTCGATCAGGATCCGCTCCCGCTCGGCATGGATTCGTTCTTCTTCCCCCTGGTGCATGGTCAGGCTGCTCTTCCAAAGCATCCACGTGAAAAGGAGGCTGCTTCCCACCACGCGAACCATCAAGGCAAAGTTCTCATCGATGAGCCCGAGGCCCTGGCCTTTGATCGCCAGCCAATTCATAAGCGGGGGTGTAATCAGAGCCATGGGTAGAATCCGGCGGAGCATACGGCCAGCCCCAGTGTCCGCAAAGAAGATGGCCATGAAGCCTACATCCCTGCGCTCCAAAAGCAAGGCGATGCACACCGTGACAAAGAGCACCGTGGTATGAAAAGCCATCTGGGTAAAATACGCATAACCAAAGGTATAGGTCAGTCCCAGAAAATAACCTATCATCGCCTGGAACCCGAGCAGAAAGACCAGAATAATCAGCGACTGCGCGATCCTGATCAATCGTGGCTGACCCAGGTGAATCAACACCGTGCTGATGGATAGAAGTGCAAACGAGAAGGCTGTAATGGGAGCCATGCGACCTGGTGGAAATTTACCCTTGATCCCAGCTGGGTCCAGAAACAGAAGCTCGTCAAGGCCAAGGTTGATATCAAAAATGTATTCGCAGCCGGTCGCCGCACTGATCAGCAAAGGTATCTGAGCAAGGGTCAAGGCCAGCGTCTTTTGCCAGTGGGCTGCACTTGACCTGAGCAGGATACTCAACCCGAACAGCAAGAAGCAGACAGCGGTATTGGCTTTCATCGTAATATAGTTAGGCATCACCGATTTCAGCGTGGCGATATCAAACAGCCAGCCCAGAAGGACCAGACCACTGATGATCATGAGGAACCCAGCGCAGAGTGCAGAATAAGGAATTCGCCAAGCTTTAAGCAGGTTCATGGTTTCCACTCTCACGGTTTGCATCTTATGGTAAGGATCGGTTCCAGGAGGCAAAAACTGAGGACGAAAGCATTTGCCAAAACTGACTTATGCGAAAAGATTGCAAGACCCGGCGCGTTTTCATGGATGAAGTTTCCCCTCCGAGAAACCTATTGATAAACCCCCTATCAAGGACTAAATCAAATCGCGAGGTCGAGTCACGTGAAGGAGAAATGATGGGTCGCACGGCCAGGCTTTCGAAACGAAATTCGACCTGCAACATCATGATCTTAGAATCCTGGCGAAGCGTGGGCCTTATTATGACCCTTATGGGGCTGTTCACCCTGCCTCTTCGGGCCGACACCGCGGCGCCTTGGGGCATAGCCCATCATTCCGCAGACGTAAGTGATGCGTTTCGAGTGAGTCGGGATCCTCCACCTGACGGGAAGCCGCGGCCTGAGGACTGGACCACCAATCGAAAGTCCTGGGGTTATAGCCGCGATACATTGTGGTTATCGGGTCAATTCTACAATCCCACCGATCAAACCCAGGAAAGAGTCCTGGCTCTGCCTTTCTCCTCCCCAACGCAAGCTGATTTTTCCGTTTACGATGCGGACGGACAGCTTCTAAAAAAATTGGAGGCGGGGACGTTTTCGCCTTGGGAAGGCAGGGAGCTGAAGCTCAATCTGATCGGCATTCGGCTCAGCCTGCCGCCGCACGAAGTACGACGCGTCGTCATTCAGCAGCATTCCAATAGCATTCTGGATACGCACTACATTTTGCGTTTGGTTGAAGATCATCAAAAACTGGAATGGATTTATCTGGCGGCCTATGGGCTTTACTTTGGCCTGGTCCTGGCTTTGTTCTTTCACAATTTGAGTCTCTACTTTTCCGTCCGCGATCCCGTTTACCTCGCCTACCTTGTGTTCGTGATCTGCATGTCCTGCACCATGCTCTTCTCGTCGGCCTTCTATGCGGTATTTTGGTATCGCACCCCAACCTGGCTGCACAATCTCCCTTATGCAACACCGGCTTTCTCCAATATTGGGGCGGCCACGTTCTTCTGCTGGTTTCTCCATCTCCGCTTGAAGGAGTCCTGGCTCGCTCGGAGTTTGTGGCTCATTTCTGGCCTGAGTCTTATCACGGCTCTGGGCATACTTGTAGACCCTCACATGTTCATGCCATGGAATCCTTTTTTGAATACGGCGACTGTCCTGCTCGGCATGGCGGGCAGCATTGTCAAGATTATGAATAAGGAGCGATACGCTTGGTTTCTTTTCATCGCACTGATGTGTCCCGTTCTCAGTGTGAGCACTTACTATATTGGGAATTTCGTGTTGAAGATGATGGTGCCTTCGGACATCATGTCCATAGCGTTCGGGCTGGAAATGATTCTGATGTCGGTGGGACTTTCGCATCGCGTTTATGCCTTACGTCAGCGTCAGTATCAGTGGGTGGCGCAGCAGGAATCCATTATTTACCGCTATAAAATGCGAGCCCTGAACGAAATGGCTTCTGGCATGGCCCACGAAATCAATAACCCTTTGATGATAATCAGCGGGTATGCTGAAGTCATCGGTCGGCTGCTGAATCGGGAACCGCCCAACATCACGCGGATTCGTGACATTGCCAAAAGAATCATAAGCAACGTCGAACGTATCGCTTTTATCGTCAATTCCCTGCGCTCGTTTGCACGAGTCGACACCAGGCTTGAGATGGAAAAAGTATCGTTGCAGGAAACCTTGCGCCAAGCTTTGGCCCTCTATGAAACGCGCATCAAGGATAGTGGGATTCAGTTAAAGCTGGAGATGAAAGGGGGACCATTCATGGTCTTCGGTCATAGCAGCCAGCTCATTCAAGTCATCTCAACACTATTTGACAATTCGATCAAGGCGCTGCAGCATGCGCCTGAGAAAATTCTGGAGGTTCATCTGATTACCGTCACCCAGGATGAAAAGTATACCGTAATCTTGATTGTTCAGGACAGTGGACCGGGCATTCCAATGGAGGTCCAAAGCAAAATCTTTCAACCTTTTTTCACGACCCGTCCCGTGGGCGAAGGAGCCGGCTTAAGCCTGAGCCGAGCGCAGGGCATTATCCAGTCGTTCAACGGGCAACTCTATTTTGATTCCCAGGCGCATGGCACCCGATTCATAATAGAATTGCCTATGGCTGAGCTTGCGCTTTAAATGCACCAGATTTCGCCCAGAATTAGGACGCCAGGTCCTCGCGCCGCGTGGGATCGGTGTTCGCCAGAATGCGCGCTGCCGCTCCGGATGGAAAAATACCGCGATAAAATGCTTCCGCATCGGCATCATTTCGAATGGCGCCTGCACCAGGTTTCAACTTATGGCATTGGAACAGACTCTGATAATGCGGTGGAAGGCATTCGTACAGACGATGCTGCAAGGTCATCACATGACCCGGGCGCTCCGGTGGCCACTGTTTGCGCAGGCCCTCATAGCGGGTCGCGAGGACAATGCTGTCGCCGAAAAGCTCATAAGAGCGAATTCCCGAAACGGTGAAGAAACCCTGGATGGAACCGTGCGCAAGGCCCAGGGAGCAAAAAGTTCGCTCCGCGGACACGGTTTGGGAAAATTCCTGGTCAAAAGCTTCCAGAAAACCGAAAGCCAACTCGATGGCCACTTCACGAGGCGAACGTCCCGGAGGGGTCATGAACGGACACCCCACAGCACATAAAAAGCCGTCCCCCATCTCCTTGATCCGATAGCCTGAGGCACTCAGTTCTTCGCCTTTGTAATCCCGACTCATCAGGATTTCACAACGGTCGAAGAAGCGGCGCAGAAAATTGGAAAGATTTTCAATCTGGGAACTGGTGCTCGCGATAATATCAAGGCAGAGGACGACCGCGTCCCCTGACGCGTGGGGCATGGTTGTTTCCAGAATATCACCGCGCTTCATCTGTTCGATCTGATGGGGATGAACCATTTTTTCCAGCTGCGAAAATGCATGACGCCGCTTTTGTGCTTCCTGCAGACGCCCCAGCCGCATCTTATGAGCCAGAGCATACGAGATGATGATGGCTTCAAAGCTCGCGCCCACAAAATTCATACTCACCACCCAGGGAACGTCCGGCACAAGGCCCTGCAGATGCATCACCTGGATCACATTGCCGACGATCAGCATCGTCCAGGCGATGATAAAGTAGTTGGCCAAGGGGTGCCGACGCTTGACCGCGATGGCTGCAGAAAGGACGGCCATGACCGAACCCAGCAGGGAAAACACCTGGCAAAAAATAGCCGCCCACAGAATCTGATCAGTCAGGCTCAGCACGACAACGATCCATTGCATCCAAGCAAAGGTATGGATCATGCGGCGAAACCATGGCTTATAGGCTGGAAAGTCCAGGAAGTAATACACAAAATAAGAGGTCATGCCGAGCGCGGCGGCTATGGTGATAAGTCCCAGTTGATGGACACCAGCGCCGGCAGTGGGCAAAGCAAGCTGTTTAAGGAGACCGACGAGGTAGAGCTGAGCTAATGCATAAAGGTTGAGATAACAAAAATAGAAGACATGCGAAATTTCACGATTCACAAAGTAGATCACGATATTATAAAACGCAAGCGCCACGCAGATGGAAAAAAATCCGCCAAAGAGCAGCAGCTCCGTCACGATCCGGCTATAAAAGTTTTCCGGGCTGTAAAGGCGCCAATCCAGAACCATAACATCACGCGATTTTTGCCGAACCACGATGGTGTTCAGGCCCGGCTCGAGCCGCAAATCAAAGATCGGCAGACGATAATCCACCGACCACTCGACGAACGGAACGTGCAAACCCAACGTTTTTTCCTGGCGCAGACTTCCCTTGGTCTCATGAAAAATATCCAGGCGGCTGGTCAGCGATAGACCATGCTCCAGAAAGGCTCGTTCAACTTGGGCGCTGCGGTTATCAATTTTTATGATACTCCAGCAGTCCTCATCGACTTTGAACCCCAGGTTCTTTCGATTCGTGGGCCTTAGTTCGTTGGCGCGCTGCAGGACAGCCGACCAGTGGAGGGATTCCGTGGTACACAAATACTGAAAGCTTTCGTTGGCGACGAATACATGCCGGCCAGGCTCAAAGGTCCAATCAGCCCATGCATGGGTGGACCATAGGCCAAGCAAATAGATTGTAATGAAGAGACCTGGCAACTCTATGTCCTTCACATGAGGCTTTCCTTGTATGCTGTTCGGCTCGTACCAGGGGAAAGCGAGGGGCAGATTCTGCCGCCCTGGTAACCTCTCCACTATCCTTGAGACTTTGACTTCGTTATCTGTAGTGCAACTGTCACTTCAAGGAGGTTACTATGTCCTGCTGGATTGCCGATGGTATCAGAAAGACCTTGCAACTCGCAGCCTTCGAACAAGACCCTCTCCCGATTCCCACACAAATTATTTCGAATGGTGAATTTAACCCCACACCTCGAACCGACCAACAAAAGCAGGTGGCCGCGTTGATTCGCGAAAAGGCTGATGAATACAGCCGTAAAACCGGTCTGGATCGGCGCTCCTTTCTCCGTTCCAGCTCGGGTATGGCTCTGGCTTTTGTGGCGATGAATACGGTATACGGTCCACTTTTTCATACCGAAACCGCGGAAGCTCACAATCTGGACCAGGCAGAAGCCCGGCGCCTCCGTCTTCAGGATCAGTTTATTTTCGACGTGCAGCTCCATTTCATCAGTGATGATTACGATGAGCCTGGTATTCTTCGCCTTCGTCAGTATGCAGCCCAGTTTTTCAATCCCGCGATCAAGGGCGAGCAGACGACATTCGAAAAACTGCGTTTTGAAAATTTCATGAAGGAAGTTTATCTCGATAGCGATACGAAAATAGGTCTTCTGAGCAGTGCGCCATCGGATAATAAAGATAAATGGTTTATTTCCAATGACGAGCTGGCAGAAGCCCGCCGTCTTGTGAACGCCACGGCAGGTTCCAAGCGTCTCTATGGGCACTTTATTATCACACCGGGACAACCGGGCTGGCTCGATGAGATCGATCGGGCAATCGCCGAAATCAAGCCGGATAGTTGGAAGGGTTATACCGTCGGTGATCCTTTTCGCAATTCCGCCTTTCCCTATCGACTGGACGATGCGTCTCTGATGTATCCCGCCTATGAAAAAATGGTCAAGGCTGGCATTCGCAACGTCTGCATTCACAAGGGCCTTTTGCCCTTGGATTATAAACAGTCGTTTCCCAAAACCTGGCCCTTTGCCATGGTGGATGATGTGGGACCAGCGGCCAGGGATTGGCCGGAACTGAATTTCATTATCTATCATTCCGGTTTGAAACCCATGAGCCAGATGCCCGCGTATCATCTGCAGCAATTCGAAACCACGGGGCGCATCGATTGGGTCACCGACCTGGCAGAAATCCCCCAAAAATACGGGGTTTCCAATGTGTATGGGGAACTGGGAACCACCTTCGCGACCTCAGCCGTGACCCATCCCAGACATGCCGCCGGTATCCTGGGAACTTTGATCCAAGGCATGGGCGCAGACCATGTGCTGTGGGGAACGGATTCGGTGTGGTATGGTTCACCCCAATGGCAAATCGAAGCGTTCCGCCGCATTGAAATGCCCGAGGATCTGCATCAGAAATTTGGTTTCCCGTTCCTTGGTTCGGAAACAGGCGCCATCAAACAACAGATTTTAGGGCGCAACGCGGCAAGGCTCTATAACATCCCCTTTGAAAACCCCATTCAGGATGAACTCTCGCGCATCAAGGCAGCTTATGAAAGCAAAGGACGTCAACCCAGCCTTTTGTCATACGGTTACGTCACGCCTTGAGGAGGAGGCTCGCCGGACAGCCCAGAAGGACAGAAGGAGATGACCCACGATGAAGAGCAAAAGAATGGATATCTCTTTCGGAAAGGCGCTGATCCCGGATCCCAGCCCATGCATCTTGCGAAACATGATCGCGCTGTGGGTCAGCGGCAGAATCTGACTCAAGGCCTGCAAGGGCAGGGGCAACGACGCGGAAGGCCAGGTATATCCCGAGAGCAGAAAGCTTGGGACAGCTAAAAACATAAGGGCCTGGGTGGCCCCAAGACGATCGCCGATGACGAGGCTCACCCAGGTTCCCCAGCTGACCATCACAGCGACAAATAAAGCGGCAAAAATCAGGATGGCTCCCCAAGGGGCCTCGCTTGAAACATGGCTCAAAGGCAAAACAAATCCCGTAAAGACGAGCAGCCAAAAAAAGTGGATCGCGAAGTGAGGCAGATTTTTTCCAAGAATAAGCACCCAGGTGCGCTGGGACAAGGACTGAAGATCCGACCATCCATGAGTCTCCCGCTCCCCCGCCCAGGTCAAAGCCAAACCTAAAAGAATAACCTGCTGCAGCACCGAAAGCAGCATGCCGGGCAGCATAAAATCCGCGTAACTGAAACTCGGATTACCCAGGGGACGGATCTCGGCGCGAATCGGACTTATCATGGTCTGAGCCTGATCCTTGAAAGCTCCCAGACGCCGTGCCTTTTGCATGGCAACGCCCGCGCTGAAGGTCTGCACCACACCCTGAATCGCTGCATTGAGCGTATTGGCTAAAACCATGTTCGTGGCATCGCAATAGAGCAGCACACGCGTTTCTTCATTGCGCTTCAGGCGTTCCGAAAAGTCCTTTTCCAACACAGCATAACCGGCGATGTCACCCTGGGCCAAAAGACGTTCAGCCGTCATGACATCCGGGACGCGATCCACCACCTTGAGTTTCTGATGAAAATCAAGCCAGCGTATCATGCGCTGGGAGAGTGCGGAACCAGCTTGATCCACGACAGCAATCGGGACCTCGGTAATATACGAAGGGGCGTAAACCCCACAGACAATGGCCGCATTGATCAGAGGAGCCAAAAATAAGAGACTGCGAAGCTTGCGATCGCCTCGGATCAGCCTCATTTCACGTCGGACAACAGCGATCATCTCGGCAATAATAGGGCGAAACCTGGTCATGGCTGATCTCCGGGCATCAGAACAGCAGACATTCCAGACTGGAGTGAAGTCGAATCATCAACGGGTTTAAATGTCAGCTCAAAACTTCGAATATCACGCGTCCCTCGCCCTTCCGTCACCACCTGGGTCAAGACCGCTGGCAGAACCTGAACGCGGACGAGTTGAACTTTATAGGCCGCATCCTTGAGGGCCGGAATGGAGACCTTATAGAAGTGCCCTTGCTGGAAGGCAGCCAGACGATCTTCGGTCACATAAAAGCTTAAGCGTGGATGACTGCGATCCTGCAGGGTGATGACAGGAAAGCCCTGAGGAACTAGCTCACCGGGCCGGGCATGAATGGCCTGAACCTGACCGGCAAGAGCAGCAGATAACTGCAGGTCCTTGTCGTAGGCCGAGACTTCTGCCAGACCGGTTTTCGCCTGAACAAGGTTGGCCGCGGCGATGGCCTTTTGTTCCTGACGGGCTCCATTGCGTCCGGCTTCGAGTCGCGATCGGGCCATGGTGTGCTGCGATCGCGCGGCCTTTTCTTTGACAAGGACCTCCTCCCACTGCTGGGTGGCAATCGCCCCTTTTTCATAGAGAGCCCGGGCTCGTTTCAAGCTCTGGCGCGCAAATTCCAGCTGACTCCTGGATAGCTGCTCCGCGGTTTCGAGTTGAGCCAGTTCCTCGCGTCGCGTGGCCTGATCGGTCAGCTGCTTTTGCAGATGGGCCTGATCCACTGTGGCCTGCGCTCTTTCACTTCGAATGGCAATCAAATCATCATCAAGGACGGCCAGGAGCTGACCAGCTTTGACATCATCCCCAATGTCCACTTTGATCTCACGCACTCGACTGGAAAGGCGGGAGGCGATATCAATCTCGTCGAACTCAACCTGACCCTGCAGAGGTCTGGGCTTTTGATTCGGACAGGCTGTTAAAACAAGGTAAAACATAAGGCTGGCCACAACACGATATTTCATAAGGATTTCCCCACGGGCTGGCGATAATGTTGAATGTAGAGAGCGGCGTTACCGGTAGCCGCGAACAGACTGATCAAATAGCGGTTGTAGCTCTCAAGCAATTCAAGCCGCTTCATGGCAAGTTTTTCAACGTCGCTGTAAGCATTCAAGACATCGAATTGTGATCCGTCCCCGGTACCATAGCGAAGTTCATTGATTTTCAGATTTTCCTGAGCCGCGGCCAGAGCTTTTTCAGTGGCCTGCAGCGCCGCCAGTTCACCAGCCGCCTGAGCCCAATACTGCTCCACTTGCAGGGGAATATCGCGTTCCGCCTGGCTTCGACTGACCTCGACTTTGTGTTGCAGAGCTTTGGCTTTTTCCCGCTCGGGTATGGCTTTCAATCCTGCCGTCAGGTTCCATTCAAGTCCCAGTCCGACAACCCACTTGGGTTCCAGCAGAGTCAGCTGCTCCTGCAATAATTCATAGCGGCCAAACGCATACACACTCGGTAAAAGACTGCCTGTGGCCGCTTCGTGGAGGGCTTCAGCTTTCTCGGCCTGGTGTTGCTGAATCTTCCACTCGGGTCTTTGCTGGCGCGCGATATTTTTGAGAGTTCCTACATGAGGTGGCAGAGGCAGGAGCCGCAGCGCACTCTTGAACTGACATTCGCCCTGGGCTGCGAGCAGACTCTGGGCCGCCTGGCAAAGCACCTTATGCTGCGCCTCCGCCCTGACCTGCATGGCCTGCAGTTCCGCGAGCGCGATTTCCGGTTTGCGCCGCATATAGCGAGGGATGGCACCATTTTCGATCAAACCCTGGGTGAGTTTATCGATCTTTTCCAGATGAATTTTGAACTTATGCAGAACGCTGAGCAGTTCCCGGGCATATTGCGTTTGAAAATATCTCTGCAGGACCAAACCCAACTGTTGCGTCTTCTCCTGATTATGTTCGCTGGCCTTGATGCGTACTTCCGCGTCCCGGATGTTTTGCTGCGCGGACAAACGTCCGCCCATATAAAGCGGCTGCACCAGCTGAAGCTGCGCTTTGCTCACATCCCGATCCTGAATCGTCAGCGGCGGAGGATCGATATCGAGACGGAACGGTGCGCCGTTGGGCAGCGTTCTTTGAAGGGACTGGGGCGGTACATCAAGCGAGATGGCCTCATCAGTACGTGTTTGGGTGGCTTTCAACGTCAGACTCGGCAGAAAGTCGGCATGAGCCACACTCTGCTCCGATCGGGCCACGACTTCATCCGCTGCAGCTCGCTGCACATGACTATTCTGTCTCTCGATAAGGCCCGGTAAATCGTCGAGCCCCAGTGGGCCGCCGACTGCAGAACCTGCGAAAACGCCTAAGAAAATACCAGCGATCAATCTTGCCATAAAACCTGCTCAAGACGTTGGAAGGTTTCTCCGAAAAGGTGACTGCCGGTCACCTTTCCTGGGAGTAGCAAGAAATCCACCCACCGGTGACACCCTGTAACAGGCTGTTTTTACGGAATAATAAAAGGCAGTCGGCCGTATATCCTTTGACAAATGTCGAGGATGCTGACAGCCGGAAAGAATCGCATGACTCTGGGTCACCTTTCTGAAACGCGCAAACAAAAGCGAGGCGTGCTGCGGCAGGAGAATCTGCTCAATGCCTTTCTGGTCCTGGCGGCTGAGCATGGGATCTTTCATGTGAGCCTGGACCAAGTGGCTCGACATATCGGAGTGGCCAAGGCCACGGTCTATAAACATTTTGTGAGCAAGGATGAAATCCTCGCTCTGGTTTATTTACGATTTTATGAACCGCTCACGCAGCAGCTCATGGATCTGCCGCATGATCTTGCAGTGGTTCCCCGTTTGCGGCGCATGGTGCAGCTGTACCTGGGCTATCACCTGGAGGACCCTAAAGTCAGCTCGATCATCATGGCCAGCAAACATTTTGTGGACGCTAAAAAGCTGTCTCCACCCCTTGCGGAACGCTGGCAGATATTTCAGCGTCAGCGCATTGAACTTGCCGATGCCATCATCAAACGTGGCATTGATGAACAGGTGTTTCGGCCGCTTGATCCGCGCTGGTTATCCGAAGTCGGGGTTCGCATGCTGGATGGTGTGCTGATCTGTTTTTTCGAGATGTCAGTCGGCGAGCGGGACGAACGTCATGAGACGCTGACCCGCGAGGCCGAAGATATGCTGATCAAAAGTTTTATGCGGGTTTAGCCAACCGGGTTCCAAGAAACACGCGGAGTTTATGCAGGAGGAGACCCACAGGCCCCAGCATCAGGGTGAAAAAAAGTTCCACGCCCAACATGAGGCGCGAACCTCCGTGCTGCACGTAATGACTGGTAATGGAGGCTCCCACATAAAGGTCAAAGGCCAGGTAATGCAACCAGGCGCCTAGCAAAAACCAGTCATTCTGAAAAATGGACCGAACCCCTTCCAGCGTACCAAACCCATCCGTACTCATGCCCTCGCCCAGCAGCATAGCCACAATATAAAAAACAGCGATGAAGCAACTGATCGCTCCGCTCCGGACCATACGAGCTGTCAAGGGGTGACGTGGGATCACCAGCAGCATGATCCAGAAAGGCAAAACAGCTGTGTTAGCGACTTGATAAAGGGTGGCCGGATTCATCGGAGAACTCCTATGGTTCTGGATAAACAGATGCAGCCTATACAACCATAAGCTTATGAAGCTGTCCAAGGGATTGCGTCGGGCCATCCTGTAAGAATCCTTTATGAGTAAAAAAAGCCAATAACTCAAGATCATCCGCGTCATGGTGTATACAATAAGTTGTTTACGATGAACAGCGGGCGAGGCCTCAACTGACTGACGAGCCACTGTTCATAGCCCCGAAGCTCAGGATGAAGGGACCACCACCGCTCGGACTCGACTTGCGTCCAGGTTTCCTATCTGGCAAATTTTGAAGTTCTTTGAGAATGAATTCCATTGAAGGGGGCGTCTGACAGGATCGTGCGAGATACAGCGCATAATAAGGTTACTAAGTTCCCTAGGACAGTCGTTGCATAAAGTACTCAGGCTCATAGGTTCCGTATGCAGAACCTCGTAAATAAGAGCTGACACCTCGGAAGCTTAAGTGCATCAGTCCTTCGTAGTTACCATGTTTCTTTTCCCACCGAATTTTTAGGCCGCGAAACAGATTTAGCCTACGAGTGAGTTCTCTCGATAACCCGGCGGTAAACGCCGCGCTTCGTCAAAGGGCGACCTCGTACCGCTATTTCGCAGCTGAGCGGCACACGCCACGCCCGTCGACCAGTACCGAGCATTTGCAGCCAAGCTTGCCCCAATCCGTCTGGTGCTGCCAGAAGTCGCGGAGTTTAAATATTTATGCTTATGATTTCAAAAGTTTTCCGGGTAGGCGGTAAGCAAATTTGCAAAGCAACGAGCGTGACTGCAACCAAAAACCTGGTGAAGTGTCTTCGTCATATCGAAAGGACGTGGACGGAGAAGCGAGCGAGACTCGCTATCTGCCTTAATCCCTCCGGCGTATTCCACGTCCCCTGCAATATTAGCTTCAATATAAAGTCCTGGTCTGCAGAGGCATCGTTTTCAAGCGCGTCGATGCAGCCGTCCTACGAACTCTATGGGTCGTCCTCAATACTTCGTCATCACGAAAGGTTTTGAACTTATGTTGAAATCCTTCCTGGCTTTCGGTCTTATATCCTTTTCTTCGTTTGCCTGGGCTGAAGCTGAAAAATCCCAAGCGCCAGCCCAAGATCCTTCCGACTTAATCGAGCAGGCAAGCCGCTATGGTCTCTGGAACTACGACCCCAAATTACCCGATACAATTCAGGATCCCCTGGCAGCGGTCAAAGCCGTCTGTGATCTTTTGCAAAAAGGCGGAGTCTATCAGGCTTATTTCGACTATAAGAGCCGGATCGACAGTCGCTGCCAGAAACCTACCCAGCTGCTCCGGGGACTGGGACCCTCAGTGAGTCAGGATGAATTTGCCAGCATCGTGCTAATCAAGAGACTCTTTCAAGGTGTCGAGGATGGACACCTGCGGGCTTTGACAAATAATCACGAATATTTTCTAAATACCAAACCAAAAATGAACGAGGATCTTGGAACTTTCTTCGACAAAAACCTGGGCTTGGATCGGTGGCGGGAAGTCAAGGTGTCAACGCTCAAGGACTTTGACAAGGTCATGGAGGAGACAATGGAACCGGGAAAGCTCATGGTCCTGGATTTCCGTAATAATGGCGGCGGCACTAGCGAAGAGGAACAGACCTTCATTCGTACGATGGAGGGCTACCTAGGCAAGAGACTTTCCTCTTGCAAGATTCCCCGCTTTCAATCCATCCAAAATTTAAACTGGCTGGTAGCGAATGCGGAAGGTGATAAGGCGGCCTTCGAAGCAGAATTGAACGATTTACTCGAGAGAAATATCTCACTTCCAGGCCCGACAGTCCGCACTGATCTATGGGGTTCTTTGTACGAAACAGAAGATGGCGAAGAAGAAATGGAGGCGCTTCAAATCCTGGAGGAGAAGCGTATCCGTGGCCGAATCTATGGTGTGATTGATGCCAGCTGCGCTTCATCCTGCGAGCTCGCGATTCTTTATCTCAAAGCTCTTCACGGCAAACAATTTGTGACTATTGGTCAGCCCACGCATGGAGCCCTGCGTTATGGCGATCCGGTTTACTATCTCATACCAGGAACGCGCGTTATCCTTTATCTTGCCAATTCGATATTGGATGTGAAGGATTTTCCCGAACTTAGGGGCATCAAACCTGATATCGTACTGCATTCCACCACCAAGTAATGCCTTCAGAAAGAGCGGCCAGGGATGTGAACTGCCATCACCCCTAAAGGTGCGAGGCTTCCAAGGCCAAATCAAAGGGGAAGCCTTCGTTCTTTTGCCGCAGGGTCTGGAAAATTCGAAGTCTCTGTCACTGAGTAAACGTCAATTTCATGATTGGCTTGCAGGGGTTTTCGGGTAGGCGCTAACAATATGCCCCACCTCGTCTTGAGTCCACCAACCAAGACCAGAGATCACAGCAATGGCCGATGTTAAGATACTGATGCGTAACGTTGAGCGATGGGCAGGGGTATTTCACACTTTCAATGAAAACGAGACATAACACTGTGCATGACGACAATGGATTTGGCTGTTTGCGCTTTCAAACGGGGTTCGATTTCATCAGGGGTTAAAAAAAGCGATTCCACTTCCATCTGAACGGCTTTGTCATTGCTGCATTCTTTTTCCAAGAATACTCTGCGGTCGC
Organism: Oligoflexus sp.; assembly: GCF_035638955.1. Lineage (GTDB taxonomy): Bacteria > Bdellovibrionota_B > Oligoflexia > Oligoflexales > Oligoflexaceae > Oligoflexus. The sequence continues at coordinate 6,102 of NZ_DASQYZ010000451.1, read as the reverse complement.
CTTTTTCCAACGAAAGTGCTTCTTGAAACAGCCATTTAGCTCGAGCATATTATTCAGGTGCCATAGGAGGACTTACATAGTTCGTCTGCCACTTGTTTGCAACAGAGACTTAAGTTGCTTATGCCGAAGACACCGTGACTCGTCGAGAAAAATCCCGCACCTCCTGCTGCCTGGTTCTCCCAACATTTGCCAATTGTCCCGGAGGACGGATTTGACGACCCCGAGGGCGTTCCTACCGTGTGGAACGGTTGTTTCCTGGCACTGTGCCGCATGGCTCAGGCTCCACCCCATCCTCGGGCTTCGAACTTTTTTCAAACAATTGTAGATACTTAAGAGAAAATTTCGCAAAACCTCAAGTTTTTAATTAATCAGCCGATTAATTAAGAGGCTGGATAATTAAGCGGGTGCTTGATAATCTGGAGGGAGGAGGTGCGCCAATGAGCCGACCATCACAAAACTTAGACAAGGTCCTGATCGAAGTGGGAAAACAGATGATGTCCGAGGGGGGCATCACGGATCTTTCCATTCGCCAGGTCTGCAGCCGTGCGAAAGTTAATCCCGGCATGTTCAAATATCTCTTCGAGAATCGCGCAAATTTTCTGCGCATTATTCATGAACAACTTTATGACGAGTTCTTTAATCTCATGCAGGAAGCTGCGGATAAAGAATCCAAATCTTTTGATAAATTGCGCACCTGTTTGATCGCCATGGCACGTATTTGCCGCGAGGAACGACCACTCTTTGCGGCCTTCATCCGCGATCATATGAATGGAAAACTCTGTGAAATCATACCCAAAGAAGAGATAGTTCCCAAAGATCTTCTCTTGATTTTAAAGCTGGTCGCAGATTGCAAAGCCGATGGCTTTTTCCCGTCCCACATTTCCGACTTTCAAATTGCGGCCATTCTCATTCCAGCGGCGATCGTTCCCATTCTCGTCGAATCCGAATTGAAAGAAATGACCAATAACCTTCCTCAAACATTTTCAATTGATCTGGCGTCCGAAGCATCCTGCATCGAGCGCATCGATATCGTACTGAAAGGACTGAGAACATGAGACGGATATCGCCATTCAAGTATGGGTCCTCCCTTCTCCTAAGTCTGCTCGTTTTTACGGGCTCTGCCTGGGCTGCGGATTACACCGAAGAGCAGTATGTGAATGAGGTGATGGCTGGCAGCAAGGATCTACAGGCCACCCAGCAGGACATCCGGGCCTCGCGCATCGACGAAGGCCAGGTTGATCTGCAGCTTTCCCCGATTCTGAACGCCAGCACGGCCATCAATCAGGATCGGCGCCAGCAGCAGTTCTCCAGTCCCTCGTATGAATCGGCCAATACCGTGATGGCTGACGCATCGGTGTCCCAGCAGACCAGTCAGGGAACGCGTTACAAAGTAGGTGTGGAAGGTCGGCAGATGCACTTGAAGGGCATAAATTTAGGCCCCAATGCACCGAGAATGGATGCGGATCTTGCCACTCTCAGCCCGTCGATTGAAGTGTCACAATCCCTTTGGCAAAATGCCTGGGGACGGTCGATTGAACTGCAACGCAGTGCCTTGACCTCGGCCACGCGTATTCAGGAAAGACAACTTGAAGCCATGCAGGCCGGGAAACGTCTGGAAGCCCGTCTGGCTTATGGACGTGTGGTCTTTGCCAGGGAACGGGTGCAAAATGCCGAAGAGTCCTTGGCCAACGCGGAAAAGATTCTGAAATACGTCAAAGACAAAGCCAATCGCAATCTGGCTGAAACCTCCGACCTGTTGCAGTCCCAGGCCTTGACGGCGTCACGGGAACTGGAGTTGAGACAGGCTCAGGCGGAGCTGGACGAAGCCCATGTCTTTTTTAATTCCCTACGTCAACGCTCGGGCCCTGCCCCTGAGAAACTTCAATCCTTGAAGGCCATAACAACGCCGGTTAAAACCCAGTCTTTGGACGTGAACAACCGGGTGGAACTGGCCATCTACGAGGCGCAGCTTAAAGCCACAACCAGTTCCATTGAGTTGGAAAAGGAAAATGCCAGGTCGACCTTTGAGGTCTTTGCCAGCTATTCCGCTCTTTCCACGCGCGAGGAGATCATGGATACGCCGTCAGGCTTTGGATCGCCTTATCAACCCAACACCACAATCGGCCTGCGCCTCAGCATGCCTCTGGATCAGGGCCTCGTCAATCGGCAGCTCCAGGCTTCGTCGGTGCGCAAAACAGCCACCGAACTCCGTCGTGAGGATGAACGCATCAAGCTCCAGGCGGAACTGAGCAGCCTGCTGGTCAAACGCAAGGATTCCATGGCAACGCTGGCCGTTGCGGAAAAACTCGAGACCCTGCAACGCAAGAAACTGGATAACGAGCAGAAGGAATATCGCAACGGTCGATCGACCACCTATCAGATCTTAATGTTCACTCAGGATCTGGCCAATGCTGAATTCGCCAAGCTTCAGATTCTTTATTCTCTCAAGATTATTGACTCCCAAATCCGCATGTACGAAAGGAACGCAGCATGAGCCTGCCTGATATCTCTGTACGGCGACCGATCTTTATCAGCTGTATTGTGATTGTGATGCTGGTCCTGGGCTATGTGTCGATGACGAGGTTGAGCGTTGAGCTTTTTCCGGACGTCAATCCGCCTGTGGTCAGTGTCTTAACAATTTATCCAGGCACGGGTCCCAAGGAAATCGAAACGCTGGTCACCAAGCCCATTGAAGATGCTGTTTCCACCATTGCCGGTGTGAAACGGGTGACATCGAAATCCATGGAAGGCGTCAGCCAGATCGTGGCCGAGTTTACCATGGATCAGGATATCAAACGTGCGGAACAAAGGGTGCGTGACAAGGTCAGCGAAGCCAAGGTTCGCTTTCCCGATGACGTTAAGGAACCTGTGGTCCAGGCCTTCGATTTCAGCGATCAGGCGGTCGTCACCATTTCCTTGATGAGCAAGCTGCCCGAAGCCAAACTCTACGATTTGGCCACCGAAATTATCAAGCCACGCCTGCAGCAGATTCCTGATGTGGGAACTGTGACGGTCGTGGGTGGGCGCCGTCGCGAAATTCAGGTGCTTTTGGATCGTGACAAGCTTGAGAATCGCGGCTTTTCAGCGACTTATGTGGCATCACGCCTCGCCGAAAGTGGCGCCAATATTCCGGTTGGAAAAATCAACGCCGGCAGTGAGGAAAATATTTTTCGCAGCAAGGGCGAGTTTCACTCGGTGGCGTCCATTGGCTCGACTGTCATCAGTCTCTATGGCAACGATAACCCCACCAAAGTTGCCGATGTCGCCCGGGTCGTCGATACCCTGGAAGAGGAAAAAAATCGAGTTTACGTCGATGGCGAACGTGCGCTGATGATCGAAATCTATAAGCAGTCCAAGACCAATACAGTGGCCATAGCCAAACGTGTGCAGAAGGAATTGCCGGCCATTGAAGAACTGGTCAAAGCTTCCGACCCTCAGGGGAAAATCACTTTGATCCGTGACGGCAGTCGTGAAATCAGTCTGAATATTTTTGACGTTCAGGAAAGTATCTTCCTCGGCATCGTTCTGACTATTTTTGTCGTCTACCTTTTCCTTGGAAATTTTCGTTCCACCCTTATTACCGGTCTCGCCATCCCCAACTCCCTTCTAGGGTCATTCATTCTGATGCAGGCCTTTGGACTGAGTATCAACATCGTGACCCTTCTTGCCCTCGGTCTCGTCGTCGGCCTTTTGATCGATGATGCAATTGTGGTCCGGGAAAACATCTTTCGCTACCTGGAACAAGGCATGGACCCCAAGGAAGCTGCCCTCAAGGGAACGAAGGAAGTGGCCCTGGCGGTTGTGGCCACAACCCTGGTCGTGATGTCGGTGTTCGGCCCCATAGCTTTGACCCAGGGCCTGATCGGCAAAATCCTCGCCAATTTTGGTCTGGTCATCTGTTTTGCGATGGCCATCAGTCTGTTCGATGCCTTAACGATTGCGCCCATGCTATCCGCATATTTTGCTGGCAATTTGGGACATGAGAAGGAAAAAAGTTCGGCGGCCTATCGCTATACGTTCGGTGCCGTTCTGGGCCTCTTCGAGCGCCTGCAGGTCTGGCTGGAACATGCGTATGTCCGATTGATCAACGGTGTGCTTCGCTTTCCCAAATCCACCATCCTGCTGACTCTGGCCATCTGTGCGGCCTGTTTTGCAACAGTCGGGTCGATATCAAAAACATTTATCCCGACTCAGGATGCCGGTGAATTCACTGTTGTCCTGGAGCTGCCCCAAGGCACTAACATCATCCGAACTGACGAAGTCGCGGTCCAGGTGACCAAGGTTCTGCAGTCCATTCCCGAAGTGGCCACGGTCGCCCTCACCGTTGGCGGCAATAATGCGGAGGCCAACCTTGCTAACTTCTATGTGCGCATGAAACCAGCCGCCGAACGCCAACGTCGCCTGGCGGAAGTGAAAGAGGATGTACGCCTCAAACTCGTTCCTTTCAAGGAATCCAATCCCAAAGTCCAGGATTATGACTTCAGTGGAGGCGGCATAGCCAGACCCCTGACCCTGAATATTTTGAGTGACAATGACGAGGAATTGGAAGCCTATACCGGCCGACTCCTGGCCAAATTACGTGACGACCCAAGGCTCAAGGATTTGGATACCACCCTGCGGGAAGGCAAAAAGGAATTCAGTTTCGAACTCGATCCTCAAAAAGCCAATATTTATGGATTGAACACGGCCATGATGGGTTCTGAACTGCGTGCGCAAGTGCAGGGTTTGACCCCTACTGTTTTCCGGGATAAGGGTCATGAGTATGATGTCCGCGTGATGATGAATGAGAAGCAAAAGGACGTGCGACGCCAATCCAACGAAGTGAATGTGATGAATATCAACAGCAAGCTTATACGCCTTGGGGATGTTGCGGACATCCGTGAAGGTCGCGCACAGGCTTCCATCGACCGGCAGAGCCGCAGCCGCTACATCCAAATTTCGGCGGATTTGGCTGCCGGTGTGGGGATTGGTGATATCACCGCAGACCTTACCAAAATCCTGCAGGAAGGGGATTTAAAGATCCCAACAGGGATGCGCTTCGTCTTTGTCGGTGAGAGTGAAAATTTCGAAGAACTTTCCTCGTCCCTGATCTTCGTGCTGGGGCTCGCCATCATGTTCATCTTCCTGGTGCTGTCGAGTCTTTATGAGTCGTTCATCACCCCGATGACGATCATTCTGACTTTGCCTCTGGCTCTTTGCGGCGCTTTCCTGGCTCTGCTCTATTCGAACGAGTCGATCAACCTCTTCAGTGGTTTGGGCATGCTCATGCTCCTGGGTGTATCCTGCAAGAACTCGATTCTGCTGGTGGACTTCACCAATCAGCGGCTCCAGGAAGGCATCGATCTTGCGACGGCGATTCGGGAAGCTGGCAAAGCCCGCCTGCGCCCTATTCTCATGACCTCCCTGGCCTTGATTGCGGGTTCCATTCCCATTGCCATTGGTTTGAACGAAGCCAGCAGTCAGAGGGTCAGCATGGGGATTGCGATCATCGGCGGCGTCATCAGCTCCACGATTCTTAGCCTGGTCGTGGTCCCTGCCCTGCTGCCTTACTTCTATCGTCTCTCGGAAGCATCCAAGTGGTTGGTCCAGGCATTGGGCGGGAAAAAGTCGAAGGTTAAAAGCCCCTAAAAGATCAGAGCCGCTCGCGGAGCTGGTCCGCGGTGGCTCGATCAAACGTCCGGCGTACTCCAGCCATAGGCTTTCCCGAGTCGATGAGGAGCAGAAAGCTTTGGCTGAAGGTCAGAGGACCTGGCTATCTCCCTTCATCGGAGATTCCTTGTTTTCCTCTTGCCAAATGCTTATGGCATCCATACATTTGTTTGGCTGGAGGGTATGTTGGCAAGATCCACAACGAAAACCTTTGTGTTCGAGACAGAGATTGTTTCATCTGCGGATGACTTTCGTTCGCTTCGGCAGTCCGAGGAGCATGGAAGGAAGCTCTACAACGCGGTGCTGGGAAACCTGCTCAGCAGCCTGGCGCGGATGAAACAGAGTCGGGAATACAAGGTCACTGTTCTTCTGCCTAAAACTGATCCGAGGCGGAAGGCGGACTTCGCTCAGCTTCGTCTGGACCATGGTTTGAGTGAGTTTGCCGCTATTTCC
>NZ_DASQYZ010000450.1:0-10591 GCF_035638955.1 Oligoflexus sp. | reverse complement strand
ATCTTGACCAGCGTGAATACCGCTGTGAACATGACTCCCATTATAATAGTGAGGCGTTTATGAAAACGCTCGAAAGCCTCATCGCTCATGCGACCGAGGAGAAGTTCAGCTTTCAATCTCGCTAGGGGCGAGTTAAAAATGAATTTGGCCTTGCCCGAAGTCTGCGGCCTCGTCCGTCCCTCCACAGAGTCGAGCGTTTTCAAAATCTGCCTGCCTTCTTTTTCCGCTAGACGTCCGTCGATGATGAGAGCTTCAATGCGTTCTTTGTCAGTGAGGCTCACGGTCCACTCCTATTAAAATGAATTTGGCCTTTGCCCGAAGGCTGCGGCCTAGTGAATGCCTTCAGCTCGTCGAGAACCCGGGGCCATATGGTTCCTTCGGGTCGAAATCCATCTGTGTCAAGGCTATGATCTCCCAGCCCATGATCTCCTCTCGTCTATCCAGTCGTCACCCTGAAAAGGGCTAATGACCAACTATTACACTCGACGGTTGCCACCTAATAGAACCTCGATCGCAACCCACGCCAAATAACCAGGAGTTGCGATCAAAATAGGGTGCATTTATTGAGTGAGGAATTTACCCCGTCCGTCATTTGGCGGACAGGGCTTATCAAGGAATAAATGAAACATGACTAAATGACTTATATGTCATAAAGTGTATGACTAGCTAGTACAGACTGCTTCTGGCTTCGCTTATTCTGATCTGCAAGTGGAAGAGAACTAACCATGGTGATCTTGGCTGACAGCTGATTCATCGGTAGTTGTCTTTTGGGTTAATAGTAAAGTCTCTAGCGTCTCAAATTGGCCATAAAAAAGTGAGTTATTTGACATGGTTGCTGATTTTTTAAGGGAGGTTTTTTGGAGGCAGAATTGAGGTAAATGTTCGCTGTCATAAGGCCTCGAAATTATTGACTTTAATTTCTGTGATCTGAATACCCCGTGATTCGCTGAAATTTTCAAAGTCCTGGCGGTAGCAGAGCGGCATTAGAGCGCAATGCAGCTGTCTGGACGACGCCGAAGCTGCGCACAGGACAGGAACAGCGTCCGAATGGCGAAAGTTAAGAAAAATAAAGGAATACTGATCTCAACCTCCATGGTGATAAAATTGAATCAACCTATGGGGCCACAAGACATTTTGCTTCCGGCTGAGCCCTGGCTCAGCCAGGCGCATATTTCCTGCGGGAAAGGCAATATTCTTTGGAGCCGCAGAAATTTTATCTCAGAAGTTTATTCTGCCTCCTTTGTCAGATATCCCGACTTGGATAGGCAATTGGAGCCGAAAAAAGTTTCAAAATCCACTCTAAAGCTGGCCGATAGCCTCACTTCTACCAGGGCTTATCCATGAAAAGAAATTCTTAGGTTTGAATTCCGCTCCCAATGGCTCCTCTCTCAACCCCTTTTCCCGGTTGTTGTTCCGAGTTGATTTGCGTGACGCACATCTCCATGCTGATTCAAGCAATATGGAGGTCGTGTGTTTACAATTCAGGTTGTCAATCGCAGCAATATCAATCGGGACGAAGTCGCCCTGGCCGTGAATGCAATAAATCAGCAGCTATTGAAGCACTTTTTCCCAGCGTGGCAAATCCGGGTCGTTTGCAAAGTTGCGCCGGTAAAACTTGAACTTAGGGAGGTGGATGCCGGAGCCGTGATCTTTCTCACGAATCACGGACGGGCTGACTGTCAGGGTTACCATGATGTTGTCAAAAAAACCGGTATCCCCTATGGATTTTGTTTTGTGAACCTTCTTGATGATGAACCATGGAGCGTCACGCTAAGTCATGAGATCCTGGAATTGGCGCTAAATCCATATTGTGACGCGTATCATCTGTCAAAGCATCCTGAGAGGCATGAAAAGCGTCATGTTTTCCTCTGGCGCGAAGCCGCTGACCCCGTGCAATGCCAATCATATCCAATCAAGATTAATCGTAAGTCCGTCCTGGTCTCAGACTTCGTTTATCCCAACTACTTCACGCCGTATTCGGAGAGCATTGGCCGGAATAATCACCTCGACAATATATCGAGCTGCAGTCTTGCCGAGGGTGGATATCTTGGCTTTTACGATCCGCTGACAGGCGACGATGTGACTTTCTTTGCCCGCGATGACCTGAAGGCCTTTAAAAGGTTCGATCTGAAGGCAAAGGCGGGACAGTACCGGCGTCGAACCAGGACATCGGAGCTTATTCGAGGTATCAGGAATAAAAGGTTGGAAGATGTCGGAGCCGTGTTGGAAGTATCTGTCTGATTCGAGGTAACGATGAAAAAAATTCTCATACTTTCTTTTTCTGGGGGCGGGATTAGAGGGTATCTTTCAGCGAAAGTTGTGGAAGATCTTCAGCAGCATGTGCCATTCCTGGATCGCGTGGATATGTTCGCTGGAAGCCCAAGATGCTTGCCGCATTAAGATCTGTTGACCCCTTGGATTTCATCGTAGCGCATTGCAAAGTTCGACTGGTGCTTTTCAGGGGGCATGTGGATTACCAATGGGCTGGTGCGGGATGGGAAAGTCGGGTGCTGTTAGTCTGTGCGCGCCCATGAAAGAGCAACAGTCCCATACAAATATATTTTGGCACTTACTACATGGAGGAAACTATGGAGGAGGTTTTCTGTTTATATTTTAAGCAAATATTGTTGCTTTTTTACGCATTGCTCAACACTACCCTGTCTATATGAAAGATCTACGCTAGAAATTTTTAGTGATCTAGGCAACTTTACGTTGTACGATATGTCTGGCCATGTCATCATAGGTTTATTGCTGTTTTTTTATGTTAAAAGCTAAAAGAACCAAGAGATGTTTAACATGGCTGATACCGATAAGAAGTTCTTCACATCAACTGAACTCCAGCATTTGTTCCTGATGAACGATGGAGCACCACAAACACTTATTTCTGCGGAACGTGCGGGTCACATCCCAGTAGCTGAGAGGCAGAAAAGAGGAAAAATCGATGTCAGAAGATGGTCTATTGACCAGATTCCGGCCATTGGCAACAAGTATGGTTTTTTGAAGAAGCCGGCAACATCGAAAGTGATATGTGTTTACACCGCAAAAGGCGGCGTGCTCAAGAGTACGTTAAGCTATAGTTTGGCCAGAATACTCGCGATAAATGGGATTCGAGTTTTGATTATTGGCCTTGATATTCAGGGCACAATTACTGATTTGGCGTTGCACCCGGTTGCTATTGAAACTTTGGATGAACTCAGATCATATCAGGGAGTGGCTGATATTGTTCTCAAGGGTGTCGATGTAAGAGATGCCATTCAAGAGACAGACCTTCCTACGTTAGACATTATCCCTGAAACACCTGGGCTTGGGCCTCTTGAGAAGCATATTCGCGATGCAAAGAGACGAGAATATGTTTTGAACGATAAGGTCATAAAGCCGATCATTAATGATTATGATGTCGTCATAATCGATAATAGTCCAAATTGGAATCTTTTAATCGAAAACGCTCTTACTGCTGCAAACGTAGTTATATCACCGATTGGATGTGACCTTGGTAGTTATCAGGCTCTTGAAACCAATATAAGCACCACTATTGAGTTTCAAAAAGAAATGAAACTCAAGTGGGACAGCTTGATGCTTATTCCGACATTGCATGAAAAAAATAAGCTTAGCTCTCAGATCTATGGCGCATACCTTAACCAATATCCTGATTTGGTTGTTCATACTCCTATCCGCAGAGCAATTGCTGGGCAGGAGTCCCTGACGCTCAGGCAATCCGCGATTGAATACAATCCCAAGAGTGAACTCGCTCGCGACTATTATGATGCTGCCAAAGAGATTTGGCGAAGAGTGTGCGGAGAAGGCTCATGGCGCTAAAGAAAAACCCGTTCGAGAATAAACGGGCATCTGGTGTACGAGTGACGCCGCGAGATTATGAACGACAAATTTTAGATGAATCGGCCAGTGACTCTTTAGAAAATATAAACAAGTCTCAAACTGATCGGCAGGGAGCTGTCGGACCAAAAGAGAACAACAAGACAATTGAGGCGACAGACCAGGAGACAAGCCAGGCGACAGACCAGGAGACAAGCCAGGCGACAGACCAGGAGGCAAGCCAGGCGACAGACCAGGAGGCAAGCCAGGCGACAGACCAGGAGGCAAGCCAGGCGACAGACCAGGAGGCAATCCAAGCGACAGACCAGGCGACAATCCAGGCGACAAACCGGGAGACAATCCAGGCGACAAACCAGGAGACAAACCGGGAGACAATCCAGGAGACAAACCGGGAGACAAACCGGGAGACAATCCAGGCGACAAACCAGGCGACAAACCAGGCGACAAACCGGGAGACAATCCAGGAGACAAACCGGGAGACAATCCAGGAGACAAACCGGGAGACAATCCAGGAGACAAACCAGGCGACAATCCAGGCGACAGACCAGGAGACAATCCAGGCGACAAACCGGGCGACAAACCGGGCGACAAACCGGGCGACAATCCAGGCGACAAACCGGGAGACAATCCAGGAGACAAACCGGGAGACAATCCAGGCGACAGAAAGTGGTATAACTAGCCAAAATTATAATGAATTATATATTATCAATACTGATGATCTTAAATATAGAAAAGGGTCATCAAAGTACATGGTACTTGAGCACCTATCACGAAAGGCGCTTAGCTCAAATACAGGGACAACTGATCGCGTTGTTCACTCGGAGTTATGCAGCGCATTGAATCTAACTAAAACAAACCTCAAGCAGATCATAAGACGATTGACGCAAGAAGGATGGATTATTTGCGACAAGTCATTGAGCAAGATGAGTAGGCATGGATATCAATGTTATAGGGTCAATCCCATGGCTATAGAATACTTCCGATCGATTGAGGAAAGGAGAAGTAAGCGACGCTGAGATCATCTCGTGATGTGATTTAGAAGGCAAAGTATTAGAGGCCCGATCCGGGAGACAATCCGGGAGAACAATCCGGGAGACAATCCGGGAGACAATCCGGGAGACAATCCGGGAGACAATCCGGGAGACAATCCGGGAGACAATCCGGGAGACAACAAGTTCACTGTGGCATTTGGCCTTAACTTTTGTGGTTGCATGAGCCCGCAATTGGCGATCAGATATAGTTGTTGTGGTTATGGGCTATCAAGCAGAGTTGCAAAAAGAGTGGAAGGATTTTTGACTTCGCTCGCTCTAAAGACTGTGCTGGTACCACAGTCTTTTTAGCTTCTAGGTCACTTGATTTTTGCGGCGCGCACATTCGATGGATTTAACAGCCTGTCTGTGTGAGCCCGCGAGTCCCAAAATAGTCCACCACTGTTTAGGTGGTACGCCCCGGTTTTTGACCGAAAAGGCCTTCTCTGATCGGCTTTCTTGAAAAGCAACGATCCAAGGAACCTTTGCGCCCGCGCGAGGGGGGCGCTGCATTTTGTTAGTTTACCGTGTGCGTGACGCAAAATGCAAGCCCAGGGCATACGCCATTAAAGAAAAATTAACCCCATGGAAGGGGGCCCGCATGGGTTTTGCGTCAAAACAATTCGACGGTGTTATAGCGAGCCAGGCCCCAGCTCCTCGCATACTTCCTAATGGTGGCAAGGGGGGACGACGCAACCGGAAGCGCTCAACTTCGCCTGGTGGATATGAGGCTGCGGGACATTATGTTCATGGGTTTATGGTCCGGACGACTGCTGGGGAAAAAGTCCGCGTCGTTGAGCTCAAACTGCATGGCGAGCGGCGTATCAATCCCGAAGCCGCAGGGCTCATCAAGACGGCTGTCTACAATCCAACGAAGGACAGCTGGACACAACTTTTCCTGCATCTCGACCTGGATATTTCCAATCCGAATCTTGACGATCGATGGGTGGATGATGAGGGACGGATATCCTGTCCGCTTATATGCGAACATCTTAAAGTCCTTGAGCCCAGGCTTTTTGAGGCCATAGCATATATTACACGATCCAGCGGCGGCAGAGGTTTATCGATAGCAATTCCTCTCAGTCCGTTCCAGCTCTGTGATGAAAACGCCGCGATTCACTCCCGGGCAGTGCATTTGCAGACTCTTCTGATAGGTGTCCTCAACTATCACGGAATGGGCGCCGATATCGCAGCAAGCGGTGCAAACAGATGGATGCCAAATTTTCGTAATCCCCAAAAGCTGCTTTACGCAAACGAAGCACGGCGAAGATGGGTACATAATGTCCGGCATTTCGTTATCAGCGAGCTGTACGAGGCATATAGGGATCATCCAGCCGTTGTGTATATTCGCAAGACCGAACGGGCCTCGCAGTTCCTCCACCCCGATTTTCGGATGGAAAAAAAGCTGGCCCGCCTGCTTATCCATATCCAGGGAATCATCGGCTTTGGCGGCATGATCAATATGAGCATGAGGGACATTTGCCGAATTTCAGGCATGGATCAGTCGTCATTCTATCGGTCATTTCTGGGCCGTGCAGATAAAATGCGCTGGCTTGAGATCGAAAGATTGGGTGGGAGACGTGGCTATAATCTCAGATGCACCCCCTCCATCGTCCTTGCCGACCGCGCAGCCGCTATTGTGGAGGGAAGAGCGCATGCCGATGAGCGCGAAGTAGTGTCAAGACCTCCATCATCTGGCGAGACCAGCTGTTTGCCTGATGATGTGCCGGACGGTCAACGGAACCTCTGGTTATACAAAGCCGCAGTGCAGATGAAGCACTCCCTCGTTCCGCAGGCAGACGCTGAGGCAGCAGTCCGGGTGCTTGCTGATCGGATGCCTGCACAGGGGGGCAGCTGGAGCATCCGAAATGCTGAGCCCATCTGCAGGTCCATTTACCGGCATCAGCCGCGTGGACCGAAAAGTCCTATTCTGCGTCTGGTGCCTTCACATGTTTCTGCCGCTGTGGCGACAGTTGCCACTCGGCGAGCCACTGCCATCCACAACCAATCGACGCATGTGAAAAATTTAGATGTTGGAACCCTACGGGTTCCATGTGCTTTTTCCGAGTCTGTAGATGTACCAGAATGTATTTTTGAAAAGGGAGTTACGCTGGATTTGAGTTCCTCAAGCCGTTCACTTCACTGGCCGGGAGCCAGTCCACGGGATGGGGGGCCAGGGGCGAAGGGCTTCAGTCCTTCCCCCAACTCCGGCCCTGGATCCGCATCGCCTGTTTCGGTGGGACAGAAGGCTATTGATACCTGACCTGTCTACTCACCAAAACCCAATTTGCTTACCTTTAGATGAGGTCCTTCGACGATGCCAAAGCTCTACTTCAGATCATTCTGCTTTTGCTTGCTCCTTGTCAGTAGTAAGGCTTTTGGTGGTGTAGTCGATCAAACCGTTGAACTTGATAGAGTCAAGCAGGATCTTGAGAAGCTCCATGTTCATTCAGCCTATTGGCAATACGGATGGACTTCGTTTTTTACAGGATCATTAGCTTTGCAGGCACGAACGCTCGCTGCCGATTCCACTTCGAACGAGCAGAAATTTGATGCCAGAGTCAGCGTTGTAACATCTGGTTCAGGTCTCTTCAGCACCTTGTTCAATCCGATGCCGGCTGCGTTTTTGAGGGAATTTCATCAAAGTCCAGAAGTGACGCCCAGTCAACGAGAAGTCAAAGTAGCCCTAGGACAACGGATTCTGGATGACACAAGGCTGGAAATCAATCGCAGGCGATCAGTAGGCTTTCAGGTCTTCGTCCTGACCGAGCAGGTGTTAGCAGCAGGTGCCATTGCCTGGATTGACAAGCGCCCTCAGGTTGCTGGACGGCGCTTTCTGTGGGGAATGTTAACTTCGGAGTTGTTTATCTTCACCACGCCCTGGAAAAGCTCGCATCATGATACCACTCAGGTTAGTTGGCATATCCTTCCCGATCGAATATCTTTCGATCTGAAATTTTGAGGCTTTATGGGGGATGGTCAGGATTCGTTTAAAAACCCACCATTTCCTCTGACAGACTTCTACCGCAACGGATCTGGACGTTTATTCTGGGCCAGGTTGCGTTGGTAATAAGCCTTTTTTGCGTGACAGCATTGACAAAGCCGGTAACGGAGTCGGCCGGCAGCTGCAATTCCTTGCGCGTCAGGGCGATGGATCCATTCCGCACTGCACCTGGCGTTGGCGTCGATATGGCGGAATTTTCTGCAATCCTGACCGCTACCCTAAACAGTTCGCTTTCATGCCTCTATATGTCTTGGCTACCAAGGCTCCTGAGTTGAAATGAATCTTGTCCCAAGCTCCTGACCATGCCTAGTCGACATTTTGAGCGATGGTAACCAGAATGAGCCAGAACACAAATTGTGACCCGGGACTTTGCAAAAGCTTGCGAACGGTCTATCGTCCGACCCAGTTTTGGGCAATGCTGGCAGCGTAACTGATTAGCACCAACACTCAGTTTTGCGAGGAAATTTTTTATGAAACTGCAAACCTGCCTTCTCGGGGTAGTTCTCAGCACTTCGGGTCTTGCCTTGGCAGGTCCGACGGGCAGTTGCCGCAGCAGCGATCCGCATCCCACGGATTTGACAACCCTGTCTGCGGAGAGCTCCCTGAGCAACAGGTCTCTCTCTGAGTTTTCCCGTGCTTCAAAGAGCAAGATGGTCATTCCTAAGATTGTCTATGACAGCTTTGTGAGCGCAGTGCGTCGCCGTGTTCTGCAGCAGCCAAGCGGCAGTTCGTCGTCCTCGGGCCCTATCCTGACCCAAGCTGTCCCGATTGAGCCGGAGCAGATTCGGGCTTATCATTGCAGCGATATTCCACGAGCCTTTGCTTTGCGCTATGACGCGAAATTTGGTCAGCCCAAACTCTGTATCGGCCACTACCAAATGCGCCTAGGTCGAGTTGTTACACTGGATTTCGACTGTTGGAATGGAACTCCCAGTTCGGTTAGTGGCGGTAACTGGGTGCATGTGGATGTCGAGTAGGGGGGGCGATGGGCGAAGAGACCAAGCAGGATCACTTATCGGAGGGACGCGTCGATATCCTCGCGTATAGCAATCCTTCCGACTACCTCAGAGCGGTCTACACATCCCAAAAAAGGTTTGACACCAGCATTGCCTGGTCTGCGTTTGCTAAACGGCTTGGGATTAGCCTGAGCCTGCTAAAAATGCTGCTGAATGGCCAGCGACAGTACACCATCGAACATATTCACCGTATTGCCAGCTGCCTGAAGCTATCCTACGAACAGCATGAGTATTTTGAAACGATGGTGCTCCTGCATCAGTCGCGTGATCCTGTTCAAACCTCATTCTATCAGCTGCGACGTGAACGTTTTACGCAGCACAAAAAATCTCAAAGTCTCATTTTAAACCCGCGCCTGCTCCGTATGGAGTGGTACGTACCCGGCCTCATCGTTTATCTGATCCAGGTGGCCCGTAGTCAAAATATAGGACTCGATGCAATCGACTACGGAGAAGCGGCCCGACTTCTCGGGCTTGCTGAGTCCCGGATTCGGGAGACCGTTGCGCAATTGCGTCAGACGGGTGTCCTTGAGGTCAAGGATCAACGACTGGCCATCGTTCTCGATAACCTTGCCGGTTCTGTTTCAGTGAAAAAGCTGGTTAGGCAGATCACAGAAGAGTCCTTGACCCGTTTGCGGAACCATTTCCATGATCCTGATACCTTCTTTCATTCGGTTGCCTGCACATTTTATCCCTCGGATCTGCCCGAGATTCGTCTTGGTCTTAAAAAGCTGATCGAACAGTACTCCCAGGACCCCAATGCAGACTACAAAAAGCAGAAGGTTTACCAATGCCTTTTCCATATTTGGCCATTCGCCTGACGGCATGAGCTGCCTCAGGCTCGCCACAAAATGTGGCCTTTCCTTTTTCAGAACCGATGCTCTTTCCTCGCTGCGATCGTCATTTTATTTTACGTTTCTCATGTCAGACAAAATTACAAAGGAGGAACAAAAATGCAACTGAATGCGATTATGACAGCTGGCGTTCTTTTGGCAATCTCTTCGAGTTTGCAAGCAGCCACCTTCACCCGTACCTGCAACGGCTGGATTGAAATCCAATACCAGGACAATGCCACGGGCGGGAAGAGCAGCGTTTCGATCAACCATCTGAAGGCTGAAGGCAATGCCTGGACCATCGCAGCGGCACGTCACGAAGCCCGTAATAGAATCCATGACTGCTATCAGGATCATTGGGACAACCGTTGGGACTTCCATAAAAACGAGTACTCATTCAGTCTCGCTTTCTTGCCAGATTCCTGCACAGCTGGACATATCAAGGGTTATCACGGTGGCGACGTCGACCTTAAGACGAACATCGAGGAGGCGGTCTGGGAAAATTATCTGAAGAGTGTCGACCCTTCCGTGCTGGTCGATGGCGGAGTCTACGTTAAGGTTCTGGCGAAGAGTTCGGGCGGTGGTGTCGTTGAAGCCTGTGATCGTACGCGGACTCTAACCGACGGCTACCTTGTGAAGCGTTCGTGGTTCGATAATTGATCGTGGCGAGAACCTGAGTCGGATTGCCATCGAGGAATTCCGGCTCCAGGATGGATAACGGTCAGGATTCTGGAAATTTCAGGATGGGTCCAGCAGCCGGACAGTTCCCCTGTAAAAAACGCAAGGTCCCCCTTCAAGTAACGCGCGCGTGGATCCACAGCCCCGACTATGCAGCCGGGTTTTTCTCTTCGCACTTGGTTTGAACAGTTGCCGCTGGAC
>NZ_DASQYZ010000449.1:0-2534 GCF_035638955.1 Oligoflexus sp. | reverse complement strand
TAATGGCGAACCGACATGCCGACCCCCCCAATTTCCAGGCACATTTGGGATGACTTTACATGTCAATAAGAGCAGATTCACCAGCGAATAATACCGTCAATTGTATCAGGAGGCTGTCCGGCTGCTGGACCCATCCTCATTTTCGCGCTCCTGTTTGACAAAACAAAACAAGAGAACGAAGGGCTGGCTTTATATTGCAAATGGAAGTTTAAAACGAAGGGTCGGCCGGGCTGTCGCCACCCTATTCAACTTGGCTTGCTTTCCCTCATCCCGGAGCCTGGCAAGATAGGAATTCCAGGCGCCGCTCTTCCAAATCAAGCAACGCACAGGTTTTCACTGTCGCCCGATGCAAAGCCCCTGGATTAATAATCCAGGTACCATTCCTATGCTCGTCACGCCTCTGATGCGAATGCCCGAGCAGGAGCACATCCGGTTGAGCCTGTAACAAACTTTTCACCTGCTGAGGCAAGTGCCCATGCGTCATCGCAATACGCCAATCACCGAGGACAACCTCACCCCCATCCCCCAGATGATGAATCCCCCAATCCGCCGCAGCCTGAATCAGTCGCGATCGCGGCTTATCATTATTGCCGAACACGACATAGCTAGGCAGCTCACGACAGAGTTCAAGAACGCCCAGACCGAGGAGATCACCGCAATGAAAGAGCGCCGCTACACCCCGTGCTTTCAAGTCTTGAATGGCCGCACGCGTGATCTCAATTTTATCGTGCGTATCCGCAATAATCCCAATCTTCATGACACGCTCATCTTTCCGTGAAGGCAGTCGACGACGTAAGAAACCTTACGCATGGACGGCCGCTCAAAAGAATTGTCATAAGGAATGCAGGGCATATTCCATAAACCTTTGCTGCAATGAGCATCTTGATGCGTGTACTCCCACCGTGCCTTGGTCCCATGAAAATTCTCAGCTTCTTAATTTTCGCCCCTTCGATCGACGTGCAATGCAGTATGTTTTGCAGAGAGAACATATTTGCTGTCTTCCTCCCCAGCAAAGAACCTCGTCCGAGCTTTTGCATCCCAAAGAAACCTTCTTCAAATAAACCTCAAGGTAATTGCCCAGAAATTGAGGTCTTACCTTAAGGCAACCATAAGGCCGGTTTCCTTGTTTCCCCTTCCGGCCACAAGTGGGGTATGACCGAGCGTTTACACTGCGTCCGTGTCGATCACCCGGCGCTTCAATGCCGGACCAGCCGCAATAATTCAACAATTATGGTTACCTACCGGCACTGCACAAAATCCTTAGCCAAATTTTGGAAAAAAATGACCCTGGCCGTACCTACAACATTGAAAATATTACATAATCGGCAGAACGCCATGGGTCGTCGCAGGCCATAGCCTCACTGTCAGGCGACGCCAACGGCAAGCGGGATTGATCGGAATATCGCCGGACCTTTCTGTGACATGGCCCGGAAGCAAAGGAGTCCCCACTGCAGCAAGATGAGTTTGGACCGGAGCTTGCTCTACAGAAGGCAATTGATTCACACCACTTCCAGGAGCAGAAAATGAAACTCGTAGCGGTACTTGCGTTCCTTTCCATCGCCTCATCAATCGGCTGCCGTAGTGAAATCGAAGGTGAAAGTGCAGACAGCAGTCTCCAGGCGCTGTTCGTGGAAAGCTCCGTCGCGTCCCTTTCGTTTGCGCTGGATGGAAATAATCTTTATCTCGCTGAAGGCACAAAAGTCCTGCCCTGGGGCCACAATGCGCCGACAGTGGACGGTCAACAAATTAAGTACAAAGGCCTCATTATTGGCAGGTTGGACACAGGCTTTTTCTGCAACGGCAAGTTCGAGACTGTCTGCGACGTCAACGTCTATAAAAACAAGCCTTCCGTCATCGCCATAAAGTATGTGAATCCAGCCGCCCAGTCCACCAAGGCCCCGGCTGCAGGTGCACAGATCACATATGTAACGGCCAATACCGCAGCCATCAGCAACGTCAAGCTCGGAACTGCGATCCAGGGTATCGCCAAAGGAAGCTGCACCGTTAACACGAGTGCCGGTCCGAAAACGATGAGCATCACGGCTGTTGCGAAGAAAACCAAAGACGCAGCCGGCAAGGAAGTTCAAATGGTCGAGGTTTCAACTCCGGTTTATAAGTACAGCAATCAGGGCGAGTTACAAATCGTGGAAATGAAACAGGTGCAGAATGTTTTCGCCAATGGAACTACGAAGACAATTGCTCCAAGCGCCAAGGGCAAAAATGAAGGATCCGCTTTCATGGCATTATTCAATTGATCAGATAAGGAGGCTCTTTGAAAGACCTCCTTTTATTCCAGACGAGTACTGGCCCTCAGAGATTCTGAAAGAGTTTCATAACTTCAAAAATTTTTGACCATGAGGCTGAGGACTGCATAAGAGCAGTCTTCAGCCTTTTGAAAATTCTCAAAGACAAGGATGTTGAAGGAAGAATTGCTGCAGTCCCCTCATGGCTTTCCAAGGCGGCCCTGGAGAGCTGCAGGTCCACACATTCTTCGTTGATCGTGACCGACTGCAACATGCCCAATATGGATGGAC
>NZ_DASQYZ010000448.1:0-11012 GCF_035638955.1 Oligoflexus sp. | reverse complement strand
ACGGCTGCCGCTGGTAAATTCAAACTTGGTCCCATTGATCTTGAGATTGAGCAGGGCCTTGCGGTCGGTTTCATTGGCCCCAACGGCGCAGGTAAAAGCACAACGATCAACTGCATTCTTGGACTTCATAAAAGGCAAGGTGGGTCGGTTGAAGTCTGCGGAGAAGCCGCTCATCCGGTCCTGGCCAATTGGAAAAACAACATCGGATTCATCCTGAGCAATCAAGCCTTCTACGAGAATCTTTCTATCGAAGAGAACTTGAAATTCTTTGCCTCATTTTATGAAAACTGGGATCCTGACTTTTCGCGAAACATACTCAAGCGTCTGCAGCTTGATCCAGGCAAAAAGCCCAAGATTCTTTCTGTGGGGGAAAGAGCTCAGCTATGCCTTGTGGTAGCTTTGAGTCATAGACCCAAGCTTATGATCATGGACGAACCCACCTCGGGTTTGGACCCTATTGTGCGCGCCGAAACTTTGGACATCCTTGGTGACTTGCTGCGAACTGGAGACCATTCACTCCTGATATCGACCCATACACTGGCCGATGTTTCTGCGATCGCTGATCACCTGGCTTTTATCAAAGCCGGGCTGCTCATGAAGAAGGTCGCAAAGGATGATCTTATGAATGACTGGCGAAAGATATCCTTTCGATCCGTCCAGCCGGTCACCTCTATCCCGGGTGTTATCAAACAGGCGCACGAAGGCCCTCTTCATCTTGTCACGACTGCTGAAGTCGGGCTGACTTTGGATTGGCTGAAACGTCATCAGATCGAAGTGCTTGAGTCCAACCGGATCAGTTTAGAAGAGATAACGATTCATATTCTGCAGGGGACAAAGGTATGAACGTGCGATTGATCATGGCAGATCTCAGGCAGGCAGTCTTCTGGCTGTCGGGACTATTCGTACTTTTCCTTGTCATGGGGAAGTTGGGGAACAGTCATGTTTTGGATGGCAGCCTTCAGGATCAAACGGCTGTTAAGATAGGTATTGCCGTTTATTGGGCCATCTTCTGGACGGTGACATGCGCAGCCGGTGCTTTTCTGATAAACAGAAAAAGACCTGATGTCGTACTGATGGCCTTGCCGATATCCCGCACGTCCGTCTTTATTCATAGATATCTTGGAATACTTCTTTTACTGACATGCCTCATCGTACTCGGGGGCCTGATCGCATGGCTGATTCAACAGATCTATGGCACGGAAGTTGAGAAGAATCCGATCGACTCGTTCATGGGCGCTGCTTTTCTGTCATTGGCTTTATTTGGGCTCTATAACATTTGTTGCGACGCTTGGCATAAAAGCCGCGTTAGCGTAAACGCATTTTTTTTACTGCTCTTTATCATGTTGGCTACTAACAGTCTAACGCATGCGCACTTGCAAACTATTCAGCCAGGCGACACCAGGATTCAAGGGCCCGAGGCCGTGAATTTTTTACCATTCTACGCCGCCTCTGCCTTCCTGGTGATAACTGTAAATTTCATACAGTTCCACCGCAAAAAAACCTTTGTTTGATCGGAGCTTCATACATGCTTAAGATACTCCTCACGGACATCAAAAACGAAAAGCTTAAGTATTCTCTGTATTCTGTGCTTATGCCTATTCTTCTTGTTCCGCTTATTTCCTCCTTGCACGGCGCTTCTCACAAAAAGGCTATCATTCTTGCACCTGAAGGCATGACTCTGATCTATTTTGCAACTCTCTTCAGCGGTCTTACTCTTGCGTTTGACGGAAGCGACTCTGGCTGGCGTAGACGACTCAAGACAATAAAGTGTCTGCCTGTCTCTCTGAAGGACATTACGGTTTTTCGCTATGCCCCAGCCATAGTGCCTGCGCTGCTCGCCTTGCCAATATTTGCTGCCATACTCAGCTTTTCGCAGACAGAAGGATTGGGCGTTCTTCTGCATATGGCGATCATAGGTTCGTTGGCGGGCCTGATACTGCTCAGCATTGTTCATTTTCTATCGAATTTCATAAGCAGCGAATCCATCGTGACTCTATCGGTCGTGTTCTGCGCTTTTGTTGCTTTCACATTTTTCGCAGAATTATCTGATATAGCATTTTTCCTACAGGCACCTGTGCTCGTTACGATGATGGTGTTGGCAGCCGTCCTCATTCAGTGCGAGATGTGGTTTTTTCTAAAGAAGGTCTAACGATGGTCAGACCAGGGCACCAGGATAGACGATTCTAGATATTATATTCGCCCAGTCTTTATTTCGTTGCATCAAGCGCATCTCAGATTCATCTCGTTGGCAAAAACATAGCTACTGATAGCTGACTTTTCAGGAGTATCAGCATGAACCTCTTTTTGCTCGGATTCGTAGCTCAAATTATTATTGTATATGGAGTGATTGTCTTTTCAGAATATTGGGCTGCCAATCCACGGGTTCGCGATTCAAAAAAAGACTTTTGATAGGGGCAGCTGCGATGTCCACCGTGTAACCTTTCCGCATGCATTACAAGTAATAATACAGCAAAGCCGCCATGGGGCTTCATTGACATTTTATCATAGAACGATATAGTCGAAACCAGCAACGACGCATCTTACAGGCTTTGCGAACAACCAAGGAGCCAGCCCTTCATGCTTTCCATTCAACAGCTGAACAAAACCTATTCAAATGGCGTCCATGCCATCAATAATGTAAGCCTCGACATTCCGAATGGCCTCTTCGGCCTTCTGGGGCCCAATGGAGCCGGCAAATCTTCCCTCATGCGAACGATTGCCACGCTGCAGGAGCCCGATAGCGGACGCATTGAATTCAACGGACTGGACGTTCTGCGGCACAAAGAAGAGCTCCGCCGCAAGCTCGGCTACCTCCCGCAGGATTTCGGCGTCTATCCCAAAGTCAGTGCCGAGGATTTGCTTCATCATTTCGCTGTCCTTAAAGGTCTGACGCAACGCTCAGAACGTAAGGAAGCCGTGGAAGGCCTTCTGCGCCAAACCAATCTATGGGAAGCTCGTAAGCGTGGTCTCGGCACCTATTCAGGTGGGATGCGCCAGCGCTTTGGGATAGCCCAGGCGCTGCTTGGTTCGCCTAAACTCGTGATCGTCGATGAGCCGACAGCGGGTCTCGACCCGGACGAACGCAACCGCTTTCTGAACCTTCTGGCAGAAATCGGCGAGCAGGTGGTTGTGATCCTGTCGACGCATATTGTTGAGGACGTGACTGATCTTTGCCCTCGGATGGCCATGATCAGCAAGGGCCGTGTCCTGATCCAAGGCGAGCCTCAGGCAGCGATCGAAGGACTTCGCAATAGAGTCTGGCGGAAGCGCATCGCGAAGGCCGAGCTCACGGACTATCAGAGCCGTTACACCGTGCTCTCAACACGCCTTGTAGCTGGCCATCCGCAGATCAATGTTTTCTCTGAGTTGCCGCTTACCGACGGATTTGTGCAGGTCGAGCCGGATCTTGAAGATGTCTATTTTCTGCAGCTCCGCGCCGCAAGGGGAGTGTGAGCATGTGGTTTGAATTTTTTAAATTCGATCTTCGCTATCAGCTCCGCCAGCCTCTGCTCTGGGTGGTTGCTCTGGCCTTGGGGGCGATGGCCTTTGGGGCAGCCTCGAGCGACGTGATCCAAGTGGGTGGTTCCATTGGGCAAATCAATCGGAATGCACCGATGGTCATCGTTCGGTTTCTTGGTGTCTTTACCGTGATCTCCATGTTTGTCGTGACGATTTTTATCGCCGGTCCGGTCCTTCGCGATGCGGAGCTCGGCATGTCGGACATGATATTCGCGACTCCGATGCGCAAGCATGATTACCTGCTAGGGCGTTTTCTTGCGGGTTTGACGGCATGTCTTTTTATTTTTGCCATGGTTGCCATGGGTTTGATGATCGGGCCTTATATGCCCTGGGTGGAACCCGATCGTGTGGGTCCTTTTTCGCTGCAGCCTTTTCTGGTTGGCTTTGCCCTCTTTGTACTGCCGAACCTTCTCTTTGTCGGCACGCTCTTGATGCTGCTCGCGGCCACAACACGCTCCATGCTTCTTGTTTACGTGGGCATCGTGGCATTTTTCGTTCTTTGGATCGTTGCCAATACTTTAACACGCGATATCAACAATGAATGGCTTGCAGCTCTCATCGACCCGTTCGGGATGCAGGCCTTTGGACGAGCAGTTCGCTATTTCTCGACAGCTGATGCGAATAGCCTCCTGCCACCGATAGCTGGCTTTATCCTGGCGAACCGGGTTCTGTGGAGCGCGATTGCGTTGGCTCTGACCTTGGCAACGCTCATGCTCTTCAAACCCCAGCGTGCCGGCACAGGTCGGCGTCTTTTTGGAAAATCCAAGAAGGCGCCTGTTAGCGAAGTCGCCCCAACTGTCAACATCAGATCGATTCAGCCGACACCCACTGCGGTGACACCCTGGGTTCAGTGCTGGAGCATCCTCCGTTTTGATACCAAGGCGGTGCTGAAAAGCGTGCCCTTTTTAGTCATGCTTCTCTTCGCGATTATGAATTTTTTCGCCAGCGTATCCCAGTCTGGTCGCACTTACGGAACCGACACCTATCCCGTGGCGCGCTCCATGCTTGAGACTCTGACGGGTACGTTTAATTTCATGCTGATCATCATTGTAACGTTCTTTGCGGGCGAACTCATTTTTAAAGAACGGCAGGCTAAAATAGCCGACGTTACAGACGCCATGCCCATTCCAAACTGGGCACCTCTATTGGCCAAGTGTGGGGCTCTAGGTGCCGTGATTCTGGCGTTTCTCTCGGTAGGCGTACTCTCCGGTATCATCTATCAGCTGATTCGCGGTGGCGCTCCGATCGAAGTGGACGTTTATATCAAAGGCAGCCTGGTGGGAGCCCTACCCTTTGTACTATCAGGGCTCTGGGCTTTATCCCTGCAGATCTTCACCAACAATAAGTTCATCGGTTATCTATTGATGATTCTGTTCATGGTCGCGCAGATTGTTCTGAGCACCATGCATTTCGATCACAATCTCTACACACCTGCAAGTCTTCCGCCTCTCCCCTATTCCGATATGAACGGCTACGGGCATTTTTGGAAAGGTTGGTCGTGGTTCCTGCTTTACTGGAGTCTATTCACAGGTGGACTCATGATCCTGGCCCAGGCGTTCTGGGTCCGTGGTCTCTCCCAGGAATGGAAGACCCGGGTGCGCTTGGCCCAACATCGGCTCATAGGTTCGTCCGGCATCGCCTTGATCCTGTGCGCGCTGGGGTTTATGGGAACGGGTGTTTGGATATTCTACAACACCAACATTCTGAACAGCTACCGTGCAGGTGATGTTGCCATGGATCGGACGGCTCAGTACGAAAAGCTTTATCGACAGTACAAGGGTGCACCGCATCCTAAAATCACAGCCGTGAATGCGAACGTCGACATCTTTCCGGCCGAACGGCGCGTTTTGATCCGAGGGCATTACATCCTGCAGAATAAAACCACCCAGCCCCTTGACCGTCTCATTATGCAGGTCAACGAACAGGTGGAAACCACCTGGGATGCACTGCCAGCCCATGAGGTTGTGGTCGACGACGCGGACTTTGGCTTCAAAATCATCAAGCTCAACCAGGCCCTGGCACCTGGCGATAAGCTCGATCTTAATTTTAAGGTGAACATCACCAGCCGGGGCTTCACCAATTCCGGGGCCGCGGACAGCGTGAACCTGAACGGGACTTTCTTCAATAATGCCACTTATTTCCCGCGCTTTGGCTACAACGCTGGAGCGGAGCTGCAGCAGCGTACGGAACGTCGAAAACGGGGGTTGGGTGAACCCGAACGCATGGCAAAACTGGAAGACGAGCCTGCACGCGCCCACAGCGTCATGAGTTCCGAGGCGGATTGGGTCGACTTTGAAACCACTGTCTCCACCAGTGCCGACCAGATCGCGATGGCTCCGGGCTACCTGCAAAGAACCTGGGAGGAAAATGGACGCCGTTATTTCCATTATAAAATGGATCGGCCCATGATGAACTTCTACGCTTATCTCTCGGCCCGCTGGGAAGTGAAAAAAAGCGATTGGAATGGCATCCCCATTGAAGTCTATTACGATAAGAAACATCCGTACAACGTCGATCGCATGATCGAAAGCACGAAAAAATCGCTCGATTACTACACGCGCGAATTCACCCCCTATCAGCATCGCCAGGTAAGAATCCTGGAGTTTCCCGCTTATGCTAGCTTCGCGCAGTCTTTCGCCAATACCATCCCATACTCGGAAGGCATCGGTTTTATTGCTGACCTGCGTAATAAGGATGATGTGGACTATGTATTCTATATTACGGCTCATGAAATGGCCCACCAATGGTGGGGGCATCAAGTCATCGGCGCCGGTGTCCAGGGATCGACGCTTTTAATGGAATCCTTGTCCCAGTACGCGGCCATGATGGTCATGGAGAAGGAATATGGTCGCGAAAAAATGCGGCGTTTTCTACGCTATGAACTCGACCGCTATCTGAGTGGACGCGGTGGGGAGGAAATTGCCGAGCAGCCCCTCTATCGCGTGGAAGCACAGCAGTATATCCACTATCGCAAGGGCAGCCTGGTCTTTTATCGCCTGCGCGATGAGATTGGCGAGGTGCCTTTGAATAGGGCGCTGAAACGATATCTCCAGGATAAGGGATTTCAAGAGCCTCCCTTCACGACTTCAAAAGAACTCCTCGAATACATTCGCGCCGAGGCTCCAGCTGACAAACAGGATTTGATTACTGATCTCTTTGAAAAAATCGTGTTTTACGATAACCGCGTAACGGAAGCGACGGCCAAACAGCGCGACGATGGGCAATGGGATGTCACCTTCAAACTCCACCTCTCCAAGATGGAGGCGGATGGCAAGGGGGTCGAATCCCCCAGGGTTTACGATGAGCCGGTGGAACTCGCCGTCTTTGCCCGTGGTCCGTCCGGCAAGGAAGAGGATGAAATGGTGCTCTGGACGGAAAAGCGCCTGATCTCAAAGGATGAAAGGGTTCTGACTGTGACTGTGAAAGACAAGCCTTTCGAGGTGGGCGTCGATCCCTATAACAAGATGATCGATCGCGTGGCTCGGGATAATCGAAAGCCAATCAGTTTTGAGTGAACGATGGGTGCAGTGGTAAGTTAACAGGCAAGACAACACTCGCTTTCAATCGACCAGAGCCAGCCCTGCAAAATACGTAGGGCTGGCTCGACTCCTTCGTGAAACACGACCAACCAGCCCTGTACCAGCGGAGCTGGTTCTCACGACATTGCTTCAGATTCTGAAACCACGGGTGATCCGGAAGCAGTTTCTTCTCCAATGCGCAGTTGCTCCGCCGCAATGGGCGGAATCAGGCCGGTGGGTTCCGGGGGCGGGCCAAGCCCCCGGTTCGGTCGTCATGATCCGGGGCGTGAATCAAAGGCTAAGGACTTCAAACTTCTTTCGGGGTTCAATGCGTTCACCCTTGCGGATTTCGGCTCGAATGCTTCACTGTCTACGCTTAGTCCATTTTGTTGCCTCCATGGACTCAAGACTCGTTACGCGGTGGGGCTGACTTCCCCTTCCGCTGCGGGACTTTCACCCGCGAGATGCGCGCCGCTTTTCTTGGCGCACTAAGGATTCTGGAAATTTCCGCCATATCAATGTCAACGCCAACCGGAGTACGGAACAGGCCGCCCCCTTCCGTCTGTTGGACTCAGACTGTCTTGAGATCCAACAATTTTGTGGAATTTGTAAGGGTTGTTCTGGTGCGTATGATATGCTTAAACTTGGGCGAATTTTGACCGAAGTTTTGTGAAGCTTAATAGCTGACTTAGGCAAAGGTGAGCAGAGAAATTCGGGAAGGCGAGAATATGCAGCGTCTGAAACATGGGCTCGTATTCCAACTAGTGTTATTGCTGGTTTGGAATCTGTTTTGCGCTGATGAATCCGTTGCGATACCCTGGGAGAAAGTTTTCGAGCAGTGTGAAATCCAGAAGGCTACTCAAAGCCAACCAGCCATCGACCTTGGGAACCGCTTCGCTATTGAATACGCAATTCTTGACTATAGCGAGCTTCACATCCCTTGGTTTGAACAACAGATCAAAGATATAGACCGGAAAATAGAACCTATTCTGTGGATGAGAGCAGCTTGGGCGCTGGCGCTGGTCGGCCGACTCGCACCTGAAGACATAAAAGATGCCAAGAAGATCGCCTTGGATGGCAAGCACTATCTCGAATATGCAGGTTTAGAAGAAAGTCAGCTCGATAGCCTGGATACGGTCAGTGCCAACCCCAGTGTCTACTTGAAAGACCTCAATCAAATACTTGAAAAATTTCGTGCGTTTAATGATCCGGAATCGCTTTCCTTCATGCTCGGGGCAGCGTCACTTATCATGGTTCGACAGAGATGGTTTGATGAATCCATGCCACTCATTAATGAGGGATTGAAGCTCAACGAGGATCCCAGGACAAGTTCACTCCTTGTTGACTATCGTACAAAAACTGCTCTTGGTGCAAGTTTTTCCGTACGTAAAATGCATGAAGAAGAGAAAACTCTTAACTTTCAGCAAATCGATAAACTGAGGCGTTGTGGCATTCGAAGTTCAAGAGCAATCCTTGCTTACTCCCGTAGCAATCTGCTTCTGCAGGCTAATATGCCAGACTTTGCTGCGATTGATTCGGCGATAGAGGAGGCGCTGAAATTATCGCAGGAAACCCAGTCTGACATTGGTGTGGGCTTGGCCCTTTACTCGAAAAGCCAGGCCTTTAGCTTGCGTAAAAATTTTCCAGACGCTGTGCGTACGATCGAAGAAGCCATCGCAAAGTTCAAGCAAATAAGAATGACCAACTGGGTTGCCAAGGCTTACCTTAGATCGGCCCAAATATATCGGGACAGCGGGCGCTTCAAAGAGTCCATTCAGGCGGTGGAAATAGCCAGACCAATGTTTCCTTTGGAGAATAAGGACGCCCACGGCGACCTTGACTACATCCATTACGAGTCCCTGCGTGCCCTGAATCGTCCGGAGGAAGCCCTACGCAGATTGGAATCATACACAAAGATTTTTAAGGACATTGCTAAAAAGCGGGAAAAGGAGGAATTCAATAAGGCAGCCGCGGCTGTTGGTCTGCAATTGGAACAGGAACGTTCTGCAAATTTGCAAAATGAATTGCAGCTCAAGGCGGAACTCCTGCGAGAAGCGGAAAAAGTCAAGGAATTCACTTATGGCTTGGTTCTGGCCCTTTTCGCTGTGTTTGTTGTTCTTATTTATGCGCTGAGGCAATCCCGGATCGCCCATCGGCGCCGCTCTCAAATTGAAGTGATTTTGAACAACGTTGATGAAGGATTGCTGACAATTAATGCTGGATGCCGCATTTCGGTCGATTACTCCCGGCATTTGCATAACCTGTTTTCGCAGGAAAGCAGTTTTGCTGGAATGCACTTCACTGAACTTGTCGAGCGAAATACAAACATCAGCAGCGAAAACCTGAGTGTCATGGGACAGATCTTTCAGGCGGTCCTGGGGGAGGATCTGGTAGCTTGGGATCTGAACGCCGGCAACCTTCCATGTGAATTCATCGTCAATGGGACTGCGGCACGGATTCTTCATGTTCGTTGGATACCCGTCTGCGATGAACATTCAAGAATCCAAAGGATTCTTGTTTGCATGCGGGACGTAAGCAAAGAGCGTGAGTTGGAAAGTACCATCGGCGTCCAGGAAAAAGCTTTACGAAATCTGCCTCAGACCTTAAAGGAAATTGTTGCCGAACACGGGCCGCGCGCGCGTGGTTTCCTTGCTGAACTTGAGTCATGGCTGGCTTCGGACCAAGGCCGGTTGAATGGGCTCGGTCGGTTGCATACGCTTAAAGGTGTGGCGCGGGCCTTTTCCTACCGCGGACTCAGCCAGGAAATACACGACTTGGAATCAAGACTGCGGACCAGCGACGCTGAAAAAATAGGTAAGGAAGTTTATCTTCCCTTGCGCTCCAGTTTGAATGACTATCAGCGTTTCATGGAAATTATCAGTTTCACCAACGCCGCAGAAGATAAGCCGATATGGTTGGGCAGCAGCCTGGAGAAGACTATTGATGAATTCCTGAAAAGAGCAAAGCAAGAGGGACTTTCCTGGCAAGGGATTCAGTTGGTGGACGGGATACAATATTGGAATGAACTTGATATCTCAATCGTAGAAAGCTTTTTTATTCACGGGCTCTCCAATGCCCTTGATCATGGCTTTTTGCGCCCAAGGCGCAACGGTCAAAACCTGAATCCTATCCGCATAACACTGCGGGCAGAAGAGGTCGATCAAGAGATACGGTTGACCCTCTCTGATAACGGGGCGGGCATCAATCTGAACGCTTTGAAGAAAGTCGCAGAGGAACGTGGACTTGGAGAGCTGGATGTTCCCTCGCTCTATGCATTGGTGTTTCAAGACAACGTAACCACGGCAGCCGAGCTGTCGACGACGAGTGGCCGTGGTGTTGGGTTGTCGGCCGTGCGCTGTTCCATAGAAGGATTGGGAGGTTCCATCACAATTGCGCCTGTCTCGGATACGTCAGGTACAATGATATCGGCTCGATGGCCTATCAATCCCAATAAAGCAAACGAGCGCGCATCCTGACGTTTGGAAAATATTTTCCCGATCGTGTCTGAAGCTTTTACGAAATAGGAATTTCAATGAATTTCTCTTCTTTGGAAGTTCAATATTCAAAGAAAATAATTCTAAACATAGACCCAGAAATCTGACCATCCTGAAAGGACTGTATGCGTTGCGTATGCAGTTTTCAAAGAACAATAAATTCAGTAAAGCTCTGCTCTAAGCTGAGAGAGTTCGATTATATCTGACGTATTTTTTGATGCTATCGATATCATCGGGCGGGGCGGCCTGCCAATTCCAGGGCAAAAGGCTATCGAGGCGGGAGATCGGGTGACCTTCATTGAGTCTGATCGTGATATCGGTCAGATAGTCCTCGGGACAGATCATGTAAAGTCGTATGCGATCGCCCTTACCCAGCTTGAATCGTCCCATAAAAGACAGGCAATGTGTCCTTAACGTATCCTTGAGGACTGTCCTTAAAAGTTGAGGTCTGTCCTTAAGGTCTCCTTAAGGATTATCCTTA
>NZ_DASQYZ010000447.1:0-4300 GCF_035638955.1 Oligoflexus sp. | reverse complement strand
AAGCATGAGCCGCCCTCCCAAGGTTTCCCGGAGAATACCACGGGCTTACCCAGGCGCAACACAACCCTATGAAGAAGCAGAAGCCTGAAAAATCCCCGGCGAGGTCGAGTTAGACCTTGGCTTATTGCTGACCCCGACGCCGAGCAGTTGTAAACTATTCCACGTCGTGGACGTAAACATATCTTGCATCTGATCCCCGTAAGCGGAGTCCCAGCGACACTATATCAATTTCTTTAAAGAGATTTTTGGATCCGACCAAACACACATACACATCCTCGCTGATGAGAATCTGTGATGATACTCTCTTAATCGCGCCCTTGTTTTCGAGCTCTCGCCGAAAAGAACCTAGCCGCGCTACTGGTATGACACTGCGATCGGTAAAATCAAAGTCTGTAACATTTGATGACTTCCATAAACCCTGCACCATGCTTCTCACAATTGCAACACATATGAAAGGATTCGCGCCCAAGTTTGTTTGCAGATACATCTTCGAGAAAACGATTATGTCGAATGCCATCTTTATTGACTGTTCGGCGTGGTTAGGGTGCTCTGAGCGGAACGGATGGCCAACTGTGTAGATAAACCCGTCCCCTGTATCCTTGAAAAAATATCCGTCTGATAAAGGTGTTCTCAAGTCCTCCCAGCCCTGGGAAAACTTATAGTTTCTAAAGATATACTCTTGAGAAATGTTTTTGAATAAATTGCCTTTGTGCAAGTCATAGCCGGGTATCTGGACTATGGATGCGGAGTCCTTGATGTCAAACTCTGATACGATAGCCTCTTTTCTTTCAAGGTTCATTGTCTCTTCAAGAACGTGCCCAATTTTAAGAAGATGATGTTGGTGAGGATAAATAAGCCTGCTTAGTTGCCTCCAACCGTGTGTCCTATCGATTTCCAAGGCTTCTTTTTCTTTGTCCGCCAGTGCTTTAATATTCACCTGTGCGACTTCGCCCGAGTGCAGCGCCAGTGTAACAAAGATGCTTGCAGGCACACCAATGAGGACCTGTGAGATGAGTATTGTGTAAAAATCCGGAAAGAAATGCGCAGCAAAAAAATACGACATGATTCCATAAACCAGTCCACGAAGGACTAGCTTTTCACGATCAAACCAGTATGGATTTGCTGCCTGAATTATAAAAGAAAATTGGATGGGTCCACCGCGAGTGACAAGTCCCATCGATTCAACATGACCTGAGAGAATGGCAGTCAAAACAATCGAAAGACCAGTAACAAATTCCAGAAAATACTTCGCAGACTTAACATTGAGAGCGGATTTTCTTCTGCTACCAACACGGATGGTGATTGCTGTCGCAAGCGAAAACAAGCTCCAATATACAAGTGTTACCAGATCACCGCTTTTTCCATAGTTCAGGGTTCCAACTGCAAGCGGATAGAAGATTAGAAAGTATTTGAATTTTCCGAGATACGCTCTTTGAAACGCTCTTTCATCCAGGTGATCAATAATTTCGTCTCTATAGTTCCGAATGAATTGCTCGGGTAGAGGACTACTCTGAAAGAATTCCTCGATTGACTTCAATGGTCTCAACGGCACCGTCCTTGGCTGGTAATGACCTGCTTTCTCTGGACTTTACCAGAAAAATCGTAAATGCGCGACCGATTGATTTTAAGATCATTGCAGAAAGGGCCTTGCGGACGTTTACGACTTCTATAGAGGCTGTGGAATGCGTTTTTACACTCGAATTTCCCAACGACTGGCCTCGAAAAAGGACGTCAGGTTTGCCTGCAGCGTAGAGCTTTTGCAGGCCACTCCTCTGGAGGTTATATCCATAAATTACAAACGGCCGGTTGTGATCTTTAATCCGGGACACCATATGGAGCCACAGGCACGTAGTGTACTTCTTCTGCCTGAATTCCTTTTCCACCCATACACCGCCCAGTTCAATCATTTCTTCATCACGATAGTAGTGCTTGATACCATGAGCCCGAAGGCCGGTTGTTGTACGGAAGGGCCCTTTGACCGCAACAACGTACCCACCAATCAAGGCTCCTTGATGATAAATGCCCCAGGCTTCGCCTTGTTCACTGATGTATCCTGTTGGATATCTGACGCCGTCGACTATTTGGCCACGATCCAAAAACTTTTCGAGGTCGACGCCATGCAAAAATTTGACCTCGCATTTGCTGGTGTTTAATAAGGCTTTAAGTAAAAGCTTATGCACGCCTTGCCCTCCTTAATGTTTGATGGCTCTAAATTACCGTTTGCTACTTCAATAAAGATGCCAATATAGCTTATTACGCGTTTTTGCAAGGTAATACTTTAGTGTAATACTTCTCAGCATCTTTGGGACACTCGTAACCTTGACTTTGCCTGAATCTCAGTTGCCTTTTGAGTGCCTAGGCTCGCTTAATTCGCACCGAAACGCCTGCGAATGGAAGCCATAAGACGTCTAAAAAATGCTGCTTTGCGATAAGGGTTATTGACCGGGCAAGTCTGGTTAAGAAAACTTTACTTTGTCTTTTCAATCTAAATGCACCCCGCGGTGAAAAAGTTCGGTCCCCCCCATTGTCCTTTGTCCATAGCCCAGCCCTTGCGCGTTGGGCGTTTTTTTTCCTGAGCCGGAGTCTCGCCTGCACTTGGACTATATAACCCTGCACCTGGATTATTGGGAAAACGCGAAACGCACCGATATAAGCGTTACAAAATATGTTAGAGGAACTTTCATAGTGACGCCAAACGCGGTCGTTTCAATTATTCTTGGTGGTGCTTTCGTGCTTGCCTGCACGCCACGTCGGGCGCCATCCCATGAGATAGAGGGTAAGGAGGCTTTGCCGGCCACCTCAGAATCCACGAATGATTCGACCCCTACATCATCAGCATCCGAACCAGATCCCAAAAAGGAAGAGCCTGCTTCGGCTGATGGAACTCCCGTTCAACCTGCCGATATTACCCTTGCACGGCTTATCGATGACTCAAAAGTCCCAACAGAATGCCCTGCTTATCAAACCAATATTCCCGGCAGGAACTCATTTACCGTCCAGCTGGGTGAAATTGGCGACATTATTGCCAAGTGCTCCGCCGCATCAAGAATCTCCTGTACCGTACGCGGGCAGGTAACCGCTCCGCCTGGGTATTGGGTGGATCTTAACGTGGATTCGCTCAAGGTTCTGGGATCGGCGGTCCTGGCTAGCGTCGATAGCGTCGATTACTCTATAAAAGTTGAGACAGTAAGCGCTCTGCAGTACGTTTACCGCTATGAGAAGCTCATCATCGGTCCCAGAAATGGGCCTTTTGAGGCCACTCTCGATACAATGACTCCAACCATTTCAGACCCTCCTTGCTCGAAAGAGGCAATGGCAGTTCCATTTAATATCCTCATTGAAACCACACTGCGAGTTGCAACCAATTCAAGTCTTCAAGAGGTTGAAGGTTTTTTGACTCGAGCTCCGAACTTTGCCTTCCGCTTCGGTCCCTGCAAAGCCTGAACGTTAGATCCCCTTCCGACGGATCGAAAAACTGCTGCCGCAGTGAGGACATGCGGTTTGGCCGCTCCAAATCGCAATGGAAAAGCGTCCGCAGTCCTGGCAGGCGGCGTTCAGCGGTTGTGTTGCGTTTGCAGAAGCTGAGCGAGGGGAAGCACGGATTGGCGAACGATCATGCAGCCAGGGAATAGAAGATCTCTGCAGAGGTATCACCCTCTGCTCTGACTTGCCGTTTTCGAATTATTCTCATCGATTCAAAGCCACCAATTGTAATCCTTGCCGTTCGAAACTTCCCAAAGCCCAAGGTGACTCTGCATAGCTGCTTGATGGGCCTATGGTCCTGCTCGATAATGTTGTTCAAATATTTGTTCTGACGAATTTCGATATCGGCTCCAGCGTCGCCAATATAGTCATTGATCGCAGATGTGTTGGCTCCGCTTTTGTCGATAGTGATTTTTATCGGTTCACCGTTTGACTTGATTGCCATGGACAGAAAGCGTTGTGCGGCTTTCCGGTCACGCTTTGCCGTGAGCAAATAGTCCACGGTATCGCCTTCCTTATCCACGGCCCGGTAGAGGTATTTCCACTTGCCTTTGACCTTGATATAAGTTTCAACCAAGAACCAGCTTTTGCCTGAAGGCCGCTTGAGCCGGCGTACAGCCTTTTCCAGCCCTGGCGTGAACTTGATGACCCAGCGGTAGATGGTGGTGTGGTCAACTTCAGGTTGTGTTGCGCCTGGGTAAGCCCGTGGTATTCTCCGGGAAACCTTGGGAGGGCGGCTCATGCTTTTTGACACCAAAGGACATTGTTTTGAGCGCCAGATCATCATGCTTCATGTCCGCTGGTATCTTTCATATAA
>NZ_DASQYZ010000446.1:0-31762 GCF_035638955.1 Oligoflexus sp. | reverse complement strand
AGGTGTTGGATCACCATGCGCATGCGGGTGATGTGGATTGGGGTAATGAGCGAGTTGCTGTGGATTTTATGGTGGATGGCTGGCGCGTGACCGCTGGGAGTCGTCATCCTTTTGATGAGGCTTTGATTCGTAGTATCGCTCAAGAGGAATATCGTCGTTCGACATGTCTGCTCAGTATGTTCAATCATGCTTTGCTGAGTGGCGGGGAATGGGCTGAGGGGCAGTTGAATCGTATCAATGTTCCGACTTTAATTATTCATGGATCCGAGGATCCGGTCCTTCCCTTCCCTCATGCTGAGTACTTAACGCGTGTGATACCTAACGCGACGTTGGTGCCTTTAAAAGGTGCTGGTCATGAGTTGCATCGGTTGGATTGGGATTTGATGATTAAGGCGTTGCAACGCAATGCCCCGGGTTCCTGATCTTGTGAAAGTCGTTAGCATTTATGATAAGATATTATAGAATAGACAGGCCATTCCGAGTTTCAGGCATTCCGTTCAAGGTGTTCGAGCAGGCAAATTGTCGAAGAATAGGTAGGAACCGTGAACAAAGTACACATCATGTGGGCAGTCGCTCTGCTACTTCCTATTTCCTGTAAAGATAAACCCCTGCCTGAATGGACGGTAAAGATCACCAAGGCAGGAAAATACTGCTTCGACAAAGACAACACTTATGTCTTCGGCACTGGAACGTTAGAATGCTTCGAGTATAAATCAAGGAACAAAGGCCCGGCGCTGACACAGCACTACACTCGTTGTTATCTGGACGTTTCAGACAAACCAATTGTACTCAAATCACTTTTGGGGAAGCTCGAAACTTGTGAAGTTGACTTTGAAGGCAAGACTTATGTTTTCAGTGGATATACTGGTGAAGTTGCCGTCATGACTCAAGGTGACACCAGAATAGACCTTACCTGCAAAAACACAAGTGATCTGAGTGAATACGATGATCTTGATGATTGCCAGGACTACATGAAGTCCCGCTATAAATGAAGATAGCCCTGCAATTGCGCTCAGATTTTCAATAATCTGAGTCCCTATTCTGTAAAATTCTTAAAAATCCGCTCCAAGGCAACCCGAGGCGCCCATGGCAACTCCTGGGCTAGCATGACAAAGTTTTCATGGGCACCGACTGTGAACCACAGTTGCGAACCCCTTGAAAACCCTTATTTCACGCGATACCGGATTTTTCTCGCCTTTCTTCCCCTCCCCTGTTAGATCATTAATCGGAAACGGTTAGTTTATTTTTCTAAGATACCGGACGGTTATTGTCGTGAAAGTCAAATAATTTTCTGGGGATAAAAGACATCTATCTATGCCAATAAGACATTGACATAGCCCAACCTTTCCTTTACTCATACAGCTTATTTCAAGAAAACGTGCACAAATAGCTCACTGCCGAAGCTTAAACCTCTCATGGTGCCCTATGAAAACGAATGACCTGGTGAAAATGATTCTTTGCGTTCTCCCGATATTGGCCTGCGCCAGCACGGCTAACGCACAAACCAATCTTGCGGATTTGAAAGTCAAAAAATCCCTCTGGCGTGCCATAGTCGAGAAGAAGATTGATGACGTCCAGGGCTGGAACGCAGGATTTCCGACAGAGCGAGCTGTAGACAAGGAAAATCCCATAACGTTTGGTACGGGCGGCGATACTCTCATGTATGCCGCCATGCTTTGTGCTTCAGGTGAACGGGCAGCTTGCTCGGTAATTCCAAACTCGCTGGAGAGTTCGGGACAGCTGCGGCGCAATCCTCTTTTAAAGGACCAGCCCAATGCATCGAAATACGGCATGTTGTCCAAGGATCATGCGATGGCAACCCTCTTTTGGCTGTCGCTGCCCGATCATATTGTTCCTCTCGAAACCAAGAGAAAATTTGCCTTAAGCTGGCAGAAGTCTTTTGATCAACAGGTCACCGAAGCCAAGCAATGCGACGTCGAAAACACCAAATTTTGTTTAACCAGTGTCGATCCCATTGATCAAATGATCGAAGATAGCGACTACGATCTTAGTAATTACCTTCCTGGACAAAAACTAAGTCTTAACGCGAACATCAAACTCCCAACGCTTAGCACGGAGAACTTGAAAAAAGCAGTGTCGAATGTACCTCGCGCCGGACAGGAAGCTTTGGCGCGCATCAATGAGAAAGCTAAAAACAGTAAATGGTATGGTCAGCTTGAAACAACAGTAAATGCCTTGACGCGCGATGCACAAACAGTACAAGGCTGCCTGTCTTCAACCAGGGGAGTCGAGACCTGTATTAAGGAAAGCCTCAAAGATAGTCAGGCCTATGTCAAGGCAGTTATTGCTGCCACTGCATTGTGTACCGAGGGAGCGATAAGAACCATTGACCAACCTCTTAACGAACAGGAAATAGGCCGCTGCGTTGTCAGTATGGGGGCCGCTGTTCTTGCGCTTCCACGCGTTTGCGATGACGTGAATTGCGTGATGTCCCCTACCCAGATGGCCTATACAAATAAGATTTGGGAACGCCTCGGTCTAAACCCTCCCTTTGTTTCACCGATACTTGATGGTCTAGGTATTGATTCCGAGGATATGGCTCTCTCTACCAACAGCTTCACTAATATGAACAAGTCTCACTTGGCGGCACTCAATATTCTTGTTCGTCGAAATCTGGGAATGAAAACGTCGAGGTTGGCTGGCAGACTTACCAACAAACAGCCCAATAACCCGCTTTTTCTTGCCATCAGTAACAACCCTGCTTTTACCAAGGAAGCCATTGCTGGCCTTTTGATCACACAGTGTCTATCGATTGAAAGCATAAAAAAAGAAAAAATCCAATATCTGACTAAATTGGGCGCATTTGATCACGAGAGTTTCTGGCGATGGAAAACCAATGAACAAGATGAGTTCACTCCCGACGCCAACAACAATAGTGAAAAAATCTCGATGGTGTGGGACTGTATCTATGTCGCCAACCTACTGGGAGTCACAGAATACCCATATCTGTCCGCGATTCCTAACGTGGGTTTCACTATCAAAGCCAAGAAGAATGACAATCCGACCGTATACAATACCGTGGCGCGAGGCGTCTCGGGTGGTGTTCCTCCCTTACGTTATGAACTGCTGACCAAACCTAACGAGTTTACGTACTTCACTTTTGAAGCCGAAAGCGGAAACTTTATCTTCCGCCCAACAAACTCGTACTTCGGTGGCTCTTTCAAATTCGCCGTGACGGATGCCATCGGTCGCAGAGTGGAGTCGTCCGCGACTATCGCGTTCGACCATAGCGAGATCTATCCTGGTCATCCCCCGCTGAGCCGGATACCTGAAACACCCCTGCCTGCGAATATTAATCCTCTCTTCAAGATCACGCATCTGGAGTCCGGGCAGTTGAGGACGATGACGGATATCACGACGGAGCCAGCGGAAGCCCTGAGTGTGTCGTCGGGCAATCTGCAGATCGAAGCCGAAGCCTACATCGACAGCGTAGACGAAAACTATACCGGCGTTCTCGACTGTACCTTGGATTGGACCAGCAAGGGCGGAACGCCGTCTTTGATCAAGGACAATGATGAATATCCGAAAAACTTCTTTGTGCAGCAGACCATTCAAGCTCAAAGCTTGGAACCCTACGAATTGAGCCTGGTGAGAATGACCTGCATGGCTCCGGACATGCCTATCATCGTCCGGGATATCCCGGTGCTTTTCACACCCGAAGCCGCGCCACTTAAAAAGCCTCTTGACCAGGCTGAGTATTCTTACGCCAACAACAGCGGGGCCAAGCTGAAATTAGTTCTCAACAAAAATGCCAGCAACGACCTCGACCGGGTTTACAACTACACATTGAATAGCACCGAATGCGGTCAGCAAATCGGGACTTTGGTTGCCGCGAGCAATGCAAATAAGCTGACGATCAACGGATCATTTGATGGCTTTCTCATCGCCGGTGACCCTCAGAAGCTGGTTTGGCTCGACGTTCCTGTTTGTGACAAGACTTCAGCCATGGTCTGGAAGCTTCTGACGTCGTCATCGGGCAACAACACGAACTCAGGTACGATTTCAAATGCCTGTAATCTGAAGGCCTATCCTACCAAGGATGGCATGACGCTGGCCAAACCATCCAGTTTCGATACTGATATGAATCAATGCGGCAAGCCTATCCGAGCCGCAGACTGGTCCTGCTCGTGGGTTGCTGCAGATAAGACTTGGATCATTCCAGGCTTGAAGTCGGTGGTGTTTACAGCCGATCGTTGGGGCACTTCAAAGTATAATATCTTCAGCTTTGAGACGGTAAAGAAAAATGGCTGTGCTGATCCGGAAGCCTTGCTTCAACCGCAAACCAATTCCTGCGCCAAAATCCTTCAATCCTATAAGGCCACAGACAGCACAGGTAACATTAAGCCATTGAACTTTGCCAGTGATATGGCTGAGTGTGCTTCCAAAGTGAAATCTTCGGATTGGTCCTGCAGTTGGGTTTCAGCTGATGAAACATGGGTTATTCCAGCCCTAAAAACTGTTATTTTCACAGCCAAAAGTTGGGGCGCTAACAAATACAACGTCTTTGGCTTTGATACGATTCGTAAGCAAGGCTGCAAGAACCCGGATTCATTTGTCCGTAAGTGATAACAAACTGCACGAAGGGACCTTTCGGTCCCTCCATGGCAAACCCCACCGGACCTTGATAGGCAATCATATCCTCCATAAAATTCACAACGGACTGCGCGTTGAGACGTCATCCAATCTATTGAAATTATCGACATTTTATCCAATTCCATCAGCAAATCCAGACCCCATCCGATAGTGTTGCATGCTCCGAAGGCCAAGCATTGGGCGGGGAATGTCGACCTCAACCTACTTTCTCGGCGGTATAATTCTGCTGCTTGCACCGCTGGCTTCGGCCCGGTCGCAGCGCTCCGTCGGCCTGATCCAGGACGTCGATGCCATGTCCAGAGCGGAAGCCATGACGATGAGCGCGCGCGGTGGTAGTGCCCTTTTCTATAATCCTGCCTGCCTCATCTACAATCGATTTCATTTTCGCCTGCTCGGGGTTGAAGCCATTGCCGATAAAAGACTGCTGCGAAGCGAAGAAAAAAGTGAAATCGGCCAAACGAATCCGCAATCCACCGGTGATGCGGACCTCAAGCGTGCCTATGACCTGCTTCTCTCGGATCAACCCCTGAGTGCCGTGGTCAATGCCAGGCTCATCGATTTCGTGATCCCCTATGTGGGTGTGCAGAGCTTTGCCAGCACCGAGGTCACAGCCGGCCCAGTACCAGACGCAGAGCAACCCACCTTCCAGGCCGATATTACACTTCGCACAGGAACCATTGGTGGTCTTGCGATGCGTATCGGCCCCCTGGCGATTGGCTATTCAAAATACTTTCTGATCGAGTCGAATCTCGAAGAGAGACTTACGACTGAACAGATTGAAGCCTACAAGACCACCATCGAGAATGACCCATCCGCAGCCGAAAGCATACCTTACCGTGACTTTACCAAGGCATCCTTTGGCAACGCAGACGGTCACAACATTGGCCTTTTGTATCAGCCCTACACCGACAACCCGTCGGGTTTCGGTATCGCGGTCCTGAATGCTGGAGGTAGCTCATTCAAGCGGCAGCTGCCGAAACGTTACGGCCAGCTCAAATCCAGTCAGCAGGACCTTGAGCGCAAGGCAGCCGAGTATGGCCTCGAACTCGAACTGCCTGAAAAAATACCTGAACAAATCAATGTCGGGATGTTGATGGGCCGCGGCGGAGGCCGCAACGATATCCTGACAGCAAACCTCGCCCTCGATTATGCGGATGCTAAAGGCCACAGCCGGCGTAAGGCCCAACCAGCGTTATGCCTTGGCATCACTGTCCTGGGTCACGCCGGGACCAAATATTTATCCTTCTTGAAATTCACGCTTCAGGCCATGGTCGAGAAACCGCTCGAGCCAGCGCAGGCGGAAAGAAACGGCCTCCAGATGAACATGGGCCTGACATTCATATATGCAAAGTAAAGCAACCCTCAGCTGCTGCATCAAACTCTTTTCAACTGCACGGTAAACACACCCTTGGGAATAACCTCCCCCTCTTCGCGATCAAAACGAACGATCAACCGATTCCCCTCCTCAAGCGGCAAATCCAGTAGAATAAGATCCTTTTGATTCAACGCCTCACCCGCAAAATACATCTGAGTTGTCAGCTCACGGAAACCAGGAGCTGAAATTTTAAAGTGAATATGAGGAGGGCGGATCCAACCTTCGGCGGCCGGATAAGCGCCGGGTTTGATGGTTCGAAGCTTAACGCGACCACTGGCATCCGTATACGCCTTGGCCCAGTACTGGAAATTCGGATCCAGGTCGGCCGTGTTGGGGTCACGTGGGTGGTTATATTTACCGGTTGCGCAGGCTTGCCAAAGATCCACGAGGGCCCCCTCAATGTTCTGGCAGTCTTCATCTTGAACCTGCACCCAAAGATCAAGAATCTCACCCCGGGCTGCCTGGGTCTTGCCTACGACTCGAGTCAAGTCGGCGTCAATGTCACGCTGGGGTTTAACGGGATAAAAGGGTCCTTCAGGTTGTGATGGTAAAGTGGTCCCAAAGCATGCATCCTGCGCAAGAGCCAGGCCTGCCGGACCAGCTGCACCCACGAAAAATGAGGCTTGAATGAGCTTACGTCGGTTTAAGAATGATCCCATGGTCGTGTCTCCTTGAAAAAGCGATGGAAAGATTGGTTTCAAAAATGAATTACACCAAAAGCTGCGTCGAGTAAAAAACGAAACCTTGATAGCTGCCATAGGAGATTGCTTATGCTGCCGACTTACCATGAGCTCGCTGGATTCATCGAGATAGCGAAGTTGGGTAATATCAGTCGGGCCGCACAGAGCCTCGGTTTTTCTCAGCCTTCTCTAAGCCAGGCCCTTAAAAAACTCGAAGAGCGCGTGGGTTCTCCGCTGTTCCTGCGGCAAAAGTCGGGCGTACAGCTCACGGAGGCGGGCAAGGTCGTACTGGATCGGGCCCACGAAATTCTTGGCTTGTGGGGACAAACACTAAGTCACACGTCTTGGGTCAGCCATGAGCTGTCGGGTCGGATTCGAATCGGTTGTCATGTCAGTGCCGCTCAATATATCCTCCCTTCCTTGATGAGTTTCATTCACCGGGAATTCCCACGTCTGCAAATATCTTTGATACATGATTTGTCACGTCGTCTGGTGGATCAGGTTCTCCACTACGAAGTCGATGTCGCCATTGCCATCAATCCCCTACGTTCTTCGGAGCTGGTCATTCGTAATCTGGCCACGGACGAGGTAACATTCTTTGCAGCCAGACCGCTCAGTTCTCTTGCAGATGCAGAGAACCTCTGGTTGATCGTCGAACCCCATCTCATCCAAACTCAGGTTCTATTGCGTCATGTCAATAGCCAAGGCTACGCGTTCAAGGGAATTATCGAGAGCGCGAGTCTGGAAGTATGTGCTGCCTTGATTCGTAGTTCTGGAGGCATCGGGATTCTGCCCGCCCGCGTGCAGAGACTTCATGCCCCAACCGCCTTCAAAGTGCCTGACGCGCCGAGCTTCAAGGATGAAATCAAGCTCATCTACCGGGCGGATTATGCTGCGAATCAGGCTGTTAAAAAGTTCATGAAGCAGATGGAAAAAGTTTTGGTTGAGGCGCTTGAATGCGATCTCCAGCTCTAGACCAAGCGGTGCCAAAAGTTCACCGCACCCAAATTTCGGCAAACAGCAGCGCTTGCTTAGTATATTTTCATACACAAAACACTATTTTGGCTGGGGTTTGGTCCCCATTGCATTTATGATCTGGAGCTATCGATCCCCATGAAAAAGCTGGAAAGGCTAAAGAATATTATCGTGACAACATTTACCCTTGGCGCGACACTTTTATCGGCCAAAGCTCAATCCAAAGACCTTGGACCTACATTTAAAACACCTTTGATTCTGGGAGCCAGTGTAAGTGCAGGCTATGCCGCACCAGGCCCCGGCACAATATTAAGCAAACGATATACAGAACCTCACAACATCAAAACCATTGCTTACAATGGAACACCGGGCCACACGGTGCTAAAGAACCTGTCGCAGCAATCTTACAAAGATCGCTCGGTCATCATTGGGGTGGATCTCTTTTTCTGGGATTCCATTTACCCCACCGGTCCAGCCAGTGTCGCCGCCTTGGAGCAACTGGTCAAGGATGCCGAAGGCGCCCGCATCCCGATCATATTGGGTGACATACCTGATTTGCTGCCGGGGCTGCAGGGGCAACGCCCCCTCTTGAATCAGAAGCTGCAGGAAGCCTGTGCCCGCTACAGCCAGTGTTACCTGGTGCCGCTCAGTGACGTGTTTCAACAGATCCAAAGGGATCGCCACCTCGTTTACCAAACCAAACGCTATACCATACGTGACCTCCTCCCGGATGGCCTGCACCTTGGACCTATTGCCAGTGCTTACGTTGCTGACTTGATTGAAAATATGATGGCAGCCCGGAGCTGAAAACGATATTTCCTTCCCCCATGCCGTCCAGGCTTGCTGCCGGGATGGGGTCATGCTAAATCCCCCTCGGTGTTTTGCGTCCCGCAGCTCTCGAGGATTTATGATCTCCACTCGTAATTTGAGTAAAAATTTCGCCGCTTTTTCGGCTGTCCGCAAGGTGAACCTTGAGGTCCCGCAAGGGGCTGTCTATGGCTTTCTAGGAGCCAACGGCGCCGGCAAGACCACGACACTAAAAATGCTGATGGGGCTTCTGGTACCCACGGCAGGCGAAGCTTCGATTGGGAATCTCGATTGCCACAAGGATCGCCTGGCGCTGAAACGCCTCGTGGGATATCTGCCTGACGTTCCTCAATTTCCGAGTTTTCTACAGGGACGCGAGATTTTGCAGATGGCCGCTGAACTGCATGGGCAAAGCACTCGGGATGCAAAGCGGCGAGCCTCGGAGCTACTGGAGTGGATCGGCCTGGGTATGATGGCTGCGGAGTTCGCGGATAACTATTCCATTGGCCTGAAGAAGCGCCTCGGCCTGGCCTGCGCTATCGTTCACGATCCAGCTGTTCTGCTCTTGGATGAACCCACCAATGGCCTCGATCCTTATGCCACCCGACTGATTAGAAACTGGATTGGCGAGATGGCGCAAAAGGGTAAAACCATTGTGCTGTCGACCCATCGGCTGGATTTCGCAGAACACGTCTGTTCCCATCTCGGCATTCTCCATAAGGGCGAACTTGTGGTTCAGGGTGAACTGCAGGCGATTCGGCAGCAGAGAGCGGCGGGCGCCCATCTTGAAGATATTTTCTTTGCCCTGACTGGGGCCGAGGATGCGCATGCCATCGACTCATAACAGCGCTTCCACCAACCGAATTCTCTTTCGATTTGGAATACGGACGGCATTGAGACAACTCACGCACATCAAAAATAGTGAAGGTGTCATCAAACGGGCTCCGCTGATCGTATCCTGGATTGGCTTCGCTCTCATGAGCCTATTGGGCAACGTTTCGCTCCTGAGAAGTTTGACGCGTGCGTATTCTGTCGAAGAGAAACTCAACGCAATGAACCTGGGGCCTTGCACAACGGAAGCCTGTCAAAGGCTGATGAGCCCATCCCACGTCTGGCCCCAGATGATTCAATTCTTTTGGTTGGGTCTCGCTTTTTTTCTTGTCACCATGATGGTCGTGGCTGTTGGTGTGCCTTTATGTCGAAACAATTATAGTGCTGAGGATCCCGATCTTGAATGGATCAGCACATTTCCGGTACGACTGCGCACCTGGCTTGCCGGTCGGCTCATTCAGAAAGCGATGCTGAACTACTACTTTTG
This sequence comes from Oligoflexus sp., assembly GCF_035638955.1. Classification (GTDB taxonomy): domain Bacteria; phylum Bdellovibrionota_B; class Oligoflexia; order Oligoflexales; family Oligoflexaceae; genus Oligoflexus. Next base: position 21,993 of record NZ_DASQYZ010000446.1, on the reverse strand, counting down.
GTTGTTCGCCTTGCCCATGCTGGTGGTGGTGGCCCTTTACCGGAATCACGCGCTCTATTGGACTTTGCCGGCGGCTATCTTTGTCGGACTCGTGACCAATATTATGGCGACAAGCGTCGGCGTAGCCTTGGATATGTGGATCCAGTGCAGACTGACCCTGAAGCGGCAGCGCGATGTACGCGTCATCGCTTCGATGCTCGGGTTCCTGATTTTTGCCGTTACCTATTTCGGCTTTAGGTATATGGAGTTTGGCTACTGGCGCACTATATTTGACTATGCCGATGTTTTGCAGAACAACGCCCTCATTGCATTCGTGGGGCAGCTCTTGGCCTTGGAATTCCCTGGTTTTGGCCCCTATCTTACGCTTCTCCTGCTGGCGGTCATCACCGCGGGCTGCAGCATTCTGTTTATGGAGAAACTCTTAAACAAGGGTCTATCCGTGGATTCGGGTCTATCGCCCCGGTCAACGAATGCGCGGCGGATCGCACCGACCGGTAAAAAATATTGGGAAAGCCTGCCGACCATGATGAGGCAGGAGCTTCGGATTGTCGCTCGGGATCGGCAGTATGCCTTCGCCTTGCTGGCCTTGCCGCTGCTTTGCCTTTTCTACTTGCTTATGCCCCCAGCAGCCCGCGATCCCTCTTTACCCCCGCCCAAGTTCATATCCGAACTGATGCTGGGCGCGATGCTGGTGATGGCCTACCCCGCCTTGAATCGAATACATCGCACCCCAAGCTGGGTGTGGCTATTGACCAGCTCACCTCGTCCACTGATGGACATTCTCCGTGAGCAGCAACGATTCTGGGTCGTGCTGGCCGGTCTTATCATGTTGCCCGGAGCCTTGGTCATTCACAACCTGCAGCTATGGTTGGACCCCATGTTTGACCTGCGCTATGCACTCGCTTTGGCGGTGATTGGGCTCTATGCGAAGAATGTCGTCGATGTCTCCTTGGTCTTAAGCATGATGCAGACAGACCAAACCAGAAAACACGCAGGACCGGCCTTCATGCTGCTGTCTCTAGGTCCTATCATGACAATCAACGTGAGTGGTGGAGAACCTTGGACAGCTTGTGGCATGACCCTGCTTTATGCCGGTATGGTGTTAGGGTTTCACGACAAAGCGCGGGCTTTTGAGCCTTATGTACTGGATCCTGCCAGCGCGCCAACAATCCCGGCAGGCCTCAGCGATGGAATGATAGCGGCCATGCTTTACGCTCTGCTGGCGAACATTACTTTTCTATTCGTTCAGTTGTTTTCAAGCATGACGTCCATCGCCCTTCTTTGGGGCAACCTGATTGGCGGACTGATCGCTCTGGTCATCACTCAATTTTATTTCGAGACGCGGCAGACGACGGATGTTCCCAGGTATCTGGGTCGCATCCGATGGCAGGACCTGCTCCTGTTGCCTCTGCTTCTGACAGCTGTCCTGGCAGGAGGCTGGCTCTGGCAGCAGCAAGCTCCGGGCTGGCGCTTTCTGGATTGGCTCTATTTTCTCTACGAAAGAAAAGTTGCTCAGCCTCCCCCACCCCTGTCCCTCTTGCTCCTGGCAGGTTTTATAGGGCCACTGGTGGATGAATTTATTTTCCGCGGTCTGATTTTCCGCGGGGCCAGAACACGCTTTGGTTTTTGGGTGGCCTGTTTCGGTAGCGCCCTGCTCGCGACGCTTTGCTACAAGCCCGCTGACTTCGGACCTGTGCTGCTGGTGGGCCTCGCCTCGGGAATTCTGTATCATCGCACAAAGATATTGTGGCCCGGTGTGCTGCTTGGCATAATTTTCAATCTTATTCGATTAACGTGGTACTAAAGCGCGGCGCTAAACAGCGCTTTGCAATTCTTCAAGACGCACCTGGAACAACTCCTGAGCCCCCTGCATGCCGCGGATGGGACGGGTTCCCAGGCTGGAAACAAGGCTCGGATCCAGATAAGAAGCCGCGCTGCGACTCAAGAGGATTTGGCCCGGTTCGGCCATATTTTCAATCCGTGAGGCCAGGTTAACCGCACCACCAATGACCGTATAATCAGAGCGTTTTTCACTACCAAAACTGCCCACGATGGCTTCGCCCAGATTCACGCCCACACGCAGCTGAAAACTGACACCAAAATCCCGCGTCCAGATTTTATTCTGATCGTCCATCGCGGCCATCAAGTGTCGGGCACAGGCCACGGCGCGTTCCACTTGGGCTTTGGGCGTGATTTCCAGAGGCGCTCCATAAATGACCATCACACAGTCGCCGATGAATTTATCAATCGTGCCATTTTCTTCGAAAATGATATCGGTTGCGATTCGCATCCATTGATTCAAAAATCTTGCGGTGCGCTCCGGCCCCAGTAGCTCTGCCTTGGCTGTAAAATCAACCAGGTCTGCAAAAACGATGGTGACCGTGCGCTTTTGGGGTTCCTCATCCAATCGGGAACGACCCAGGCGAATTTCCTCGACCAAAGCTGGAGGCAGAAAGCGCGAGAGAATGCGGGTCTGCAGATACTGCTGAAGTTTCTGGATCCTGTGCTGCTGGACCTGCCGACGCCATAAACCAAAACTCACAAGGCTGAGCACAACAATCGTCGAGAGGGCCACGTAAGAGGTCAGCTGCGATTGCTTATGAGCCAGATCCAGTTTGATACGATTGATTTTGGATTCATACCGACTGCGATCCAACTCCGCTCGCGTCCGCGCCAGCTCCAGGCCGTCCACCGACTGAGCCATGCGCTGCTTGTTCTGGGGGCTGATTTTTTTTCGATAGAAATTCTGAAATTGCTTAAGAACGGCGAATTCCTGTGCAGTTGATAGGGGCAGCTGCAGAATTTCATCGGTCATGTGCTGGATCACATCAGCCTGGGTTGACTCCGGAAGGGTCACACAAAGATCAAGATCGGCGGCTTGACCGAGACGTTTTTGAATGATGGCCATATAGCATTGCAAAAAATGGATGCGCCCCGGACTCTCCGGATAGTTCGCCAGATCAACCTGCTGCAAACGGACCTGGGCTTCCGTGGGTTTGCCCGTTCGGACCTGGGACAGGGCCGCAAAAATATTGGCATCCTGATAATAAAGGCTGCTGCGGTCGACCCGCGCAAAGTGTTCCAGAGCCTTGCGATCATCCCCAAAGGCGAAAAGCATGGTCACGCCTTGGTTATAGGCGCTGTCACTCGCCTCGGACAACCTTCCACGCTGTCTCATACGGGCTTCCGTGTCCGCATAAATAGCGACACCCTGGCGAATAATGGCCGGACTGTTGCCTGGATCCACATAGAGCCGGGCAATCGCTCCTAAAAGCAGGGATCGCAGCACCCAGGCGTCTTCGGGCAAGGAGGCGATGGCCTTGTGAACGAGAATACTGGCTCGACCGAAATCATAGTTTTCCGTCATGATGGCCAGCGTATCGTGCGCAATCCATCCCGCGACACTCGTCCCCGGCTCGGCTTCGGAAGCCAGTTCAAAATATTTTTCAAGCTTTTCGACCAGCTGCAAATACGTCAGAGATTGATCATACTGGGCCAGGGTCGACTGGAGCATATAATCGTCAGGTTTCGGTCGCACCTTCTGGCGAAGCTTATGGAACGCCTCCCGATCGGTGAATTCAGTGCTGAAGACCAGTTGTCGTTCGGCGGAATACCGCTCCGCTTCCGGCAGCTCATGTTCGACCAAAAATCGGGTCAAGGCCAGGCGTTCATCATGCGTTCCAGGTGTGGCCGACAGATTCAACCGAGGGCGAACGTTCTGTTGATAGGGAATGGAATAACGACCAAAGTCGCCACGCGCCGGCATGGACAAAGACAAGAGAACGAAAAAAAGACCAAGGTATGCAAGGGATTTCAACCGGACCTCCAAGCCTGCAGCCGAAGGTCCAGTTTATCATGATTTTTAACGCGTCACACGTCCGGTCTTACCCGTCGATAGCTTTGTGGCCTTTTCATTGACTGCATTGAGTTGCTCCACGACGCTGCGACATTTCCCGGCTTTATCCAGGCCCGGTTCAATCATGGGCACGAGAGCGGCCAAAGGGTTGACCAACGCTCCCAGTGCAATGGCAAGCCCTGAGCGGGTCAGAAGCTCTTTCTTCTCCAAACCGACTTCGATATCGTTCAGGGGGCCCCTGATATAAATCGGCGAGCGCAGACTGCCGATACTGAAGTCATGGACGTGGGCCTTCAGCTGGACATCAACCTTGTTCCCGACAAGGTTGACTTCGCCCTTGCCGGTGATGCTAGTGTCCTTGGTCGCGATCAGGAAGGCCTTGGTTTTAATCGCCCCATCCTTGGCTTCAAATGCTGTCAGGGCACATTGAATATCATAAAGGGGATGATCCCTGAACCAGTTTTCAATGGTTTGCGTGATGTCGATCCCAAACGCTTCAATGACAGTTCCCGACAGCTTGCCATCTTCGATGGCCAATTCAATGGGTCCATGCACATCGCGCGCGAGTTCCATCGGGGTTTTGCCCTTCATCGCCAGGTCCAGTTGCCCGGTGAGCAGCCCGCGAGCCATATCACTCGGCTTCAAGTCAAAGACAGGAATCTCCTTGGCCACGGGGGCGAGCAGCGTATTGAGGTTCACTCGCTTGGCGCCCAATTCGATCTGCACATCGAGCGGGAGTTTGGTGCCGTTGATCAGGAATCGACCTCCGATATGCCCCGAGGCCACTGCAAATTTCACCGGATCGATGCGGAGATCGCCATTGGTGAGTTTAATGGTGGCATCCCAAGCCTGGATGGCTCGACCTGTTTTTTCGCCACGGAATCGATTGACCAGATAACGTATATCCACATCCGCGAGCTTCATGGCGGACACATCAATCACCTTGTCTGAAAAATACTGACCCGGAGCTTTGGGTGGTTCATTCTCAGGCTTATAGCGTTTATCGGTTTTAAAAATCCCGGCGAAGTCCTGCTGGACCGTAACGGGGGATTCGACTTTACCGCTGATTTTCGGCCGCCGGGAACGCAGATCGACTTGCACATTGCCGTTGACTTCGCTGTCGCCTAATTTCAGGACGATCTTATCGAATTTAAAATTCTGGGGTTCCACGCGCGTATGAAAGGCCAGACTATAGGCGGGCACTTTGCCAAGATTCAGATGAAAAAGCTTTTTGATCTGTTCCAGGTCGGGACCCTTAGCCTTGACGGAAAAGTCCCCGGTGCTATCAGCAAAGCGAACGCTGCCCTTCACATCCACATCCTGCCGCCCCATTTCCGCGCTCAGGCGTAACGGAAAAGGTTTGTCTTCATCCTGAAAGGCTTCCAGACTTCCTGTTTCCCCTTCGATTTTCCAGGGGAACTCATCCATCTTACCGTTGCCACTCAGCTTGGGCGTAGGGTTGTCTTTGGGGGCCTCGATCTGAAACCGCTCCACGGACACTTTGATGGGCTCTTTTTTACCGAGGCTATCGTAACGAAACTGAGCATCCGTGATGGCAGCTAGGTTGATAAAAATCTTCGGCAGTTTTTCCAAAATATCGGCTGGACTTGGCTCGTCCTCAACCGGTGCCTCGTCTTTTTTCTTAACTTCCCTAAGATGAAGGCGCCCTTGGTCGATGGTAAAGCTTTGAATCAGGAGCTGGTCTTTAAATAACAAAGGCGTGGTGGCAATACGCACCTGAGCCGGACCCGTACTGAATTCCTTGAGCGAAGCATCCTCGCCGGCTATATGCATCTTCAGTTTGCTCACCTCAAGTTCCATGGATCGCCAGAGTTTGATCCTTATGCCTTCGAGCTCATCGATTCGAATCGATGAATAACGTTCGACTGTCTTGATCAGAAAACCTCGATGCTTGTTCCAGTCCACAAGATTGATGATCAAGAAAACGGACAGCACGAGGATGACGAAAACCGCCAGGAGCCCTGAAATGATTTTAAAAAGTGTGCGCATGGGTGTGATATCCTTCGACCGGGGAAAATCCCGTGGGGTTCATCCTACAACGCTCACAGCCAGGGGAAAATGCTGGTAAATTAAGTCATTTCTGTCTCATTTTTCCTTCACCCACCCTGGCCCTCATGACGCGTGTGGGTCCTCAGTCTGCCGAAGCGTACTTGGTATTAACCCAGAATTATGATATTTTTCGCTGAATTACGATTCCCGTGGCGTTTACCGGTTTGGATGCGCATTCTGTGGCGCGAGCTCCTGCCACGGAGGACAACATGAATGTGGAGCGTTATGGGCTTGAGTGCCGGTACCACCCTATAAAAACCTATCTTTTGAATCAGAGTGATCGCTTTATCTGGTTCTCACCCGAATGGAATCTTGAATTTCGGGGAAAATCTTCCGAGACCTACGAGGCCGACGATTTCATTGGCAAAAGTTTTTTTGATCTGCTCGCGGGCCCAACCATAGGGATGATCTACCGATCCCTCTTTCAGTTGGTACGCAAGCCCGAGAGCCAGACGCTCGACCTCACCATGCGGTGTGATCGATTTCCCTTCAAAATCCTGATGCGACAGGAACTGACAAGGGCTGAGAGCGGGCAAATTAGAGTTCAGCTTGCTTATGTAAGCTGCGAGGCACTGGATGAAAGTGCATCCAGGTCGGCTTATGATTGGGACGGTCCTCTGCGCATGTGCAGCTGGTGTCAGTCGATTTATGATGAACGCCAGGGACTCTGGGTCTCGCTTGAAAAATCTTTGGGATACCTGCCCCTGCTGCACGAACCGGAGCTCCCCGCCATAAGTCACGGATGCTGTCCGAACTGCTATCAACTAATTCGAGGCAAAATATATGAATATTCTTGTCGTGGATGATGATGCTGTCATGGTGGAGCTTTTGCAGTATTTTCTTGAAGAGAACGGCATGTCGGTGACAACAGCCGCCAGCCCACCGGAGGCTTTGGAATTTTTGCTGCACAAAAAAATTGATCTGGTGGTTTCCGATGCGATTATGCCAGGGGGCGGTGCCAGGCGCCTCCTCGCCGATATCCTGAAGACTCAGCCGGACATGCCCGTGATTCTGATGTCAGGATATGGGCCCAATGATCTGAACCTGCCTGATCATCACGCCCGTGGTTTTTGGCGCAAAGGCGAAGCCATTGATAACCTGATCGCGATGGTCAAAGCTGTCCGTTAAGCCACTCCAGCAGAAGCTTCGACTGGCTCATGCAGAAAGAAAACCATAGGCAACTGCAGGGAAAGACTGAACGCGCGGAAAGCCTGGGCCGCTGGTCCTGGATCCAGAACAAGTCGGACGGTGCCTCCATTGGCTTCCACGAATTGTCGAATGGCACTCATACCCACACCACGTCCCGATATATCGCTCAGCATTGGGGCTGTGGTCAGACCGTTTTCGAAAATCAAGGCCGCGACCCGATCATCATTCTTTAACTCTTCGGGACTGTATCCACGATCACGTCCCAGTTGCCGCAAGCGCTGCAAAGCCAAACCACGGCCGTCGTCACGGACCTGGATATGCATGGCGTCCCCGACATGGACCACCTCGATATCCAGCGAACCTTGGGTCGCTTTACCCTTTTGTCTGCGCTCCTCGGCCGATTCCAAGCCATGATCCAAAGCATTCCGCAGGATGTGAATAAAAATGTGCTGCAGAAGACGCTCGCCCGCTTCATACACGCGAATCTCATGCGCATGAATCAAGAGCTTCGGTTCAGGCTTCTCCAGATCGCGCGCCAGGTCGGGAACGCACTGAACAATGCGCTCCAGAACCTGCCGGATCGGTTGCGAGCACTTGTATTGCAGACGGCGAATCACAACCTCCAGACCGGAATCCGGAACCTTGGCGACCATGTTCTGCAGGCGCTGAATCAAGGCCTCCAGTTCGTCGGTGGACCATTCCACGTGCGAGGCTGGGGCCGACGCATGACTCAGGATATCCTGGGCCACGCGTGCATAGAAAGCCAGATGCTCACTGAGCCGCTGCAGATCCGCTTGCAATTTTTCACCATCAGCTGCGGTTAGAATGTGGCCCCGCTGGGTGGCCAGTCGCTGCTCAACCTGGTGCAGGGTATCCGTTATTTTGCGCAGGTGAAGCGACCGCCCTGTGCCTTTGAGAGTATGTATAGGGACAAAAAGATCCTGCACCAGACGCTCACTCCCTTCGGGACTGGCATTCTGGAGCAAGGCTTCACAGCTGGACAGGGTCTGCAAGCCATCGCGCATGAATTCTGTAAAACGCTTGGGTGGCACTTTCAAAATTTCCGCCAGGATTTCCAAAGTATCGTTTTGCTCCTGCGCCTTGCGCTGCAAGCTCCTGAACTCGGTCACGTCCCGCATGGTGACCAGCAGCCGCTGAATCTTGTTCTCAGCATCTTCAATGGGGCTCCAGCTCAGTTCAAAAAAGGCTTCGCGCCCCTGGTCCTGGCGAATAATTTCGAGGGGAAGGCAATGCGCATTGGCTTCAAAGTTGAATAATTCCTGATCCAGGGCACTATCAACCGCACAGCTGGCCTGATTTTTTTCATCAAGGGTCAGCTGGCTCCGATCGAAGAGCAGCTGCAATGCATTAAGGCCTTGCAGTTTGGAACGGTTAAAAATTCGGTGCGACTGAACAGAATAATCCTTATGAATGCCATAATTATTGGCATCAAACATAAACACACCCAACGGAATATGCTCCATAATGGAACGAATATCTCTGGTTTTTTCTTCAATGATTTTTTCCAGGTCGCGGTTCATCAGGCGAATTTCGGCTTCGGACGTTTCCGCCCGGGTAAAGGCTTGAGAAAAGCGGGCTGAAATAAAATAAGACTGAATCAGGGAAAAGGCCACGACCCCCCAGCCAATCAGAGGGAAATTGGAAAATGCCATACGATACATCATATCGTCGTGAATGGTGCTGGCAACCAGCACCAGAATGCCGGCCAGAAAAAGCATGGAGCCGTGATCACCACGCTGATGCGCTTTCCATACCGCCCGTCCACAAAGCCAGGCAGCAGTGGGAAAGAATGTAACAAAATAGATCGACATGACGACAAACTTCAGCTGGATCGGCACAACAGCAACGATAACGAAGCTCGCGAGCGTCCCGAGCCAGAGCGGCCTAAGAAAACGCGTCGGGAAGAGGCCCGGATAGGCAAGGCTTACATATTCAGAAAATGCAGGCACGACAAAGTAAATGAGAAAGAAAACCGTCAATCGATCCGCATCATGAATATCCCAAAATGCATTGATCGGTGAGGTATAACCGGCAACCAACCAATAAAAAAAGCAGGCCACAAGGCAGATGCCGAAATACAAGGGTGTGCGATCTTTGGGCCGCAGCAAATACAGGAAAATATGGTAGAGGGTCAACGCGAAGAGACTGCCGAGGATCATGCCGTCAAGGATTTTCGTACCACGTTCAAAGGCCACCAACTGGTCCGAAGTCCCAACGACCAAGGACTGAAGAATGCCAGGGGGACGCTGGAGACGATTGAGAATATGAATCGTAATCAGCAACTCGCGCCCCTCAGGCAGGGGAAAAACACGGTAACGCTGCGGATAGGTTTCCACCCCGGACGGACGGCCGGTGGCGTCGACTGGCCCAAAATTAGCTTGCTCACGACCATTGATAAAAATGCGCGCATTGGGTGCAATCATGAGCGTCATCAAATGAAGATTCGTCTCTATCGGCACTTTCAGTCGCAGCTGATAGCTGGCCTGGCCTTCGATCGGATAAGGCTGACTGGTCCAGGGTCCGGGGACTTTTAAAAACGTGGTTTCCTGGGTCGCTTCGTTGGGCGGAATCAGCCGGTCCCAGACAAAAGTATATTCGCCCTCCAGTTTAACCAGACCATCCCGCAAAAAATTCCAATGCTCAAGATTGAGAGCCCCTTGGCGGGCCTGCGGCGGCTCCTGTTCACTGGCCACGGCACCAACGGCGGGAAGAAACAACAGAGTGAAGCCGATGAGCCATCGAAGGATGTTCTTGATACCCATGCACGGTCCCTTCTTTCGGATTTACGAACATATTATCATGCTGGGAACCGATAAACCTCGAAAACCTTTGGGAATCCAGGCATACAGCCGCCTGGCATCGGCCATCGTCCTCAAACACAGTAAAATTGTGCCAAATCACTAAAATTACAAATCAATAGCGAATATTTGAAAAATAAAGCTCAACCATTGGGATTGAGTTCTCTATACTCGCTCTTCGAAGACAATTTATCGTAAAGGAAAGCAATGCAGATGCGTTTTGCCTGGCTCTTGATGCTTGTTTGGTTTGGTGGTCCTTCGTTCGCTGCCATAGGCAGCCCTCCTCCTACAACCCTTGCCGCTGGTGGTTATCACACCTGCGCACTCCGTAACAATCAGGTCTATTGCTGGGGATATGGTGTCCTCGGGCAGGTAGGCCAAGGCCAGCATGAGAATGAGGCTCATGCGGTGCTCGTTCCAGGCCTGGGTCAAGACGTAGCCCAGATCGCGACCGGTGAGCTGCATAGTTGCGCCGTGAAAAAAAGCGGCGAAGTTTATTGCTGGGGATTCAGTTACACCGGCGCCATCGGCAATGGTGTCTCGCGCATGGATACGGGTTTTGGCTCGTTCATGATTCCATCAGCCACCATGCAGCCCACCCGGGTCCAGGGTTTAACAGGTTTGAAGGTCACCCAGCTGGTCGCTTCAAAAAATTCGACCTGCGGCCTGTCGTCCTTGGGTGACGTCTACTGCTGGGGCGCGGGCTCGGAATTTCAACTCGGGGATCAAAAATCCGGGATCAGCAATCACACAGGAACGGCGCGCAAGGTCACCACCCTGCCCGCCAAGGCTCAGTCCATTCATGGCGCCGAAAATGGGTTCTGTGCTATCACGACGAATCAACAGCTGATTTGCTGGGGTTTCGTGGTGGCAGCAGCGCAAAAAACCTATCCCGCCACCAACATCACGCCCCATCAGCTGCAGGTAAAAAGTCTGGCGCTGGGTGATGCCCATTCCTGCTTTGTCGACGCCCAAAAGAAACTTCATTGTCTCGGTGATAACTGGTATCAGCAGACCGGTCTCTCCGAGACGGCCAACACCTGGACGCCTGTTGGCAACGACACCTGGACCCGCATTGATACCTATAAAAAAACCACCTGCGGTATCACGACGGCGGGAACGGTGAAATGCTGGGGACTCTGTCTTTACGGACTTTGTGGCGATACGGACAAAAGCGTGATGGTGTCACCCCATCAGGGCCAGGACGTGTTCCGCTTTAGTACGGACGAACCCATGCAGATTCCTGGTCTAACAAATGTCCAGGATATTGCTGTCGGAGCCCGTCATGCCTGTGCCGTTCTCAGTACTGGCTCGATCAAGTGCTGGGGCAGTGGCTTTCTCGGTCAGTTAGGTCAGGGCAGCAGTGATCAGTCAGCCACCCCGGTGACCGTATCCTTCACCAGCACCTCGGATTCCGCCGCATGGTGGCAGAATATGCAGGTGACCCCGGACCGCTTGCAGGATGCCCTGGACGAACTGGCTCGCTGGAGTCAGACGGAAGCTCGCAAATCGATCTATACGTCCAAATCGCTGGTGGCCCTGCCGCTGGATCAGAGTCTCAGCGCCCTCAACAAGAATAATTACAACAACATCTATGGATTGGGCTACTTTCACTGGATCGTTCGCAAATCAGCAAAGTTTCTGCAGCTGCTCTTTCCGGACCGTTCTGTGACCGTCCTGCGCGTCAATACCAATTATCCGTATTCCAACCCGCAGTCGCAGGAAGATGCGCACGACCATGGCCTGGATGCGGATTTGGGCTATATTCTGGAAAATCCAGATGATCCCACCTCACCCATCGACCTGGAAGCCCAGTTCTGGTTCACCTACATGATGTATAGCGAAGCCGCGAAGGTCACTGGCCATCGTTACTCCGGTTTCTCCTATATCCATGAATTGGAATCGTATTTGTATAAGGCCAAGGCGGATCAGCTGGTCGACAGTCGCTTTACCTTCACCAAAATGCTGGATCCGTGGGAGTTCTATCACGTTTCTCATTTTCACTTTGGTATCAATGCGTGTACGGGCACGCTTCAGGCCACTGCCGAGGGGCCGCGCTGCCGTTGATTTGACTTCATCCTGCTCAATGAGGGTGGCCTTGCGCCACTCTCTTTCCCACCTACGAATGGCCTTTTTCCGGGATTATCGAGATCCCACCGTGGCATTCGAGTATGGCAAATTTAATCTGATCGAAACTCTCCAAACCATGCGTTTCGCGTGCTGATGCCAGGATATCGTCCTCGTCGATGCGCGCCGCCGCCATGCGGGCTTTCATAGGTTTGCCATTTTCCACAATCAGCATCGCCTTGCTATTCATCAGGTGATTGAAACGCGGTGATCGATAACCGATCACGGAAAGCAAAATATCCAGACCCACCAGGGTGACAATGATCAAAAATGAGTTGGTCAGGGAATTATCGTTCTGATTCAGGGCACTCTGAACGGTTTCACTGATGATCAGCAGGAGCACGAAATCAAAACTCGTGGTTTCGGCCAGACTCCGCTTGCCAGCGATCCGAAAGATCAGCCAGACGAAAAAATAGGTGACCGTTGCGCGTATGATGCTATCCATAGTCCTCACGCCCTTCTAAGGATAGACGAATTGATGAAAGACATGCCCTTGCTCGCCATTCACGAAAATCTTCCCTTCCAAGCGGCCCACCTTCTCCGGTTCCATTCGCAACTGGATCGACACGGGCTGCCCCGTATGGGTCGTTGTAAACCAAAAGAGGGTTTGGTCCCCATGGGCGCTGGATTCAGGCTCTGGCACAATGTGTTCGATGCGAAAATTGTGCAAATAGGAATTTGAAAGAGCGACGGCGACAACCCCTGGTTCGCCCGTCGAAGCTGGGACTTCCAGGCGAATCGTCGAAAGATCGCCATAGTGTATAAAGCGATCGTAATACAAATGAAAGGTATCCTCTTTCAATTCCGCGTGGGCCAGCATTCCTTTACCAAACAGACCCAGAGCCGCCGCCAGGACGAGAAGCCCCATAAAGACCCAGCCTATGCGCTCAAAGAGGCCTTCTCGCTTTTGATAAGGAGGATCCGATAGAAAATCAAACGTCGTTTTTTTTTCAGACATAACCCACCGCCTGCTGACGTGAGATGCATTTTTCATGCTAGCCGGAGCCGCTTTGGTTTTGTAGGATAGCAACGATTTTTAGCTTGCACCGCCTGGCAACCGATCAGACCGGGTGAAGGTTGCGTGTAGGCTGGAATCTGCATGGAACTTACATAAAAAGGGAAAACCTTTGCCACGCCGCTCCCATGATCTTCACGGCAATGCGCCTCATGAATCCCGTCAGGCGCTCCTCTTGATCGATACCATCAATGATCTGGAATGGGAAGGTGCGGCGCCCTTGCGGCCCAAGGCGGCCCTGGTTGCCAAAGCCCTGGCGCGATTGAAGGAGCGAGCTCGGGTTGCAGGCGTACCCACGATCTACGTCAATGACAATTTTGGTCAATGGCGCTCGGATTTTAACGCGCAGGTCGACCACTGCCTGGCGAGTCAACACGGACGCTCGATGGCGCAACTCCTGAAACCGGCCCCGAACGATTACTACATACTCAAGGCGAAACATTCGGGATTCTACGGCAGCCCCTTGCACATTCTGCTCGAACATATCGGTGCCAAGGAATTGATTTTAGGTGGTTTTACCACGCATAGCTGTGTCCTCTTCACCGCTGTCGACGCCTTTCTCCGCGATTATCAGCTGATCATTCCTTCGGATGGCGTGGCATCGTGTAACAAAAAGGATCACGAGCGGGCCTTGCTCCAGATGCAAAGTTCGCTGTCAGCCAAGGTCGTCTTGTCGAGTCGCATTCGTTTGAAGAAAGAGTGAGTTAAGCCGCCTGATGGGCCTTGTGACGTTGGATTTCAATCTGGATACGACTGCCGCGGCCGGCCTCTGTTTCAATATGCACGCGTCCTCCAAGCTCGCGGACGGCTTGAATAATACCTTCCAAACCTATCCCCCGGCCGGCATCCATACTCACGCCTTGATGTGTGCTGTGGCCGCCGCGGCTGACCATTTCCACCAGCTCCAGCCAGCTCAGGCGACTGATGGCGGCATCGGACTTGACCTTCAGCTCGCGTGCCTTCGCTTCCCACTGCTGCCGATCAAAGCCACGTCCATCATCCCTGCAGCTGATGAGAAAACTTTCCACGGTTTCACTGAACTCGAGCTGTATGAGGCCAAGGTTTGGTTTACCTTGGGCTTCACGATCCTCTTCCATGCCATGAACAATGGAGTTACGAATGATGTGCACCAGGTATTCCATGGCCTTTTCTTCCGACTGCGATCGCACCCGAACATCCGTACCCCGCACCTCGATCTGAACATTCCGATTCAATCGCTGCACGAGGAGACGTCCGTTATCCACAATAGGCTGCACGAGGGTACTGACAGGTTTGGCCACCACATCCTGGATCCAACCGGCGACTTCGTCTTTCAACACGGGATCATGCCGCTTTTCGACCATATCCTGGAGCTGCCGCAGCTGACCCGGAGTCACTCGCGATTCCTGGGCCAGAGATGTCCCCCAGGGGGTCTTGAGAATGGTCTCATGCGCCTGCAGGAAATCCCGGAACAAGGTGTCGATGGCCTGAATATCCTGGGGCGAAAGGTTGCGGTTTTCTTCAAGCTGATGCATGCGTCGCGCGAGGCGGTTGAGCCCAAACACCATACTGTTGCCCTTCAGGGTATGCAGCAAAAAAGCCCGCTCCCTGGGATCAGTACAAACCTTCAGCCGGGCTATGAAATCGTGGCTATGGTTGATGAACTGCCGGAAGGCATCCAGGTCCTGGAGGATTTTTATGAGCACCTGATGTCGACGGGACTCACGCTGCTTGCGTTTTAATTCCGTCACGTCGAGAATCGTCACGAGCAGGTTTTTAATGCGACCCGTTTCATCGAACAGGGGCTTGCACTCCAATCGCAAGGATCGCTGCCCAAGCTTGATCAATGAAGGCAACTGAGCTAAAGACACGGCAACGGGCATCAGGTCCTGAAAGACCTGGTCCCAGGCCAATGTCCAGATCTTGCTCGTAGCCGGCTTGAGTTGCAGCAAGGTGACAAAGCTCTGCCCCACCTGGAGCGGTTGGCCGAGCAATTGATGGCAGGAGCGGGAAAATCCTTCCAGGATCTTGCCTTGAGGATTCACAATGACAAATCCGCTGGCGACGTTATCCAAAATGTTGCGAATGGTTTCGGTCCGATCAGCCACCTGGGCTTCAACCTGAGCCAAATGATTCTGGAGCTCCTGGTTCAAACCGCGAATCACCTTATCTGAATTGGATCGAATAAACTGCACCCGATCGCCGATGGCCAGAGAAATCAAGAGGCCCTGCACGACGACACCAAAAAAGTTTCCATACTGGATGACGTGAGGCGCGTGATAAATGCCAAGCAGATTGAACGTCAGCAGGATATTGGCAGCCAGAAACGTGAGCGATGCCATGAGAAAGTAAGCCGCAGGCCGATAGCCTCGAAGAATGGCCATCACGCTGGCCACGATCATGGCGATGGAGCACACGCCAATGGTCACGCTCACTAGCCGAGCCTGAGTATCAAAAGAGACCACGAGTCCTGCCACCGACGGGGATAAGCTGAAAACCAGCAGGCCTTGGAAAAAACGCAGGAACTTCGGCAAATTCTTTTTCATATAGAGAAAGGCAATCGTCACCATGACACCGGTAAAATTGGTGAGCGTCCCGATCACAATATACCCTTCATTTTCCAGCCAGCTGGCCCATTCAGGCCTGACGAGATAAGGCCAGACGTTCTGCATCGAAGTTTGCAGAAGGGTCATGTTCAACAGGAAAAGACTGTAGTAGGCATAAGTCCGGCTGCGCAGGGAAAGGGCCAGAAAACTATTGTAGAAAAACAAAGCGATGATGAATCCGAAGAGACCGCCCAGCATCAAGGTATCAACGAAACGGTGTCCTTTGAAACCATCGTCCCGCCAAAGATAGAGCGAAAGAATGTTCGGGCCCTGCGAACGGGTCCGGAGGTAATACACGTTATCGCCAGGATAAGCCATGATGGAGAAAGCCGGGCTGCGAAAGGCATAATGATCCGGCCGCACTGTGTCGCGATCACCCTGCTCATCGCCTTTCACAAAACCATTGAGGTCTTTCTGATAAAGACTGATGTAATCCGTGAGGGCATAGCGACTTTCCAAAACCAAGGACCGTGGCAAGGCTTCAGGATTGCGAATCACGACGCGAAGCCACAGTTCGCCCTTCACATAGGCCGGACCAGGGAAGTCCTTCAGGGATGGCTGGAATTTGTGATCAAACTCGCCGGCCATCATCGAGGCGGGACCCACCGGCGCATTTTGGTTTTCCCAAATAACCAACCGCTGCCCCAGGAAGAGCCCGTCGTTATCCTGAACCTCGGCAAGGTCCACCACCGGAAATCCCATTGCAGCGTCGCCTTTGGCTTGACCCGTGGTCAACCAGATGGCAACGAGAAAAAGAAGTTTCCCCATAAACGAACCCTCGCCTTCGCTTTGTCATCGGTAGACCACGGAAAAAATTGATTCTTATAACGCCATGCCGGCCGAGTAGGAATCTGCCTACATCTAGGCACTTGGGCGTAAATTTTCTATAAGCGAAAAGAAGCACGTTGCTTCCCTGAACGAGACTGAGGCGGAACCATGAGGCGTTGGGCCCGAATCGTTGCTTTCCTTGTGCTGGCTATCGTCGGCTTGGAATTACTGTGGGTTATGGCTGCCAGTCGCTATCTGAAGAGCGATAGCTTTCGAGAACTCCTTCAAAAAGGTGGCCTGCAGATCACTTTTGACAAGGCGTCCTCCCCACTGCCTGGACATATTCACGTCGAGGGCCTGATCCTGACGACGCCCGAGACCCGATTGGAACTGCCCGAAGCGCGACTCCAGTTCAGCATTCTGGCCCTGGCGGGGAAAAAAATTATCTTTTGGTCAGCCAAGGGCAAGGGTGGAAATTTATCCTTCAAACCCGGTGCCAGCCCAGGTGAAGACCAAGGGCTGGCTCCCGGATCGACCGGCGAAGGCGCGTCGTCTGATGATGAAGCCTGGACGGTTCACTTTCAAAAACTGGCCTTTAAAAATTTGCAAAGTCTGGTCATCGGCACCATGAGTGTGAAGGGTTCCATTGATTTCGCAGCCGAATTGCATGTGGAAAAGCAGGACCAGGTGCGCCTGCGTGCCGGGCGCTTGCATGTACGCGAAGCCCAAACCCAATGGAAGGATCAAAAGTTGGCCCGGATCGACAGTCTCCATGGTCGATTCGAGCTGGAACCTTTTACGATGAAGGATGAGTGGTTACGCAAACTGTCCCTGGACATGAAAGTTAAGGCTGAACTGGAAGAAGGTCAGGTCCTGCAAAATTTTGTCGTCGACGCACCGTGGCTGAAGATCAAAGGCCTCAATCTGAAAACCGATGGCCGCCTTGTTTTGAAACAGGGCCAACTGACCGAGCCCACGCTGGTCACGTTTCAATCGCCGCGTTTGCAGCTGGAGCTTTGGAAGGAAATGGTATCCGGTCACGGCAGCTTCGTGATCGCTGTGGATGATAAACTCAAACTTGATTTCACCATTCCGTCATTTACTGTGGATCATGCCGCCAATCAACAGGTTGATGTCAGTGGCCGTGATCTGAGTTTAAAACTGGTGACGGCCAACCGCGATCTTTTGAGTCACGATCGCGCCTGGCAGGCGGCCTTGAAATTGCCGGAAAGCACCATCCATGACCTGCGCTATTTCAACCATTATCTGCCGACAGGTCTTGGGTTTCAATTCAAGGCCGGCCAGGGACGCGTGCAGTTACAGCTCGATTCGTCCAGCGCGAATGGCAACTTCATTCGCATGGAAGCCCCGACGGCGTTGGTGGCCTATGAGAATCAGGAATTTTACGGCCGTATCAAGCAGGTCCTGAATATCGATGCGATTGATTTTGTGCAGGAAGGGTTTACGGTGCCTTCGGGTGAAACGACCCTGAATGTTCGTCCCGGTGGCAAGGATTCTCAGGACAGCGAATGGGCGGGTCAATTGAATATGAAACAGGGACGCGTGCAGATCACACCCTCGCGATTTGAAGGCAATATACAATTGAAAGCCAATGATCTACGGCCGCTTCTGTGGATCTTCGATCCTAAATCCAAGCTTCCCGATGCAGCTCGCAGATTGTTCAAGAAGGATAACCTGGAAGCGCAGTTTCACTTGAAGGCGGATGAAGCCAGCTATGCGATCGATCATTTCAAGGCTGAGACCGCGGATCTGAAACTCGAAGCCTGGTACCAGGGAACGCGGGATAAAAAGCGCGGCAAGCTCTTTGTCCGCTATGGAGCTCTTAGCGCTGGCGTCGGCGTTCACGATGCGGATTATAAGATTCAGCTCCTCAGTTCCCGTGAATGGTTTCAAAATCGCCAATAGCCTGCCTGAGGAAAACCGGGTTTATCGATCAGTCGCAATAACATAAGAGAATCACGTTCATTTTATGGACTGCCTGCAAAAACACCTCTTTTACGCCTTGTAAGAATCAGACTTTTTCTTTTAAATCATTGTTTTTATTGTCAATATAAGGAAAGTCTGCCTGGGGCTATGAAGGCGTAAAAAAACCCGGAAAGCTCAGGCTTTCCGGGTGGCACGACGGGGGAGGTATCGGGACTTCAATCAGGGAGCTTGTTGATCCGGGAACAGGTTAGGATCGAGACTGCGCAGGTAAGCCACGATTCCGGCTTTATCGGCAGCACCCGTGAAGGTCATCTTATGCGGAGCTTCCGTTTGATAGTTGTCATCGGTATTCAGACCAGTTTCAACGGTCGACAACACAGCAGCATCCGAAAACTGGGACAGATAATAAGGCGAATGATCCACGCCGGTCGCTGAGCGATGGCAGGTAGCGCATGCGGGTGAGGGAGTCGCACCTGCAACGGCTGTATTGTAGCGTTGACGACCAGCCGTCACCTGCGCCGCGGTATACGTTGCAATCGTAATAGCCAAAGGAACTTCCTTGGCTTCGAATTTACCTTTGGCGGTGGCGGCACCCGCTTTCACTGTTGTCATTTCATAAACGCGACCTTCCGGATATTCTTCAACCATCTTCACGGTCAGAAACGCTGGATCCGCTTCAAAGGAAAGTTTGGCAACCTGACCTTTGGCCGCTGCCTGGAATTCAGGACTGGTATAGAGTTTTTCAGCCTGCTCCTCACTCAATTGGACTGTTTCAGGCAAGTCGCCGCGCACACCAAGGTCGATCAGAACCTTGAATGCGGTGGCACCATCGAAGCCGGTAAAAACTTTGCCACTGGAGTTGTTATAGAAGCCTGCGGACCAGGTCATCTTACCAATCAATTCCGGAATGTTAATCGGAGCGGCAGCGGCGGGGGTCCCGCTTGGAGTGCCATCAGCATTCTTTGCGCCTTCCGCAGGAGTGCCGGCTGGGCTCTTTTCAGCCGATTCTGTCTTGCCCGATTCGGGCTGGCCTTCGGATTGTTTCGAGGGCGATGAGCACGCTGCCATACTCAACAGAAATGCACAGGACAGTAAAACCTTAGCTTGCATGGGACGGAACATACCGCTGTCTCCTTCAAGACATGAGTGAACTGCTTCCTTCTCCTGACATCAGGAGAGGTTGGCCCTGGAGGGTTGTGTCTTGATGGTCGTCTATGCAGGTTCCCTGCCAAACTGTTGGTGTGCCCAGCTTTCAAAGCTGACTTCGGACCCAGGTCGCAGGGAACTCCATAGTCCTTTCATACCAGGGGCGTTGGTGCCAGTCTTCCAACGTGATAAGTTTCGACCTGGCTTTGTCCCCTTCAAAAGCAGAGATCTCCTGCGCGGCGAAGGCACGATCGAGAATATTCAGATTGGCTTCATCGTTGAGCTGAAAGGAACGGCTGTCAAAGTTTGTGGATCCTACCGACACAAAGATATCATCGACGATCATCACCTTATTGTGAAACATCGTGGGTTGGTAGGTATGGATGGCAACCCCTGCCTTGAGGAGCTCTTCCCAACGAGCCTGCGAGGCCAGCCGTGTCATCGGCTGATCGTTATAAGGGCCAGGCATGATCACCTCGATCGTGACGCCCCGCTTGCGGGCAGCCAGGAGTTGGTCAATCGCCAGATTGTCCGGAACAAAGTAGGCATTCGCAATGCGGATGTTCTCACGTGCGGAAGCGATCGCCAGGAGATACATGAGGCGTACGGATTCATCATCACCTCCGGCGCTGCTGGAAAACATCTGAGCGTCGGCATGACCCTCGGTCGAGAGCGACGGAAAATATTCTTCGCCGTGCAAAAGATCCGGGCTCACCTTCATCCAGTTCAACATGAATGCGCCCTGCATCTGGCCCACGACCGGACCTTCCACGCGGAAATGGGAATCGCGCCAATGCTTGGGACTATCCGCATTGCCCTGCCACTCATCGGCTACGCCTACACCGCCGGTAAATCCGACTCGTCCATCCACGACGAGGATGCGCCGGTGAGTCCGATTGTTGAGACGATCGAGCGTATACCACTTCAGCGGTCGATAGAATTGCAGCTGGATGCCGGCGTCTTTCATCTGCTCCACATAGGATTCATCAATATCCGCCGACCCCAACCAATCGACGAGAATATGGACCGCGACGCCTTCCCGGGCTTTTTTACAAAGCTCTGCGGTGAAGGTTCGGCCGATCTCACCTTTCCAGTAAATATAAATTTCAAAGTTGATTGAATGTTTGGCGGAGCGAATGGCGTCCAGCATAGCCGGAAAAATTTCCACCCCATTATGCAGCGCTTCGATGCGGTTGCCCGGCGTGAACGAAGGTCCTAGCAGCCGATTCAAAGAACGTCGGAACGCAGGACTATCCACTTCATAAAGTGGCTCGATCGTATGCTTCAAGCGTGTTTCGCCAGAAGACCAGTTCATCCCTATGAGTATGACCAGAGCGGTTGTCAAGACGGACAAAACTGCAATGCGCCAGCGTTCCAACATGAAATAAGCCCTCCTCAAGCAAGGTTGTGCACGGTTGGTGCCAAAGCCCTGCGTCGCCCCGTTTCCGAATTATTCATTGGCCGTTGGCGCCACGCCCAGCTAAGTTCAGCCCCAAGACAAACACGAAATGAAAGGACCTCACGCTATGCGTCGATTGTTCGGTGTTTTGGCAGCACTCAGCACGGGTGTTTCCAGCTCTCTCTTTGCATCCGGTATGACCTTACACATTTGGATGGCGGAAAAGGCCGCCGATGAATACGTTCAGATTCCTGAGCTTCGCGCATTTTTACAGGAGCAGTCCTCCGCCTACAAAAACGGTTCGATCTTCCCTGACTCTGGATATGCCGCCGGTCATCCTTTCGGTGAATATGCGCACTGGGATCACTTTCTCAATTCCTATTACGACGTCATCAAGGAGCGCTGTCCTGATCTCAGCAGCGGCGCCTGTCGCAAGGCTTTTGCCCACATGCTGGGCTCGTTAGCGCATTCCCTCGGCGACGTGAACTTCGACCGGCACTTTGTAACGGCCGAAGCTCATCATGATCATGGCGGCGACATTGATAAGGCGCAAAGCCTCACCGATCCCGCCTGTGATTTTCTTGCCATCCTGGAACATAAACGCGGTTTTAAAATTCCCGATCTCAACCTGCCTGAAGATGAACTCTTGTCGGCATTTGCGAAAGGCGGGCAAGTCTCGGTCACAGCCGAGGACATGAAAAAAGGCGCGGCGATCCAAAAACTGGCCCTGGTCGGGGAACCCCTCGGCAGTCCTTTCACTTATCTCTATTACAAAGCAAAGATGCCCTGGGCTTCGAAAAATTACGTGGATGCACGTGGCGGCGTGAACGACACCGCACGCCGAATCGCGCACGCCTGGGAGCTGGTGTGGGTCCGTTATCATCGCCAGGAATCCACCGCAGACCTCTTCAATTCCATCGGTGGTTGGCCCTATGTTGACTTTTACGTATCTGGTGAGCTGATGGAAAACTTGTGACATCCTCTCGGGAATAAATTCCCGAGCATCCTGTAGTTAAGATGCGATGAGTCCTGGAAGATCCTTCCAGGACTCTTGAAGTTGGCAGGAGAATGGCCCGAGGGCCAACCGTCTGCTACGACCCGAGTATAACTCG
>NZ_DASQYZ010000445.1:0-6425 GCF_035638955.1 Oligoflexus sp. | reverse complement strand
GGTGTTGCAGATCCTTTTTCCTTCAATCCACATATTGCGTCAAGCCGGACATGCTCATTCAAAAATATTGAATGCGGGACTATCAGATTTGGGACCATGCGGGATCTGTCAAGTCAGGCAGGTTCTCGACGGCCCACTTTTGATCGCATTGCGGCCGCCGCGGGTGTGGGCAAGGCGGCTATCTTTCGGCGATGGAAAAGCAAGGCAGCTCTGGTGACCGATGCCATTCGTATTCTTTTTGAAACCAGCAACCCGTCCCTGCCTGGCTCGGGCGATCCCGTCCAGGACATCAAAATATTTTTGGGCAATACGGCGCGCATGCTGGCCCAATCACCGGCCGGTTCCGTGATTCGTAACGTGGTCTCGGAACTTCGGCATGAGCCCCAGTTGGCCGAACTGATGGCTGACCTGGAACAGGAACGACGGCAACTGATTCATCAGCTCCTGGCGCCTTTGGATGAAACGATCGACCGCGATTTTATGGTGTCGCTGCTCTTTGGCCCAGTTTATTTTCGTTGGCTCATTTCGGGTGAACCCATGGATGAAGCCTTTATACATAACACAGTGGAGGCCGCGCTCCGCGGCGTGAATCGGGCTTCAGGAGGATCGTGTGGACCTTAAAGTGAACGGCATTCGCCTGTTTGTCGATACAGAAGGGCCCCAGTATGAGCCTTCAGGTCATGTTTTGCGGCGACGTCCGTCGATTCTTATCCTGCATGGCGGGCCTGGAATTGATCATTCACCGTATCGAGCCTTGGGGCAAGCTTTGAGCCGTGACTTCCCCGTCATCTATCTGGATCAGCGCGGCAGTGGCCGCAGCGAATCGGGTTCACCGCATTCATGGACGCTCGCGACCTGGGCCGCTGATGTTTATTCCGTCTGCGAAGCTCTTGGTTTGGATCAGCCTATCATTCTACGCCATTCCTTTGGTGGATATGTGGCTCAGGCTTATGCGAGTACATTTCCTGGGCAGGATCAAGAGTCCTGTTCTGGTTTTATCGGGTGGACGCGATGTGATTGCAACCCAGGACGATATCGAAGACCTGACGTCATCGCTTCCCGTTGAGCTCGTGGCCCATCAGCATTTTGCCGGAAGCGCCCATGAGATCTTCCATGATGTTGAAGCTGATGCGGTCAACGCCATACGCGGATACCATCGCGTCATATTTTCATATTATCAAAATGAAACATTGCATAGTTGCCTATGGATATCGCTCTATTTAACCAGTTCACCAATCAAATGCTTATAAACTTGCATGCGTCAATGATAGATGAGACAAATTGGGTCTAACAAAAAAGGTTTCAAAACTTATGCCCAGAAGAATTGGATACGCCCGGGCGGCTGTTGGTGAAATGAGTCTGGCTGCCCAAATCGAGGCCTTGCAGGAAGCCGGATGCGAGGAAGTCATCACAGATGACGGGTATCAGCTCAATCTCAACCGACCGGGGCTAAGGACGTGTTTGGAAAAAGTTGCCCTAGGGGATACTCTTTTGGTGCTGCGGTTATGCCGAATAGGTTGCTCCATTTCTGAGCTAATTTCCCTCATGCTCACTCTAAAAGAACGTGGCGTGCATTTTAGATCTCTCCAGGATGGTGCCATCAATACAGCCGCAGTCTCTGGTCAACAGATCTTCAACATATTTGCCTGTCTTGCGAGCTTCGAACGCACGATGGCTGAGGAAAAGACCAATATCGGCCTCAAGGTAGCCCGTGCCCGCGGCAGGCTTGGCGGACGAAAACCCTTACCGTCCAATCATCCAAAAATCACGCTCGCAAGGCAGATGAGTCGGGATCATTCCAAATCAATCAGTGAAATCTGTTCAACACTCAAAATATCCCGCGCAACTTACTATCGATATCTCTCCCTTGATGGGGCAAAAGGGTTCAAATGAGCATTTCACACGAGTCACCCAATAGCAATTTGGACTCCAAGCTGCTCGAGGTTAAGGATGAATTCCAGAGTCAGGACTGGTTTTCCGCCACCTTAAAAAGCATCGGTGATGCCGTGATTGCGACTTCTGCCGAAGCGGAACCTAAAATCCTCTTTATGAACGCTGTCGCGGAAGACCTTACAGGGTGGACTCTTGACGAAGCAAAAGGCCGCTGCGTTTTAAAGACTTTCAATATCATCAACCAGAAGTCGCGGCAGCGCGCGGTTAACCCGATTGAACGGGTTATAAGAGAAGGCCTAACGGTCGGCCTTGAGAATCATACGGCACTTATCTCGAAAAGCGGCCAGGAGTTTGTCATTGAAGATACTGCAGCTCCCATCCGCGACAGGAATGGAAAGATTACCGGAGTCGTGCTGGTGTTTCGGGACGTAACAGCCAAACACGTGGCTGAAGAAAAGGCGAAGGAGCTCAATTTTGAGGTCCAACGTGCAAAGCAGGATCTCCAGGATTTTTTTATGCAAGCTCCCATTCCCATGGTGATCCTGCTTGGGCCCGAGCACCACTTTTTCCTTGCGAATGAACCCTATGAGCGACTTGTTGGCCGAAAAGTTACAGGCAGGAAGCTCCTGGATGCGTTCGTCGAGGAAGAGGTCGCACATTTTGTTCCTCTTCTGGACGGAGTGTATCAAACACGAAAACCGTATATCGGCAAGGAGCTGCCGCTGCGCATTCCTGACGAAACGGGCGACATTCAGCATCATTATATCAATCTCGGCCTCTATCCCTTTGTTCAGGCTGACGGACAAATCAAAGGAATTCTGGCGTTTGTCCTGGATGTGACGGAAGAAGTCCGAACCAGGAAAGAAATTGAGCAAAGCAAGGCTGCAGTTGAAAACGAGCGTGAAAACTTTCGCAATCTCTTTCGACATTCTCAGGAAATGGTTTGTGTTCTGCAGGGACCGGACCACGTCTTCGAGTTTGTCAACGATGCCCATATCAAGATTCTGGGGTTCGATGCGACCGGACAGTCGGTCCGCGAAGCACAGCCTGAATCGGTCGAGGTGCACCGCATTCTGGATGAAGTCTTTCAAATCGGAATGACGAACTTGCTTCAGGAAATTCCGGTTACAGTTGGCGATAGCCTCAGGTTTTTCAATCTTACCTTTGCAGCAAGAAGAGATAAAAATGGGAACGTTGATGGCGTCATGGTTCTTGGCGCTGAAGTCACGGATCAGGTTATTTCCCGGGAGAGGCTTAAAGCCGACGAAGCAAAGTTTCGGCAACTGGCCAATGCGTTACCGCAGATTATTTGGACTGCGACGCCGGATGCTTTCGTGGATTGGTACAATGACTGGTGGTACGCTTATTTGGGTCTGCCGCGTGGAACCAGGTGGGATGACCCGGATACTTTTCCCATGCATCCCGAAGATATCGCCAAAACCAATGTACTTTGGTACGAGGCGGTCGCGGCAGGCAGACCTTTTAATATGGAGCAGCGGTTCAAGCGTGGATCTGATGGTGAGTATCGCTGGCACCTCGTGCGCGGTGTGCCTATTAAAGATGGGAACGGACGCGTGATAAGTTATGTGGGTGCGAACACAGACATCCACGATCAGAAAATGCAGGAGGATGAGCTGAAGGCAACCCAAGCCCGTTTGAGCCTGGCGATGCAGAGTGCCAAAATTTCAACATGGCACATCAATCTTGGGGCCAATGCCGCGGCATATTCAAAGGAAACAGCGGCCATATTCGGACTTGAACATATTGAAGGGGATGCTTTCCAGCTGATAAGTTCAATAATGCATCCAGAGGATCGTGAGCGTATGGCTCAAACCCTTAAGGATTCGATAATGGGAAATACGGATTATTTCGATGAGTATCGGATTGTGACGGCAACCGGTGAAACACGTTGGGTCCGGGCGTCTGGCCGAATCCATGAAATAGGTGGACGCCCGTTCATGTCCGGCATCACCTTGGACATTACTGAGGAAAAGCGCCGAGTCGAGCAGGTCGAAGAAGCCAAAAGAACGGCTGAAGCGGCGAATCTTGCCAAAACCGCCTTTCTTGCCAATATGAGCCACGAAATAAGAACCCCGCTCGGAGCCATTATTGGTTTTAGCGAGCTGCTCCGGGAACCGGATTTGAGCCCGGAGGAACGGGATCAATATCTTGATACAGTCGTCCGCAGCGGCCAAGGCCTGACCCGCATCATCGATGACATCCTGGACCTTGCCAAGGTGGAAGCCGGCCGGCTCGATATCGAGGAGATTGAAGTTTCGGTCTTTGATTTTATGCAGGAGGCATTGGATCTTTTCAGGGACAAAGCCAAACAAAAAGGAATTTACCTGCTTTTGAATATTGAGGAGGACGTGCCTCCGCATATTATTTCAGACCCGACCAGGCTAAGGCAGATCCTTGTGAACCTCATCGGCAATGCCTTGAAGTTTACAACCAAGGGTGGTGTCAGGGTGAATGTGAAATCCGCGCCTCAGGCCAATGGTCGCGTGGAGCTTTTGGTCAGTGTGAAGGACACCGGCATAGGCCTGACAGCATCGCAAAAGGAAAAGCTCTTTGAACCTTTCGTTCAGGCTGACAATAGCACAACCCGTGAGTATGGAGGTACCGGTTTGGGCCTTGTGCTCTCGAGGCGCCTTGCGAATGCACTTGGAGGCAACATTACGATAGCTGAGTGCAAGGAAGGCCAGGGCTGCACCTTCCTCTTAAGTTTCCTGGGCGGGGTCCATGAACCGGTCTGCACGGACGAGCCTGAAGGGAAAGCTGAATCCGTCCCTGTTCTGGAAGTATGGGTTCAAAACGAGCGTCTTTCGAGTTTAAAGGTGCTTTTGGCCGACGACTCGACTGACAACCAATTTTTGATTGCCCGGTTTTTAAGAAAGCACGGAGCAGCCGTTGAGATCGCAAACGATGGTGAGGAAGCCATCCGTAAAGCGCTCCACTCCGAATTTGACCTGATCCTCATGGACATTCAAATGCCGCGTGTGGACGGCTATGAGGCAACCCGGGCCTTGCGCTTGAATGGCTATGATAAGCCTATCATTGCGCTGACTGCGCATGCCATGGCCGAGGAGCGGGCACGCACACGCGCTGCGGGCTGCACCGGGCATCTGACCAAACCCATTAACCAGCACGAATTGATAGACACCATTGAGCTGCTGGCCCGACGTATGCGGTCTCAAGGGATCGGCGAAAGCAGGACTCAGTGACATCAAAGCCGCTCCCGTCAGATCAAGAGTTGGACCTTTCCAAATATTCGCCCGTGGGACAGTCTCCAGCCGAGGAACAGGAAGCCATCTTCCAGGTCTACCGAAGAGTACACGCCGCGAAATGCGATAACAAAAAGGGGTGGGGGCCTTGGGCTGGCTCAGGTTCGAGCCGTAGCAGAGAGGTTGATTCGCCTGATTCATTCCGGAAGACCGCATTTAAGACGACAATACGCGACGTCGTATTCCATTCTTCGAGAGCCATACTTCGAGAGTATTGATCAAGACTGATTGGTCCAGAGGTTTTGTTATGTTCGCATCGAATCCTGCATCTAAGGTTTGCTTTATTTCATGCGACATCGCGTGTGCGGTCACAGCAATAATTGGTCGTTTATATCCTTCCAGCCTCAGTAAGCGAAGGGCCTGATAACCATCCATGTAGGGCATTTGTATATCGAGGAGGATCAAATCAAAATCCCTGCTACCTGCAAGTTCCACGGCTTCAACACCATTGGTTGCGATTACAACTGTGGCTCCACGTTTCGTCAGAATTCGTTCCGCGAGCAAGGCATTGTCAGATGAGTCATCGGCGAAAAGTATCCGGGTGCCAGTCAAAAGAGATTTTTCTGAGTTTTTGCCACTGCCTGCCGATGAGCCCAATTTCTTGTCTTTGTCGTCCAGGTTAGCATTGAAGGTGAAAGCGAAGGTGGAGCCTTGCCCGACCTGCGACTCTGTTATCTCGACTTTCCCGTTTAACGCGGCCGCCAAACGCTGGGAAAGGGCAAGTCCCAAACCAGTGCCGCCGTATCGTCGGGTATGGGTGTTATCAGCCTGTGAGAAAGGCTGGAACAGCTGACCCATGGCTTCGGCCGATATTCCCACGCCGGTGTCAATCACTTGAATTTTCACGTGAAATGTTGAATCACTCGATTCATGCCCTTCAACTTTGACTTCAATTCCGCCCTTTTCTGTGAATTTGATGGCATTGCCAATCAGGTTTATAAGGATCTGACGGAGGCGACTTGGATCGGAGAGAAGCCTGGAGGGAATGTTTTCAAGAAAAGAAAGCTGAAGCTCGAGACCTTTTTCTCTCACCTTTTCTCGAAATAGATCCATGACGTCGGCTAGCAACTCTTTGAGATCGAAGGATATCTCCTCCAAGGCCAGTTTGGGATCTGTTGCAAAAAAAATGTAGTATGAGGCTCCATGATAGGCCATATTTGCTAATCACCTTATCCACGGAGCGGATATGGCCATCAGTTTCAAAGGCAAACATTTCCCCAAATCTATTGTGCTGACCTGCATACGCTG
>NZ_DASQYZ010000444.1:0-35013 GCF_035638955.1 Oligoflexus sp. | reverse complement strand
TATAATGGCGAACCGACATGCCGACCCCCCCAATTTCCAGGCACATTTGGGATGACTTTACATGTCAATAAGAGCAGATTCACCAGCGAATAATACCGTCAATTGTATCAGGAGGCTGTCCGGCTGCTGGACCCATCCTGGCTTTTTTACCCTGGCGGGTATTCGAAGCTACGAACTCTTTGGGAAAGGCATCGTCCTCGCGACGCGCTACGAATCCTTGCGGAAAATTTATCGCATTCCTGGTCGTGGCCATTTGATCTGTCTCAAGTCGACTGTTTACGAGGGCCTGCCGCCACGCTACCAAAAGGAGTTCAGTCGCTTTGATTTGGATCAATCCCAGCAATTCATTCGGGATGATGAAGCTGTGCATGATTTTTATTATCAGAGAATCAGCAGCGCCTGGCGCCAGGACGAGAGCGCCTGATTACGTGAGGGGCCAGATCAGATCTTCCAACTCTTCAAGACTTCGCACCTGATCCTGCCAACCCGGAATACGAACCTGAGCTTTAAAATCACTATAGCGATGCAGAATCTGGAGCAGCATCAGGCGGCGGCGCAACTCACGGGTCTGCTCACCGGGTCCATAGCCATAGCCTTCCAGGAGGGCTGTGACCAAAGCCGGCTTGCCTTCGCAGGTAAAGAGCAGTGGACCCAAAAGATCGTATTCATGATACCCGATCATGGCGTCACCAAAATCGATCATGCCGGCAATGGATTGCACGCGTTCCGTGTCGAAGGCCAGAAGGTTGAACGGTGTATATTCGCCGGTTAATATCACGGGCTTGATGACCGAAGGCAAAAGTGGCAAAGACTTTTGCACAAACGCTTCCACATTCTGGGTAAACCAGTCCGGCATTCCCAGCCGCTCATGTCGCGCGCGACAGGCGCCTCTTTGCTTCGGGAAAAATTCAGACCAGGCTGGTGGCAGATCGGCGAGGCCACCCACCGGCACGGCGTGCACGCGCGCCATGATACGACCGATATCGGTTAAAATCGCAGCTTTATCGGTATCACCGAGGCGAGGCCAAAGGGATTCGAGCGTCACACCGGGCAGTCGACTCATAATGATATGAGTCCAGCCCTCTGTCTCGCCCGCTCCATAAAAATGTGGAATCGGCAGGGACACCTGGCCATCCAGATGCTGCATCACCCGCCATTCACTTTCCCACTGATGCCGCAGAAAAGGTGGAAACACTTTCATGATCCACCCGGCTCCGAAGGCCGCAATCAGGTTCGAGCCATCGGTGAACGGCTGAAACTCGCGAACCAGCGTCGGATCCGGTCCCACAGCCCGCCACAGCTCGAGGAATGGCTCGCGCCACAGGTCAGCCTGCAGGCGATAGGTCCGATCAAAATAACTGGGATCCATGGACGCGGGAAAAGTCATCATTATTACCAGCTAATTCTCAGATGATCCTTAAGCTCATTCGGATTGGCCGTATCAGGCGGAAAATGCGCCGCGAGAACATCCTGACATTTGAGGATGGCCTTCTCAAAACCCTCGACCAACTGATGCTCCTTGGCCCCATGCACGAGGTCATGGACCAGCTCCTGGAAATCCTCAGGTTTACAGAATCGCGCAATCCCTTGATCCGCCAGCACCACCGCCTGCCTCTCAAAAAAGGAGACAAACAAAAGAATCCCTGTACGACCGGCGGTATTAGCCAGGCCAGCCTCATAAAACGCCAGCATAGCGCGGCGTTCCGTTTCGAGTTTCTGATCCTTGCGCGGAATGAGGAAACGCTCCAGGGCCGGGATACGGGCCAGATAAAAACCTGACGTCCCTGCGATCACGAAACCAATCGACCACAAAAGGTCATGCCCGACCCAACCCAACGTCAGGACCAGAATATGCTTCACGATCAAGGCCAACAAAAGGCCGATAAAAGCGCCTAAAATAGGGCTAATGCTCGACACTGTGGACCGGTACACCAGCATCGGCACAATCTCGCCGCTGGTTTTGTGCTCGGCCTCGCTCACCGCACGTTCAATGCGCGAGGCGCCTTCCAAACTTAAATACGAACTGAGCCAGGTAGGAATCTCCTTTACCATGATCCGGATGCTCCTCCACCTGAAAATCCACCGCCGCCGCCGCCGAAACCGCCGCCGCCGCCACCACCAAAACCACCACCGCCGAAACCGCCGCCGCCACCAAATCCACCACCGAAGCCGCCGCCAAAACCACCGCGTCCACGTCCACCGCGATTGGCTGCTCCAATGATGAACATGACAATCACAAAGATGAAGAGGGAGAAAAGGGATCCAATGCCCCCACTTCGTCCGCTTCGACTCCGCCGCACGGTCTGCTGCGGGGCGTCCACACCGAATTTAAAATCAGGGTCGGTATAGGCCAGGATATGCGCGACACCGGCAATGACCCCGGCATCGTAATCACCTTCTCGAAACAGCGGCGTCATTTTCTCGCGAATAATGCGACTGCTATAAAGGTCGGTCAGCGAACCTTCCAGCCCCTGCCCCACTTCGATACGCAGCTTACGATCTTCCGCCGAAATTAACAGAATGGCCCCGTTATCCTTATCTGCCGTGCCGAGTTTCCATTGATCGGCGACGCGGATGCCTAGCTGCTCAACGGTTTCTTCTTCCAAACGGGGCACGGTGAGGATCACGAGCTGACTGCCGCCGGCGCGATGCAAATCACGCAGCTGCTGATTGAGATAGACTTCAGCATTATCCGAAAGGATTCCGGCCGTATCCATCACGGGTTCGTTCAATGGAGGAATAGGGGTAACAGCCAACAAAGGCGTTACACCCCACATCCAAACTGTTAGCAGCAAAAGACGCTGCATCAGGATCCTCACTTGAAATCAACCTTGGGAGCCGCTTCGATCTGTGTCTTTTCCTGATCGCTTACGGTCCATTGCGGCATTTTCTCGTGATGATAGATGATGCTGTTCGTAAAACTTGTGGGCGGGACGGTAATCAGATTATTGAATTCATTTATCGATTCGATATAACGTTGGCGCGCCACTGTAATGCGATTTTCCGTACCTTCCAGCTGGGCGCTGAGGTCGCGGAAGCTGGCGTCCGCCTTCAGGTCTGGGTATTTTTCCACAACGACCATGAGGCGACCCAGAGCCGAGCTCAGGTTCCCTTGTGAAGCCATGTATTCCTGCAATTTTTTCGGATCCATGGTGCCGGGATCGATCGTGGTTTGAGTCGCCTTCGCACGGGCTTCCACCACCGCAGTCAGAGTTTCCTGTTCATGGGCGGCATAACCCTTCACCACACTGACAAGGTTCGGGATCAGGTCAGCCCGTCTTTTATACTGGTTTGTCGTCTCGGCCAAGGCAGCTTCAACTTTGTTTTTTGCTTGAGGAATCGACTGCAAACCGCAGCCCGTCATGGCTGCAATCAGCACCAAACCGGCGATTGTGCGACTGATAGTACGTAGCATAGGAAAACTCCTTCGTTCTGTCCTTTTGGACTCTACCACGAGTTTAATGTAATGCTTCCGTTATTTTTGGCAAGGCCCAAGACGGCTGGCCCCAGGGGATTAACCCGCCTGGGTTTGCATGGAGCGGCGACGGAGCTGTTCCATCAGGCTGAGGACGATTTGATCAGCAGGTTCCTGTTCGGCCAGGCGATAGAGGACTCGCTCCGCCTCCGGCCACCAGCCCAGCTGCAAGTAGAGGCGGGCCAGATCCTTCTGATCATAGCTCTGATTATAGGCTTCGACGGCGATGGATTCGCTCTTTCGCATCTTGGCCAGCATGCTCTCCAAAAATGTGGTGGCAGCCTCTTCATAAAAGGCCAGAGACAGACTCCGTTGCCCCAACCGGGCCGACTGTTCGGCCTGCAGCATGAGGCCCAGGTATCGAGGACGAAAACGATGGGCCGACCGCATGCTACGCGCTGTGAGGCCCTCGCCTCGCCGCCGATGAACCTGAAACCAGATCCCATAGACATCAGTCTGGTCACGGGATTCCGGCAGCATACGATGCAAAAGATCGACGATCTGTCCGGGATCGCCTTCATGCCCTGGCTGACGCTCCTGATAACGCAGGGCTTCCAAAAAGCCGCCCAAAAGATGGGGCGTCGCCCGCCAGGAGACCAGCATTTTCCCAAGGCAGGCGTGCAATCCTTCACTGGCGCTGATGCACTGCCGCAAGAGTCGCAATTGCTGCGTGGCTTCATGACTTTCGGCACGATCCGGGTTGCCCAGGGTCAAGGGAGCCCGCGGCGTGGCATCCACATCCAAAAGTTGAGCCTCGGCTTCCAAAGTGGATTGGCTGATCGCGTGCATGGATTGGGTGTGACCGGCCTCACGGATAAGTCCGCCGAGCAAAAGACCGCCGAGCGCGAGGCTGATCAGCCAGCGCTTGACCTGTTGGGCACCAAGATGACAAAGGCGTCGGGGTATCATACGCGACTCAAGGCGAAGGTTGTGAAAGGAAAACCAGCTCCGGCGAGATCACAACGTCCACAGGACGTTCATTATCATGCGCCAGATCGCTGCCAAAATTCAGGCTGAAACCGCGGTTGATGGACACCAGATTCAAATGATTCAAAGGTACCGGTCCCACCGCTGTGCAGTTGCCAGGATCAAACGTCAGCGGATGTTGCGCGACTGTCAAAGGCCACAGCTGCTGACCACAGAAGCCCGCCTCTTCCCAACGCTGCTGCGCGCTGCTATGAAGGGCGACCAGGGATTGCTCGTTCAACGAAAAATCAATCGCATAAGTAAAATCGCGGCCCGTGACGATCAATTCGTAGTCCCCACGATACTGGAGCGTCGCGACGGCTTCGGCGCATGTCGCGTCCATCGCATAGTATTCCGTGCGTGTCACATCCTGAGCCTTTTGAAAATCCAGCTCAATGCGATAGGAAGCAAAAAGGTCCTGCCGTGGAATACAGGCTGTGGACCACAGGCCGTCGACCACAGAATAAAGCTGAGGCTGTGACGAAGGCGCTGAACATCCTGCCGTCGCCAACCCGCTAAGGAGCGCTAATAAACTGCCGAATTTCCCGCAACCAGGAATCGCGGATGCCATCCGATTCAATATGCAATTCATGCCGGGCCTCGGGAAACACGAGCTTGCGGCATTGCTTTGCAAGCTGACACACATGATCCTGCCCTCCGGTCAAGACTACCTCATCATTACCCGCCTGGAACATCAGGATAGGCACCAACAGTTTGGCCGCGTGATCCCGCATTTCGTAGGTCGCTTCCAGGGCTCTCAGACCAAAGCCAAAACTGACCCCACCCACTAACTCGTCTTTTCTTTCAGCTCTCAGTTTATTGAAAGCCCTGTAACGGACAGGACTTCCTGTACCCCGATACTCTTCGTGGTAACGAAAGGGCCCATGCCCGGGCACAAATCTTTTATCAAAACCCAGCCAGCATGCGATCTTTCCAACCCAATGAGCCATCCACTGAGCAGGAAACGGGGACGGGTTGATATCCAGCATGGGCGACGAAATCACGGCCTTCTGAATGGCATCAGGATGTTCAACCATATACAGCGCAAGAATATTCGCCCCCATCGAATGGCCAAGGGCTTGAATGCCTTTGAAGCCGAACGGCGCGATAACGTCCGTGAGAAGTTGCCCGAGATCATTCCGATAGTCCTGGAAATCCCGCACATACTGCATTTGGGGTTGATCAGGAATTTCGCGACCGGAGGCGCCCTGGCCGCGATGATCCAGAATAAAAACGGCCAGGTTCAAATCCTGAATGTCGTAAAGAAATTCAGCGTATTTAAAGGTCGATTCCGTGCGACCTGGCAAAATCACCAAAGCCCGGTCCTGACCAGGCTTCACATACTGACGATAGTGGATTTTTACGCCATCGGGAGCGGTAAAAAATGCCGAGCTTCCCGTGGACCAGAATTCCGGAAGAATGCGGCTCTCAAATTCCTGATCGAACATATGTTCAGGCACGGCCTGGGCTGGCAGGGATAATCCGACCCAACTGATCCATGGCCAAAGCCATCGCGGAAAAGCACGCATGAAAGAACCTCAGCAATGATCTGGTTCCTCCATTGTACCCCGGCGCTGGACACCCCGGCAATGATCGCGGAGCACGCAGAAGGCTCCACTTCATGTCTGTTGGCCAACTAGCAGGAGCTGTCAGGTCTTGGCTGGGGCAGGCACTTCTTCGATCTCAGCGCCCATGGCTTGAAGCTTGGGCACCAGATTATCGTATTTTCGCGTCAATTCGTGAATATTGGTCAGGTGCGTGACACCCTCGGCAACCATTCCAGCGACCACGAGGCACTTGCCGGCCCGTATATCGGTTGGCAGCTCAAAGTCCCGGGCCCGCAGTTTCGTGGCCCCTTGGATAATAGCCGAATGCACAAAGTTGTGGTTTCGGAAACGGCACGGGGATTCCCCGAGGCATTTGCTCGAAACACTGATATTGGCACCCATTTCGTTCAGAAATGAGGTATAGCCCAAGCGTTCTTCAAAGACCGTCTCATGCAGAATGGAAACACCTTCGGCCTGCGTAAAGAGCACCATGAAAGGCTGCTGCCAGTCGGTCATGAACCCAGGATGCACTTCGACTTCGATATGCACGCCTTTGAGAGCGCGTCCCGTTGGGGCTTTGACGTAAAGGCCTTTGGAATTCACTGTGAATTCCGCACCCATGCGCTGGATGAAATTCAAAAAGCTATAAACAGGACCATGCGTGACATTATCAATCAGGACATCCCCACCCGTGGCCAAAGCCGCGACGGCAAAGGACACGACCTGGTTGCGATCGAACATGCAGCGCAGCTCGCAGCCGTTGAGTTTTTTCACGCCCTGGATGATAAAGGTTCGATTGGGCGTCTGGGTGATGTCCGCGCCCATTTTTTGCAGCATCATGCACAGTTCAAAGATCTCGGGTTCGATCGCCGCGTTTTCGATGATGGTTCGCCCTTGGGCCATCGAAGCGGCAATAATCAGGTTTTCCGTGGTCATCACCGAAGGGAACGGCAGTTTGATATGAGCCCCATGCAGGCCTTTATCATCGACGCTCAGATGATACTGATTGCCGTTCTGCTCGACCTGCGCGCCCATCATGGCAAGCCCTTCGATGTGAAAATTCACGGGCCGTCGGCCGATCTTGTCACCGCCCAGTGCCCCGTAAAAGCTGACTTTGCCGAAGCGTTGCAGAAGGGGGCCGGCGCAGAGGATGGAAATCCGATTCTTACGGCAGATTTCTTCGGAGATGGCCCAGCGGTCCATGGTGCGCGCGCAGACTTCGATCACATCGGATTCATGCGTGATCACCTGACCACCCAGGTAACGATAAAGCCCCTCGACGATCTTGCGTTCGTCGACATCCGGGGCGCCTTTTATCATCACGGGTTCGTCCGTCAGCATCGAGGCGATGATGCATTTGGTAACCTGGTTGGAACTGCCAGCGATCGAGATGCGACCGCCGGAGAGTTTCTTACCGCCAACGATCCTGAGGCGAGGTTGGGTCATTCCATTGACTCCTTTATCTTAAAGCCGGGAAAACTTAGGCGTCGTCTTTGTCATTAAGCTCGGCGTAATCAGCGACCGAAATCGGGTCATTGACCCAGTTTTCATCCACGATCACTTCCAAACCGAGGAAAACCTTGTTATCGAAGTGATGTTCCAGGCTTTGCCGGGCTTCCATGCCGATCTCTTTAATTTTCGAGCCGTTGCGGCCCAAAACAATACCGCGATGGGTCTGGCGACTCACAACGATATAGGCTTCGACCCGAACAATACTAGGGGAAAATTCTATTGTATCAACCCTCACGGCCAATTGGTAAGGCAGCTCGGCCCCCAAATGCCGGAAAGCCTGCTCACGAATCAATTCTGCGCAAACAAATTTCTGCGGACGATCGGTCAGATCATCGGCTGGATACAGCCACGGCCCTTTGGGCAGGCCATCGATCAAGGCCGCCACAAGTTCAGCCAGACTGTCCTTGCGCTTGGCACTGATCATCCAGGGCCGGCGTTCGTCCAGGCGAGCCGCGGCTTCAGGAGGCAGCTCCTCGCGAATCATGGCCAGCGTTCCAATCAACCGTTCCTCGGCCAATCGCAGTTCCACTTTTTTCAGTTTATCGCATTTATTCAAACTGACCAGGACCCGACCTCGGGATTCCTGGATCACGTTGCGCAGAAAATTAATGTCTTCGGCATTGCCGACATCCTGCACATCGATCACATAAAGCACCAGATCAGCGTCACCCAGGACAGCCCAGGCTTCCCGATTCATCATCGAATTCAAAGTCAGCTTCTTGGGACTGCGATGAATGCCGGGTGTATCTAGAAATAACAGCTGGGCATCATTTTCCATGACAATGCCCAGAATGCGATTACGAGTTGTGTTGGGTTTGGCGCTGACGCCGACGATTTTCTGTCCCACGAGGGTATTCAGCAGGGAACTTTTCCCGGCGTTTGGCCTACCCATGATGGCGCAATATCCACAGCGCTGTGTCATAATTAAAAACCTCAATCCTACCAATTTTACATATTCAAGGCGACCCACTGGGCTGGCAGCATGCCCTGCCTGGGGCTGATTGGCAAGGTGAATTCCTGCATCAGCCTTGAACCTGAATTGCCAGCGCTGCACACGATTAGAACGTCCTGATCTGGGTCTGTGGCATCATCACCACAAAGCGTGTACGCGGGTGCCGGACATCGATTTCAATCGTACCACCGTGTGCCGCCATGATTTTTCGGGAGATGCTGATGCCAAGCCCTGTGCCCTTGCCAAAGGGCTTGGTCGTGAAGAACGGTTGACCGATCCGGGCCAGCACATCGGGCTTCAGCCCAAGGCCGCTGTCCTCGACCGTCAGTTCCAGGACCGAGTCCCTTCTATCAATCGAAATCCTGATCCATTTTTCGTCCAGGCTCTCGATCGCATCCCGCGCATTTTGAATCAAATTCAAGAGCACCTGCCCGATCTGTAACGGCCGGCACATGGCAAAGACCGGGGCGGCTGGTGGGTCGAATCTCAATTCAATCCCCAGCAGATGCAGGCTCTGCCCGCAGATGGCCAGGGTGTCCTCCACCACCTGCCCGAGGTCGGTTTTTTCCAAAGGATCACCCTGCCCTTCGTAGGAAAGGCGGCGAAGGCTCATGATAATCTGCGTCATGCGGTCGGTGGTTTCCGATATCTTTTGGCTCGCGTAATGAATGCGATCCCGATCCCAGGGCTCGCGTTTCAACATTTTCATGAGCTGTTCGCTGTAGCCTTTGACGATACCCAAGGGATTATTGATTTCATGGGCGATGCTGCCCGCCAGCTCACCGATCGCGGACAGCCGGGAACTGGCGACGAGGAGAGTCTGCTGTTCCTCGATAAGGGTCTGGCTCTTCTGCAGATCGGCAATCGTGCGTCGGAGCTTATTCTCGCTCTTTTGATTGTTCAAATAAAAGTAACCGGAAAACATGAACACAGTGGCAAAGACAAAAGGCATGGTCGCGAGATGAATCATGCGCTGCTCGGCCACCGTCAAAGGCAAAGGTTCAACCAGCTCCTGGCCCATGATCTCGACAAAGAAATAGAGCAGAACAGGCGCTATGCTGCATATGGCAAAACTTAAGCGGCGCCTATAATCCAGCAGAATAAAAGGCGTCGAGGCACAGGCGATGAAAACATATTGAATTCCCGAGCCTCGTCCGAGCGCCAAAGCATAGAAAAGGGTGACCGCGTTGTAGTTGAAAATTGTATAGAGACGACCAAAGGTCAGCGACCCACTCCAGCGGTTGATCAGAAAAATACAGCCGAAATGCAGGGATGAAAGAAGGGTCATCAGGGCCAAGGACGGTTGCCCCACCAGCCAAAACACAAGCGGAAATGACACCAAAATCAGGACGGCAATGATGGCGGTATTCTGATTGGAAAAGCGAATACGTCGCCGTTCACGGTCACTCATGCTCTCGCGTAAACCGGACTCCGAGATATAGCCCCATAGGCTGGTCAAAGGATGCGCAGGCACGATTATTATGACTCCTTGGTGATGGTCCCCATTGTGCCCTAAAAAATCGCGTCTGCCCATCA
Source organism: Oligoflexus sp. (assembly GCF_035638955.1). GTDB lineage: Bacteria > Bdellovibrionota_B > Oligoflexia > Oligoflexales > Oligoflexaceae > Oligoflexus. Next base: position 25,025 of record NZ_DASQYZ010000444.1, on the reverse strand, counting down.
TCGTAATTTCAGCTGCTGACCTTATCGTTCCCTGTAAATCGTCAGGATATTTTCCTTGTCGGCTGCGAAAGGGCTGAATAGGATGCCACAGCCGGGATGGGCATTCTGCGTCCCTTTGCCCACTTGATAGGAGCCTAATATGACCGAGCAAGCGCACGTCTGGAATTATTTTCGCGCTGGTGGCGTGGTCCAGGTTGAACTCAAAACAACCGCCGACCTTGTGCGACTCGGTCAACTCGATCAGAAGCTTTGGATGGCCCTGTCCATGCCGACCCGGGGCGTGAATTGCGACACGCGCACGCTCGACCTGATCGATAGCGATAGGGACGGCCGCATTCGTCCACCGGAATTAATTGAAGCCATCCGCTGGTTGGAAAAAACCCTGGTGGATCCGGGGCTGATTCTGACGGAAGGTCAAGGCCTTGCCCTTAAGGAAATCAAGGACCCGGCCTTGCTTGCAGGGGTGGAACGGGCTTTGGTCCAGCTGGACAAACAGGGTGCGGACCGTATCGATATCGATGAACTCGAACTGGCTGTTAAAAAACTAAGCGCTGAAGTTTTCAACGGTGATGGCGTGATAGTGCCCGAGGCGGGGCAGGATCCAGCCGTGAAAAACCTGCTCGACCACATGATTCTGCATTACGCGTCCGTTCCTGATCGCAGTGGTCAACCCGGGGTGGATAAAAATATTCTGACCAATTTCTTTGCCGATCTTGAAGCCCGAGCCAGCTGGTTCGCGGAATTGGAACAGGAACCGCACCTCGTTCCCTTTGGTATTGCAGGGACAGCCCTGGCTTTTCAAGCCACCGACGCTGTGAGTAACAAGATCGAGGATTTTTTCACCCGTTGCCAATGGATCGCCTACGATGCGCGTGCCGCCGACGCGGCCAATCGTTCGACCTCGGAATTCCAGGCCATTGCCATGCATCAACTCAACACCAATTCAGAAAGTCTCGCGGAGTTACCACTCGCTCATGCCGGAGCCGGTCTGGCCTTGCCCTTGGATGAACGTTTGAATCCAGCTTGGCACAAACCGATGCAATATTTTAACGAGACCGCGGTGCAAACCATGCTGGGTTCGAAGCCGACGGAACTGACGGAAACGCAGTGGCGTCATATTCAAAAAAGTCTGCAAGGCTATGCCGCCTGGCGCGGCCGTGAACCGCAAAGCGCCGTGTCACGGCTCGATATGCAGAAGATTAAGGAGATTCGCAACGGTCGAACGCGCGAGGCCCTCGACGAACTTTTGAGTTTTGACCTGGCGATCGGCCCGGAATTTGACAGCCTGAGCGACGTGCTGCGCCTTTTGCTCTATCGCCGCGATCTGGGACGCATCCTGCGAAACTTTGTTAATTTTTCCGATTTTTATCGGCGCAAAAATGCGATTTTCCAGGCCGGCACTCTATTTATCGATGGTCGCGCCGCGGAACTTTGCATTGCCGTGACCAGCCCCACCCGCCACACAACGATGGCGGGATTATCCGGTGCCTACCTTGCTTACTGCGATCTTTTGCGCGCGGGTGTGGAGAATCAAGCCGTGGTCGCGCTACTGACCGATGGTGATAGCGATAATATTTCAGTCGGTCGGAATGGGGTGTTCTACGATCGCGAAGGTCGCGACTGGGAGGCCACCATCACCCGTATCGTCGCCAACCCGATCAGTTTGCGGGAAGCGTTCTGGCTTCCCTATAAAAAACTGGCTCGCTTCGTCGAAGAACAAATTGCCAAGCGAGCCGCGGCCGCTGATGCTGGCAATGTGGCCCAACTCTCCGTCACTTCCCAGGCCATGGCTAACGTGGACAAGGCCAAGGCCCTTGATGTGAATGCCAAAAAACTCGATGTCGGCACGATCGCTGCCATGGGTGTCGCACTGGGAAGCATCAGTACATTTCTAGGCCTCATGTTCGGCAAATTTCTGGATCTGGGTCTTCTGATGCCCTTCGGTATCCTGGCTCTGGTCCTTTTGATTTCAGGGCCGTCAATGGTCATGGCCTGGATTAAACTGAAAAATCGAAACCTGGGACCGATCCTGGATGCCAACGGCTGGGCGGTGAATACCGTGGCCCGCATCAACGTTCCCTTCGCCTCGTCGATGACAGCTGTGCGGGCGGTTCCGTTGCACGTCGGCATGCTCTCGCCGGATCCTTATGCCGAAAAGATTCGACCCTGGCGTTTCTATATCACGATCGGGGTGATCGTTCTTTTGGTGTTGGCCTGGGCGTTGGGCCGTTTTGATCGGTATTTGCCAGCCAAATTGCAGCTGAAAACGATGGTGGACTCCGTTCCAAAACCTTAAAGGTACGGCGAGACCAATCTCGCCAGGCCATCCCGGACGCGTACGCCCAGGGGACGCGCTTGCAGCTCATCGAGGTTCAAGCGTCTGGCCTGGGACAACCGACTCTCAATCAAAGCGTCGAGCTTCGCTGTAAATTCGGTGTCGTAGGCTTCGCAATTGAATTCAAAATTCAAACGCAGGGAACGAGCGTCCCAGTTGGTTGAACCAATGAGGCTCCAACGGCCATCGACGGTCATGAGCTTGGCATGATCAAAAGGCGGTGGCGTGAGCCAGACACGGCACCCGAAGCTTACCACCTGCCAGATCTGAGCCACGGAAGCCCACTGAACCAGTTTTAAATTGCTGCGCGAGGGAATAATAATATCCACTTCAATGCCGCGGGTGGAGGCCACGCCTAAAGCCATTGCCAGAGCCATATCGGGGATGAAATAAGGCGTCACGATGCGAACCCGTTTCTTAGCGGATGAAATCGCTGCCTGCAGAGCCCAGGCTAGAGCATGACTCGTTTCATCAGGTCCATCGGCAATGCCCCGGCAGATCACGTCGCCGCAGGTGAGCAGGGGCCGGAACCAACGCTCGCCCTGCAGACTTTCGCCGGTGCTGAACAGCCAGTCTTCAGCGAAAACCTCCTGGAGCTGCCCCACAATCGGACCTTCCAAACGAAAATGAACATCCGCCGTGGGCAAGGGACTGGGTGCGGACAGCACATGATTCACGCGAATGTTCATGCCGCCCGTAAAACCGATGACGCCATCAACCACACAAATCTTACGGTGCGTGCGCAGGTTGAAAACGCTGATATGATGAATAGGAATGAAAAGTGCCGCAGGCACGCCACGCCGCTTGAGGACCCGATAAACGGAAGGATTATGATAGCGCACGCCCACGGCATCGATCAGCACGCGCACCGAGACACCGCGCTCGACCGCCAAGGCCAATTCATCCACAAAAGCTTTGCCCAGGGAGTCATAGGAAAAAATATAGCTGACCAGCGTGATCGAATGCTGAGCCTGACGAATGGCTTCCAGCATGGCGGGAAAGGCTTCCTCACCATTTTCCAGCAGATCGATGTGATTGCCGATCAGAAGGGGGCGATTCACCACGCAGCTGACGGCTTTGCCGATCTGCATCAAGGCCTCACCATGGGGATGAAACTTGTCTTCCAAATCCTCCGGAGCAATGGCGAATGCGGAAAGGCTGAGACGAAATTTTTCCCGCGTCGCCCGCAGAGCCATGGCCTTGCGACGAACACGATTGATACCAAACAAAAAATAAAGGACAGCGCCAATGCCTGGCGAAAGAATAATCAGACCCGCCCAGCCCAGGGCCGAACGCACGTCCCGCTTCCAAAGAACGGCATGAATCGCGGCCCAAAGCGAGCCGATCGAGGTCACGACTGTGAAGACGTAGGGCCAATAATTCAGAATCCATTCAAAGACCTGATCTTCCCGCAAAAGAGCCCCCTCAGGTTTTATCCACACGCGTCAGATTCAGATCACGCCGCATCAAAGTTTCCAGCACGACATACGTATAGGTGGATTGAATATCAGGAATGCGCTGAATTTTTTCGGTCAGGATGTGATAAAGCTCCGACGTCTGCCTGACGACCAGTTTCACGATCAATGAAAATTCGCCCGTGGTGAAGTAGCTTTCCAGCACCTCGGGAATGGCGGCCAGACGCTTTTGCACAGCCTCCATTTTGGAGGCCTCCTTCAAGGAAATACCAATAAAGGCAAACAGCGAATAGCCCAATTTATCGATATGAATTTCGGCCCGCGCATCGCCCAGGACGCCCAATTGAGTCAGGCGCTTGATGCGATTATGCACCGTGCCCGTCGAAATGCTGAGACGTTCGGCAATATCCTGATAGGGCGTTCGCACATCATGCTGCAACGCCATGAGGATCTGTCGATCGGTGGCATCCAGTTCGTCACGCAGCGTCACAAGGCTCTCCTTTTATGAAAGGATTCCGTATGTTAAACAGCTCCCCGGCGGGCGGCAAGGGCAAAATGCCGTCTGCATGCCGGGTTCGTGCCGAGGTTCACGTTCAGATTACGCTAAATATTTTTAAGTTTCATTCAGTTTTATATTTAAAACATGCTGTGAGATTTAAATTTCAATGATTTAAGTTGATTCCGTTTGCAGCAGAAGCCGTCCTTTCTTTAAGGTAGGTCACGCCCGAGCCCAGCGATGCGGGTTACACTCAGGAACTGCAGCAAGGAATAACGTGTATGTGTGGAATATTCGCCTTTTTCGGTCATAGCCGCGCCCCTCAGGAACTTGAAACCGCCTTCAACACTTTGCAGCATCGGGGCCCTGATCGTTCCAGCTTCGAATGCATAAGACCAGGAGTGTGGTTTGGCTTTCATCGGCTTGCCATCATGGATCTGTCCGAAGCCGGTCAGCAGCCCTTCCACCATCCTGAGAATGAAGATGCGCTGATTTGTAACGGCGAAATCTATAATGTGGATGCCCTGCGGCCACGTCTGGAAAGCTCCTTCCCCTTCCACTCGCATTCCGATTGTGAAGTCCTCCTGCCTCTGATCCGCGAGGACGGTTTCGCGATTGCCATGAAGCAGCTCGATGCCGAATTTGCTCTGGTCTATTACGATAGTGAAAGGCAGACACTCTGGGCGGCGCGTGATCCCATCGGTATCAGGCCGCTGTTTTACGGCACCACGGAAGTTCCAGGCGAGATCGCCTTTGCCTCCGAAATGAAGGCCCTGCACGGCATCTGTTTGGAAATCAAACCTGTGCCCCCGGGCCACTATTTCGATGGCTATGCCTTCCGCCCCTATCGCTCGATGATCCAACAGGCGCCACGTTCGTACGCGAGCCGTGACGAGATCGCACCGTTGATTCAGGGCAGCCTCACCGAAGCCGTGCGCAAGCGTCTGCATTCCGACCGCGAGCTGGGTTGTCTTTTGAGTGGTGGCCTTGACTCGTCGCTCGTGGCGGCCCTGGCCACACGTTTGTCAGGACATAAGATTCAGACCTTTGCGGTGGGTTGTACAATTGGTCCGATTGATATGAAATACGCTGCAGAAGTGGCCCGATTTATCGACTCCGATCATCATGAGATTTATTTCGAATTGGATGAAGCGGTCGCTATCCTGGAGGATGTGATCCGTCAGCTGGAGACCTGGGATATCACCACGGTCCGAGCTGCGATCGGCATGTATATCGTCTGCCGCGCGATTCGCAAACAAAGCTCTGTGAAAGTGCTTCTGACGGGTGAAGTCAGCGATGAACTCTTTGGCTACAAGTATACGGATTTTGCTCCGGATGCGGCTGCTTTTCAAGCCGAAGCCCAAAAGCGCATCCATGAAATTCACTGCTATGACGTGCTGCGTGCCGATCGCAGTATCAGCTCCCATGGCCTCGAAGCCCGTGTGCCGTTCGGCGATCTCGACTTCGTGGACACCGTGATGGCGATTGAGCCTGAATTCAAAATGAATCGGAACGGTGTGGGCAAATCTTTGCTTCGCGAAGCTTTCGCTGGCACAGGACTCTTGCCGGATAGCATCCTCTATCGCGAAAAGGCTGCTTTTTCCGATGCCGTCGGCCACAGTATGGTCGATACTCTGAAGGATTTCGCAGAAAAGATGATCAGTTCCACGGAAGTGACCCTGGCGAGCCGGGAATTCCCGCTGCATACGCCGTTCACCAAGGAAGCCCTGCTCTACCGTCGGATTTTTGAGAAGCATTATCCCGGACGTGCGGATCATGTGCCGGGCTTTTGGATGCCCAATGCCAACTGGGAAGGTTGCGCTGTCAATGACCCCAGCGCGCGTGTGTTGAAAAATTACGGAAAAAGTGGGGAATAGAACTCAAGAAGGGCGGCTGCATCGGCCGCCCGGTAGATCAGCTCTTGATGGGAAAACTTACACCCAAAGCAAAACCATCATAACGGGTTTTGAAGTCATGCTTTTCGCCTTCCTTGGTGGTATGGACGACGCCACTGGGAAAGAGAACCTGTCGTTCCAAAGTCCCTTTGATCGCCATGTTACGTTCAGCCGAACGATACCATTCAAAATAAACCGAGCCTTCACCCAGTTGGAGCGCAAGACCTAGAGCTCCATCCAGTCCATGGGACGAGATGCGGCCGCTATAAGTTTCCGTCACAAAGCCTGAGGTGCGTTCATACTCGCGCGTGCCGCCGCCCAGCATATAATAGTTGCCGACAACATAAGGCCGCAGAGCTCCAAAGCTGTGACCTATCTTGGCTGTGACGCCGAGTTCAAAAAGCGAGGCCGAGAAATCTTCATCAGCAGCGTCCGTATCATTATCGTAACCATCCACATGCATCGACCCACCGATTTCCAAAGACGGATGCAATTCGTAAAGGAAACGGAAATCCACATTGGTGGAATGAAAGTTGGCAAAGCTATGGTCCTGGGGTTTATACCAACGGCGACCGAGCGAAATATCGGCATTCCAACCCGTGGGCTGGCGCACCGAAATCAAAGGGCTCGTTGTATCCGCCGTGGATGGTGCAGCCGAGGTTGTGGTGGCCGCTGATGTCGTCATATCCGCCGTGGATGGTGCAGCCGAGGTTGTGGTGGCCGCTGATGTCGTCGTATCCGCCGTGGATGGTGCAGCCGAGGTTGTGGTGGTCGCCGATGTCGTCATATCCGCCGTGGATGGTGCGGCCGCGGTCGTGGCCCGAACCAATGCGCCCTTCGTTGGCGTCGCGGTGGCGGTCGCGGTTTTCAAGGAATCTGCTCTCGAGGACACAGGTGCAACTTCAGCGGCCGCGTTGCGACACTTCCAGGTTATACGTCGTTCGGTTTTATCCTGGGTTTCGGAAACGGTGGTCGTGGAACTGGCGACCTTCTTGCGGGAAACCTTGCCCTGGCTTTCGGATTGGCTGACGGTCGTGGAACCGACTTTAACATCCGCTTCCTCTTCGATCACATAACCTTCCGGACATTGACCCTGCATCACGCGTTCGGCCTTCACATGAGCCGGTTCGCCGAAAATCCCTTCCTGAACAGCCAGCTCGCCTCCACGGCCCGGCTGGACCCGGGTCACATGCACCGTGGAACAACCCACACTGAATCCGACCAGGACGAACACAGAAAACCCGACATGCTTCTTCACGACTTTTATCCCTTATTGTGATGGATCGAGCCCGTTTGAACACAGGCTTTTCATGCGTTTGCAAGACGCATGCTGAGGGCAAGGACACAGAAGTCAGGAAGATGTTGCAGTAAATATGTCTAAATGACGTCAATCGGGAGCGACTTTGTTTCGTTCGACAAAGGTCCAGTAGGAATTCAAAAAGTAATTGATGCCTGTCGCCGGAATGATGCCCAGGACTTGAAAGAGGTGGGGACTGCCATCAGGAAAAAGCGTCGAGAGCAGGACAAACGTTCCAAAGCTGATCGCCAGGGCCACGATCGAAACCAAATTAAACTGCAGACCCTTGATGGTCGTGCGGCGCTGGTTCTGACGTTGGGCAAAGGTCCACTTATGATTCCAGGCGAAATTCCACAGAATCGAGGCTTCAATCGCCACCGGTGAGGCTACATATTTGGAAATATCCGTAGCGTGCAGGACGGAAAAAATTCCAAGATTCACACCGACACCTGATAGACCGACCACGCAAAATTTGGCGAACGTCTCCATGCCGCGCACACGGATCGCGCCGGCATTGACGATAAATTCGACGATATCCTTAAAACCAAGCTTGGATTCTCCTTCCACCCGATCGGTAAACTTCACAGGAATTTCCCGAATGCGAGCACCCGAGATATAGGCCGCATGCAGCAGCGAAACCTGAAAGCCATACCCTTGGGTGCGAATCGTGGAAAGATCCACGTCCTGCAAAACCTTGGCACGAATGCAGCGAAAACCAGCGGTGCAATCGCGCACGGGATAGATGCCTGCGACATAGCGGGCCACGATATTGCCAAACTTCGAATTGAGTTTGCGATAGAGACTCCATTCCTCTGGAATGGTGCCTCCCGGAACATAGCGGCTGCCGATCACGAAATCCGCGCCTTCCTCCAAAGCCGAGAGCAGTCGCGGGACATCCCACGGATCATGGGAAAAATCGGAATCCATTTCAAACACGGCATCGGCACCGAGACGCAGCGCCTCGTCCATACCGCGAATATAAGCTTTGCCCAAACCTTGTTTCTGACCGGTGATCAAATGCAGATGCGGACGCGTCGACTGGCATTCCCGCACCACATCCTGAGTCCCATCAGGAGAATTGTCGTCGACGACGAGTATATTCATATCGTGATGCAGAGTCTCAAAGACGCGATCGAGGCTGCCGATCATTCTGCCAATATTGGCTCGTTCATTATAAGTCGGCAGAATAATAAAGACTTTCATGAAGCCTCGCGAGATGGAACCGGCAAAAACAACCAGTTCGGGATGTACCACAGTGCGGCCCTTCGGTAAAGACGACACTTTTCTGACCGGGCTCCTAGGGCATCCACTCCCAGGTCGACACCGATTGTTCCTGTTCCCAACCCAATCTTTCGAAAAGTTTTTGCCATTCAGCGTCGAGGGGCGCGTGGAGTCTCAAGCGTCGACCTGTCATCGGATGATCGATCTCCAGTTGCAAGTGATGCAGCATCAAGCGCTGCACACCGAAATGTTCGCGAAAGAAACGATTATGAATGCCATGACCATAAACGGTATCGCCAATGATGGGATGAAAGATGGACTTGCAATGCCGCCGCAACTGATACCGTCGACCGGTTTGTGGCTGCAGTTCACACAGGCTATAACGGGCCTTGGGATAGCGATCGATCGCAGAATCCAATTCCACCGTAGCCCGTCTTTGCAAATGCGTCATGGCCTCTTGAGGCGGGGCCTCAGGATCATCCAGATCCTGCAGCGCGTGATCGACCATGGCATTTTCAGGCGCCCACCCACGCACCAGGGCCAGATAGGTTTTATGGCACCGATGGTCCTGCCACTGCCGCCCCAGATGGGACGCACTGGTGCTGCTGCGGGCCAGGACCAGCACGCCTGATGTGGGTCGATCCAGGCGATGCACGGGAAAAAGACGCTGACCGCAGGCATCGCGCATGATCTGTAAAACAGCTGGCTCACGGCGTGACGTGGCTTCGCTCCGGTGCACGAGGATGCCCGCAGGTTTATGAATGATCATGAGATCATCATCTTCAAAAAGTATGGGAAAGGGCGACGTCATCAGGTCGTCACCAGACGCAGGACATCGCGCGCGATCATCAGTTCTTCGTTGGTAGGAATGACCCAGACCTCGGGTGATAAACCGTCCCGGCTGATCCGTCCCTCCTGACCGCCGACCGCTGCTTTGTTTTTTTCCGGCTCGAGTTCAATGCCGAAACGCAGGAGGCCCCGCAGAATCTGATCACGAATCACGTCGGAGTTCTCGCCAATCCCGCCGGTAAAAACAATGGCATCGACACCGCCCGTGCCCACCATGTAAGCGCCGAGATATTTACGGGCCCGATAGCAGAACATATCGATCGCCAGTTGCGCGCGCCGATCGCCGTTCTCCTGCACCTCTTCCAAAAGATCCCGCATATCATGAGTCAGCCCGGAAATGCCCAGGAGGCCCGATTGCTTATTGAGCAGAGCCTGCATTTCATGAATATTCATCCCTTCCTTGTCCGCGATCAATTCCAGCACGGCAGGATCCACATCACCCGACCTTGTGCCCATCACCAAACCTTCCAAAGGTGTGATGCCCATGGATGTATCCACCGACACGCCACCGAGGATGGCAGTGACGGAACAGCCGTTGCCGAGATGAAACAGAATCAGATTGGTGTTCGCTTCACTCCGTCCCGTGAGTTCGCGGTAACGCTGGCTGACAAAGCGGCAGGATGTGCCGTGAAAACCATAGCGCCGAATCTTATGCCGACGATAGAGCGAATAAGGAATCGCATACATCCACGCCGGCTCCGGCATGGTGAGATGAAAGGAGGTATCAAACACTGCAATTTGCGGCACTTCAGTTCCCAGGATTTCCTGAACAGCTTGAATGCCATTGATGTTGGCTGGATTATGAATCGGCGCGAGGTCGATGCAATCTTCCAGACCGGTCATAACCTTGGCATTGATGCGCACCGAGGAGCGAAATTTTTCACCCCCATGCACCACGCGATGCCCCACCGCATGGATGGACGCGAGGCTCGGTATCACCGGTCCACCGGATTCCGGGCTGACCAGCCACTCCAAAACCAGCGCCAGGGCATCACGCATCTTGCGAACCGGAGCCGTCTTGCGAATGCGTCGCGTACCGGCCCTCAGCGTCAGCAACGCTTCGCCGCCAATTCTCTCGACCACGCCCTGGGCCAGGGCCTGCTCGACTTGATCCTGCATCTCAATCAGCTGAAATTTAAGTGACGAGCTGCCACAGTTAATCACAAGGATATGCATGCTGAACCTTTCGCAACTCAAGGACTTTCCAGAACCACCGGCACCTTACAAAAGGCCTGAACATCAATCAATCCCCGATCGGTGATCTTCAGACTGGGAATGACCGGAAGGGCTAAAAAGGATAGCTGCAGAAAGGGTTCGCTCAGCACGCAACCGATATCCCGTGTCAGAGCTTTCAGGGTCCGCAGGGACTCAGCCACCTCAAGAGGACTGCTATCTGTCATCAAACCCGCAATCGGCAAGGGCAGGTTTGCGGTGGCGCCCTGAGCGGAACGGACCACGATGCCGCCATCAATGCGAATCAGATCTTCCACCGCGGCCAGAATCAATTCATCACTCGAACCGACCGCGATAATATTATGCGAATCATGATTGATACTCGTGGCAATGGCACCGCTTTGGATCCCAAATCCATGAACCAAGGCCGCAAATCGATAGCCGCGCCGATGGTGACGTTCCAGCACCGCGATTTTCAGAATATCCCGCTTGGGGTCAGCTTGGATTGCACCCTTCACAACCTTAAGGGTGGCATGAATTTCACGTGTGAGAATCTGCTGCGGGATCACCTCGATGACGCGAACCGTGGCTTCATGTCCCACGGCAGGAATAGCAAAATCCTGAATTCTGGGTTGAGGCAAATTCAAATTGTGTGGGCGCGACTTCGGAATGGGAGAGCGTTGCTTTTGCAACTGAGCCGCATCCACCAACTGGCCTTTTTTAATAACCTGCTTCAGGCGCATGCCCTCACGCCAATGCTGGCCTTTGGGCTCAACCAGACAGATATCAGCTAAATAACCAGGGGCCAACGCGCCGCGATCATGCAGACCATATAGCCTGGCTGTTGCAAAGCTGGCAGCTCGAAAAATATCGGCCGGGTGTCGTTCGCTTTCCAGCGCTTTATTGATGATAAAACTGATGTGACCTTCCTCAAGAATGTCGAGCGGATTGCGATCATCACTGCAAAGACCGACGGTGGCCGATGAGTAGGCGTCCAGGAGCGGCAGGAGCGCATCGGCGTCCTTGGCACACGATCCTTCCCGGATCAGCACATGAATGCCTTTGCTCAGCTTTTCCCGCGCCTCATGCAAACTCGTCGATTCATGACAGCTATGAATGCCGGCGACGGCATACGCATTCAAATCCTTGCCGCTGAGTCCTGGACAATGCCCATCCAAACGCAGCGCATGGAAATCCATTATTTTCTGCATGATATCGGCATCGCGGTGCAGAAGGCCGGGAAAGTTCATCATCTCGGCCAGACCCAAAACCTTGGGGTGACCAATCAACGGCCGAATATCAGCGGCTTTAAGAGTGGCTCCGCTCGATTCAAATTCCAATTCCGGATTGGTGCTCGGGACACAGCTCGGCACCATCACATGAATATCGATTAAAAGATCTTTCACAGCGTCCAGCGCCCAATGAATGCCTTCGATACCCAGGACGTTGGCAATTTCGTGCGGATCCCAAATTGCGGTTGTCGTGCCACTCGGCAGAGCCGCTTCCTGAAAGCGCGCGGGTGTCATCAAACTGCTTTCCACATGCACGTGACTATCGATAAAGCCCGGCACGGCGTAGAGCCCCTGGGCGTCCCAAACATGTTCGCCTTCATAACTTTCGCCGATGCCGACGATCATGCCGTCGGCGATGGCGAGGTCCCCGGTACGAAACTGCCCCGAAAAAACGTCCAACCACTGCGCGTTGCGAATGACCAGCGGGACTTTCATTTCCCCCCGGGCATAGGCAATAGCCTGGCCAAGCGCGGCCGCATTCGGGAATGTCGATTTGCGATGAATCATACGAAGGTCCTCCCCTATTCTGTTAATATAGGGGCTTGGACAAGCTTTTCAAAGAAAAAGAGGCAAGGCTTCCGGCCAGGGTTGTCCCTGAGCCGAAAAACAGGGATCATGGAAGTAAAACGAGGGATTTCCTATGTATGGTTACCTCATTCGCCGGCTCCTCCTGGTGCCTGTGACCGTGCTTGGTCTGACCCTTTTGATCTTTTCCATCACCCGATTTCTGCCAGGCGGCCCTTTGGATCGCCATTTGGCCCAGGAAATGACGCAGGCCAATGCCATTGCCTTGCCCACGCTGAGTGATGAGCAGCTGGCCGGTTTAAAACAGTACTATGGAATGGATCAGCCGCTGTTCAAGGCTTACGGAGCCTGGCTTACAGCGCTGATGCAGGGCAATTTGGGAACCTCACTGCGTTATCAGGAACCGGTCTGGACCCTGATGCAGCAGCGTCTGCCCGTCTCCCTGCTCTTTGGTGTGGCGAGTCTTTTTTGCAGCTATGGACTTTGCATCGGCCTCGGCCTGCTCTGCGCCTATAGGCCGGAAAACCTTATGGTTCGAGGCCTGCAGGGACTGCTTCTGATATTCAATGCGATTCCTTCTTCCATCATGGCCATGCTGCTGTTTTTTCTGGTGGCCGCCAACGGCTATTTTCCCCTGGGCGGATTGACAAGCGAGGGCTTTACGGATCTGAATGCCTGGGAAAAGTTTCAGGATCTTCTGGCCCATGCCACGCTGCCATTGATAGCCTACTGTGCCCACAATCTGGCCGTTCTAACGTTTATCTTGAAAGACAGTTTACGGGATGAGCTGGCGGGTGAAGCGGTTCGTATGGCACGGGCCAAGGGAGCGAGCGCCGCCGAAGCCCTGCTCTTTCACGCACTACCCCTCGCCATCCTGCCTATTATCAGCCAGATCGGTCATCAAATCAGTCTGGTCCTGGCGGGTTCGTTCCTGATTGAACGTATTTTTAATTTGAATGGCTTTGGTCTTTTGAGTTTTGAAGCCCTCCACGAACGCGATTATCCCTTGGTCATTGGGCTTCTGACAGTGGCCGGGCTGCTGCACATCATCGGCAATCTGCTGTCCGACTTTTGCCTTTCGTGGGCGGATCCACGCATTCGCCTGACGCGAGGCGAGCGATGAAAAAATTCTGGGGCCTCACCCTTTTCGTGTTCCTCCTCATCAGTTTTACCGCTGAGTTATGGATTGGTGCGCGTCCACTTCTGGTCCGCTATCAAAATAACTTCCATGCCCCCATTATTTCAGCGATGCGGCCCGGATCCTTTTTTGGCGAGGATTACGCCTGGGAAACGGATTATGTCAACCTTCAGGAAAGCTGGCGGACATCAGGCAGTGACAACTGGATGGTCATGCCCTGGATTCCCCTGGGACCGCTCACCATTGACCTGAAGCAGAGTCCCCCGGCTCCGCCCGACAGCCAGCATTGGTTAGGGACTGATAGTTCCGGTCGTGATGTGCTGGCGCGATTTATCTATGGTTTTCGTACAGCTTTTCTTATGTCAGTGGCCTACCTGGCTTTGACTGTGACCATCGCGCTGATTCTGGCGCTGATTTCCGCTCTGAGTCCCGGCTGGGTTGATTTGATACTGCAGCGCTTCATGGAGATCTGGGTCATGATACCCTTTCTTTATGTCGCGATTGCTTTGGTAAGCCTTGTATCGCTCGATAAAGTTTTGCTGATTGTGATCCTCAGTTTCTTTTCCTGGCCTACACTCAGTCTTTATCTTCGCGCTCAAATCCTGCAGGTCAAGGAACACGATTATATTCTGGCGGCAAAAATGCTCGGCCTCTCCCGGCTGCGTATCGTGTGGTTTCACATCCTGCCCCAGGTCTGGCCTTTTCTTCTCTCGTTTCTGCCGTTTTTCCTCGCAGGTTCGCTGGTCACATTTACCTCGCTCGATTTTTTGGGCTTTGGTTTGCCGCCGCCCGAACCGAGCTGGGGTGATCTTTTGCAGCAGGCACTGGAACGGCCGCACGCTTACTGGCTCGCGGCTCCCGTGCTGGTCGGGCTATTTGTTGTCTTGACAGCAGTGACAGTGATCGGCGAAGCTATTCGAAACAAGCAGAATCCCAGGCAAACACAAAACTATCGGTGAGTTCATCATGGTCCGGTGGGTCGTCCTTTGCCCTACACTCGCGTTCAGCTTCGCGTTCGCGAGCGGGATTGATCCCCTGCTCGGCGCTGAGCCACCTGCGTCTTTGCGCTGGGAAACCAACCCCAGTCCTGAACTTATCAGCAGCCCCAAGGCCGTGACCGGGGGCCGCATCATCACGTTCATGGATAGCTTTCCGCTGACCTTGCGTCAGGTCGGGCCGGATGCATCCAGTGGCTTTCGCAAGTTGCTCGATGAAAATGATATGTCGCTCGTTACGCTGCATCCCAATACCGATACCTGGATCCCCATGCTGGCGAGTCACTGGGCCTTGGATTCTGACGGCAGGACTGTTTATTATCGGTTGAATCCCGCAGCGCGCTGGTCGGATCAGAAACCGGTCAAAGCCAGTGACTATACGTTCACTCTCGAATTCATGCGCTCGCCGCACATTCAATCGCCCTGGTCCAATGATTACTATACGACCACGATTCAAAACGTCGAATCCTTTCAGGAAAAATCCGGAACCGAAGTCATAGCCATTCGTTTGGCTCAGCCGACGCTGGATCGGCTTTTGATGACCAACATCAAGCCCATGCCGCGGCATTTTTATGGCGAGCTCGACGCCAACTTCGTCACCAAATTCAACTGGCAGATTCCACCGAATGTCGGCCCCTATCTGCTGGCAACGCTCGACAAAGGCCAACGTGTGACCTTCAAACGTAAAGCCGATTGGTGGGCCAAGGATATGCCTTATTTCAAACACAGATTCAATGTGGATGACGTGGTGCTGCAGGTGGTCCGGAATAGCCAGATTGCTTTTGAATACCTGAAGGCCGGTGACATCGACATCATGCCGCTCAACACTCCTGATCTCTGGAAAACAGCTTCGGCCGATGATGTGTTTGGCAAAGGTTATGTGCACAAACTCCAGGCCTATAATGAACAGCCACGCAGCGACTATGCGCTGATTCTAAATTCCAGCTATGGGCCGCTCCAGGATCAACGCGTGCGCCAGGCCTTGGCTTATGCGATGAATGTGGACCGTGTGATCAATGAACTGCTTAAGGACGGCTATCAAAGGCTGCAGGGTATTTCGCAAGGTTACGGAGCGTTTACAGCACGGGGCATCAAGGCTCGCCCGTTTGATCTAAGCCAGGCGGATGAACTCTTTAAACTGGCCGGTTGGGGCACGCGCAATGCCGATGGCATACGCATCAAGGACGGCAAGCCTCTCACGCTCACCCTCAGTTATGCTTATCCTAATATGACTCCGCGTTTTGTCATCCTGCAGGAGGATGCGCGCAAGGCCGGAGTGGATCTCAAACTGCAGCAGCTGGACCCTGCCATGGCTTTTAAAAGCTTTCGTGACAAGGCCCATCAGATCGCTTTTTTCTCCTGGAGCACGTCCTACCGTCCCGAGTACCGTTCACGGTTTCATTCGAGTTTTGCGAACAAACCGCAGACCGCGAATTTTTCCAATACGGCAAGTCCAGTCCTGGATCAACTCATCGAGGAGTACGAACATGCCAGCGATGACCGGAAGCGGATCAATCAAGCTCATGCGATTCAGAACTTTGTTTTTCAGGATTCCAGTTACATCCCTCTCTTCGAAGTCCCCTATTACCGTCTGGCCTATTGGAGCTGGATCCAATTTCCAGAAGTTCCAGGCACGAAAAGTACTGACGGTCTACCTCTCTTCGACAGCGCGACGGGGGGACTCTTCTGGATCGACGGAGATCGGCAAAAATCTGTTATGGCAGCACGAAAACGAGGAGACCGAACTCCCGCTCGATCCTGGATCAACGACACATTTCGAGTGAAATAAGGCAACGGCAAGACCCCGCGTTGCATGCGGGGTTTGCGAGAATACGCTGCACCTGGCAGCTATGGCCGTGCTGATTCCGAAGAGATCAGGCTACGAATTTTTCCAGAACCTTGTCGACGGTCTTCAGAAGACGCTCAGGATCGAAGGGCTTCACAACCCAGACCACTACGCCTGCCTCCTTGCCCGACTGCTTCAGCTCTTTGGATGATTCCGTGGTCAGCATGCCCACGGGAACTTCCTTGTAGCGTTCGATTTGCTTGATCTTGGTGATCATGGTGATCCCATCCAGACCAGGCATGTTGTAGTCGCTGATAATCAGCTGCACACCTTGGCTTTCTTCAGCTTTCTTCAAGCCGTCGGCACCATCATGGGCTTCGACCACGATGTGTCCGCCCTTTTCCAGGACTTCCTTCAGCTCCAAACGCAGCGTTTCCGAGTCATCAGCGATAAGAATCTTGGCCATGAGCAAACTCCCTTACCAGGCTAAACTTACTAAACTTAAGTTAAAGGCACATCAAATGAGAAGCGTGTTCCCTTGTGTTCCTCTGAAGCGATTTCCAACTTCTTTGCACCCAAACTCCGGACGGCCTCATTCACAGAATCCAGACCGATCCCACGACCACTGATATTGGTCGCCTCATCACGGCTGCTGAAACCTGGACGCATGAGCAGATCATAAACCTGATCCTGACTCATACTAGGGGCATCGACTGGATCCAGGATCTCACGCTTGATGGCGGCGCGCACCACTTTTTCGCGATTGATACCGGCCCCATCATCGGTGACCTCGACATGTACACGGTTGCCCTGTGTGGTGGCTTTGATCTTGATCAGACCGCGTTCCGACTTGCCGAGTTTGCGACGCTCCTCAGGCGATTCGACACCATGATCGATCGCATTATTAATCAGGTGCAGGAAAATCTCGGTGAAGGTCAGCATTTCGTTCTGAATCACCTGCACTCCGGCCCAATCAAATTCCAGGTCCACGTGTTTGGCGAGCGCCTGGCAGGTGGCTTCTTTTTGATGAATCAGCTTGGCTTCCAGGCTGGAAAGGTCCTTGGTTTTGGCAAAATTGCCGCCGCCGAGGCGTTCCAGAATTTTGTCAGCCTGACGCTTGCCCGGATCATCGAGCTTGCGACGCAGATCACTCAGCTCATGAATGGCCACGCTGAAATCTTCCTGGCTGATATGCAGGCCATGCTGCTTGCCGCTCAAGGCGAAGCAAAGGGACTTCATATCAACCCATTCCTTGCGGACGCGATCGAAGTTTTCGGTGAGCCAGGTGGCATCGACCGGTTTCTTCTGATTCACGTGTTCCATCAAAGTGTCTTCCATCTGGTGCACATCGTGCTCCAGATCCGAGAATCGGGCGGTCCGCGCAATACCTTTGATAGCATGAAGCGAACGAGCCACTTTGTCTAGATCACGGCTGTCGATCTCTTTCTTCAAGCGAGGGAAAAGCTCCTCGAAATCGGAGAAGGTCACTTCCAAGAGGGAGCCACTGCAACCCTGGATTTCCAGGATTTTCTTGACTTTGCTGTTTTCGATTTCACGCTGCATTTCCAAAGCGCGACGGGCTTCCACCACCTCGGTACGATCTTCCAGGACGATCATCAGTTTTTCAACGATGTTCTCATGGGTGATCGGGTGATAGGTAATGCCGATCCAGATGGATTTCAGGCCATCCGGCGTCTGCCTTGTATACTTCACTTCACGGGGGAAGTGGAGCTTGGCCAGATCGAACCAGAGCGTGTCACCGCCGATACAATCCACGACCTGCATAGCGCCAGTGCGTTCGATCGGATCGAGGTTATCCCAAATGGGTTCGAACAGAACTTTTTCGATGTGTTTGCCGGCGAGCTTGTTGTCACCCAGCAGGAATTCAGAATAGAGTGAGTAGGGCCACTCGATTTCACCGGCCGAATTCACCGTGAAAATACCCAGAGGAATGGCCGAGAAAATCTGCGAAAGCTTTTTCTCGAATTCCTTGACCTTGCTGATATTCTTGCCCAGCACCTTGATCAGCGGACCGCGGCGCTCGCTCATCTGCGTGAACTTGCTGATGGTCCAGAGGTATTCCGCCTGGTGACCATTTTCATCAATACAGGTCAATTCGAACTGCAGCTGCTTGATGCCCAGATCCTTGAGCAGCACCGATATCCTCGACTTGAAGATATTCTTGCTCTCGATCGTAAAGACATCATAGACGTTCTTGTTGAGCAGGCGCTCGTAATCGCAATTGAGCAGCTTGGAAGCTTCGGCGTTGCCCTTCAAAATGCGGCCCGTGCGATCCATGATCACAAAAAGGTCCGGCAGATTTTGAATGATCTGTTCCGAGGACGACTTGCATCGCTCCAGAACCGAGATGACGTCGTGGCTGGCCCGCAGGCCTTCGGCGGCGACGATTTCCGTATTCACTTCGGACCGATTGTCGAGTTTGAGGGTTGCGCTCATAGAAATTCTCCATCTCCCTCGTCATCCGGTTTGTCTTCATCGACCTTAAGGTCTGAAAAATCATTCCAGGAAAGGACATCTGTGACGGATGAGCAAGCGAGCTCCCCATCGGGCCAGGTGATCTTCCACACGTCATGGATTTTTCGTGGATCGATTTTATCGCTAAACACGGCTTCATCGAAGCCGCTGGTGACCAAAGGTATACTAATACCCGTGATGATGTTGGCATTGTTGAAGGCGGCCTTGAGAGCACCAGCCATCAGGTTGCACATCTCGCGCATATGGTCCATCGCCATACGATCATCGATATCTTCATGTTTCTTTTTCAGCTTGCCGGCGAGCATGCCGCGGCTGGTGCCCGTATCGAAGTGAATCTTCAGAATCACTCGCACGGCCGATCCGGATACCAGGATCAGTGACATCCAATGTCCATAAAGGAAATCATCGGAGTTACTCACTTCCTGGAGCTTATGCTCTTTCAGAGCGGAAGCGCGGACGATAGTGTTTTCCACCCGATGCCGGATGACCTGTTTAAGGACTTCCTTCACGGCACTCGTGTCCACCACTGCTTTTCTTGCTTCTGCGCTTTCAGCACCCATAACGCTTCCTTTAGAGGTCGCCTGATTATAACGAAAATAATACTGACAGGAGGTCTATCGGCAAGAGCCTCGACAACTTTACAAAGCATTTAACGTCTCTGAAAATCACCTCAGGTCTGACCCTCCCGGACCCGACCGGGCTTGGGAAAAGAATTAAATAACCGGCTAATATGTGTTTACTAATAGTATGTTATAACAGTTTTCGCAGGGCATTCAGGTTTAGCAAAGCAAGACCGATAGCCTTAGTGAAGCACTCGATTGTGGTCGCGAAGTCTTTCCGGAGCCGGGGGTTTTTTTGGGAATACAAAAACGGTTTCGTGTGCACAAAACTGGCGAGACGATCCAGCTCCACGGGATCATCACGGACACATCCAATTTGAAAGTTTTGGATGAGATGGTGTCCGATAGTAATGTATTTGACTGCAGCCAAGTCGTGAGTGCCAGCTGGAACGGACTTTTGCGTCTGGATGCCTATCTGAGCAAGCTCTCAGGCCAGATCACGCTGACCCATGTCCCCTATCATCTCTTTCAATATTTAAGACTCCTGCCCAACGTGGGCCAGAAATATGTGCTCGGCGATATTGAACTCACGCTCCTGGGATCAGCCGATGGCAGTATCACCTGTCAAACCCGCTTTCTCAATACAGCCGTCCTCAACACACTGGCCCATACCGATCCAAAACCATTCATTCATCTGGAAGACGGCGCTCAGCTGATCGGTCGCGACAGTTTCATCTGCCCGGCCCGATTTGGCAGCCGCGACTATCAGCCCTCATCACTGAAAAGCGCCTGGTACCAGCAAAACACCGAGCAGTTCGACTTTTGGTATGACTATGTATCGTTTGCCAATATCACGCTTTCCCTGGCCATGGATCTGGTTCAAAGCCAGGAATCCACTCTGGAAACACTGCTCAAGGATATCGAACTGGGTGTGACCTCGATTGAAACGTCCCTAGGCCTCTTGATGCCCAGCTTCAAAGCCACCGGGGCCCAGAGTCTTGGGAATGTGACGGAATTTGTCAAAAAAGCCTGTGATACGCTCGGGTCGATTCTGGAAAAGTCAGGCAAGGAAGTGTCGGATATTTTGGTCCGTATGCAGCTCCTCGCCGGCAATGGCGATTTCCTGCAAGCGGATGCCCTCTATAAGTTGCTACGTGAATTTGGTGAGACAGTGAGTACACTTTACACCACCCTCACCAGCATCGAAGAAATCGGAGCGAGTACAGGCCAGCAGATCAGCAACTTGAGCCGCATTGGCAGCTATAAGGCCATGATCCTGGGCCTCAAACCCGAGGCTATCTCCGAAGAAACCTTGAATGCCGTGCGCGAAACCATGGATATCATGGACCCGCTTTCGGAAGGTGATTGGACCGAAACGCGCACCGAATTCCTGCAGCATCTCGAAGGCGTGGATCAGTCGCTGAGCAAGATTATCATCCTGCTCCAGGGTTTTGACCTTCTGCGCCAGATTCTGGAACATCGTCTGCACGAAGGCGAAGCGATCCAGGACTTCCTGAAACGCGGCGGCGCCGACTGGCGTGGAACCAAAGCAGCCGTTTATAGCCTTGTGAACCGTACTCTTGTCACCGATCAGGAAAAGTACTCCTGCGAGTTTTTCATACCGGAAGCCGCCCGCGGCGAGGATAACAACCAAAAGCCCGGTGATATCCTCCTGTTTTAATCCACAAAAATATCCCTTAATGTCAAGCTCTCCCAGACCGATGGGGAATTGTGACTGTTAAAGGGGAAACCATGAAGACGGCTTTGTCTGGCTTGGAACGGCGACAGGAGATTCGCTATAGCCTGTTCGGTGAACTCCCGGCCCGTATGATCAACGTCGCATCCGAGCAGGAACTCAACTTCCTGACGATTGACATTTCGCATCATGGCCTTGGGCTCCTCGTCAGCCCCAGCCCCTCGGAAGGGCAAGAGATCCGGCTGGATTTTATCGATCCCGCAAAACAAAGCCTTCAGTTTAAAGTGCGCCACGTGCATTCCGCGATGGACACTCCGGTCGTTGGGTTTGAAAGCATGCGGCGTTGTGGTTTGGAACTGAGTGATGATCAGCGCCCGAGTCTGGACCTGATTGAATTTTTCGGCAGCTTTGACTCCGTGATAATCGGAGACTAAGGAACGGGCCTTGGCAACCACGCTTTACGACAAGATAGCCAATAAATCCGTGCACATTGCGCTGATGAATCCTTGTCACGACTCGCGCGTGGCGATGATCAAGGTCTTTCATAAGCTCGGCTATAAACACATTATGATCTGCAAGTCCGTCCGTGATCTGAACGAACGCATGCGCAAGACCCGGGTGGACTGGGTGATCTCGACTCTGCTCGAGGAGCAGACCTTGAAGATGCCGGCCTATCTCCATTCGCTTTATGATGATCACATGCATGACAAGGTTCGGGTCAGCTATCTGCTGTCGGAAAAGCAGCAACCCCAGTTGCCCGCGGCTTTTTCTGATGGCCTTCTATCCTGGTTTGAACTGTCTCGGATGGAAGAGGCGCGTTCGATTCAAATCGATCTCGAGGAATTCTTCAACCTGCTCAAAAACGCTGCGGAGCAGAACCAGCATGAAGCTTTTGTAGCTGCAGAGTATTTTCGGCGTTATCTGAAAAAGCATATGATCTGGGGCGAGCTGGTGACCATGGAAAAGTCGATCTGCAATAACTTTCCCATGAAATCGGAAAATCTCCTCTCCCTGGCTGAGGCGCACTTTCTAGCCGGCGAATATAATCGCGGGCGGCTCCTCGTTCAGCAGGCCCAGCAGCTCGCTGTGGAATCCCTGGATCAGGCGATTGACGAACTGCTGAAAAAGTTCCCCAAGGCTCTGCTCGAGAAGCAAGGGTCTGTGGCGGAACGCTTTGATATCAGGAATGTCGTCATCATCGAACGTGATGATCGAGAGGTCCAGATTCTGCGGCAGGCTCTCAAACGCATCGGTGTCCATGATGTGCGCGAATACCCGAGCTTCACCGAGGCCTGGGAAGCCCTCAAGAATCAGGTGGAACCGAGCCTCATGATCACCGAGTGGAGCACCCGCAAGGGCGACCTCAGCTCCGTGCAGTTTTTGCAAAGGGTTCGCGGCCACGGTTTTCTCAAGTTGCCGGTGATCGTCATGATCAATAAATTACGGCCACAGGAAGCCCAGCTTTTGAATGACGTCCATGCGATTCAGCTCATGCAAAAACCTTTACGGGAAGAGCATACCGTCATGTCCGTGGCCTTTGCCATCCAGCAGGCCAAGCTGCCGACGGAACGCAAACCCATCGAGCAACAGATCCTGAACTGCCTGCAAAGCGGGGATCGAGCCGATGCCTATTATCTGCGTAAAGTTTATCATGCGGACGTGAATATTCCACCGAGCCGCAAGTTATATATTGAAGCGGTGTTCAACTACCACCATCATAATTATACCAAGGCCCGCAATTATCTGATCAAAGGCATCAAGCTCTGTGCCACGGAAAAGGACAAGGACGAGATCAAACCCAATCTGGATAAGACCGTGCTGCTCGCCAAATGCCTCTTCCGCCTGGGTGATAAGAGCGTCGCCATCCAGATGCTGGAGAAAGCCCGTGAACGTTCGCCCTATAATATTGCGATCCTGATGGCCCTGATGGAGATGAACTACGACGTCGGCAACGTCACCCAGGCGTCGGCCAACATCGAGGAAGCCGAAAAAATTGATGCCGGCAACGCGCAGGTGATTCAAGCAGGCGCCAAGCTTTCGCTCCTGACCGGCAAAACGGATCAGGCGGCCCAGTTTCTTGCGCACATGGATAATCTCTCGGAAATCATCACCCGCATGAATAATCAAGCGGTCTCATTCATTCAGAATGGTGACTTTCAAAAAGGCATCGAGCTCTATCTTTCTGCGATTAAATCACTCCCGCCCAAGGAGAAAGATTTCCTGGGGGTCGTTTATTACAACCTCGCTCTGGCTTTCCTTCGCAATGAAGAGATTGAACCAGGCCTGGAGAATCTGCAGAAGTCAGCCTCATTTGCCGAAAGCCGCGTGTACCGCCGTGCGACCAACCTGTCCAAACGCATCGAGGAATCAAAAGCGGCAGGCAAGAAGCTGAAATTTTCCAAAGTCTTCACCGGTTCCGACGAGGACCGCGAATCCTATAAACTGCTGGGTTTGATGGATGACCTGGTTGCACATCGGAATCTGTCCGTGGCCTTGCGCGGCCTTTACCGTTATGATGCGGCGAGTTCTGCCGTGCTGGACACCGAAGCCTCAGAAAAAGAAGCGTCCTAGGATTTACGGCCGCGCGGCTTCGCTCGTAAGCGAAACCGCACCGCCGCTAAAAAGGGTTATGGTCATCCTGCGAGAGGCGACCATTTCAAAATTATTTGCCCAGTTGACGAACGTAGGCCACCACGTTCTTGATCTCTTCATCATTGATGGCCGCGCCCCATGGAGCCATAGTGGCGCTTAGCCCAACCGCAGCTCCACCTTCTTTGATGACCTTGGCGATATGGGCATCATCGACCTTGCCTTGCCAGGCCTTGTCCGTGAGGTTTCTGGGGCGTGGATTCATGGCGACGGCGCCGGGTCCATCCGCCTTGCCATCGACACCATGACAGGCCACACAGAACGTTTCATAGGTTTGCTTGCCCGGCACGACGGCGACCGCAGCCGCGCCCCCACCCGCTCCTGCTTTTGCAGCGGCGGCCTTGGCTTCCTCCTGTTCTTTTGTAAACTGTTGGTAGCCTTTTTTAGGGCTGTAATCGTCTTTGGAGTTCCAGTCGCAACTGGTAGCCAGCAGACAAGATACAGCTAGAGTGACAGGGGCAAGAATCGCGTTTCTCATGAAGTCTCCCAGCGAAAACGACTTAAGACCCCAGCAGTCCGTCCCTGTTCAATCCAGGTTGAGTCACGACTGCTTCGGGCCATCCACCTCGTGTGGTTTCCCTTGGGGTTTTAGCATTGAGCCGATCGACTGACAAGCGTGCAGATGCTGAAAAGCCTGGCCTTACTGAAACGGCACGGCTTTCCAGGTAGGATAAAAGCAGTTTTGGATAGCGGGACTCAAGGACAGAGGTTCACGAATTCCACGCTGAAATTCAGGTCGATGATATCCTGAAGGGTACCATTGGCCACCAAGGTCAGAATTTCCGTGACTCTTTGATCCAGTCCCAAGGTATTGAGTGCAGGCGCGCCGCCGCGAATATTGACGCTAAAGGGCGCATGGTTCATGGCGTGATAACCGGCATCTGTTTTGGTCAAAGCAACCGGTACTTCCAAAGGCACTTTCAAACCCGCAATGCTCAGAGTCCCCTTCACTTTTACCGCGATGCTATCGCCGACGATCGAAGGCACAACGAGGCTGTCGCCTGTGATGGTGTCGACGTTAAAGCTCAGCAAACCCGTGCTGGCACTGTTGGTGGACGGACCTTCGGGATCACTGGGTATATCGAGGCCAAAGATATATTGAATGATGCGGTTGTCACGCAGTTCGCTAAAAGATTCCGTGGACAGCGGGCGAAAATCGATTTTGCCTGTGGCCCCGTTCAAACTTTGAACTTTGCCGCCCTGCTGG
>NZ_DASQYZ010000443.1:0-6912 GCF_035638955.1 Oligoflexus sp. | reverse complement strand
CCGTGCATCCCCATCGTTGAACAGTCTGGCTTTCTCAGCCATCATGAAATGTTCTGCTGTGGGATAACAATGATTTTCAATAACGAAAGGCGCCACATGCCATTGACTCAGGCAGGACTCATTCACGCGTCCATGGGATGGAGTGTGTCCCCAGAAGAAATGAAACTTGAGCGGCTCTCCGCTTCGAAAGCGTTGTTGAAGATTCAGAAGGTGACCCATTTCGTTTGCCTCACGCGCACATCCCCGGAAACATACCAGTCGACTCGTTAGCAACCAAGTGGGGAAGCGGGTAACGGACCTTTATCGTCCTCATGCGATGAGTTGACGCCGATGGGGGGAGTCCCCACTATTTGTAAAGTGGATTTGTTAGAGCTCTCAATCCTGTTGACGATCGGATCAGTTGACGCAGGATTCCTTTCGGACATCCGCGAGGTCGATCTGATTTTGACTCCTGATTTTTCGTGGCTTTTTATTCCTGACTACAGGAAATAATGTGAAGGCACCAGCGTCAAGGGTCTCCCTTTTTCAAATCCCTTTCTAATTATCTTGATGTAAGAAGATCAGGGTGCTTCATACTTGTCAAAAGCTCAATAAAATACAGATGGATCTAGAAAACAGAAGACTTTCGCGGACAGCAGAATACCGGCCATCTGATATTTTTTGGGGAAATTGTCCATCCTGGCTAAATTTTTCGCCAAGGCAAAAAAACGTGAATATACGTATTTCCGCAGGGTCTTCATTTTACGAAATGCGCACCGAATTGATCCTTAGAGCTTGGTGTGAATGGCATCCACACAAATAGACAGTATCGAACCACTGAACTAAGGAAACTCATTATGCTCAATGTAGACAGTGACAAGCGCAAATTCACAGTGCTGGCAGTGGATGACAGCCGTGACATGCTAGTCCTCTTGAAATCGGTTCTCAAACGCAAAGGTATGACTGTATTGACGGCTGAGACGCCCAAGGCAGCTTTCAGTCTCTTTCAGAAACATCCCGAAATCAACCTCATCATCATCGACATCAACCTGCGCGATCAGGAAAACGGCATTGCGCTGGCCAAGAAGTTTCATGATTGCGGGGCGCGACGGCTTTTTTCCATGTGCTTCGTCAGTTCCTCGCGGGTGGACGAGAGTTTTGTCGAAGCCGTCCACAAAATCGGTGTCGACGATTTCATCTCCAAGCCGATCAATCTTGAAACCTTGCAGTCCAAGATTGACGGCCTTCTAGGCTGCACGTTTCAAAATATGGATCTCACCAAGCGCATCAATTGCCATTTAAACTGTGAACTCCAGGGTGTGAACATTCGTCCTAAAATATCCATGACCAGGATAACGCCGTCCGGTTTCGTGATCCAGTCATCGGCCGATATCGAGGTCGGAATCCTGGTCGATATTCACTGCAGACAACTGCAGACAGTCGTGAACGCCCAGAGCTTTGTCGTCAAAGTTCTGCAGAGCCAAAAATCTGGAAACGCAGAAATGCCCTTCGAGCTGTGTCTGCTGCTGGTTGATTCCAATTATCAGGTGCGCTTGGCGCTCGAGTCGCTATTTACACGGCATAAGTTGCCTGAAGGGCTAGTGCGGGATGTCGGCGACGATCGAATGGAATTGGCTTTCATGCCCGATACGGGTTACGGTCGGCCACCCTTCATCCGTGGACATTAAGGGAGCTTGGGCACCGAGCCTAAGGTGCGTACGTATATCCGGCGTCTTCGGCTAAAACCCTAGCGCCCTAATGGAATATGCGCTCTTGCTCCTCATCGCTTACACGGCCTGCTAAGCGGCTCGCGCCCCGTTCAGGATTACAAGAGCCGGTCTTACCTGTCTGGCCATCATTCACTTGCCATCGATTGGCTCTCTTCGCAATATGGTGAGCCAAGGGAAGATCCCCTATTACAACTTGGGCCGCCGTCGGCTGTCTCAGGGCACTTTTCAGGATTGTCGATATTCGATGGCACCAATTCCGGTGAGTGTTCACCTACGACGTATCAGACGTCCTGTTATCAGGGGTGTAATACCAATGTCCTTACCAGCAAGAAGGATGAGCTCGCATTCTTCCTTGCCGGTTCCGAGATTACTGAGATTTGCAGCTCTTACCTGGCAAAAGGCTGCGCAGCGCTGGTTGATGATTGTCCTTTATGAATGAAGGATGGGTTTCCGTCACCTGATACGGCGATATCCCTTCCGAAGGCATGCGGTCTCCTGAGAGTCGGCTCATAAACGTGCGAAGCCCCTCGCATCTGCATAGCAAGATGCGAGGGGCTCGGCCGTGAGATGCAGTCGCTCTCTTACGAGGGAAATTCCGCGTCAAACCATTCTTTCAACTCGGTGCGGATCAGTTCGAATTCCTGCTGAATCCGGTCGTTATCCTGCATGACGGTTGCGCCTTTGGTCGCGATGTCGCTGCCGATAGCTTCAGCCAGGCCTGAGACGTCGGGATTCTCAATCGCGGGAAGAGGGGCTTCGCGATTCGTGGTCAGGGCGTCCAGCAGTTTCAGATCTCGGACCGGGGTTGTGTTGACTGTACCGCTCAATGCGAAGTTGATGACCGCGGAGCGAAGGACGGAATTGACGATCTTCGAATATTCCGGGTTGAACTCGCTGAAGCGGTTCAGGAGTGTCGTGCGCTGGATGCTGGTGTCATTCAAATTCGCGATCACGCTTTCGATGTGCGATTTAACCTTCGCGTCGACGGTGCCGCCCGCCTTGTCGAGTAGCTTTTGCAGCTCTGAACTCACTTCGGCCGCAGCTTGCTTGCTGTCCATATGATGAACGAAGAACGCGTCACGCAATTTCAACTGCTCCGACTCCTTCTTGCTCAGTTCGATCTCAGCCTTCTGCAGATTATTTTCGCCAGGATTGCGGGCATAGACGAGCCTTTCCCGGTAGGCTTCGACCCAAACGGCGATCGATTCATTCAGCTTGCGGTTTTTTTCGTCCAGACCCTCGGGTCCGAGCACCTTCTCATCACGAATCTTTTGATATCCTTCCCACACAGCCTGCGTCTTATCCACGGCGGCAGGTGGTGGTGGTGCCTGATCGGAGGATTTTTTCGAGCTGTCTTTACCGCAACCATTCAAGGTCAGGGTAGAAAGGGCGAGGAGGGCGCTCATGGATACAGCTGTCGTCAATCTTATCGCGAACATGGGATTCCTTTCGGTTATGGAAGCCGAGAAGTCGATTCAGGCCAACGCCGGAGCCGAGGTGAACCTCTTGAAAGTCGAAGGATCTCGGTGGATATTGCACCGAATGCGCCTTTTTTACTCTATAAGTCTCTTTGGAAAGAGCTGGCTTGGATCAAAAAGCGGCGAGACGGAATCCAGCGAAATACGCCTGCGCGTTTTCCTGCCTTTTCCCGCGGCGGCGATACAGGTCGCCGTCTTTCTCGTTTTTATAAAAATGCTGATGCTGGATGTCCTGACCTGAGGCACCGATCACGAGCTGCTGATACTTGCCGACAGAAAGCGCGAGCATGAAACGCAGTTCCTGCATCTTCATGGTCGTGTAACCATAATTCAGGTCGTCCTTCGTCGCACTGCGCTTGAAATATCCATGCTCATAGGAGTAGCTAAATATGGGTGTCAGAGGTGATTCTGGCAACGCGATCACTTCCAGAATGGGGCCGTAGTAGCGATATTCCACCACACCGTTTTCGGCCTTTTGAGCGTTTCCTAAAAGTCCGGTATAGGACGCACCGAGCGTCGTGGCGAGAAAGCGATGACGCGACAGGAGCCAGCCGCCCTGCATACGCCCGCTCACGATATCGGTGTTGAGCATGTCATCCTTTTGGACAACGGCCTCACCATAGGCGGACGCATTGATGCCGTGTTTCAGAAGGCTTTGTTTGTAGGGTATGGGTTTTGCCCAGGCGCTTGTGCCGATCAGGAGCAGAGCCAAGGTCCAGAATTTCATGGCTCATCTCCCGAAGCTTTGAATCCATAAGTGGCCGACACATTCTTGTTATCTTTCGATTCAGTGAGCTCCAGCTTATCGATGTTATCGAAGAACACCTTCAGGGTAGCTTTTTGCTTGTCCTTGCCCATTTCCAAAGCAATTTTCTTCTGGGCAAGATCGGAAACGGCGCTCAGAGTGATCTCCGTGGCCTTTTCATCCTTTTGAGTGTCCTTCAGTTTCTCGCATTTTTCATCTTCATAGGTTACGAGGGAGCGCGTCATGCTGATGTTTTTACCGACTTCAAACTGAACGATGCTGTGCTTGCTCTCTGCACAGGCTGTTTGCCAGATCCCATCACGGCGCAAAAGACTCTTGGCGAAACTGATAACCATGAGTTCACTTTGTCTGCGCTGCTCTTCACCCGAATCGACGGGGACTTTCTTGAGAGTCAGAAAATTATCCTTGTCGGCGAGTTGCGCCAAGGCCAGATCAGGCTTCTCCTTCAGCTCGAAGATCTTCGGCAATTCGACAGTGCCGCTCTTGAAGCGATATTGCGATTCCAACTTTTTGCTCTCGTCCCATGTGAAGTGAAGCGTAAAATCGGAACTCTCTTTGACCGGAGCCAGTTTCCATTTCGCGGTGAGGTTTTCCTCCTCGGTCGGCTGGTCCGCGCAATTGGGGTTGGAATATTGCCGTTGAACGAGCATGACCCCGCCGTCACCGGTAAAAATATACTCGTGGCCTTTGGATTCCGTTTCCGAAGTCGGGCTGCAGGCCTGCCAGGTGCCGAGCAGTGCAGCCTCTTCGCGCTTCAAGGCCGCGGTAGCCTTGTCAGTCTGGGCTTCTTCCATAACTTCATCATCCACACTCTTGATACGCGTTTCCCCGCAGGCGAGGAGCAGGGACAGAAGACTCAGGCTGAGGTATGTTTTCACCGGAAATTCCTTATCAAATTTTCATGCGGCAAAGGGTCAAGCAACCGCTTTCATACCGAAGGAAGCCGCAGGCAGCAAGATATTGAGGCTGTGATTGAAAAAAATCGTTCTCAGAATATGCAGCGGAAAGGGACTAGGATGCCTTGAGTTGGTGTATGACAGGTCGAATAGGCAGCGAAATCCGTTTCATGGACCAACTCGGTAGCATCAGCAGGGAACCCGACCAGTGCTTACAGGCCCAAGGACCAGGGGCTCCAGGGGGAATTCCTCGTTGATGAAGTCACGAAGATCCTCAGGCGAGAGCAGGTCACTGCGAATCAAAAAGAGTTTGACGGGTTTCGATTGTCCCGTGAAGGTACGCGAGCCGAGATAAATCAGTTCATCAGGTCGCATGGTCAGATGCTCCACAAAACTTTCGGTCATGATGATATTGGAACCGGGCAAACGGTGGACCATCTTTTCAATCCGCTGCAAAAGATCGATATCATTCGAGGTGGCATCGAAGGATTTCCGGGTCACATCGCCTGCGGGTATTTTCAGATGAACATGGACATCCACCACCGCATCATGCGCCGCGTGCAGGGCAATGCCGCATTCGAGGTCCACATGATAGACCTTACTGCGGGATGGTAAGGATTCCTACGCGTGTTGAGCACCACAAGTTATGCTGACATTCTTGAAACTCTTGCACAAATAGAAAGCTTCATTTAAGACCCATCATCCCGGGTTTGAATCGAGCCGCGACTCCATGCGTCTATGGTTTGAGCAAAACCTCGCCTGACGCCCTCAGGGGCCGCACCCATAAAGATCGAGCGAACTCAAAGGTTCTCTCAAATCGCCTTTCTCGTCTTGACTAGAGCGCAGCCGAGGCAAACAGCTGCTATGGCCAACCCTGCGAGGCAAATGAATTCCCAGGTTCCGAACAGCAGATTGAATTTCGCGGCCTCGCCCAGAGCAACTCCGGACCGCAGCATCGGCGAATGAAACATGTATAGATTCCAGGAGAAATGCAATGCCCACGCGTAGGCGATATGACCAAACCGGACGATAAGCAAATTGCGAAGGATCCCGGCTAGTATGAGCCCCACCAGCGACATCGGATGCAGGCTCTCTCTAGGCAGAATGAGTCCGGACTGATAGAAGACCACATGCATCAATCCAAACACGACAGCCACGATTACCGTCGCCCACGTCTCTGATAAGCTCAGGCAGCGATCTTGCACAAAGCGAAGCAATAAGGAACCGAGGATGATTTCCTCGGCGCAGGTCTGGACCAGCGTGAAGATCATGCCCGGCAGAACATGGGGAAGGATTGCGACGAGGTCGATGGTCACCTCGCTTCGCGCCGCAACTTGCGCATAATAGAAGCGAAAGATCCCCAGAAAAACGCCGGTGGCCGCCAAGGCCAGCAAAAGGGTCTTTCCGTTGAATTCCAGGCCTGCCCTTTTCTGCCAATCCGTAGGCCAAGCCATGCGGAGGAAGTAAAGTATCAGCGCCAGACCGACGACAGGGATAATTGTGGCGACAAAGGCCGAATAGATAAGGCTGACCCAGCTGAAAAGGGCACATGTTACGAAAAACCTCTGTTTCCATAGAACCATTTCTGCTCCTTTGTAGCAGCGGGCACTTTATCCGTCCGACTTGCAACAATTCGACTTGCCTTACGGGGATCAGGATGCGGAGGCATGACGAATATTGCAGGTCACTTGACAGGCTGCTCCAGGAAGGTCTCATCAGTCCGATGGCAAGGTCTTGGGGCATTCGTCTCGACATTAAAGCAGCAGAGCAGCTTTTGAGTGACCATCCTCTGGCTGACAGCGATCTTAAACAAATTGTGGATCACGGAAAATAGGTCAGTAATATTCTGTATTTCGCAACACCCTCTTTCGCTTATTCAGAGCCATATAGAGAAAAAACAAAGGGGTTGAAAAACAACCCCCTATCGTTTACTTGATGGCCCAAAAGTCCTGCGACAGCCCAGGGGTTTCGATAATCCTGTAGGGGAGATAACCGTAGCCTTTTTCGCCCCAGCTCTCGCCCCAGCTATTGCGAATAATGAAAACCTGCCTGCAGTCGTCATA
>NZ_DASQYZ010000442.1:0-5621 GCF_035638955.1 Oligoflexus sp. | reverse complement strand
AGGGCAACGGCCTCCTATTGCCAAACACCAAAGGACCTGCATGACCTACTTTCAGATTCTTAAAGCTGCGAGGGCAGCAAACGCAAGTGACGACCAGCTGGAACTTATTGAGCAGCTACGAGGGACGATGTCGCAACCCATCAAGACTTATTACGGCACCGCCAGAGACGCACGAGACAGCTTCGTCAAGGCGAGGTTAGAGAAATGGCTGACGGCTCTCGAAGTCGGGCACCAGCCAGACGTGTACTGGCAGAGCGTAATGAAACAAGTATCAAAATCACGGCTGCTCGACGCGGCCGCACAACCACAAGAAAGGATTTAATCATGGCTTTTGTAAACAACCAGGACGAAGAAGCTCAAAACCAATTCCCCACGACCGGAGGTAGTACAGTTCTCGCAGGAAGCGGCGGTGCAGGAGCATCGTCTGGACCAACATCGCCTGCTGGCCAGACTGTAGGAACCGGTTTTACGAACCTGCAGAAGTACCTGACAGCCAACCAAGGTCAGGGCGCGGGCATTGCCAACGACATGGTTGCAAACGGGCAGAAGGCTGTAGAGGGTCAAATGCAGATGGCAAACCAGTCAGCCATCACTTGGGGTGACGCGGGCGTGGACGCAGCGAATAAGGCCGGCGCTCAGCAGTCGAGTCAGGTACAGCAAGCCGTGGACTACACCAATTCAGGAGCATCCGACTACATCGACCAGACAGCTGACGCGAGGGTAAAGCAATACCAGAAGCCAGCTGACAACCCCACCAATGAATTGGAGAGGGGGTACGCGAACGTGAAAAACGCTGCTGCGCTTCATGGCAACGACTTCAACACCCAGAAGGCAGGACTTCAGCAGAAGCATAATTACGGTTCGGGCTTCGCCTCTCTCGATACCTTCCTTGGGAAGCAGGACGCAGGCAGCAAGCTGAGCACCTGGCAGAACCAAGTTAACACTGGGCTGGTGAATGACCAGGGCGTGTACAAAGGGATTGCCGAACAGCAGGCGAGGGTTGCTTCGGCAAACCAACAGAACCAGACTGGCTTCGATACTTTGAAAGGGTATCTGGGCACGTCGGTTGCTGACCGTCAGAAGGCTGAAGCAGATTCCGCCGCTGCAGCAGCCAAAGCGAAAGCAGACGCCGACGCAAGAGCTGCTGCGTTGAAGAAGAGTAGAGAGCAGTTTGCAGAGCCAAACGACGAACAATGGAACTCGGATCCTCGGGATCCTCGTCGGGTTCAGCAGAAGCCCAAGAGCTATATCTGATCAGCTAAAAAGGGGAGCTTTTCGGGCTCCCCTCCCACAGCGTTCTACCCCGTTCTTCCTCCGCATCAAATGTCAGAACAGAAAAAGGCTTCAACGGCCCTTTTGTCGTTGCTGGGCAGCGAGTTCTCGCTTTGAGTGTTCATCCCGCCAACTTTCAGCGTGAACGAATAAGGCCCCCCAAGGAAAATACACCGAGCTTGCAAAATTAAAATTACTCAACCGTCAAAATGACCATTCCACTTCTTGGCTTCATTCGAGTATATAAACCCGGCAAAAGCTTTGCCAGACCAACTAAAGGAGCTTTAAAAAGTGGACAAATTTGCAAAGGGTATAGCTTATTTATTTATAGGCTTAGCTGCAGCAGTCTATATATGCGGCGCAGCTTCTTTCTTTCTGCCGGAAACTTCAAATCCCAGCATCATTTTTGAAAAGCTGAAGTTTCTTGCAATGGCGTTTTTTGCTTTTGGCTGGGTCATCGTGTTGCAGATCGAAAATAAAAAATTGCGAGAAGGGATGAGAAAATGAGATTATTTATTTTATTAGCCGCACTCTTTGCTTATTCAGCAGCAAATGCTCAGACGAGCTATGTTGCATATAAGCGGTGCTACACAGAATTGAATAATGCTTGTGTGGTTACTCTTGCGGACGACTTTGGCTCGATTGATTCGATTTACTTAAATGCATCTGACAATATTAGTCCCGATGCTGCTATGGTGCAAGAATTTGCAGATTTGAACATCGAATTGAAGGTAGTAGACAATACTACTTTCACGAAATTTGCTAATGCATCCACGGATAATGCGACGGTGTATAATCTGGAGCAAGAAATAACTTTACTTACAGATATTCCAGATGAGCAATGGGCAGCTTACGCAGAGAGTGCCCTTT
Source organism: Oligoflexus sp. (assembly GCF_035638955.1). Taxonomy (GTDB): domain Bacteria; phylum Bdellovibrionota_B; class Oligoflexia; order Oligoflexales; family Oligoflexaceae; genus Oligoflexus. The sequence continues at coordinate 3,479 of NZ_DASQYZ010000442.1, read as the reverse complement.
GTGTTGCCGCTGGTGCTAGTTGCGGGTACGGTGTATTTTCGACATTTGTAACCGGCGGTGCTGCTCTATTTTTCGCAAGAGTCGGATGTGCTGCCACTGGTATTGCCTGCATTTCAGCAATCCGAAGTTGGAATAAGTGGGAAAATTATCAAAGGCGGAAGCGAAATGCGGAAAAATTAAAAAATACACCTAAGCCAGCTGATAGCTCTAGTACTGGTGGTGCTGGTGTTACCGGATCAATTAACCCTGGTGTGGGCACTGGTGGATTGGGTACTCCGATAGGCACTGGCCGGGAGGAAGAAGTTACAATTACTGAATGGTAAACCGCTAAACCCCCAGACTAACCCTCTGGGGTTTTTCATTTTGAATTGAACAGTACGCCCCACTGGGAAAAATCCAGCCTGGGCTTTTTTGCGTTCAGGGATTAGGTGTAGTACTGAAAACGATGAGGTTACCCAACGTCACGCGGGCGCTTCTGTTCCAAGTACGTTTGGGTTATAAGGCACTCGAATCACTGGCGGGAGGACTAACTATGAACGTTAAAATGTTGGCTGCAGGCGCAATAGTGATAGCAGGTTTAGGCTATCTCGCTTTGAAACCTAAAGCAGACATACCAGCTACGGTTGAGGAACGGCCGGCAGTATCGGCACCGGTTACTGAGGCTAAGCTAGAGCCTGCACCGAATACCCCTGATTACCCAAAACTACCCGAAACTACCCCAACTCCAACACCCGAGAGAGTGGTTGAGGAGAAGCCCGCGCCTACGCCGGTAGACCTGACAACCCAGGAAAGTCTTGTGGACGATATCAAGGCCGACAAAGAACTTGCCAAGGTTGCTGACGTTCACTTGGTCGAGTGTCTGGACGGTAAGTGCACCGTCGAGTTAGAGGCCAAGAGCGACGAGAGCGTACAAATGAAAATGCTGTCGTTCTTGGCGGATCATCGTGAAGCATACGGGCACTACTCTAAGTTCGACGAGAGTAAAGAGAACCCAAGGGTGACCCGGTTTGTTATTTCAAAGGAGAAGTTATGAAGAAGTTTGTTGTTACTGCTGTAGCTGTAATTGGGCTGACTACACCTTTGTGGGCTAAAATCATTGTCACCCCTAGCGGCGGGGTACATTGCACAGGCGGCTGCACGTCCGAAATTAACGGCGACGGAACTCAGATCAAGATGTGTGACTCTGAAGGTAACTGTGTTCACATCAGCCGTGCTACTGGTAAAGCTGAGCCCGGAAGTAGTAGCAACCCCGACACTTCCGACAAATAAGAAAAACCCCCACCGCGGCACGGCCCAGGTGGGTTTCACATCTTAAGCCTTACCAGTTTACCCTGCTTCATTCGAAACCCGTCCTTGGCCAGGGCCACATCCAGCTTCTGAGGCACGTTCAGCACCGTCCTGGGCGTATGTCGGTAGATGTCCTCCAACAAGGGGACAAGCGGCAGTATCGACTCCCGGGAAGTCCAGTCGACCTCAGCATAGGTTTGCTCCAGGGCCTTGTCGATTGATGGCGTGTTGGTCAACCGCTTTACGAGTTCCAGCTTAACCCAGTCCTCTGTGATGAGGCGGGTAGCCATAACGAATAGATCCCGAGTTTCTGCAGACAGCAATTCCTTCCCAGACCGGCCTTCCATGACCCCTCCAGCAGACCATTCATTTGTATGGTATAGCCTCCCATACAACCTGAGTCAAGCCCTGGTTGAACTCGGCGGTACCTGAGCGTGGGGGTCAGCATTCCGGCCTCACTTAACCAGCTGGAGTCTTAGTCGCCTGCGTGTCACTGAAGTTTACAGGAGGTTCCGCCGAAAGAACTCGAATAGCGTAGCGTTGTGGGAATACCAAGCCTGCAAACCCTCTGTTGCCAAGCCTTAGGTGATCAAAAACCACTTGAAAAGATTCTCGGTGAACCGTATGCTTTTTGATGGACTCTGGTATTTCGTCGAGCTCATAACCCGAAGGCCGCAGGTTCAAATCCTGCCCCCGCTACCAACTCCCTTATTGAAATCATTCAAGAAATCAGCCTTAAAAGTTTTCGAGTGAACTTTCGGTGAACACTTCATCGGAACGATTAGTTTGCTTGGTTGATGCATTTTATCTCCTCTTTTTCAATTGAAGATATTTTTTTGTTAAGCACGTCGGTCAGCCCTATGAGGTGGTCAGGACTCAAGTGCATGTAACGCATTGTAGTCTTGATATCCGAGTGTCCCATGACCTTTTGGATGTCAAAAGCGCTGACGCCAGCCATCGCCATGTGCGAGGCAAACGTATGCCTGAGATCATGGAAGCAGATGGAACTCACCTTTGCGCGTTCCTGGGCCGGTTTGAAGCACCTTTCCACCAGATGGTGGTACGCATACGGAAGAACCTGATGATTCATTGGTATGGCAGACCTCGCTCGTAGCTGTTGATAAACCAGGTCATTCATAGGTACCCGACGGATCTTCTTTCCCTTCGTATGCTCGTTGAGCTTCCTGGTCTTGGAACAGTAACTTCGTCGTACGACAATCATGCGACGCTCGAAGTCAAGACAGTCGCGAAGCAGCCCTTCCATCTCCCCGCGCCTCAGCCCCGTGTTTACCGCTACTGCTATTATAAGATACAGCTCCGGGTCATGGGCCTTAGCCCAGCTCAAGAACCGATCTCGCTCATCAAACGTCCAGAAGCGGTAGTCCTGTTCCGGCAATCGAATCGGCGGGAGGCCTTCGGCTGGATTCACCTTGATGTAGTCCCACTGTGCCGCGACTTTGAACATCTTGTGGGCCAAGCCCACAATGATGTTAATCGTTTTCTCCTTCAATCGCTTCTCAGCGATGAGCTTGCCTTGCAGTTTGGCAATATCCCTTCTGGCAATTGCATCAATCCTAATGTTTCCCCAGGATGGAATCAGATAATCCCTTATAATTTGTCGATCGTGGATCAGAGCCCCTTCAGTCTTGTGGACAAGACCGTAGTCTCTGAGCCAAATCTCGGAAAATCCTTGAAATGTCATCGTGGGTGGAGATTCCACTTGGCCAAAGGGATTGGCAGGAAACACGTCAAGCTTTATGGAAGCTTCAAATCGTTCTGCATCTATCTTTCTGGAAAAATTCTTGGATTTTAACCGGCCATGCTCACGCCAGCGCACTTGATATGAACCGGATCTTTTCTTATGGATACTCACTGCTTTCCTTTCGCATTGAGCCATCCCAAGACTTTTACCCACCTATACCTAACCTGATGGCGAAGCTTCACCATCGAATCCAATGGCAATACACCTTCGTATCGCCATTTCCTTACAGTTTTCACCGCGATATTTAGCCTTTCGGCCAACTGTTCTGCCGTAAGCAACTGTTCACTATCCAAATTGTCAAAGAGCTTGCCTACCATAGCATCGGATTTGGTCGAATGTGGAGTGGATTTCGTTTGGGATTTTTCGGTTCGCGGCATCTGTCTTTGGCGGGTTTGAATCAGGTGATTGGAATTCAATCGAAGCAGTTCAG
>NZ_DASQYZ010000441.1:0-5453 GCF_035638955.1 Oligoflexus sp. | reverse complement strand
CCGTGCATCCCCATCGTTGAACAGTCTGGCTTTCTCAGCCATCATGAAATGTTCTGCTGTGGGATAACAATGATTTTCAATAACGAAAGGCGCCACATGCCATTGACTCAGGCAGGACTCATTCACGCGTCCATGGGATGGGGTGTGTCCCCAGAAGAAATGAAACTTGAGCGGCTCTCCGCTTCGAAAGCGTTGTTGAAGATTCAGAAGGTGATCCATTTCGTTTGCCTCACGCGTACATCCCCGGAAACATACCAGTCGACCCGTTGGCAACCAAGTGGGGAAGCAGGTAACGGACTTTTATCGTCCTCATGCGATGAGTTGACACGCGAGAGGGGGGGACTCCCCACCATTTGTAAAGTGGATTTGTTAGAGCTCTCAATCCCAATAATTCTTCTGTGACCTACGGCAGAAACAAGCAGTTCCCTCGCCTGACAACATTCCAGCGTCTGCAAAGGCCTTGAGCCTCTGCGCAGCCTCGTTATTACTGAGCGAAATTCACAAGACTGTTGTCCAGAAGCAGTATCTTGCACTCCTTGGGGTAGGATACCGCCGACAAAATGAATCCGGCTCTATAGTTTTTGGGGATAAATTTTAGCTTAAGGCTTACAGGATTTTCGGCATCAACATCAGACACTATCTTAAAGACATCTGACGCATCCCGCTTGGGAGAGATGGTCGCTGAAACGTCTCCCACTTCGATATCGAAGGGAATGCCAACAACCGTATCACATTTATAACTGAGTCTTAGTAGGTTTTTGCCTTTGCCAGCTGTTGGTCTTGTCAGTGGGATTGTAACGTCTGCACCTTCACACCTTTTAAAGTTGGGGCGTGGCTTGTTGTCAGCATCATAGTCAGGCGTGCAATTTCTGGAATTAGGTTCCCAGATGATGCCTTCCTTTAGTTCGAGCTCACCCGCTAGAATTTCATTGGGGTTTTCAACACACTTTCCGTCAATCCAGTCAAAGTCGTCTGAACGATTTTTGCAGTCTGTTTCGATTCTGGATGTCAGATCTATGGGAGGCACTGGCACCGGGGTCAAGGCTGGAGTCGGGGCAGGCGTCGCTGCGGGGGCTGGGGGCGCCGGTTCTGGGGCTGGATCTTTTTTGGAATCTTTCTGGGAGCCGCAGGCTGCCAGGTTAAGTGCCAGAATAAGAACGTAAGGATATGTCATAGTATAAACCTTCCGAAGAGTGGGGGATGCGCTGAAGTCAATATAAAGCAAAGGGCTTTCAGCATTTGACTCAGGGTGCAGCTGAAAACGAAAAAGGCTTACTACCATCGTCTGCCAAACCATATCAAATTCTTTGTTTTCTGACTTTCAAGGTTAAAGCCATTGACTTCGGAGGTTGGGAAATGGATTTGCATAAATTTTCGCAATATCTCGAACATCTGCTAAATCAGGTTTCTTAACGTTCAAGGGCCGTAGTTTTTGCTGGTAGAGCGACGATTTCCAAATCCTTGACGTTCAGATCGTTTGCGCCCTATGGTCACTGTCGAATTCTCAGTGAGGCCACTGAATTTTCCTGCTTGACTTTCACCTTGCTCATGGTCGAGCGCATTTAAGGTTCTTTTACCTTTTGGAGATGATCATGTTGAAAAGTTCTATCGCTGCTTCGGCTCTGCTATCCGCACTCTTTTTGAACGCCTGCGGTTCCAAGTCGGATAAAAATTCTGATCTTATGATAACGCCTCGGAACACTATGGTCCTTGGCATGCAAAACGCCATTTATGGCGATGCCTTGTCCTTTGCCAACGGCGAAGTGGAACTGGCTTTTGAGCAAAGCGGTGTTATCAGCTATATCGTGAATGCTGACGTCGCCATCGGCAGGATCACTCTTCCAAGGCAGATGCGCCTTGCCAATAGCTATCAGGCATCCCCGTCTGATGTCATGTTCGCTACTTATCGCAATCTTGCTGATATGAAAACCTATGATCACAAAAAAGGCGGCACCGTCATTACCCGTTTTACCCGTATGAAGGCTCTCGATCGCGAGGGTTCGCTCGGCTTTCTCATCAGCCATTTCGAAAGCGGTGCAACGGGTCAGGCGCTCATTAAAGAAGGTCGCAACGGCCTTGTCGACATCGTTGAAGTGAAGATGGCAAGCGACAATGCGCTGGCTGTTTCTATGGTTGATGAAGAGTCTCAAGGTTACTATGGCTATGATGAAGTCCTGGGTTATTACCACTGGTTCCAGAGTAAACTGGTCGGCAGCATCCTTGGTGGCTCTAAACTCAACCTCAAGGCCATTGACTGATCTGACAACCCTGACGAGCATACCGGAGCCGGACATGAAAGATTGCGTGCGCAGGTCGTGGCTGATTCGACGTCAAAGAGCCTGATCAGGCTATGCGTGGCATTACCTTAATTCTAACATCACCACTACCTTTGCATTCATCGTCTGAACGCATGGTCAGGTAATCGGCAAATCCTTGCTGTAGGCTTTTGATCGACAGGACTAAAATTCCCGAAGCGACAATAGCCAGGGCAAGCATTGAAACGGCGGCGGCGATGAGAGTGATGAGAGTAGACATAATTTTTCTCCAATTCTCCTTAGTTCCATAGGGGCGACGTATGCCCGGTTGTTGCGCACCTATTGCAACAGCTATTCCAGCCTGAAGGACCTATTTTATTGGGATTTTTCGACCTCGATTAGCGATAGTGTCCCAGAAGCGGACAGAAATTGTCCGCGCCCTGGCTGGCCCAGATCATTAATGTTGATGGGTGTGAAGATGGCGCCAATGGGTTGTGTTGCAAAAAACCTCTGGTATTTTGACCTTACTCACTCAACATTGATCGTATCAATATTACCCTTCTTCAGGAACAAAGTTGAAAAATCCTCTTCGGACATACGGATAGACTGAGGCGCGGAATGCAGCTCCTGTGTTAGAATGAAGTTCCGACAAACATGGGAACAGACCTCATCTGCATGGAGAGCACGTGGAAGCATCACTATTGAAGCACCTGGCGATCCCGGTCGCTTTAGTGCTTACTTATTCCTGCAAGAAAGGATCGGGCCATAAGGAAGCCGCGCAGGCATCCGCAACGGTCCAATCCCCGAATGCCTGTGTCGTGACCCAGATCGCAAAGGGTATATACAAGCCCTGCACGGACGCAGAGGTCGCGGAACATCAGGGTAAGTCAGACGGTTTCCACTGTTGGTACGAAGCATGTAAGATCCCGGCAGAACCCCCATTTGAATGCGAGTTTGGCTTTAAGCCTGAGATACTATCGACAGCTCCGGAACGGGCTGAATGTATGTTTCAAAATCCAGTCGACCTTTAAGCACGTTGGAAAAAAGTCGCAGCCGTGTCTTTACGCAAAGTTCGGTCAAACGAGCGGCAAGGCACACATCTTCGAACTGTTGCACGGGCAACAGACGAGCCAGTTCAAAGCCAATGTCGCTGTGTTTCTCGGATTGGTTGATCTGCGCATGACGGCCAACCCCCGTCTCTCCATGCCGTTGATCCAGCGCTTCCAGACTTTTCCAGGGCGACCAGGTGGGGGAGTCGTAGGACAAGCCTTCAAAACAAAAAAGACACGCCGCGAGACCGAGAGGACTGCTCGTGACGCAGACCTTCAGTATGTTCATCAGAAGTTTCAATTCCGGACGTATAGGATATAGCATGCAGCTTGACTGGCTCTCAGTCAAGAGTTGCAGTGAATGAATCGCGAAATGCTCATGTCCTCGTTCACCGGCAACAAACCGTGCCATCAGTTGCCCGGCAGGTTCGGCATAATTCCGGGAAGCTTCGAGTACAGCTGGACATGCGCGTGTGACGAAATACGAGAAGTGTACGAGTTCGACCAGAAGTTCGCGATAGACTGGTGAAGGAGACTGGCCGTCCTGCGCAAATTTATCTTTTACCATCCGGCCCAATCGATTCAACTTCAATCCATTCACCAGCACAAACCTCTGCAGGACGGCGTAAGCGGCAAAGGGATCAAAGCCAACCGCTTCGTCCATATCCATAGTTTGGATAAGGGATTTTTTCAACAGAGCGTCCAGCTCCCAATCACAAGATTCGCCAATCAGGGATTCAGCTGTCTCGAAGAGAATTTCAATCCCATCGAGATACGCGTCTTGCGAACCGATTGGGAGAGCTTCGCGGGGACGAGGGCTGTGATACCAATAAGGCAGCTTTTGAATGGATGGGAAGGCGTAGAGCTCCTCTGGAGAAGGTCGCCCCGGCCAGTTTGAAATCGTTGTTCGCATCCAGGGGGCTTCAATTGTAACAGTGCCATCCGCTTCATAAATCAGCGCCGCTTCTTCAAAAAGCATGGGATACTCCATGAGGCAAATCTGCCTTCATAGAATACCCTATCCGGTCTTAGAGAACAAAAAATAGTATGTTGCTAACAATCAACGATTGTCGGATTCCACGCACTCGCCCGCAGCTCTAATGAAAGTATTGGCTCCTTGACCCTGCGGATGATCGTAGCCAATCCGATGGAGCCATTCATGGAAGATAACCCCGGCCAAGCCACGATCGGACATGGTAAGGCCGCCGTCCAGGACTCCCGGAGCCAGAGCGCGCCTATTGATATAGATGTTCATATTCTGCTTCGCACCAGTTTGCTGGTAGTCCAGGCCGGTCGTAGTTGCGGCAAGCTCCGGAAGGTCCGCAGTATAGTAGCGTATGCGGGCCGGCTGAAGTTTGCCGTCATGATACGATTGTAAAATGGTGATACCGCCCATGGCAATGTCCGCTTGACGACCTACGCGGTTGGGGCGGACAGGAGGTAGCACGCCCCCAAGACTGCCTCCGTCTTGGCAACGGTCATTCCCGAGTCCAAGATCTTGTTTTCCAAAATGCCACCATGAGCTTCGATCGTTCGCGCTGAACCTTCGTTGTTGTCATCGCAGGTCAATAGAACCTTCGCTAGACCAAGCTTCCTGGCTATTGGCAGCGTTTGCCGGAGCATTTCCTTCGCATATCCCTTACGTCTTTCTGAGGGCACTACGCCGTATCCGATGTGGCCGCCTTCGCGTAGCAGAAAATCGTTGAGCTCATGCCGCAGCGACACGCGTCCCACGATCTTGCTTCCCACGACGGCTACAAGAAATGTATTCGGGACAAATTCGCCAAGGTCTTTACCTTCGGACCAGTCCTTGACCTTCTGCACGTACTTCGCAAAATCGGTCTTCTCGTCAAAATGAAATGCGAAGGTCCAGTCTGGATCGTAGCATCTAAAATCGGCAACGGCGGCCCGGAAAGCGCGTTCATCACTTACTATTAGTTGTCTTAGTTCGAGCAATTTGATCCCCCGGTTCGTAGCCACCTCGTTCCAAGGTGAGGGTCTATCGCCCTCAATGTCATTCGGTTAAGAAAGAATCGACGCTTTCTCCTTTTGCAGTCTATTTCGAAAGCCCAAGTTAGGTGTTTTGCGAATTCTGGGAAATTTTCTTGCTGATCTGACTTTTGATTTGACCGACTCAATCAAGTCTAGA
>NZ_DASQYZ010000440.1:0-1957 GCF_035638955.1 Oligoflexus sp. | reverse complement strand
TTCGATCCGGCACCTTATCGGACTCAAACGAACGTTTGCTCCTGGGGCGTGACGCCTGATCGGGATTTTGGGCCTACACTGTCGGTCTGTCTCAGATTCACCGCCGCAAATGCTTTGATCGATCCCGGAATTTACACGCTTTGAAGTGGCCTCATTTCGCCTGACGCTCTGTATACTTAACCAGGTATCACGGAGGACAGTATGGGAAAGAAGTCTCGCAAGTCGTACAGTGAAGAGTTTAAGGCAAGTGCTGTGAAAATGTCATTAAAACCTGGAGTCCGTCTCTCCCATGTGGCCGAGGAACTGGACGTTCCTGTCGGATACTTGACCCGCTGGCGAAGCGAAGCCCGGGACGCAGAGGACCAAGCCTCTGCCGAGGCGCGAATCGATGCCATCAGTGAGAATGCCAAGCTCAAAGACGAGTTGAAGCGGGTAAAGTTGGAGCTTGAAATCATAAAAAAGGCCGCCATCTACTTTGCGGGGCAAAAGTAGAGCGCTATCCGTTCATCAAGGCCCAGGCTGAAACCTATCCAGTGCAACTTCTCTGTGACGTCCTGGAAGTGTCTCGAAGCTGCTACTACGAATGGCTTCAGGCCATCCCATCGAAGCGTGTGGAAGCGAACAAACTTCTTCGAGATGCCGTCCACACCGTGCACGAGGCCTCGCGTGGCACCTATGGCAGGAGGCGAATTGCAGCCCAGATTGCAAAGCAAGGGCCGGCGGTATCGCCAACGCGAATCGAGCGACGCATGAAGGAGCTTGGAATTCAGGGGATTTCTCCCCGAGCTTTTGTCACGACCACGCGAGATAACACGAAACTCGTGAACAGCCCAAACCTTATTAAGGGCGAGGATTTGGAGGCGAAAACAATAGACCAGATATGGGTTTCCGATATAACGTTTATCCCCACCAAAGAGGGGTGGCTGTACCTGTGCATCGTGCTCGACCTCTATTCGCGCAGAATCGTCGGCTGGGACATGCAATCAAACATGAAGGCTGATCTGGTCATCAACGCCCTGCGGATGGCCCTCAAAGGCAGAAAGCCGGCCGCAGGATTGATTTTTCATAGTGACTGCGGTGGACAGTACAAGGCCGGGCGCTTCCGTGGACTTCTGAGACGTTATCGGGTTCGGCAGAGCATGACATTTGCCGGCAACTGTTACGATAATGCCACGGCGGAGGCGGCTTCTGCCAGGATCTTCAAAAAATTGACTCTTCAATATCCCACCCATTGATTGGTTTATCGATAACGTGCACATTTGCATGCCCCCTTAGCATGCCTTGCCGTGATGTTTACCGTGAGACCCATCAGGCTTACGAGGGCGATGACAACACTGAAGCCACTGGACCTGTCGTTCTTCATTTCATAATCCTTGTCGCACATTCGCAGTAGCGAGAAGATCGTCAGATTGGGAATGCTGCATAAGTCTCAGGTGTAATTATGCAATATTACAGAATATTATATTACGGATAAATTGAAGTGTAGGCTTTGCGGCGTTATCCCGATTGCAAGCGCAGGCCAACGCTCTTCCGAGACTTTTGAAGGCAAAAGCGAGTGGCGCCTGACCATGGAGCGTATGAATTTGGTGAAAATAGCTCAGTTGTGGAATGCTCCGGTTGGTTCTGTAAGAATTTAAATATTCCGCATATCCCGATGACGACCGGGTTTGCACTTCTTCACCCGGCAAGGATCTCAATTATGCAAATCAGCATTCTCACAGCTTTCCTGGTTATGCTCGGCGCTGCCGCCTGCAAAGACAACGATCTGAAGGGCAATGAGACCAACGGCATCGACCGGACCTTGCAAGGGAAGCCAGACAAAGGTTCGGAAGAACCTGTTGGAGTGCCTGGCTATCCCCTGGCCTGCAACTGGATATCCGCCCCTACCGGGGAGCCTCCGGTCGGGATTGTCGATTGTTTTTTGAGTGATGCTAACGGACAGCCTGCCAGCCTCAGT
>NZ_DASQYZ010000439.1:0-12350 GCF_035638955.1 Oligoflexus sp. | reverse complement strand
GCGCGGTCCCAAGCTTGCGATTCCACAGGATCGAGTTGGAATCAATATCCCAGTCACGCGACAGTCCGTGTTCGTACTCGGGTAGAAAAGTTTCTTAAACTTTCTTTAGCGCTGTCCCAAAAATGCTGACACATTCCGCTGCGTCCTTCGACGGCCTCTATTATTGGAGGCCAACCTGCCCCTATAAGCGAAACGCCTTACGCAGCGACAATAAGCCTGGTGGATGCTCAATCGAAGCAAGCCTTTTGTTCGGGAACTCTAATCGCTTCTCATATCGTACTTACGGCTGCACATTGCATTGAAAAAAGAGCCCAAGCCAACACCTTGATACTCTTCGGGCCATCTGCCTGGTCACAGGAACGTGAGCTGAGGCCGATTGTAAATTGGTCCATGTATCGACCTGAAGGAAGCAAGTTCTCCCCCAATTTCGATATCGCTTGGATACAGTTTTCCGGCGATGCTCCTGCAGGTGTCGAACCGATTGAAATCCTGCGACGCGAGAGCCAGCTGCCAGAGCAAAGTGAAATGCTCCTCGTTGGCTACGGCAGGACCAAGACGTCTTGCAGTTCGAGTGACTCCGCTTGCAACGGTGCAAGGCGGCAAACCATCACAAGACTCAAAGAAAAAATTCACAATGCTCGCTTCAAACATCTCCTGCTTCTGGAATCGGCAAATGGCACGGGCGTTTGCAACGGCGACTCAGGTGGTCCCGCGTTCCTTAGAAAAACTGGTCGATGGTATCTCGTCGGAGTGACCAATGGAATGGATATCGTCCTTAACCCGAGAGCCTATAAGACTGGAAGCGCCTCCTGCGAAGCTGGTAGCTCCTTTCATACGTTCGCAGGTGCCTATGTCTCCTGGATCGAGAGCGGGACTGCTATTTCTCTGCCGCATTCCAACGATAATCCTGGGCGTGATCCTGTGGAGGAAGCGCTTGATGCCGAGCTGCCTCAAGACATCCTGGGTTGGTGTTCGTTTCAAAATGGCAATCATGAGGCTTGGTTCACGACCCAGGCTCTTCTTTATCGCGTTATCCCTTTCACTCCAGAGATTCCAAAAGAAGACTATAGGGCACTGGTCGACTGTCAAACACTGGCAAATGGAGAATCACTCAGTTCATTGATGGCTCGCCAAGATACTCTGTCACTATCGGGGCTAGGAATCGATTGGGGGTCCGTGACTGGCAGCGACCAGCAGATTTCTGATCTGCGTCCGCTGGCCTCCCTCAGCAACCTCAAAGAACTCAGCCTGCATGGGCATAAGATTGTCGATTTTACGCCGCTTAACCGATTCGCCCAGCTCGAACGCCTGAAAATACAGAAAAATCATGATTTCAAAAGCCAAAAACCTGTGCCTGTGAACCTGCTGGCGATCGAGGGTCTTGATTCCCTGCAGGCACTTGACCTCTCGGGAAATGGCGAAGCACTCCATGTCAGTGAGCTTGAGCAGCTGCGCCTTCCCAAACTTAGAAAACTGAACCTGAATCATAATCTGCTCAAATCCTTGCCGGACCTTAGCCACTTCCCGGCACTTGAAGAGATTTCACTCTACGGCAATCAAATTAAAGACATCTCCCCCCTTTCGAAACTCAGCAATCTCAAGATGATCGACATCCGTGATAATGCCGTAGAGGATCTCACACCTCTTAAAACTCTAAGAACGTTAGCGCGCATCAAGGCCCGCTTAAACCCCATTGACCCAAGTCTGGCTTGCCAGGTTTTAACCCATATCTCTGCAGGAGCAATCTGTGAGACAGATCCGCCCCAACCTAAAAATTTTCAAGAATGGTGTGCGTGGGGCGATGGATTGACGGCGTTTGATGACTGGCCAGCGCGTAATACTTTGAAGGCATTGTTCAATTTCGCAGGTCTATCATGGATCGGAAAAGACTGTCTAAAAGCTGAAAGCGCCATGAGCTCAATAGAGTCGCTCGATCTTAGTTTCCCGACCTTGAATAAAAATGGTTTCGCTCGCCTGCGAGATATCGCTCCTCTTGCGACTTTGAAGGGCCTCCGCAGCCTCGACCTTCGGGGCAATGAGATAAGAAGTATAGAAAGTTTAGGAAGCCTCCCAGCTCTTGAAACCGTTTATCTGGAAGGCAACCCCTTGCAATCAACGCTCTGTCCTTTGCCTCGCGAGGAAGGCTGCATTTTTCATGGCACGTGATACGGCCTCGTTCTGCCTGTGAAAGATTCTATGGACTTGGGCCAAAGTGATCATGCCAGTTCCGAAAGCACAAAAAAGAGCCCTGGGTAAACCCCAAGGCTCGACCGGACATTCGACTTGTAAACGAATAGAAATTATTCAATTATTTCGTCAAGCAGACCATCAAGGAGATCGTCCAATAAGTCAGAAATACCCAAGTCCTTCAGGATCTTGTCACATTCTGCCTTCGATTTTCCTTCGATTTTCTTACCATCAACGATCGCAATGCAGCCATTCGCCGGTGCAGTTATTGTTTGATTGCCTATTGTCACCTTACCGCCATTGCCAACAAAGATAATCGATTTGCCGTCCGCCGCATTCGTAACGACAGCCGATCCGCCGTCGGCACCATCTGCGCCGTCGGCACCATCTGCACCGTTGGCACTTGCACCGTTGGCACTTGCACCGTCGACACCGTCCTTACCATCTTTCCCATCGGCACCTTTAACAACAACTCCGTTACGAATTACTGTTTCTTCACCGTCTGCGCCTATGACAACGATGCTACCGTCGCTGCCTGCACTACCTGGAACCTTGCCGCCCAAGGCGCTCCCATCAGCTGCTTTGTTTGTATTGTCGATAGCATCGGGCGATTCAGATTTTTGCGGTTGAGACGATTTTGATGGCTTGGATCCACATCCACTGGCGAAAATGCTTGAAAGCACAAAGGTCACCACAAGGATTTTTTTCATAAATGGTCCTTAAAGTTAAGAATTACATAATTAAAGCAAAGGCTGATCCAGCACTTTGTGTCAACACTCTTAGCCCGTTGCAAAACGTCCCCATGACTTGGCAACTCGGACTTGCGGAGATTAATCGCAACGAGCTATCTAACGCCCCGGAAATACCTCACAATGCTGAAGAGTCCGCAACTGTCAAGTTTTGTGTCGCCTATTAAGTCAGTTTTGACGACGCTCTTTTTACAAAAGTTCAGTACTGGGGCGTTTTGGAGATCGTCGAACTTAGACCTTCCCCAACTCAAGCCAGAGTATGCTTTCCACAAAAGCCAAAATTATCCAAGAATTTGAATGAGGAAGTATTTATATTCGGACTGGAGAGAGTTCATATCTAAGGTGAGCGAAAATCAGTGCCGTCCGCAATAGCAGTGTTCTGGCTTTGCAATCTCGGAGTAAAAAATTTGAATGTCGATCGTTAAAGATCGACATTCAGAAAGTTTAAGCATTCACCAACAGCTCTTATACTGGAAGCCAGCACAGAACACTCGACAGTTTTAGTCCCGGGGATTTTTCAATCGATCATTGTGTAAATTGAACGGCTTCGAGGAGAGCATTTTGCCATGATTCGCGTAATCCTTCTTCATCTGTCCCTGTCGGCTGAATGCTGGGCGTCGCGCTCAATGGATCAACAGTGGCGCATCCTGCCGTCATCGCAAGGGTCATGATCATCACAAGAAATTTCATCAGAGTCATCCTTAATGCATAACCTGCCTCAGGTTTTCCAATCCTTTATCAAACCTCCAGTAAAAAAGCATTGCAGGCATAAATTCCATGCTAAAATCGTCCGTGCTTAGCGAATTCTTTCTATATGGCACAGCAGAGATCATGTTTCAAGTGCCATTTCCTTGCTGCGGTGCAGGGCTAGGAGTCAGACTTACAGTACTCAAAAAGGCTTTGCTTTCAGGACTTGTGAGGTCAGTGTATTCAGTCTGGAAAACCGGTCCTCCGAATGCCCTCTTTGTGGGCCCAGCGTGCGAAGCGATGCCCACGATCTGATTGTCGACAAAGAGCGGGCTGCCTGAGTCACCTGAAGCAGCTGCAGCAACCTTGCCTTCAAAATCCGGCAGGCTCGGGTTTGGGCCCAGAACGCCGGTGACTTGAATAATGCCATCCTTGATATGGACCAGGGTGTTCGTCCCGATCCTCTTCACTCCAGCACCCGATTCAGACCAGCTTTCTCCGTCTTCTGCTAACGTGGCCTGATTACTGCCAAAGCCCACAAGAGTCAATGGGCTACCCAATTTCGGAACTTCCTGTGCAATCCCGGAGACAGAAGGGGCAATATTCTCTGCAAATGTAGCAATCGCTAGATCATGCAGCTCTGTACCATCGTGCTTCGGGTTGGATTCAACAAGCACTGATTCCGCAATGACTTTGAAATTTTCATCGCTGTCCTGTTCCAGGTAGGAAACCTTTCCGATCTTGCCGCTCTTTTCGTTCAAAACGCAGTGAGCTGATGTTAAAATTTGATTGACGCTCACAAACGTTCCGGAGCAAAGTTTTTTTTCCTCTTTGCCCTCAAACTCAAATGCAATTCCGATCAGGACAACAGAAGAGTATTCTTCCGCAGGAATGGCCTTGCCGTTTGTGACCTTGAGACTGCTTTCGTTATCAACCTTTCCGTTAGCGTCGCAACCCGCGAGTTGAAGGATGAGGACGGATAATGGAATGATACGATAGGCACTGATCATTAGGGGCCTCTCTTGAACGGTTGTGCAAACCTGAACGAGTTACTCAACAGTCAATTCCTAACACGCTCTTTCCTTTATCCCCAGTTTAACTTGAGCTTACTCGATCCATGGCATTGCCATCTCGCCATTCAACATCCGTGAATTTCTCATGGGGTGGTGAGATTTTGCTTTAATTCCAGACTTCTGCACAATGATTTTATGCAGAGTCTCCTTGAATAACAATTTTAGACGGAAGGCAGAGCCCCGGCATGCCCGCGAGCTGAGTCACGCTGAGCGGCCCATGCCCAGCGTTTGTGGTCCCCCTAATTTGCAAGCGGGATACGACGGTATCTTAATAGGGGAGGTGATAGGTCGACGAACAGTTTGCATGTCAGATTAATAGCGACTCCCTCCGGGAGAGTTTTAGGTGAAAAGACCTGCATTCTGGTCGTTGCGACAGAGTCCCTGGAGTTGAATCTCATCCTGCTAAGAAACACATTTTCTTCAAGGAGGTTGCCATTCTCATCAATCTCGCTGATGAGTGAAAGCAGCCTCCCCTGGCCATGGAGCCGACGTCCTCAAAATCCGCGACTCATAGTCAGAGCAAGCTCAGGGGCGCGAGCGCCCCACGTTGACGTCTGGAAACCATAATGTTCACCTGTTCATGCGCATGGTCTTAACATTGGCAGCTGGTCCAGCGAACTCCAAAGTCCCCTCTAGAGGGGACGACATAAAACTTCAGAGGTTTGGCTTTCGCTTTCGTGCTTAAGTATGAGTGTGCCGTAGGCCCCCCCTATCCACATCTGAAAGCCGACTGACAGAGTCAAAGTAGTGGCAGGATCGTGTTCTTCTGCGCTGCTTCGTCCGCTGATCGCCAGCAAGGGTTTATTAGGCTTGGGCTCAAAGCCAGCATAGCCTTGAACAAGTGGGAACTCGACCTTTTGACCTGTGGCATTTGTCATGAGACCAGCTGAAAGCGCTCCGCTGACGGCATCCTGAGCGATGAGAACCTCCTGGGCCGGAAGTTGCAATCCTCGACCGGGGATCGCTACCGAGTCCAAGGAAAAGCATTGGGCAATGAGTAATACAGAACCGAGTGCGAGGGACATAAGGACTCCTAACTCGAGTGATAAGCTTCTCGTGGCATTGCTGCACAGCGAACTCTAGCAGACCTTTATCAATCGCCTTTCATTGTGTAAAATGAATTAAATTGGATGAAATTGTTCGGAAGTTGTCACCAATGAATCTCGATCATCTGCGTTATTTTGTCGAAGCTGCTCGCCATGAACATATTGGTCAAGCTGCAAGAATTCTTTCGGTAAGTCCGAGTGCCGTTAGCCATGCGATTTCAGCGCTTGAGCGTCTCTTTGATGTTGAGCTTTTTCAGAAGAATGGAAGACGTGTAGTATTGACTCTGCATGGTCAACGATTGCGCAGCCGTGCCGAGGAATTGCTCACGCTGGCAGCACAAGTTCAGGAAGAAGTTGCTGCACCAAACCGCGAGTTCCCTGAGCACCTCCGCATTGGAGGTACTCATGGCTTGCTACTTCGGTCACTTACACGTTTATGTCTATCAATCATGGCTCGTAAACCCGAGCTGAGTTGTGAAATATCAGGACGTCGCTCGGCAGATGTCTTGGCAGCTGCTGCAGCTGGCGAGATTGAAATGGGTGTGTGCTTCAGTCCACTTTCCCATCCGAATGTCCAAACCACCTTAATAGGACGGATGCCACTCGTTCTATGTTTCCGAAAAGGCCACCCTTTTATACAGCTGCTCCAGAGTCAGAGAAACCCCAAGAGCTGGCAAGGTCTCAACACGCTTCCTTGCATTGCTGCAAAGGCTCAGCATGGCATCGAAAACTGTGAGCATCACCCAGCACTCACAGAACATGGCATCATACCTCACGTCCAACTGGTCTTTGATAGTTACGAAGCGATGTCTGAGGCCGTAGCAAGCAGTGAAGGATGGAGCCTGGTTCCATTGTGCATCGCCCACGAAAGCGACGCCTTGGACTTCATTCTTCCTGGGTGGGACGCGACCGCAGATGTCGTCTGCGTGTGGCCCAAAGTGCGGAAACTTTCTCGGACTTTGGAAGAACTCTGTGTTCTACTGCGAGACAGCTTGAATTTGCAGGGCATTCACTAGGTTTCTGTTGCATCTAAGATCTCGCTAGTGCTCCCATTCGAGTCTTAAAAAAAATATCGAAATTGCGAAACGGGACGAGAGCGGGTGGAGGGATTCAAGCCGCCTCGGAATAGTTCGTCTGTGCCTTCTCTTCCTTGGGCCAGCGCAGATGAAAGCGTACGTGCCAAAGGCCGAGCGCACCATCGGCAAGCCTCTCAACAAGTTCGACGCCCAGCCTACCACCAACTTCCAGCATTTTTCGGGCCGCCGCGTCCAAACCAACCCCGCGACCAGAAGTATCGGTAACTTCTTCCCTTGTAGAAAACCCAGATTTGAATATAAGTTCCGCTACGTGTTGTTCTGGAATATAAGAATTTTTTTCAACTAGTCCTTTTTGCACTGCCTTTGCAAACACCAAATCGAGGTTGACTCCACGACCGTCATCTTCATAAGTCAGGTTCCAGGCATCCCCCTCGTCCACAAGCTTGATCGAAAGCGATCCACAATCGCTTTTACCAGCGGCACGTCTTTCTTCATCCGTTTCCAGCCCGTGATCCATGGAGTTGCGCAAAAGATGCATAATGGCCTGCTCCAGAGCCTGAGCTTGCGGCCCATCAAGAATAACTGACTCCTTCGCATTCAGGAACAGCACTGGCACAGGCTTTCCTAATGCTTTTGCAAGTCCCAAACGTTCCGATAGCAGCTCGATGAGGAGGGACTCAAGTCTCTTTGGTCGACCAACGTGGGCCTCGCCCTGTACAATCCCTAGCATTCGCAATGTATCATGATATTCAGCAATCCTCCCGCGGATCGTATTTAGGGCCAAGCGGATATGATCCTCAGAAAAGCGTTCCAAGTGGTTTTTTAAGGAGTGGAAATAATTCTCTGCTTCGTGTATGGAATCGCAGAGATCTGTAAGCCCCAATTTTCTGCAAAAGGCTTTGCTGGTATGAAGTTCTGCAAAGATCTGTTCCACGAAATCCATCTGTTCGGGCTCGGGCTTCGAGTTCAACGCTCCTGGAACCTGATGTTTTACCGCATCACAGAGCGAGATAAGTTGTGACGTCACAACGACAAATTCATGGCTGTCAACACCTAAGTACTGACCGAGGAAGGCGATACGGCGATTCTGAACCTCGGATTGCTTCCTCATCAAGTTAAAATGCGTCACGTCCTTCATTGCGACCAGCAGCTTTTCGACTACACCGTCTTCGTTCACCATAGGAGACCAGCCCAGTTCAAGGTCCTTAACACCATCCTTATGAATCTTCTGGAGGCTACAAGGCAAGAGATGTTTGTTGCCCTCAAAGGCGATTTGGTCGGAATCAAGCGATGCTACGATCGTGGACTCCACCTGACTCCTTCTATCTGATCCAAAGCCTGTTTCCTCGAACAGAATGCGGGAGATTGATCCATCGTTTATCAGAGCCGGCTCGATCAGGGTGTCCAAGAAACGGGAATAATCAGGGCAAATGTGTAAACTCTGATCTACGGCAAAGATCCCAAGTTCAAGGTTATCAAGCATACCCCTGATATCACGAGTTTTCTCTTTTACTTCCTGATTGACGTTGGCAAAATGCTTTGCCAGTTCCTGGTTGACTAGAGCGAGGTCATTACGCATGCGATTCATCCTGTCGGCAAGCGCTAGGGCTAGTATAATCACTTCCAGCATTGAACCAATAATCAGCGAATGTTGTATGATGAATCTTGACGGAAGCGCCCCGAATATCATCAAACCCGTTATCACAACACAGGCGAGGAGCGACGTCCATGCGGAGGCATAAAAATAGGCCTCACGTTGGCGACGCATGACACCCCGAAAAGCGGCCGTAACAAGAAGAGCCGCGGAAAGAACGCTGATCACTGTCACCACCGCGGCGGCGTGGAAGTGGGAAATGTGCAGGACAGGTCCAGTGGCAATGATGGCGAATATCTTAAAGCCTGACAGAATACGGCAGAACAGGGGATCATGTTTCTCAAGCTGCATGAAGATCAGCGCGAAGTAGATACCAAAAATATTGGCGGCCATAACACTCAGAACTGCAACTGCATTGCTAAGGTTGGATCGCTCGGGATAGAGATAGCGTATCAACATTCCGTTCCCGCTTCCCACATAGTAGCCGGCGGCCAGCACAAATAGAGAATAGAAAAGATAAGGTCGATGCTTCGTCGATATAAAGAGGAAAAGATTATATACGATCATGACCCCTATAGCGCCCAAGTATAGACAGAAAATTCCGAAAGTCATGTAGCTTTCCCACGAGAATTCATGGGACGTCTTGGCGCGAAAAGGCAGCACCATGGGATCCGAGGTTTGGGCTCGAACCAAAACGAACAACTCGTTGTCTGCCGTATCAGGAATTGGAAAGGCAAAGCCAATGTCTTCAATCGGCCGTAATCTATTACTCAGCCATGTACCCACGCGATATGACTGAAGAACTCGACCGCTCGTGCTCACAAAGGTCACATCCAGGAGGTTGATCCGAGCATAGGCAATCTGAAAAATGGACTGTCCGACCCATTGGTTTTTGACAATCCTCAAGCGGAACCAATGTGGCTCGTTCACAAAACCAAGACTCAACTCCGCTTTCGCGAATAATGTGGCATTTTCCCAAGTGGCCGGTGACAGCGCGCGGACAAGAGCCATTTCATGCGCAAGACCTTTTACCTCTACGATTTCAACTGCGGTGGAGCCCATTGCACTTTTAAAGTGCATGAAGAGCAAAACTATGAGTGTAAGAAGTCCGCGGAGCATGGAGAATTCTTCTTATTAGGAGTCAATGGTATTGAGATCTTCGGATCTTTTGCGGATATACTTGAATAGGCCCTGTGACATCTGGAACCAAGCTGAGAGCCTTGGCTGGAGCCATTCAGTTTCACGCAACCAAGGCGTGAGATCCCAGACTAGTGAATGCGGTGGAAAGAAGAGATGGCTTTACGCCCTCGCAGGAGAGCTGCGTTCAGAAAATCAATTCAGCCTAGCAATCGTTCGCGACCTCCGCTTCCTACAGCTCGGATTGAGCGCCGCCTATGGACATACCGATCAACTAAATCGCATTGAAAAGTAATTACGCTAGCCATGCCGAAACAATTCAGGCATCTGTGCACAAGAGGACCTGGATTTCGCTTCAGTACTTGGACACGCTGTTCGAAGCAGGCGGACATTGTGAATGGATCTATTCTGTCGCTAAAAAGAGGCAGCGTTTCTTTACCAAGAAATTATATTCCGATTGCCAAGTCTTCTTGAACCTGTGGGCATAAACCTAAAGATTTTTCATTCCTTCGCTCTATTGAAAGGAGGCGATTCATGATTCGTCAGACGCTTCAAATTAGTATACTTGGTGCTTTATGGGTGGCATGCGATTCCGGTTCCGTGCGTATCAACCGTAGCGAGAGCTTGGCCAGCGTTCGCCCATCCAACAAAAGCTGCCTCGCTTTCGAGCGGCCTCAACTGAACACGGCTGTTAAACTCGAAAGGGCTTTCAGCACCGTGACAGCCAAGCAGATTATCTCCCTACTTCCAGCGCCGACGGGAGATAGATTTTACGCTGTCCAAAAAAACGGTCTTATTACCACATTTTCTCAACCTGACGGCAGCGACAAAACTACTTTCCTGGATTTGAGAAAAACTGTGGATGCAAGCGCGTATGAAAGCGGCTTACTCGGGATGGCTTTCCATCCGAACAAGCCGAACGAATTCTATCTTTCCTACACAGTTTCAAGCGCTGCGAGCCCAGCCAATCTCCGATCAACGATTGCACGCTTTCACACGACTGATGGACTCACGGCAACAAATCAACCGGAAGTTCTTCTGACTCTGGAACAGCCGTATAACAACCATAACGGCGGAGATCTATCCTTTGGACCCGACGGTTACCTCTACGTGGCTTTCGGGGACGGTGGATCAGGCGGCGACCCCCAAAACAACAGCCAAAATCTTAACGTTCTTTTGGGAAAAATTATACGCGTTGACGTGAATAATCCAGGAGCTTATGCGGTTCCTGCCGACAACCCTTTTGTCGGCGTCCCAAATGCTAGAGGCGAAATCTACGCCTACGGCCTACGAAATCCATGGAGATTCAGTTTCGATCGCGGTACCGGTGACATGTGGACGGGCGACGTCGGGCAAAGTCGTTTTGAGGAAATTGATATTATTAAAAAAGGCGGCAATTATGGTTGGAAGATCAAAGAGGGCACTGCATGTTATAATGCTGAAACCTGCGCTGCTAACAACTCCATAGATCCTGTTTTTACGTATGGCCGGACTGATGGCGCCTCGATCACGGGTGGATTCGTCTATCGCGGAAAGAATATCCCCTCGCTCAATGGACTCTACATATTTGGGGATTTTGTCTCGGGCAATATTTGGAGTCTGAATTTCGATGAAAATGGCAAAGCTGGATCACGGCTCCTTCTCTCTTCCGGATTTAATGTTTCCTCGTTTGCCCAAGATCGTCAAGGCGAGCTTTTTGTTCTGGACTACACCGGCGGTGGTATTTATCGACTCATCGCCTCAGAAGGATCAGATAAGGAAGCCAAAATTCCTGCTACATTATCAGCGACAGGCTGCATGCAAACAGAGGAGCTGATTCCGTATGAAGTGAATTCACCTTTGTGGTCCGATGGCGCCACAAAACGGAGGTGGATGGCTTTGCCTGACGGCACTCAACTCAGTGTTTCAGCTGATGGTCATGTCATATTTCCCAAAGGAAGTGTTCTGGTCAAGGAGTTTTCTCTGGACGATAAACCCATCGAAACTCGGCTCATGGTTCTGCACAATGACGGTAACTGGGGTGGCTATACCTATGAATGGGATGATAAAGGAATCGATGCAAATTTGGTGGCCAATGGTGCAACCAAAACTGTGGCTGGTCAGGCATGGAGCTTTCCTTCACAGGGGCAGTGTATGCAGTGTCATAATGCAGCCGCCGGGTACAGCCTGGGCTTGGAATTGAATCAGTTGAATCGCATGACGGCTGACAGCAGTTCGCAACTCGATATCTTCGAACAATTGCAATTGTTCGATAAACCCCTCCAACGCCCCTTTGCACAATTGCCAGAACCGCAGAAAGCCTCTTCAGCTGCCGACTCCGCTCGCTCTTATTTGAATGCAAACTGCGCATTCTGCCACCGCCCTGGTGGAACGGGAGGAGGAAATCTGGATCTACGCTACGATACGCCTCTTTCTGCCACCGGGCTCTGCAACGCAACACCCAGCGCTGGAGACCTGGGTTTAAGCGATGCCCTGCTTTTGGCACCTGGCGCTCCTGAACGCTCGGTTTTGCTGGCTCGCCTCAGTGTAAGAGGCTCTCAGCAAATGCCACCAGTCGCTTCGAATAAAATCGATAGCCAAGCCACGCAATGGGTCCACGATTGGATTAAGGCACTGAAAGATTGCAACCCTTAGGTGTGAGAAATATGGCCCTTCCAGGGCCGATTTTCCTAGGGAGCTTTCGTTTGTGGCCTCGGAATCTGATCCAAGTCAAGCCGCGGCTCGCTCGAGACGAGGCT
Source organism: Oligoflexus sp. (assembly GCF_035638955.1). GTDB lineage: Bacteria > Bdellovibrionota_B > Oligoflexia > Oligoflexales > Oligoflexaceae > Oligoflexus. The sequence goes on along the minus strand of NZ_DASQYZ010000439.1, from coordinate 102 downwards.
TGCTCATCACAACTTTATTGAGTGACTTCAATATAGGATTTCCACTGAGCAACCACTGTCATCCGTTGCCTGGACCCAGTAGGACCTTCTATTTGTATCCAG
>NZ_DASQYZ010000438.1:0-34406 GCF_035638955.1 Oligoflexus sp. | reverse complement strand
CGGCGCTCATACGGCGATAATTCAATTGTGGCCACTGGCAATCCCTCCGATCGCCGTTGACCCTACTATCAAGTTGCAAAGTGATCAAAGACTTTTGCTTAGGTACCTAATATCGCCGGGCACACCGTAAACAAAGCTTATACTGATCCGCACAATGATGTGGCCATGCTCAAGCTCGCCAGTGATATTCCCGCGGGTTACAAGCCCGTAAAACTTCTTCCAGCAAGCATTGCTTTGAATCCTGGTGATGCCGTTCGTCAGGCCGGTTACGGTAGCAATAACACCCCGAATTCATTTGGAACATTGCGCACCGTGGATAGCCGCTACCAGGGCAAAACCAGAAGCGGTGGTTTGAGCGTTCGGAATGGATCGACAGCCGCGTGTAGCGGTGACTCCGGCGGGCCGCTGTACGTGCAAAAGAATGGTGAATGGTACACAGCGGGGATTACCTCGACTGCGTTTATGGATGCTCAAAGACGCTGTACCGGTGGTAACGAGTATGCCAGCGTCGTTCAAAACTCGGCGATGATCCTGGATATGGCGCGTAAACTCACAGGTCGTCAGGATCCTTTGGATTCCGGCAGCCAACCCGCACCCAAGCCTGAACCTGATGATCTGGATGATCCGGCAAAACCAGCTAAGTTCCAGATCCTTGGTGACCTCGCTGCCCAGGGCAGCGACCTGACCATCCAGGTTAAGAACATCTCGGGTCGTGTTGTACGGAACTGTGAATTTACCCTGACTCCTGTTCGTAGCTTCTATGGTTTTTATCGCGTATCGTATGATTTATCCTTCACGGTCAAGGAGTCAGCCGTCGATCAGACTATCGATCTGACGTTCCAGGACTCTTATGCCAATGACAGCCGCCTGACTGATATCGAGAGCTATACGCTCAAGAAAACTTGTCAGGAATAAAGCGGTCGACTCTTCATCCTCCTCTCTCCCCTGTGCTAAGATCCGATTGGCAAAGGGGGGCCAGAGGATGGCTGATGAGAAAGATCCAGGCTTTGTTCGAGTTCGTGGCGCGCGTGAACATAATCTAAAAAATATAGATGTCGAAATTCCACGCGATGCTCTGGTGGTCTTTACGGGTGTCTCGGGTTCTGGAAAATCCTCGCTGGCTTTTGGCACACTTTACGCCGAAGCCCAAAGACGTTACCTGGAATCCGTTTCACCCTATGCCCGCCGCCTGTTCAATCAGATGTCGGTTCCCGAAGTCGACGATATCCAGGGCCTCCCGCCTGCCGTGGCCTTACAGCAGCAGCGAGGTTCGCCCACCACACGCTCGTCGGTGGGAACCGTGACCACCCTTGCCAATCTTCTGCGCATGCTTTATTCCCGCGCGGGAAACTATCCTCCCAAACAACCCATTATTTATGCCGAAGGTTTTTCTCCGCATACTCCGGAAGGGGCCTGTTCCAAGTGTCATGGACTCGGCCGTATCTATGATGCTACGGAACAATCCATGGTGCCCGATCCCAAGCTCAGTATCCGCGATCGGGCTATTGCCGCGTGGCCACCGGCCTGGCACGGACAGAACCTGCGCGATATGCTCGTGACTTTGGGCTATGACATCGACAAGCCTTGGCGTGAGCTTCCAAAAAAAGATCGCGAATGGATTCTTTTTACGGATGAGCAACCCTCAGTTCCCGTCTATGCAGGATTCGAAGCCCATGAAGTCAAACGAGCGTTAAAACGGAAGGAGGAGCCGAGTTATATCGGCAATTTTTCCAGCGCGCAGCGTTATGTGCTTCACACCTTTGCCACTACCCAAAGCCAGCTGATGAAAAAACGCGTGGCGCAATACATGGTGAGTCGGGAATGTCCCGACTGTCATGGCAAGCGGCTGCGCAAGGAATCACTGTCGGTGAAATTCGAGGGCAAGGATATTGCAGAAATGTCCCTGGTGCCGATGAAAGCCCTTGGCAAAATTTTGGAGCCTTATGCCAAGGGCAAAGCACCGATGCTCGCCACTTTACGCAAGGATCATCCTGAAAAGGCCCTGGTCGCGGAGCGGATTACGGCCGATATTTTAGGGCGTTTGCAGGTTCTGCTCGACCTTGGCCTTGGTTACCTTTCGCTCGAGCGCAGCACGCCGACGCTCTCACCTGGGGAATTGCAAAGACTGCGGCTGGCCACGCAGGTGCATTCGAATCTCTTTGGGGTCGTTTATGTTTTGGATGAACCTTCGGCTGGTCTCCATCCTGCTGATACGGAAGCTTTGCTGCGGGCGTTGGCTCGATTGAAAGCGGCAGGCAATTCGCTGTTTGTGGTCGAGCACGAACTCGATATCATCCGCCAGGCGGACTGGATTGTGGACGTGGGACCGGCTGCAGGAACACTGGGTGGCGAGATTCTCTATAGCGGTCCTTTGCCCGGACTGGCGAACGTGGAAGCCTCGCAAACACGGCGGCATCTCTTTCACACAGAGACGTCGATCACGCGCCAGTCTCGCCGCACCAAGGAGTGGCTGAAGCTCAGCGGTGTAACGAGGAATAACCTTCTGAACGTGGATGTGTCGATGCCATTGGGCGTGTTGACCAGTGTCACCGGGATTTCAGGCTCGGGAAAATCAAGCCTTGTGAGCCAGGTGCTGGTTGAACTCGTCACCGAGGCCTTGGGTCTGGATCCTATCGAGGCTGAAGAGGAAGGTGAAGAGCTGGAGCGAACCGAAGTTCAGACCAAGGGTGGGCAGATCCAAGGTGGACTCCATGGGATCAAACGACTTGTGTGTGTGGATCAAAAACCGATCGGCCGGACGCCTCGTTCGAATCTCGCCACCTATACCGGACTTTTTGATCCGATTCGAAAAATTTTTGCCAGCACGCCTCTCGCCAAATCAAGACGCTATGATGCCGGACGATTTTCCTTCAATGTCGCCAAAGGCCGCTGCGAACATTGTGAAGGGGAGGGCTTTGTGATGGTGGAACTCCTGTTTTTACCGAGCGTTTATGCACCCTGCCCCACGTGTCAAGGCGCTCGCTATAACGCGAAAACGCTCGACGTTCTGTATCGCGAACAAAGTATTGCGGATGTGCTGCGCATGACGGTGGACAAGGCCTGGGAATTTTTTGCGGACGAACCGGCGGTCCATCGTCCTCTCGATATTTTGCGCCAGGTTGGTCTCGGTTACTTGCGCCTGGGACAACCAGCCACGGAATTGTCAGGGGGTGAAGCTCAGCGCATAAAGTTGGCGAGCGAATTGCAACGTTCAGCCCGGGGCGCGACCCTCTATGTTCTGGACGAGCCGACCACCGGTTTGCATCCGTCGGATGTGGAGCGACTTCTGCTGCAGCTCGACCGTTTGGTTGATGCCGGTCATACCGTGATCACCGTGGAACATGATATGGATGTCATTCGACGCAGTGACTGGATTATTGATATGGGTCCTGGCGCTGGTGATGAAGGCGGCAAAGTTGTCGCCGAGGGACCACCAGAGCATATCGCGACTGTCAAAGGTAGCTTTACGGCAAAGTATTTAAGGGATTAGCTTGGATAGATATCCTTAACACGATTGATATTCAGCTTGGATAGATTACCCTAACCCGATTGATATTCAGCTTTGATAGATAAAAACTATAACACGATTGATATTCGATATTTCAGTTCAATAGCTCGATCGACGATTCTATTCATGTGAGTCAGGCCCAGGAGGCTAGGTGTCCCAGCCTCCTCGGTGCCGACTGGAAAGGATGGAATATGTCACCCTTTATGTTGGCCACCCTGGGTGGTCTAATTTCCTTAGGTTCCACAGCCTTTGGTTCGGCGCTCGCGATGCTTCGGTTCCCAGGCCATCGTTTTGAGCCCTGGCGTCTGCCGATCGATTTTGCGCTCGGACTGATGATATCTGCTGTCGCCTTTTCGCTGGTTGGCCCCGCAGCGTTGGAGGCCTGGGGCGACTGGCATCGACTCGCGCCGATCGGTTTGGGATTTTATGCTGGCATCCTGATGATTGCCGTGCTGCATCGTCTCCTGCATCGATTCGAAGGTGCGAAAGGTCATCAGGGGCAACTGCTGCTCGCCATGGTGCTGATGGTGCATAACTTTCCCGAAGGTCTGGCTGCTGGTGCAGCTCTGGTAGGACTTGATAGTGCTCATGCGCGTACGGTGCTGGGTTCCATTGCGCTACAAAATATTCCGGAAGGCCTGCTCATGGTCGTATGTTTACGGGCTCTGGGAGTTTCCGCTCTTCTATCGTTTGCCGGTGGCGTCGGCTCAGGTCTGATCGAACTCTTCGGCGGTATGGGGGCCGGCTTGCTGCTGCGCGAGAGTGCTGTTCTGCTGCCTTTCCTTTTGGCAACAGCTGGTGGTGCCATGCTGACTTCCGTAGTCCTGGAGCTGGGCGAAGGGGCTTCGGTGAAAAAGCGGGTGCTGAATTCGCGCTTTGCCATGGGCCTGGTCAGTGTTCCCGTGCTGAACGGCATGATCGGTCTTCTTAACTTTTAGCCACGCAAACCTGAAAAATGCGCATCCCACGTCTCCTGATGCCCGATGTCCCAATCACTTTCTCCCCATTCTTCCACGATGGCAAACAGCTGCTGGAAAAAATCCAGGGGCTGTTTGCAGCGCATCAAAGCAGGCGTGGTGAAAGGTTCAGGCAGACTCGACCGCAGATAGCTCCACAGAAAACGCAGCCGGCTGAAGGCCACCGGGGAAAGGCTGCGATGTTTGAAACTATCCGCCTGCAGCAGGAGAAACGGGACACCATAAACCAGGTTGGTCAGTTCCACGGTGGTTTTTTCCCAGGCCGCGAAGTCCGTGCCACAGGTCTGGCCGAGCCGTCCTTTGGCCACGCGCTGCATTAATTTTCCGGCATCCTGCAAAAAGATATCCTGCAGCAGAGCGTAGCAAAACAAAGCATTGATGAATGTCACCCCTGCGATGCGGGTCCGTTGACCCGTCTGCAGCTCCGTAAAAATCCAGGGATTGCGCAAAAGTCCCCGACCAATCATCGCGCCTTGAACATCCGGTGCGGTCGCCTGCAGTTTCTGCCAGCTCTCCCACCCCCAGATGTCACCTGAAGCGTGGACGGGTATCGTGGTGTGGGCCGCAGCGTGCTGCACAGCCGTCCAACGCGCCTGTCCTCGGTAGCCATCGGCTCGGGTGCGGGCATGAACGGTGAGACGGGCCAGGGGCAAGGGCGCCAGAGCTTCCAGCAGATGCGGAAACTCAGCATCATCTTCAATACCCAAACGCATCTTAATCGCCAGACGTCCCGGCCCCAGTTCCGCAGCCAGTCCTTCGATGGAGCGCGCAAAAAATTCCGGATCGCGCAGCATCCCGCTTCCCGCGAACTGCCCCATGGAATTCGGTGAGGGACAGCCGCAATTGAGTTCAATCACGGGCGCAATCGCCGGCGGAATCCATTCGGCCACTCGCAAAAATTGCTGAGGATCACCCGTGATCATTTGCGGGATCAATTCATAGGGGAGCGCCCCCCGCAGTTGCATAAGCTCAGGAATAAAGGTGTCGGGCAGGGCGTCTTCCGGAAAAGCCCGCGTAACCCTTAAAAAAGGACTCGTCATGATGCGCGGCTGGGCTGTCATCTGCAGCCAGAGACGCATCGGAAACGTGGTCACGCCTTCCATAGGAGCGACGCTGATTTGCGGACTGTGGCGCATGATCTTATCCGGTTGAGTGAAAAACCAAGGTCCATGATGAACCTATCACTCGGGAACCGATCCGATCAAGCGGAACGATGGGTTGTCCTGGAGTTGCCGGGTTCCAACTTTATGCGATGATGCTGCTGTTGGGATTGGCAACAGCACTATCCAAAGGCTGTTCAGTCGTATGCAGGAACGCGTTTGATTGGCCTTTGCAATTTCCATATTTGCCTTTTGTCCCGAACACTAAGAGCCATCCTGCTTTGAGACAGCAGTGAAAACCCTTCAGGTGCCCCTTTTGCATAGGAAAATTAATTCTGCCGAACGGTAAGAGTTAAAAGCACATGTTCCTCAATCTATGCAAAGCTAGGAGCGTCGTATGTTGGGTCGAAGCCACTTCATCCCCATTTTGTTCATCCTCTTGTTTTCCTGCGGTAAAAGAACAGAAACGGAAACCAGCGAAACCAAGAACATTCTGATCGGCAACGGATGGGAAACCGCTGATAGTCCCTATATGCTAAAACCCGGATCAACTCTTGCCGTTTGCGATACAGGTGTGAAAGCAGGCGTTGCTGATCTCGTCGTGAAGGCTTTACGTCTTTGGTTGGATGCTGGTGGACGGGATCAACGCATTCAAATCACCAAAGGCTGCAGTGCGGATCGCGTGGTCAAGCTTTACCCTGCGCCCGCTGGAGTTACCTATTATGGGCAGGCTCATCCCTTGAACGGCAACGTCCATCGGCTTGATGTGCCTCCGCAGTGGGCCGGCCATTGGACCGCTAATCATGAGGTGGGTCACGTTTTTGGATTTGCCCATAAATTCCAGAATACGGCTTCGATCATGAACAGTGAACAGAACGGTCGATTTATGAATGGAGGGCAGCTTTCCGCTTACGATCTGTCTGAAGTCAAGCGCATGCTTTCGATCCCTCATTTTGCAGCTGTTCAGTCTGCCTGGAAAGCCAATGGATCCATCGCCCCGACTCCTGACAAAGGAAGCGGCTGCCTCGGCGCGAATGGAGTGACCCTCTATCCGCATAGCACCGCGACGACCTATCAGGGAAACACCTATACCTGCAATGATGGCAAATGGGACTTTTCTCCGGGTACGGGCTCTGCCCCCAAAAGCTGCGTGGGTGCGAATGGCGTTACCAATTACGCCCATAAAACTGTAACGACCTATCAGGGAAATACTTATACCTGCAATAACGGCAAATGGGATTTCTCTGCTGGATCTTAAGGATAAACCAGGTCGATTTCATCAAAAAGAAGACACATGGCGCTTGAGGCACCATGTGTTTTTTTTTCGAAGCATCAGCCACTGATTTGGCCGTTCATGGTTCCGTCCAATTCATGAACGATTGATAGAGTTGTCTTTCTGAAGGAAGTTTTGCGAAGTCTCTTGATCGACGGCAGGAAGACCAGCCATCGGTTGGGGTGTTCCACAGCATGAGTGCTGGTCTGCTTGTTGCAAGGTCCATCGAGATTCGCAGCGACAAGGAGAGATTTCATGCACAAACGTCAATTGAAAGGGGCCACTGTTGTTGTCACGGGGGCATCCAGCGGAATCGGCAAAGCGACGGCTTTAGCCTTTGCTGCTGAAGGGGCTCATGTGGTGGTGGCTGCCCGGCGGGCCGAGGCGTTGGCCAATCTTGTCTCAGACATTGAGCAGATGGGCGGTCGGGCCTTGGCGGTTCCCACCGATGTTACCGATCCTGAGGCGGTCGAACAATTGGCACAAAGTGCAGCCAACATTTTCAATGGGCGCATTGATGTTTGGTTTAACAATGCCGGTGCCGGTGCGGGTGCGGTGGGATCGTTTTCGGACGTGCCTTTGAAAGTGCACGAAGAAGTGGTCCGGCTCAATCTTCTCGGCTGCATCCATGGAGCCTATGCGGCGCTGCCTTTTTTCAAACGACAGAATTCCGGCGTGCTTATTAATATGAATTCAGCCGGCGCCTTCCTGCCGACCGCGTATGCCGTAGCTTATAGTGCCAGTAAATTCGGACTCCGAGGCTTTTCCGAAGCCTTGCGTGCGGAAATGATGGGCTTCGGTGATATTCATGTCTGTGCTGTCTTTGCCAGCTTTGTCGATACACCTGGCTTTGAGCATGCGGCGAACTATTCGGGGCATCTCTTGAAACCAGCCCCTCCTGTTTATAGTCCTTTGAAGGTGGCGAAGACCGTGGTTCAGTTGGCCCAGAATCCACAGCATCGTCGCATCGTGGGGTGGCCGGTGAATTTGGCTCGACTGGGTTATGTCCTCACTCCAGCTCTAAGTACGTATCTGATGAAGCGTGGTCTGGAGCACTATTTTAAAAAAAATGCTGACTTGGTTCCCATCACCGACGGTCACGTCCTAAGGACCTCACCCCAGGGCCAGGGTCTATTTGGTTAATCGTCACGATCTGGGTCCGGTCGCATGCTGCTCGCAGCGGCGGCACTCATCGGTCTGAGTACAGCTGCCCATGTCCTGCAACGCAGCTTGCGGCTCAAAGTTTCCACGGGAGCCATGCGACTGGGATCCGCCTTGCCTTAACCAGACTGGGCTGCAGGGTGATTGAGATCGGTCATATTAACTAACTCATTCACCAGGAGTTCTGCGGTGCGATCCTTGCATTTCGTTGTCCCGAGGTCTGCTGGTTCTTGAAGACTTGGCGATTTCCCTTATGGACAGGGACTCCAGGTTTCGGTTATCAGCGATTAACAAAAAGTAGGCTGGAGGTTTTGTATGAGAATGAAGTTGGTCAACGGTTTGGTCTTGGGTCTTTTGACGGTGGAGGGAATTTCCTACAGTGCAGAGCCCACACGTGAGTGCACAGTTCCCTTCAAATTTGACAGCGCCAAAGTTCCAAGCGCCGCTGTGGATGACTGTGTGAACACGCTCCGCCTGCAGGCAGCGACACAGGAAACTCTTGAAATCGTCGGCTCGGCGACTCCTGAAGGAACGACCCAGTATAACGACCGTCTGTCCCGCCGCCGCGCAGAAAACCTGCGGGCTGCAATTCTGCAGCGCGTTCCCGAGCTGAAAGTTGAAGCTCGCGGTATTGGCGAAATTCCACAGAACGGTCTGATCGCTCGTATCGTCGTTGAAGGCGCTCCTACGGAAGCTCAGGAAGTGGCTGCTGAAACTGTCGTTCGCGAAGAACTGACAGCATCTGTCGGCGTCAGCGACGTCACAGCAACCGCAACACCAGACGTTGGCGGCAACTGGCGCGTGGGTCCACGCGCAGGTATGGACCATAGCCGCGTGGAAGAAAAAGATGATTACTTCGCTCCCGGTTTGGACATTGCCTATGTTCCTGCCACGGGCGTACAAAACCTCCGCGTTGAAATCGGCGCGATCGGTAACGTCTATATGAAGGGCGAAGAGCAGGAAATGTCTTCTGTCCACTTTGCACCTATGGTCGGTTACCAAAGCGCTGGCGGCTTGATCGCTGGCGTGCGTGGTCTGGTCGGTGCGATCGACAGCGACATCTCGGATGATACTCTGGATGACGCCGGTGCAGAACTGCGCCTGGGTCGTGAAACCCGTACATGGTCGGCATTCCTTGGTGCCGGTCAAACCGAAAATCTGGATCGTATCGGTCTGGATATCGGCTGGAGATTCTAAGAAGAACCCCTCGAGGTGCAGCTCGTTTGAGCTGTCCACCTCGACTTTCTTTTTCTCAAAGAGAAAAAGCCCTGGGTTAGATGACGACGCGCAATCGTTTGGTTCGGCTGGCAAATTCATCGTGCATTTCGATGCCGATATCAGCGAGGCGACGTCGGCTCAATTTATTCTGCACCTCGATAAAATATTCCCCTTCTTCTTCCTTCACATGATGCGCAACGATTTCTTTGAGGACCTTGACTCGAGGCAGGAAAGCTTCGTCATCGGCTTCCGTTTCAACGATTTTATGCAGCATGAATTGAATGAGGCTGTGTTCTTCATAAGCCTCGAAGGTCAGCACCGGATCAACTTCCAGGCCTGCAGGGTAAAGGATTTTTTCCTCGATCCAGGTATGCGCTTCCAGGGCAATGACCAGGTGCCGAACGAGTTCCTCGCGTTCTTTCACAGCGCTGGGTGGGGTGGCCTCAAGCTCGGCGAAAATTCCTTCCACTTCCCGATGCTGCAGCTGTAAAAGCTGGATGGCATCGACAGCGGGCTCCGTCATCAATTTTTTCTGAGAGTACGGCATGCTTCCTCCTTGGTGCCCAGTTTTTCAAGTGGATTCGCGAGCAAGGCTTGTGCCATGGTCAGCGTGGTCTGAAACTTGCTTAAAATTTAGCAGTTTTTCTTACTTTAAGGAGTATCCCAATGCAATGGCGCGGCAGACGAGAAAGTGGAAACCTGGTCGATCGCAGGGGAGTCAAGACCGCTGGAGCCCTAGGCGGTGGCGGTATCATCCTGGCGATCATCTATGCTCTGCTGGGTGGCGATCCCAGTGCTTTCCTGAATTCGGGAGTTGAAACGACACCGGTCGCGACCAATGATGATCAGACACGCTTTCTGCGCGTGGTTCTCGCGGATACTGAGGATGTATGGAACAAGGCGTTTGCAGCAGCGGGCCGGACTTATCAGGAGCCCAAGCTGGTCCTGTTCAGCGGTCGCGTGCAATCCGCCTGCGGTTCAGCGACCGCCGCTGTGGGTCCATTCTACTGTCCTGGAGATCAGCAGCTGTATCTGGATACTTCCTTCTTCAATCAATTGTCGGGAAAGCTGGGAGCCAAGGGCGACTTCGCTCAGGCTTACGTGATCGCGCATGAGATCGGGCACCATGTCCAGCAGCAGCTCGGTTATCTGGATAAAGGCTCCAGCGTAGCGACGGAATTGCAAGCGGATTGCTTCGCCGGATATTGGGCCAAGGCCACGCAGACTCTGAACCAAACGCTGGACCAGGGCGATGTGGAAGAGGCCATGAATGCCGCCTCGGCTGTCGGTGATGATGCCCTGCAGCAAGCCAGTCAGGGTTATGTGGTGCCGGATTCCTTCACGCATGGTTCCTCGCGGCAACGCATGGCAGCCTTTTCACAGGGTTTCGAGTCTGGAGACTTTCGCAATTGCAATACGAATGCGGCGGGGTGAAAGTCATTTGGGCGGCCAGGGCCCCGAATTTCCCATCGTGAGGACGGATCGGGTTTGTTAGGATGGGGCGCCGGCTTTTTTCGGCGCCACCGTTTGAGGGATGACCCATGCGTATTTTGCTTTGCAACGATGATGGTTTCCAGGCCCTTGGCATACTGACTCTGGCTCGTCATCTGCGCGAACATGGGCACGAGGTCCATGTGGTGGCGCCGAGCGAAGAACGCAGCGGGCAATCGCATGCGATGACCTTCTTTCGGCCGATTCCGGTTCAACGTATGGATGCCCATACCTGGGCCGTGCAAGGCACACCCGCGGATTGTGCGGCGCTGGCTTTACATCATTTCTTCAAAGATCACCCCCCTGAACTGGTGGTGAGTGGAATCAATCACGGCCTGAACGTAGGCTGGGATGTGAATTACAGTGGAACCGTAGGAGCGGCAACGGAAGCAGCCTTGTTGGGTTACAAGGCCATCGCCGTCAGCGTCGATCTGCAGCGCGGCATGACCCTGATGGAACAGCAGGCTGCCTTTGATCGCGCCGCCGAGCTGACCCGAAAAGTGGTTGCGCAGTTGGACCAAATCAGTTGGCCCGTCGCGGAAATCCTGAACATCAATCATCCAGGCTTCGCGCCGCGCGGTGTGGTTCAGGCCGCTTGTGCCGGCTACAATATGCATGTGCCGCAGATCATTACGGTGGAGCCTGATGTTTACATGATGGGCGGCAGTCAAAGGGTCAACCGTGGTGACTCCTCCCAGGACGTGACCGCGGTGCAGGACGGTTATGCGGCCATTTCATTTCTCAGGGCTCGGCAGAACAGTCCTTCGATCAGTCCCTCCCTGGGTGCGGTGATCGAAGGTCTATCCTACGATTTGCTTTAAGCCATGCGTCTCGCCAGCACGCGATAACTGTTCGACCAGCCTGGCCTGCGGAACAGCGGGGCCATGGATTTATCCAGAATGCGAGCCACAATAATAATTGGTAAACAAACCAGAAAAACCGTCTTGTTCCAGAGACGTTGGAAAATCGTGGCAGGTTTACGCCACGGCATGTCCGTGGGTGGAGCCAGGGCATTGAGCATGAGTCCCATCGAAAAAACAAAATCCACGGGTTGATGCGCTTCACCCCGATGCCAGGTTAAGGTTTCAAAGGAATGCTTGTGCAGGAGTCGCTCAAGATTCCTGGCCGACAGCATGTGTTGATGCTGAGGTTGAAACCAAGGCATCCAGAAGGAACCGAACCATTGACCAAAGCGGGATTCGGGATCCGGCAGCTCGATCATCAGATGGCCACCCTGGGGCAGGATTTTGGCTGCAGCGGCGATTTCCGAATCGGGATCGCGGGTGTGTTCCAGATAGTGACTCATGCTGATGACATCGTAGGCTCCTTCCTTCGCCAACGTATCCACCAGATCGGGAAACAAACCGCGCCACGCCCGATCAATCCAGCCACGCTGAGCGGCATCGAGAACGCCCTGATTCAGATCGAGTCCATCAAAGGAAACGCCCGGCCACTGATCACGAGCCACGCAGCAGAAGTGCCCGTGCCCGGCTCCGACATCGAGCCAGCGGCGGGGTTCCGCCTGGCCTTTCAACATTTTTGCGCGAGCCACATAGGGAGCACTGCCGTGACTGAAGACGACGTCGCTGCGTTCCTGGCCCAATCCATCATAGAAATCTTTATAATAAAAGTTGAGTCCCGCGATTGACAGGCGTGGATTCTGGAACAGATGCTGACATTCCAGGCAACGCGACAAGGTAAAGACGCCTGGTTTGAATTGGATCCAGTCGCGGCTGGACACCGCAGTTTTCAAACGGGTACCGCCGCAGATGGGGCAATCGGGGCGTGCGCCTTCAAAGAAAGGCGCCGTTCCACCTGCCATCAGCTCGCGATACTGGACGCGACTTTTTTCGATTTCCTCCTGGCGTCCTGCCGGATGATGCGGACCTGTTGTCAATAAAGTACGCACATCGTAAAAGACCCGAAAGATCGCAAAACGCAGAAGGCCTTTGGCCCTTACTGATGTTCCGCCCAGGGCCAGAAGCGGCTGCAGGTGATAAGCGAGACATGCTGCGATGCCGGCACCCGGAATCAGAAACACACCCAGAACGACGAGAAGCACCTGAAGCAACATGATGGGACGGGCCAGCCCACCAAACACCAATTCCACCAAAGGACCCTGCTCACGCCAATCCCGGGGTGAGGCCTGGAGCCAAGGGACCACAGCGAGGTCCATGCTGGTTCCAGCATACTTCTTCAGTTGATCGGCCAGGCGAGCCAGGTCCCTGGCACTGGCAGGTGGTGCATACTCCTGCCCGAAACGTTCCAGCAAGGCGGATCGCACCAGGATAGCCTCGCCCGAACATTTGGCATTGGCAATACGTTCCTTGCGGAATTGTTCCGGGTTGATGGCCTGGCAGGCGAGCATGGCCTCAGCAGCTGGCATGTTGCCTGGCAGCAGAACCAGAACATTCAAAGCATGGGCATTCGCAAACGAAGCTGCCGCGCGTCGGGTGGCGTCATCCAGTATGGATCCCTGACGCGTGATGAAATGCATATCCGCAGATGGTTCTTCATCCGTTGGCGCGAGGACCGCAAGACTCCGCGCTCGTCGCCGCAAACGCAGACCATCAAGGACCCATATAACGGCCATAAAACCGGCTAAAAACAGCCAAAAACTCATAAATTCCCCTCACAAGGCATCAGGTTGCTGCCAGCGATTTGCGAAAAAATCCGCTCAACTCGGAACGGTGCGAAAAAAAATATCCAAAGAAGGCAAACAGCAAAAGCTTTGGGTGCCGTTTCCAAATATCCTGGGGCGGCGGTTCAAAACCCACGTCCACCACATTGCCTCCGGCCCGGATGAATTCATGGAGGAAACGTGTATTGACGGTCGGGGTCAGGGTATCCGTGCAATGACGTTGGGACAGACCGGTCACACGCAGCCCATGAACGCGTGTCATGTGGAGGATGGCTTTCAAGGAAAAGATATGCCGATGATAAGGCTGGTGCAAACTCATGGCAAAACGGGAATGATCCTTGAGGTGAATACGATTGGCCAAGGGTGTGCCCAGATACAAAAGTCCATCGGGTTCCAAACAACCCAGGATTTCAGACAGCATGATTTGAGGATCATCGGCGTGTTCGATGACATCCTGGGCCAGCACAGCATCATAGGTGTCCTGGAGTCGCTCGGCCTTCGCAAATTGTTCGACATAAGGATCATAGCCGACGACATGGACATAGCCCTGATCGCGGAGATACTGGACAAAGACACCCGCGCCGCAGCCATAATCGAGAATTTTGTGATGCTTCTGGATGCCCTGCCGGACAAGCTCCCGGGCGCGCTTTCTATAGGCAATTTTGCTCCAGAATTCGAGTTTGTGCTGAGCGAAAGGATAGCCTTCATAATAATGTGGCAGGTTCACGTCTTCCTTGGAATGGAGAGAATCGCAGCCTGCGCAGCGCCATACCGTGAACGTCTGATCCTGAAATGCACGAACAATGGCAGGGACCTGAACGGCTTCACGCGCATTCTGAATGGTGCCGACATCCGGGCAAAAAGGGCAGACGAAACAACTATTCATCGAACCATTCCTTGCAAAAGCTCCACAGCCTGAGCCGATCCTCCACTGGCGCGTAGGATCTTTTGTATCCGTTCGGCAGCGGTGCGGAACTGCGGTTCATTCAGGACACGCTGGGTCGCAGCCGCGAGATCGGGGCTTTTTACGCGATCGAAATGAACCCGGAGACCGGCGCCCGAGCGGACCAGCTGCTCGGCTATCACAGGTTGATCATCCTTGATGGGGGCCACCACCGCGGGCAGCCCGTGCAGAAGGGTTTCACAAAACGTATTGTGACCGCCGTGAAAGATCACGGCATCCACTTTTTTCAGCAGGGCGAGTTGCGGGACAAAACGCTGCACAATGAAGTTGTCCGGGATGGCTCCGAGCATGTCCGCAGGGGCGGATAAAATCATCTGCAGGTCCTGATCGGCAAAGGCTTCCTTCACCTTCTGATAAAATTTTTGCGATCGCTCCGCATTCACCGTTCCCAGGGAGAGATAGACTTTTTTGCGTTCGGGATGCAAAAGATGCCAGGGAAAATCATCATCGTTTTGTTCTTCCCGTATGGAAGGGCCGATAAAATGAAAATGGTTGGGAATATGCTCCTCGGCTGCGATCAATTCCCGCACGGATAAAATCAGCACAAGATCTGAGGACAGATCAGGTCGCTCCCAACGTTCCAGCTCGTAACGGTCCTGAACCTTGCCTAAAGTTTCCACCATCCACTCCCTGACCTTGGGCATCTGAGCGATGGGATTAAAAACGGCCGCCGAAGTGGTAGCCAGGGTCGCCCAGGGGCAGTGGCGGAGCCTTGCGGCCAAGGCCCCGGCGAGGGCCTGCTGATCACTCAGAATCACATCGGGTTGAAATTCATCGATGGCGGCCAGCACGCCAGGCAGCATCGCATCGGTCAAGGGAACCAGAAATTCCTCGTAGAAAAACTGAAACGATTCCAGGCCGGTTACTTTTTGCGCTTTATGCATCCAGCTTTCATTCACATCACCCGTCGCTGTTTCCCAAATCGGAATGAGCGGCAGATCATGAGGCAGGAGCGCCCGAACCCGACGGCCACAGCCGACCCAGGTTACGTCATCACCGGCTGCGAGCAAACGCCGACCGATGGCAATGGTGGGATTGATGTGACCAGCAAGGGGCGGCACGACCAGCATATAGCGCGACACGTCAGAGGACCTGCCTTTCCGTGGGTTGGTTCCAAGGTTCGTTTGAAGGGATAGGGGCCAGAGCCTGCATCTGTTCCTGAATGGTTTCCAGGATCACATCGCGTAAGGCCTCGGTCTGTTCCCAAAGTACGGAATGCGTGCAACCGGCGAAGACCTGAATGCGACCCCTGGGAAGGCTTCTTTGCAGGCGATCCGCGTTGCCGATGATATCGGAGTCTTCACCATAAATAGCCAGGACCGGTGCGGAAATATTTTGGAGACCGGCCTCGTCCATATAGACCGAGGCATAGAGGTCATCGAGAAGACTGGTTTGATCCACCAACTCATGAGCGTTGCGAGCGAGGCGATTGCTTTTGCGGGTGCTATGCCGCCCGAGCCAGTTTTGAAAGTTAAGCGCAATCTTTTCATAACGCGCTTCACCTTCCAAACGCAAAGAACCCAGCATATCGTCGCGCCAGGCTTGATCATTGACTTGGGCATCCACCAGAATCAATCCTGCGGTCCGTTCCGGACAACGCCGCGCAAAGTTGAGCGCCAGCAGTCCACCGAAGCTATTGCCGACCAGAATCAGCTGATCCTCGGGTGCAACGTGATCCACCAGTTCTTGCAGATCATCCAGATGCTGGGTAATGCTGTAACCTTGCTTGGGCCGATCGCTCATGCCATGGCCACGAAGATCATAGAGCAGCACGCGAGCCTGCTGAGCGGCCGGGTTGGCGACCGTGAAGAACCAGCTGGAAAGATTGTCCATCACGAGACCGTGTAAAAAAACAATGGTCACGCCGGGCTTTGGAAAGAGTGGTCCCAGAACCTGATAGTGAAGTTGCGTCCCGTCCACACTTAGAAAACTCATGAGAAAAATTCTCCTATGGTACGGCCCAGTTCCTGGGGCATTTCCGAGGGTAGATAGTGACCGCCGGGCAACCAGCTCAAACGCGCCTGAGGCAAGAGGCTCTGCATCTGCCGGGGGACATCCACGAGTTTGGATTGCGTGCCATAGATCAGCAGCGCGGGATTGTGATACCGACCGGGTTGTCCCAGGATAGGCTGGCGTTCACCTCTGAGCTGCGCCAGCAGATTGGTTTCATTCAATAGGAAATTCAAGCGCGTCAGCAGTTTGCGTCCCTGTCGACTGCCGGTCCCAAGGCTCTTCTGCAGATCGACCGGCAAGGCGGCCAGCATGCTCTCCGGATCCGCATCGCGGAACTCGTCCATTTCCAAACCGCGAGCCAGAGGCAAGGGGCCTTCGATGCACACGAGGCGTGAGACGCGTTCCGGATAGCGCTGAGCAAACTGCAGAGCAATAATCGCCCCATAGCTGTGGCCGATGAGGGCCACGTCTCGAACACCCTGGGTGTCCAGCAGAATCTCCAGATCATCCACCATGGTTTCTAGATCATAGCCCTGCGGACTCATGCTGCTCATCCCATGACCACGCAGATCATAGAGCAACACTTCATGCCGGGCCGCAAGCTGCGAGGCGACGCTGAAATACCAGCTGGCCATGTTGCCGAGCAGCAGGCCATGAATCATCACAACCGCGGGGCCCTGGCCCATGCGCTGATAATGGAGCTGCGTTCCGTTGATATCAATCAATGGCATTGTTCGATAAACCTGACTACGTCGCCGACGCGAAGGTTGATGATGTCCTGCAATTCCTTGCTGGCAAGCCAGCCCGCGAAGTCGATGTCCTTGCCGTACCGATTTTGGAGCTGTTCAGAAAGAACGACAAATTCAATGCTTTCCAATTCGAGATCGCGATTGAAGGAGGTGTCCAGAGCAATTTCCTGATCGTTCAAATCCACATCCTGGCCGATAATACCCGCGATCATGGTGCGGACATCATTTAAGATTTGCTGTTCATTCTGAATCTGCAGCATCAATGAAAACCTCCAAATTTACTCACAATAAAGGATCCGAGTTTGGTACTGTGCACCCAGGCCTGCTGAATGCGGATCCTGTCCTTTTGCAATTCCTCGATCACGAATTTTTTGGGATCGCCTTGAAGTCCTAGTCCAGTGGACTTGGCAAAGGCTTCCTTGGCACTCCAGAATCGAGTGATCCATTCCGCGCGATCCTGAGCTGGCAGAAGGTCCCACTCGCTGGAGGTGAAGGCCGCCCGAAGAAACGAGTCCTGGCGGGATTCTATGCGTTCAATGTCGATGCCAGGGAAGGGGAGTTCGCTGACCATGGCGACGCCCAGGTTCTCCTTGTGCGAGATGGAAACGTGGAGCAACCATTCGCCCGGCATTTCCGTAATGCACGGTTTGCCGTTCAGATCGTTCTGAATCCAGATCTCGGCCGGATGTATATCATGGGCATAACCACGGGACCAAATAAACTGTCGAATGGCGTCCTTGGCGGCGACCCGTCCGCACATCCAATCCTTTTGCTTGGTGGCGCTCAGGCCCTGATAAATTTTACGTTCCGCTTCCCTGAGGTAACGGCGCGACAGATCATGACAGATGCCATCACTTAACTGCTGCGGCTCGAACCAGGAAAAGCCCTCACGCTGTTCCGCCAGCAGACGACGACCGGGCTTCAGCAGGAACTGCCAGAGTTTGTCATCGCACTCAAATCGCCATTTTTCCCAGCCTTCGAGACGAGCCCAGACCTGATTGTGGGAGCTGACTTCCATATCAAACATAATATCCCGGCTACGGATGCGCCGATTGCGAACGCTGCAATCCATGATTCCAATCTGGGGCTGAGGTCCAAAGAAACTGACTTTTTTAATGCGGATGGGCATGGCGTAACGATCAATAGGCAGAGCCTGCATGATCCACAGTCCTGCGAGTTGGCCCACGTTGTCGAGCAACGCCCCTGGCGTCGAGGTGGCTTTTATCCGGCCGTCGATGCCGTCCGTTCCCACGGCATCAAAAGCCGTGAGGCATTGATACTGAGGACCATGGAACAGCCAGCCATCGTGGTAAACCGTTGCCAGAGGAATGGAACTCGCCCGCGGCTGGGTCAGAGGCGGCAGAGAGCAAGCCGGAGCTGCAGGATAACCCGTCGCCATCACGGCCGTTGCCACAAAGTGTCCGATGATATCGACCTTGAGTCGACGGCGACCATCGTAGCTCAGTTCAATGTCGAGCTCCTTGACCGATTCCACCGCCAACCATTTGGAGGCCGCAATGTCTTCGATCGCAATGACGACGCGGCCCTCGACATGAGCTTCCGCCAGTTTTTTGACCAGTTCGATCGTCGCTGTCATGGGCATCACAGGGAAAAGGTCGCTGGTATTTTTCCAGCCCTTTTTCTGCCTATAAAGGCAGTGGTCCATCAACTCGGGACGTTCCTTGAGACTCAGCTTATGCTTTGTTTTCAAGCGGAACGGGGCGGTCGTTTGCAGGGCCGCCGTGACTTCGCGCATGGCATCGCGCATATCGGCAAAGCACAGTTCCATTTCCTGCACCAGATCGAGGGCAACTGCCGGTGGCGCCGGCGGAACGGAACGGAGTTCCTGGACAGGAGGTTTGTCTGGTTCCTTGTGCATAGCGTTGAAGTCAAAGTCCGCACCTTCAGCAAACAGCCCAGTACAGAAACGCTGCATCTGGGCGAGTGCGGAACGTTGTGATGCGATCGTGCTCAACGCCAAATGGGGCCGACCACGCAGGGTGTCATTGATAAAACCGGGCAGGCTGCCAGCCCCCACCTGGAGGAAAACGCGCACGCCTTCGGCATACAGCGCTTCCGTGAGTTCGCGGAAACGGACGGGTTCGACCAGATGCTGAATCAGCAGTTTTTGCAAGGCGTCCCGTTCCCTTGGATAGGGTCGGCAGGTGGTGGCGGACCATAGAGGAAGCTTCGGCTCACCAAAGTTCAAGCTGCGAAAGCTGTTTTCAATGACTCCGGTATAATTCTGAAAAAGTGATGTATGAAAGCCTGAGCGGAAGTCGAGCTTATGACACATGATTTTTTGCGTCGAGAGTCGGGCCATGGCCGCATCAGCGCTGGCTTCGATGCCGCATATAATGGACTGATGCGGGCAGTTATCGTGCGATATTTCCAGATCCGGCAGATCCTCGATCGCGGCGCGGGCTTTGTCCACACCGCAGCTTAACGCGACAAAGACCACACCGGGGACGGGTAGCATACCAGGCTGAAAGGCGGCGGCCACTTCCTCGACCGACTGATCGCCGGCATAGCCAGAGGCCACCATCGCGGTCCATTCGCCGATGCTGTGCCCCAGCAGCAGATCGGCTTTGATCCCAAGTTTTTTCAAGATGCGGGTATAAAGATCGGAGGTGAAAAAAACCTCACTGCCACGGTTTTCCAGCGAGGCATCCCGCTGCGCCTTGACGTGAGGCATATGAAACCAGTCGGCCACATCCCGGGTATCGATCGGCATCTGCGAATCGATGCCCGGATACATAAAGGCCAGCTTGCCTCCAGACTGAAGAAGGCCATCCGGTACAAACCACATCTCCTGGACGCCGCGACTCGGCTTGCCTTTTTCCACCAGCTTGATGGCGCGTTCGATGCGCTCAGGGGTCGGGTTAATTACCGCCAAGCGCATTTGACCGCGCCCGGCGGTTAAGGTTTGTCCTTCACGGAGGCCTTCCATTAAAGTTTTTGTATCATCGGCTGCGACCAGCTTTACGCCATGCATCGTCATGAGAAGCCAAAGCTTTCTGGCGATCCATTCATGATGACGACCTGCCGGGTATCATGGCGTCCGAAGCGCAATTCATCGAGGAAGCGTTGGGTCCCCACCTGAGGCGGAATCAGACCAATGCCGCGGCGACGATATTCATTTTCAAGATCGGTCGTCACCATGCCCGTGCCTGCCCAGGGTCCCCAGTTGATGGACAGCGTCCGGCCTTTCACCTTGCGACCCAGACTACGGGCGACGTGATCCAGAGCGCAGTTGGCGGCTGCATAATCGGTTTGACCGCGATTACCAAAACATCCGGAAACACTGGAAAACAAGGCTACAAACTTCACGTCACTCTGGAGTTTGGCTTCCAGGACTTCAGCAGGATTGACCTTGGTTTCAAAGACGCGTTTAAAGGCTTCCGGCGTTTTATCGAGAATGAGAGAGTCGCTCAGGACGCCGGCTGCGTGAATGACGCCATCGATTCGACCTTCGGTATAGAGACGATCAATCAGTGTCTCGAGACAGCCCTTATCTCGCACGTCAAAGCAGTGATAACGCAGACCTGATCCGAGGGACTTCAGTTTTTGAACGGTGGCCTGCATCTCGCGATTTTGCATGATGCGCCGACAGGCGGCTTCAATCTCAGCGGGTTTTTTAAAGGTTTTGCTGACCACGAAATGCGCCTTGAGGCCCTGCAGATCCTTGATGCCTGCTGTCTCAGCACTTTCTTCATCGGGCAGTGGGGAGCGGCCCACGATTTCAAATCGACAGCCGTATTGTTCGGCGAGTTTGACCGCGACCTGAGCGGCGATGCCTCGGGCTCCGCCGAGCATAAGAATCACGGAATTTTTATCGAGCGAAAGCATTTCCTGGCCCAGCTCGGTGAGAAGAGGGACGCAGACCAGATGCCGACGCACATCCCCCAGATAACCGACTTCCACCAGAGGATCACCGGCCAGCAGCTCCTGGAAAATTTGCCTTGCAATCAAGGCCGGCTGTTCGCGAGGATCAAAGTCGATCACCTTCACCAGCTTGTCCGCGTATTCCTTGGCCAGACTCTTGAAGAGACCGGACATGCCCTTGCCTTGATGAAACTGTTCGGCCTGGTCCTCGTGACCGAATGCGCCCCCGCGACCGGTGACACCGATAATCGTGTGCACGTTCCGGCGACAGGCCTGTTGCAGAGTTTTGAAAACTTCCGTCGGATTGGAGCCCCATTCATCGAGCAGGGAAAGCAGGACAAGGCCATCGAATGCTTCCGTATCACTCGGTGCTTCCTCACCCACAGACACCAGAGTCACAAGCGCACCCGCTTCGCTTAAAAATCCAGCGAGCGGCTGGGCGATGCCTTTGCTGTCCTGAAGAACGGCTATGCGCCGACCTTCGAGGGATTTCGCCTGCTCGACTTGAATATTTAAAGGCGCCTCTTCCACGCGGATCAAATATTGCCGAACGTTTTGATCGGCCTTAATCTCCGGAGGCGGTGCGGCAACAGGAGCCGCCGTCACGGTCGTGACCACGGCAGCCGGTGCGGCAGGCTTTTGCTGCGATTCCAAAGCCCCAATCATCTGCCGCAGAGTCTTCATGCTGGCCAGTTTTTCGAGTTGATCGCGGCCGTGACCCAGGATATCTCCCAGATCCGCAATGATCTCGAAGCGCTTGATGGAATCGATACTGAGATCCGCTTCCAAATCCTGATCGAGATCGAGCATGTCGCTGGGATAACCTGTTTTCTGACTGACGACTTGCAAGACGGTCTGTTTGATATCACGCACGGTGGGCTCGACTTTGGTTTCCACCACGGGTGCCGCCACCACCTTGAGGACCGGTTGCGCCTCACGAACAGGAGCCGCTTCTACGGCACGCAGGGTCGGCTGCTGGTCCGCACCGAGGTACTGCAGCATCACCTGCTTTTGACTCTCCACGAGTTGCCGCATGGACTGCAGATATTCTTTGACAAGGCTTTCGCGTGTCTCCGTTTTTGCATATTCGTAATTCATATCGGCTCCCTGAGTCATTCGTGAGAGATTCAATTGAAATTCGCCGGGTTTGAGAGCGCCTTTGGGGATCACGCCGACCCGTGGTCGCGCCAGATGCCCATTCACCAGCCACAGCGTGGGGCTGGTTTTTTTCTGCCGCCACAATTCGAAGTCATAAGCTTGCAGATGACGGTCTTCGAACAGAATATCGGTTTGCAGCGGCAGCCCCAGGCTTAAGAGGTCCGCCACCAGCTTCAGGAACTGCTCCAGGCTGTTGCCCTTCTGTCCCATCGATCGCGCCAGATGCGGTCGATCGCCGAGGATACGGCCCACTAAATCCTTCAGCACGGAGCCAGGTCCCACCTCAAGAAAGAGACGGGCGCCATCGGCATGCATCGTTTCAATCTGACCCACAAACTGAACCGGCCGTACAATTTGTTTGGCGTAACCTTCGCGCAGTGTGGCCAAGGCATGCGGCTCAGCTGTGCTGTTCGCATAGATGGGTTTTTGCGGAGCCTTCATGGGAACCTGGGCCAGCGACAGCGCAAACAGAGCTTCGGCTTCAGCCAGGAGAGGCGTGTGGAAGGCGCAGGCCACCGGAATTTTCTTGGCGGCAAGCCCCTGGGCTTTCAGAGAAATCAAAGCCGCATCGATAGGGGCATCGAGCCCGGCAATCACCACCTGCTGGGGTGCGTTATGGTTGGCTATGAAAACATCCAAACCCTGGATGGCTTGCGAGACTGCTGCATAATCCGCGGACACGGCAGCCATGGAACCTTTCTGTCCTGCAGCTGCGGTTTCGATGGCCTGGGCTCGGGCTTGACTCAATTGGATGAGCTGCTCGGCATTGATACTGCCGCTCGCGTAAAGGGCCGTGAGTTCCCCATAGCTGTGACCTGCGAGCATGTCGGCCTTTAACCCCATTCTTTGCAGCAGATCATGGAAAGCCATTTCCACAAGACCAAGGGCCGGTTGCGCACAGGTGGTTTTTTTCAGCTGCTCTTCCGACTGCGGAACGATGCCTTTGGGAAAAATTTTCGGCAGCCACGTCGCGCCGAGTTCAAGATAAGTTCGCAGATGCGGGAAGCTGTTGAAAATCTCCGCTCCCATATTCAGGCTCTGGCTGCCCTGTCCAGAAAACAGGAACGCGATTTTGCCTGAAAAAGCCTCCTTTTTGCGAACGAAGATGCCTTGAGCCGGTATGGATTCCCCAGTGCTCAGAGCCTGTTCGATTTTCTGCAAAAGATCCTGGGTTTTTTGGGCCACGATCGTGTACGTGACATGGTTGCCGCAGATCTGGGCCTGGGTGTAAGCCAGTTTTGAGAAATGCAGCTCGGGATGATTCTGCAGAATTTCCTGGAGCTGACGCATCTGCTCCTGATTCGCAAACATAAAGAGTTCGGCCGTCCGGCCTTGACTGGCTGGTAGCGCCCGATCAGGACCGCTGTAAGAGGTTAATATGGTATGGAAGTTGGTGCCGCCAAAACCGAAGGCACTGACCGCTGCTTTTCTTTCCTTACGAACCCAGGGAATCGCCACCGAACTAAAATAGAAAGGGTTGGCCGAAGGTCGATAATAGGGGTTTGGCTCCTGCACGTGCAGGGTTGGTGGTACGATCCCATGATACAGCGCGAGGCTCGTTTTAATCACACCAGCCAGGCCCGCGGCGCATTTGGTGTGACCGATCTGTGATTTCACCGAGCCCAGCGCGCATTGTCGATTCAAGGCGCCGGCTTCAAAAAATACTGTGCTCAATGTTTCAAGTTCGGTGCGATCGCCGACCACAGTTCCGGTGCCGTGCGCTTCAACCAGTTCAATGTCGGTCGGATTCAATCCCGCACGCTCATAAGCGCGATTCAGGGCCCGCATCTGGCCTTCTTTGCGAGGCGCTGTTAAACCCAGGCTCTTGCCATCACTGGATGAGCCAATGGCCTTCACGACTGAATAGATACGATCCCCATCACGAATGGCATCCGGCAGACGTTTCAAAACAATGACCGCGACGCCCTCAGCAATTACGATGCCGTCGCCGTCGGACGAGAAAGGATGCGATTTACCGGTGGAGGAAAGAGCCTTCACACTCGAAAACATCAGATAATCGTTGATGCTGTTATGCAAATCAGCGCCACCGCAGAGCACCATTTCGCTCTCGCCTTCGGTCAGCTCTTTGATAGCCAGATCGAGTGCCGCCAAGGATGAAGCACAGGCTGCGTCGACGGTATAATTGGATCCGCCCAGATCCAGTCGATTGGCAATACGCCCCGAGATAACGTTGGCCAAAACTCCTGGAAAGGAGTCCTCGGTCAGACTGGGCAGATGCGCATCGAGTTCAGGAGGAATAGGGCCAGCAAACATGGGAAACTGAGCGCGGAAACCATAAGCCGAGGAGAGATCAGTGCCGGCTTCAGCACCGAAGATCACCGAGGTCCGCTCTCGATCAAACGTCCGATTTTGATAACCGGCATCTTCAAGGGCCCGCTTGGCCACCTTTAAACTCAGCAGCTGGGTGGGTTCAATCGCGCCCATGGAGTTGGGTGGAATGCCGAATTCCAAAGGATCGAATTCTGTTTCATCGATGAAACCGCCCCATTTGGATATGGATTTATTGGTGTCCTGACCCTTGGGATCATAGTAGGTCGATGCTTTCCAGCGATCTTCCGGGACCTCCGAGATCAGATCCGCGCCAGACAGAATATTGCGCCAGTAGCTTTCCACATCCTTGGCTCCAGGGAAAATACAGGCCATGCCGATAATGGCAATATCTACCGGCTGACGCTTGGGAGCTTCGTCGACAGAAAGAGCCGCGATTCTACGGGTGGCGCCGTTAGCGATATCTTCATGCAGCTCGTGCATGCTACAGACCTCGTGCCGCAATTGAGCGACCTGACCCAGCATATAAAGACCTTCGTCGCCCTGCCGCACGGGGTCGACCGTCACCAGTCGATCGCCTTGGCGTTCCAGTCCTTTGGAAGCGATCCGCAGGCGACCGACATTCAATTCCTCAAGTTCGGCCCATACCTGTTTTGGATCCTTGCGGCCACGCAGTTCATTTTTATAGGTGTTAAAGGTG
The DNA here is from genome assembly GCF_035638955.1 of Oligoflexus sp. Taxonomy (GTDB): domain Bacteria; phylum Bdellovibrionota_B; class Oligoflexia; order Oligoflexales; family Oligoflexaceae; genus Oligoflexus. The sequence continues at coordinate 9,339 of NZ_DASQYZ010000438.1, read as the reverse complement.
TGAACAAACCGGGTATCGGCGCAACGCACGGCGTGACCGGGAGCGGTTTCGAGCAGCGAGGTTTCCTTGCAGCGGACGGCTTCATCCTGAAACTTTTGCAGAATGGCGCCGGAGGCGACGGCTTCATGGGTGAAGAGATACGCGGAACCGATAAGGGCGCCGATCTTTGCACCACGGGCGGCGAGAGGCGCGGTCATGGCCGCCAGCATCGCACCGGAAACAGCATCATGCAAACCACCGGCAAAGAAAACTTCAAGTTCATCGACGCAGTTTGATTGCAGGAGAATTTCGATCTGGGTTTCCCAGAGGACAAAACTATAGCGAGGTCCGACATGCCCGCCGCACTCACGACCTTCAAACACAAAGCGTCGGGCGCCGTCTTTCAAAAACTGCTGCAATAGTCCCGGTGAAGGCACATGCAAAAAGCTGCGGATTCCTTTCTGTTCAAAGAAGTCGGCTTGCGCCGGACGGCCTCCGGCAATCAAGACGGCTGAAGGTCGGAAATCCTTGAGGGCTTCGAGCTGCTCCTGGCGCAATTCTTCGGACACAAAGCCCAGGATGCCCACACCCCAGGGCTGTGATCCCAGTTTTCTTTCCGTCTCTTCCAGGAGTTCGCGGCAAGCTTTTTTACCCATCAGCGACAGAGCCACAAAGGGGAGGGCTCCGTTATCGGCTACCGCTTTAATAAATTCAGAGCGATCGCTGACGCGCGTCATCGGTCCTTGGGCAATGGGATAACGAGTGCCATAGGCCTGGGCCAAGGGACCATCGGACTGCAGGAAAGCCAGTGCCTTGGCCTGCCGCAGATGCCCCCGGATGGAGCGCTTGAGCCCTTGCACCATCGCGGCAGCGTTCATGAAACGATCAGCGAAAACACGAGCCAGACAAAGGTCCTGACCGGCAGGCAGAATCGGCTGCCGCAGGTGAAGGCCGAGACTGGATAAAAATTCGGAACGCTCGATCTCATGTTCCTGCGGCACTTTTAAATCAGGTCGACTGACGACCTGGTGTTGATGAATGATTTTGGTTTCGGTGCCTTCGAAATGCCGAATGATTTTTTTCAGCTCGTCGCTGACCTGGCATTCCTTGAGCAGGGCCAGCTGTGAATCCAGGACAACGGCACTGGCGCCAGCGGCAAATGCAGCCGCGGCTGCGTGCAACCCAATGCCACCTTGAACCCAAAAAGGGAGATCGAGAGTGCGAAGTTCCTGCATCAAAATCAAACTGGACGTGCTACCGACGCGTCCACCGCTTTCGGCGCCTTTGGCGATCAGTCCATCGGGGCTCGCAACTTCGAGCAGGGCCTTGGCTTCCTTGAACGAGCATACCTGCACCCAGATTTTTCTCTGCGGCTGTTGCCACGCGGTCAGCGTCGAGGCGGGATTCTTTTGATGCAGAAGGTCTGTGGCATCCAGGATAAGGGTCGTAACCTGATCACTCAAATCCATGGGGGTAAAAGACTCAAGGCGACTGATGCGCACGCCGTAGGATGGCATTCGGTTTTTGTGCAAAGCAGCCAGAGCGTTTCGTCCGGTCTCGGACGTGCGCCCTAAATCAAGAACAGCGAGCGCGCCTGCTTTACCCAGGGTTTCCACCAATCCAACATCCGGAGTTTCAAAAGGAGACACGCCAACGATAGCAGGAGATATCATAGGGATAGACCACCTTCAGTTCTCGCGTTGCACAGCGCCGCTCCGCATGAGGCTGGAGTATGCATGCACGGTATCGGTTTCAGTCAAAAAATTCAGTTATCTTCTAACAACGGGTTTAAACGCTTCCTGGCAGGAATTCAGTTAACTTTTTCTGAACTCACGGCGACAAGACACTGATGGCGCTGCTTGTGCGGTGTTTGGAAAATATCATATGCAGAGAAGGCCGGATCCTGTCTGTGTTATATGACAGACAGAATCCGTCAAACAGCTGGAATAGATCTATGTAAGGTAGTCAGGACATTCGACGTGAAGGCGGTCAAAGGGAACTCAATCCCACCTTGCGGTTTAATGCGAAGGGCGTCCAAGATATCACAGAGAAAGGCAGGCGAAGCAATACCGAACATTATGTAGCAGCTCATCCAAAGGCGCGAGTCAGGGTGGGCACACGCCTTCCTGCAGACAGCGATCCAGCGCCACGATCGGTTTGGCTTTCCGTCCGTTGCTCCAGGTGCCAGAGGCTCGACGCGCCTGGCTATCGGCAAATGCATAGTCCACCGGATCAGACCGTAGAACATGTGATAAAGCACCCACAGTGAGCTTCCAATAACCCCATGTGTCGACGGCGTTCATGGGTTTGGGCCGAATGCCGCACTTCGCTTGAACGGCATTGTGCTCGGAACGAAGGTCAACATCGCCTTCCTGATCGTTGGGAATCATCACTGCTGCTTTATGCTTATCAGGAATTTGTGAAGTTTTGAGAAAGGCCAGTCGATTCACAGCAAACACATTACAATTTTTATCAGGTGTTTTTTGATCGCTCTGACATTGATCCGGAGCTTTCAATCTGTATTGGTAAGACTCCTCTGCCATAACCAAAAGCAACCAGGTGCTCGCGGGTAAGTGGGTGAGCTTATCATCATCTATAGAGAGGAAGGGGTAGTCGAGGGATGTGATGCCAGCGGCATCCAGCGTGACGATCAGCCTGGGCTGCGGGAGCGGGGCCGACGAGGCGCGAGCATTCTTCTGCGCCAGATGCAGAGCAAGAATCCCTCCAATCGAATGACCGACGAAGGCTACACTCGTACGATCCGGTCGTACATGATCGCCGTTGTCGAGGACCTTCAAGGTTCGATTCAAAGCATCGGTCGCGTGCTGAGCCCAATCCTGGGGACGCAGAGGGTGGCCATAGCTCGGATAGATGACAATAAAACCTTTACTCGCGATATGTCTCAGCATGAGCTCATACGGTTCTGGCTCGGCATCGAAATATCCGTGCAAAAAAAGAACAACGGGAGCCTGCTTCGGTGTCGGAGCGTGTGGTTCATAGACAACAGTATGCAAAGGATCGCCGTTTCCTTCATCCAGAATGAATCGTCGAACCGATGCGTGAGGGGAATTGGCTGATCCTGGACCCTCGCGTGGGGGCTCAGGTGGACAGATACCATTCTCGCAGTGAGCAGGTTTTTGTGCGAATGAGGCCCAATCACAAGGTGCAGTGGCACAGGATGTGGACACGAACGCCCAAACCAAAAGGTGGGTTATCGTGAAGCGAAAAGTCAGCATCGATCAGCCTCCTCGGGTGAAATCATCCAGACGATAACGATAAGTTCGTCCTACGACGGCTGGTTCGAAGACTTCCTTCGGCAGGGTGTGCTGGTGCAGGGCTGCATCCAAAGCCCGCACCGGCTCATCGATGCCTTCATCCGTCAATTGCCAGCTGCCGTAGTGGATCCCGAGGCTGCGTGTGGCCTGTAAATCGAGATGAGCCTGCACAGCTTCTTCAGGATTCATGTGCGCCTGCTTCATAAACCAACGAGGTTCATAAGCACCAATGGGCAGCATCGCCAGCCAGATCCTGCCATGCGCTTGCTGAATCGCTTTAAAATGCGGTCCATATCCTGTGTCGCCACCAAAATAAATTTGCTTGCCGGCCCATTGCAGAAGGTAGGAGCCCCAGAGGCTGCGATTGCGATCGAACAAACCGCGCGCTGACCAATGTTGGCTCGGCGTGAAGATCATGTCCACGCCAGCGCCCAGAGGTTGCTTGTGGCCCCAATCGACTTGCTGAAGACGGTCGATGCCTTCTTTTTCCAACCAGACTTTGTCTCCAAGAGGAACAATGATCGTAGCTTTATGCTCGCGCGAGAGTCGCTGCAGAGTCGGAACGTCCAGGTGATCATAATGATTATGGGAAACCAAAACCGCATGGATCGGTGGCAGCTTTTCGAAGGCCAGCCCGGGTGGTCGCACGCGTTTGGGGCCGGCCCAGCTTACTGGACTGACCCGATCGGACCAGACCGGATCGGTGAGGATATTCAGACCTGGCAATTGAATCAGAAGCGTGGCGTGATTGATGAAGGTGACGAACACCTCACCCTCCTGCACGCTTTCGGGTAAAGCCGGCTGTTCAACATTGGCTACGGCGTCCGGCCAATCCGTGCGATCACCGAAGATGCGCCATCGTAAAACAGCGAGAAAACCTTTATGTTCCTCGACACCGGGTTGAAAGAACCGTTCGCCATCAAAATGGTCCGAAGGAGGACCTTGATAGGAATCAGTTCGACATCCCAGGAGCAAAACAAGGAGCCCGATGCGCGACACGTTCCTCAAGCTTTGGCCCTCACAAGGTGAATCACAGTGAGCTCAGGCTGGGTTCCCAATCGAATGGGCGGACCCCAGCTGCCCGTTCCCGGATTCACATAAACCCACATTTTGCCTTCACGCGACAATCCCACCACATGCGGTGCATGCACAAGTCGGACCGCAATATTCCAAGGATAGAATTGACCCGCATGGGTGTGGCCCGAGAGCATCAGATCAAAACCCAGAGGCGCGGCATGAGGCGCGAGTTTGGGATTGTGAGCCAGGAGGATCCGCAGACCGCCAGGACCCAGGGCGTTCTCCGGCTTGGGCCCTTCACCGCTGGCGGTTCCGGCTGGATCGACGACACCGCCCAGATGCAGCGTGGAGCCCTTATGGTGAATCGTTCGATATTCGTTCAGCAGAACAGTCAGGCCAAGGGAGCGAAAATGGTCCACCCAGGATCGAACGCCGGCGTAGTATTCATGATTGCCCAGAATGAAATAACGGTGCGCTGCAGGCTGCAGGGTGGCCAGAGGTTCCACATAGGATTTTAACCTGGCGACCGAACCATCGACGATATCACCGGTCAACACCACCATATCCGCGCCCAGGGTATTCACTTTATTCACCACGCTTTGCACATAACGGCGCCGAATCATAAAGCTGACATGCAGGTCACTGATCTGGGCGATACGATAACCTTCCAGCGCGGGATCAAGATCCTGGATCGGAACCGTAACCTCCACCACGCGCGGACCGCGCCAGGCAATCAGCATGCCCAAACCAAGCGCCAGAAATGACCCCAACACTACGATCTGCGATCCTGGATCGATCAACCACTGAGCCCAGGTGTTCGGAATGAACGCCACCGTCAGCAGCCAAATGATGTCGCGAAACAAGGTCAGGAACAGCAGGAAATTCAGCCAGCCCATACACATATAAGCCAGGCCCTGGACGAAATCATCGCGTCCGGTGTGAGTGTCTTTGCTGCGACTCCAAAAGAAAACCGGAATAATCCAAATACAAAGAATGGGCAGGACCAGGGCCAGACGCGCGGGAAGACTTTGAAAAAGTCGCAGGGCCAAATATGAATAACCAGCAGCCAGAATGATGGTTAAGATCAGGACAAAAGGATTTAAGATGCGACGCATACCAGGCTCTCCGCAGGAAAGGGAATCCCTTCGCATCGTAGGCGTTTTCCCCGTCCTAGTCGAGCGTCGCGGCTTCGAGGACCACTATTTTTTGCTGGTCGCAGTCGATTTCTGTGAGGCAACCGTAAGGCAAAGTAAGCATCGGCAGGACATGACCAAAATCCATATCCACCACAACCGGCAGATGATCGAGGCGTTCCTCATGCAGGATCACTTGCAGAAGGGTTTCTGGAATCTTTGCCGCTTCATCTGCAGGCACGCTATGATGCATGCGGCCCATGAGCAATCCTTTGCTGCGCGCAAGGACGCCCTGAGCCGCCAGACTGCGGAGATACCAGCGGGTGTACTCGGCATTGGCGAGCTCATGCGAGTATTCTAAAAAAATAATTTTATCATCCCAAAAGTGCGGTTCCAGTGGCCACAGCCCTGTATTGGCGGCAATAGGGCAGATCACTTCAATGCAACCCCCAAACAAGCGGCCCTGATGTCGGCCCTTGCCGTGAATCCAACGCCAGGGTGGGGTAGGGCGCAGTGGAGGGAGTTGCATCAGGTTCGGTTGACTCCATTGCGAAGCACCCGCCACGCAGTCACCGGTATAAGGTTTCAACTCGCCCATGGGTTGCCCGCTCATCACGGCGCGACGGAAGGCGTCTGCCGTAAAAGGATTCAAGCCTCCGAAATCGGCAAACCCATAAAGCACGGCTGGACCGTAAAAGGTATTCAGCCCGAGGCGCTGGAGCAGAAGGTGGGTGACTGTGGTATCACTCATGCCGACAAAAACTTTATGTGAACGGCTCAACCGGCTTTGATCAAAATGTTTCAGCAGCCGAATGCTATCTTCGCCACCAATCACAGAGATCACACCGTCGATGTCAGGCCGCTCCCAAGCTTCATAAAAATCGGACACCCGAAGTTCAGGACGTTCATAAAGTTCCTCGGGTGACAGCATCGTGTGGGTCATCGGCACGAGGTCCAGCTCAAACTTTTCAGCCAGCTGGATGCGGCCCCAGTCGTAGAGTTCCGGAAATGTTGAAGCAATGCCCGAAGACAGACAAACGGCAGCGACTTTGGACCCAGGGCGTAGACGTTTCGGCTTTTTCATGAGTCTATCCCATTGAAATTTCAGACTAAAATAAAACATCTCAGGCGCAATTGCAGTTTAGCGCAAAACCAGACCTGGATCTATATTGCGGCTGTTGGTGCCTAACTGGCATATATCAAGGCCCTCATGGGAGTTCATTCATGACCAATAAGTTCATCAGCCTGTCCGTTGCTGCTTTGCTTCTGGCCTGTGGCGAACACAAGTCCAAGCACTCCCCTGATCCCGTCGCACCCAGTGCCAATCCCACATCACCACAAACACTTCCCAATCTTGGCAACAAGCAATATACAGCCGTACGCGCCCAGTTCAAGGGCAGCTATATCGGGGTTGTCGATGGGCAGCTTTACAATTTTGATAGCCAGCAAAATGCCGGTGAGCCGTTGCAATTTGTTTTTGCCAATGCCGCGGACGCTTCGGATACGCTGATGGCCGTTCTTGAGCGTCGTCCTCAGCGTATTGATGTGATCAATGAAGATTTCGTCCTTTTGCAAAGACCTGACTACCGCTACGGGCAGGTTAAGTTTGCACAGGATTGTTACCTGATCAATATTAAAACCGGCAGCATGTGGAAGTTTGATGAGTTTTTCCCCGAAATCAACACCTTTCAAACAGTCGAAAGCGGCGCTTCCAAAAAGCTGCTGTTTGTCGGTCGTAAAAAAGGGAGTGGGAACGGGTCGTCGTACCCGCTCGAACTCAAAAAAGATTATAACTAAGAGGCGGGCACCGAGTATGGCTATTCGATGTCCCGCCCGGCAGATTCGCGCAAGGTGCTGGTGAGCATCGATTTTTCGGACATTCAGCAGGTGACCTTGCGCCCTATTTCCAGCGGTTTGGATGACATTGCCACATACCTGGCCGACCCGCAGGGCAACGTGATCGCCGAGACGGCGACGAATTCCAACACTCAACCGCGAGTCCTGGCCATCCTGCAAAACGAAAACTCACCCGTGGAAGTGACCCTTCAAAATGCGGTGATCTCGGATTATAGCTACGAAAATCGGGTCGTGGCTGATAGCAAAAGGAATCTGTGGCGCTTTTCCCGCCAATACCTGGGAACTGGTTATACGGTCAAGGCCGAACGCCTGATTTTGGCTCGTGATCTGGAAGGTCGTCCGACTTTGATGCCGCTAGCGACCCTCACGCAAACCGTTCCAGGCTTGAACTTTCGGTTTGACAGCAAAACCTGGAATGCGAACTATCAAGGCAAGGAACTCTTCGCCTTCACAGGACTGCTGGCTGTCACCGATGCCGCCGCCGGCAGTATGCAGCTGCTGCAGGATACGACCCTGCAGACCGGTAACATGCGTCAGACCCTCGCGGCGCTCGATTCTGTGAACGGCAAGGTCCTGTCCTATTTGGAAACCTATTCCAATGGCAATCCGGCTATGGTGGTTTATGATGTGGCGGATGCCGCTGGCAAAGCCTCTGTGGTGGCACCGGACTCCAAGGCCATTTACGGGGCGATGCGAAGCCTTAAAGGCCTGACCGCAGGTGGGTTTGAGTTGGAGACCCTCGATGGGCCCAACTTCAACATTTATACCTACGACGCGGTGAACTCTCAGGGGGCCCTTACCAAAACCATCCGCATGGATACGGACAATCGGGTGCGGATCCTGGTTCCTGTCACATCCATCCCTTGATCCTTGCCGGGCGGAAGTTTTCTTCCGCCCTTTTTCATGGTATCACCTCTGGCTGATTCACAGCCGGGGACCCCTACGATGAAAAAACTGTTTCGAACGACGTTGCTGCTCCTGAATATGCTTTTTTTACCCGTTCTGTCAGCCGGTGAAAAGGATGTCTCTCAAGCCTTGCAAGGCTTGGAAACCATCCACGGGTTTGAAGCCGACGCCGAGATCAAAGATCTTATTCCAGCCTTCCATGCTTTGCCTGCCAGGCCCCATGCATCCCAAATCCAGTTTCTTTTCGAAGAGCAAGGACTCGCGCAGTGGAGTTCGCGACTCTCAGAGTATCTCAGCCTTTCTGAAATTCTGTTCGAAAGTCTCTCGCCACAGGATCAAAATGCGCGGCGATCAGAATATACGCGTTGCCGCCGCATCCTACAGACTTTTCAAAAGGACATCACCCGCTATACGCTTGCCGTTCATCCGGGGTTTTCTGTCCTGGGCGTGGCTCCTTTGCAGGCGCATTGGAACGGGGCAGGGGTGAAGATTGTGGTTTTTGATGTGTTCGAAAAAGCCGCCTTGGTTGAACAGAAGCAGCGTTATCCGCAAGCCCTTATAGGAAATCCTATCGTGTTCGGTCGCCCTGTGGAACTGTCCCATGGCAATACAGTGATCGATATTATTCTGCAGCTCGCCCCGGCGGCTGAAATTATTCCGGTTGCAGCTGATGCCAAATCCTATGCCGCTGCCATGCAGTATCTCGCGACGCAAACGGATGTGGACATCATCAACATGAGTCGGGCATTTCCTGAAGATCCCGTGACCGATACCGTGGAAGCCCCTTTCATGGAAGCCCTGCGGCGTTGGACACAGGATGGCCTGCTCGTCAAAGCCCTTGGCAATACCGGCACCGACCTTCACGGGCAGCTGACCCGCCGTCGCGTGGAAAAAGGCCTTGGGCCGGTGAATACGCTCACGAGCTATGATTTGAAATTGATCCGCGATCTTTATCAGGAGGAGGTTGTGGGTTTGGAACTTTTCGCATTGAACCTGGGGCTCTTTGCGGATGATATCGCGCTCACGGCCACGATTCCTGGAGCGGTTGTGCCGGTCCAACAAAGGACTCTGGCCGTGCCCGCCGAAGGGATTTACAGTCCGACGACCGACACCTTTGAGTCGGGAAGTTCGTTTGCAGCGCCGCAGATTTCGGCCTGGCTCGCTCTGCTCTT
>NZ_DASQYZ010000437.1:0-4894 GCF_035638955.1 Oligoflexus sp. | reverse complement strand
TCCTGGCGCTGAAATATTTCATCAAAGGCAGCACAGTTTATCGGAGCCAGAGCCAGGTTCGACTTGTTGAGTGTGGCAGCTGCCTCGCTGGCAAGATCAAGTACATGCAATACTTTCTGGTGTGATATATCTGCCCTCATCTTCAATATTCAGAAAAGCATAAGGAAGCTTCGGAATTGTGTCTGGCATTCCAGCATGGAGCTGACGATTATCTCATTAAATCCTTGTGTTTGGTTTACGAATCGAGCATCGACTACTCGAGGAAATTCATCCTATGGACAGAGTTTATTGATAAGTCGAGACAGGATTTCCCCGGGACTACAGCTGCTGCCAGGCTTGCCTATGAGATTGGAACCACGATTCTTTACATGCATTCGGACCAGGTCAGAACATTGGAAATACTCAAGCGCGGGTTGGCAGCCTGTCCGAAACAGGCCAGCTGGATGTCCGATGGGCTTAAGTGGATGATGGCGTCGGTCTATCTATTCAATCCTGCCAGCAGTGCCCATCATCGTTCCCAGGCTCTTCAAATTTATGAAGAAGCGAAGATGTTCGATGACGAAGTTACCAAATTTAACATTGGCGTTGCCAAATTATTCTATTTTAACGATCCAGAAGGTGCTCTGAAACAATTTGCAAAGGTGAAAATGGCCGCTGCGCGATTGGTCCCGGATGCTATCGTTTTTTCGGCCTTTACCTACAGCAAGCTGGGCAGGAAAAAGGAAGCGCTGGATGAGCTGTCTTCCGTGCGTTTTGATGGCTCTGAGTCGCCCAAGAGAATGGCTTTTCTGCAATGTTATATGGCCATGACGAAAATCAATAGCGGGACGGGTGAAGATCTATCGGATTGCTTCAGCCTCCCCGATGATACCCAGGCCGATGTCGTGGACCATGTGACAAAAGAAATCAGTATGATGAGCGTGCCTCTGGCGGCAGAGAACAAACTGTTCCGACAGTTCTGGCGCTACTATCTCAAGCTCATTCTGCCGTCTTTTCAGTTTCAGACGGAACAATCCATCAACCTGGCTGAACTGGAGCGCATCAAACACGAATCCGAGCGTCAAAAACTGGCATTGGCACTTGCCGAGAACGATAGCAGGTTCAAAAGTTATATCCTGTATTCAGCCCTGATTTTCATGAGCCTTATGTTTTTCACTCTGTGGAGGATCTATATTGGCAAGCGCAGAATCGAAGTTCTGCAGCGCTATATCCAGCAGAACGTTTTGCAGCGCTTTCTGCCACCCGATATTGTCGAGGAAGTCATCAAGGGCAAATCGCGGCTTGAAAAGGAAGCGCAGGATACGCTCATCACGGTTCTCTTCTGTGATATCGTAGGATTTACCCAGCTCAGTGAAAAGCTTGGTGCGAAGCGGATTACGATCGTGCTCAATGATTTCATGAAAGGTATGACGGACGTCATCTACAGCGATAGCGGAACCATTGATAAGTTCATCGGCGACGCCGTTATGGTGATGTTCGGTGCTCCGCGCGAGCTGACAGGTCAGGATCAAGCCCAGAAAGCCGTGAATTGCGCAACCAAGATGCTGCTCTTTATCCAAACGCTGAACAAAAAATGCCAGGAAGAATTCGGAGTTGAATTGTCCATAAGAATAGGCGTTCACCAGGGCATGGCTATTGTCGGCTCGTTCGGCAGCGAGAAGAGAAGCGACTACACGGCCATTGGAGGAACCGTTAATATCGCATCTCGAATCGAAAGCAAGGCCAGTCCGAATCAAATCCTTGTCAGTCCATCGGTGAGCCAGCATCTTGCCTCGTCAAGGCTGACGAGTTTGGGTCACCAGCGATTGAAAGGGATAGAAAGCAGCATGGAGCTCTTCGTCTATGAATCGACTTTGGACGGGGCCAAACTTTTGGATACGCACCATGTTGCTTGAAACATTCCCAACGGAGAGTCGGACGAGTTCCTTGGCGTCGATGCCAAGGACCGAGCCAGCTCAACGATTCGGGATTCCCTGATTGCAGAGCTGATAATCCCATCCCCAATAGGCGATCGGAGCCTTTTTCTCAGATGCCGCACCGGCGTTGGCCTTGCCTATATCAAGCAGACTTTCCTTTTGATCAACCTGCGTGGTGGTGGCCAAAGAAAAGCGCCCCTTAAATACGGCTGTCCCTCCACAAGGCGAAAAGGGCCTTGCCGTGGTCCACTGGACTTCTTCCAAAAAGGAGTTCGAGACGAGGCCGGCATCCGTATTGCTCCAGCGGCGCTGAAGCTCGATTTTTTCATCGGCGCCTGCAAGCGTATAATCCGCATCCAGCGTAATCAAACCGCCATCATCAAATTGATAGTCGCCTTCCACGGTCAGGCGCGAGGGTGTCATGGCCAGGCCCGGAGGCAGATCAACTTCGATTGTCAGGTCGCAGCTGGAAACCGCCGTACCTTGGATGGAAAAGTTTTCAAATTCGACGCTGCAATCTCCATTTTTAGGATTCAATACGAAATTGATCTTGCCGCAGGTCGCTTCATCATAGAGAAAACGGAAGTTCGTCAGCTCGAAGCCCTCAGGCACGCTATTCAATACGGCAGTTGTCTCGGAACCTGCATAGGCAAAGCAGGGTAGACTCAAAAGTAGACAGGCAGCCCATTTCATTTTGTATCTCCTTGGTTGTTAGCGGCACACCCGCCCCGCAGCAGCAGCCTTGGAACCCGGCTGCGGTCGCAGGGCGATGGCCTGATAGGTTTGTCCCACACTTCGTCCCAGCAGCAGCCCATCGACTCCATCAAAGTTAAAGTGAATCCCACCGTAGACGCGACTGTCGGCCGCCTCTTGGGCCACTGAGGTAAAATCGGAATACTCGCGGGTGGTGGGTATACTTTCGGAACTCACCCGTATGACAGGCAGTCGATCCACGAAAAAATCCTTGAGAATATCAGCGGCCGCACCACTGACGGCCGCATGACCGCTGACGTAAGCGGGAAAGGGTGGCGTGTTCAGCAAGGGTTCCCAGGTAGGATCTGGCTCCGTCAACGGATTTCCATCCCGCGCCGCTTCACGGATAGCCGTGATCGGACGCCAGAAATAGAAATCCCACTTCGATTCCCAGGCGCTTATGCAGGCATCAGCCATGGCCATATTGAGTACGGCGTAGACGCGTGCGATGTCCACAAGTGCGTTGTCGCAGGAGGCGAGATGATGGGTCAGGATAGTATTCCAGTGACCCGGAGGTGTGGAGGTACCTGCTCCGTCAGCCCAGAAAAGAGCGGTTTCCGTTTGGGTTTCCGTTCGCTCGATCGAGGTTTTTGATCCCAGGCGCCTCACTTCATCCCAAGACGCTGCATAGGCGGTTGAATCCACAGCTGGAGGTCCCAATGGCCTGAGGGCGTTGACCTTGTCCAAAACCCAAGGTCGCAGTTGCCCCCAGCCGGGAATCAAATAAGATGCGAAGGCTGGCGGCGTCGGGATCCAGTATCCCGGTCCTGTCGGAATGATGGAAGTCGGCGCTGTTGTCCCTGGATCCGTGAGGTGCTGAGCGATGATTGTTTCACCAAGGCGCTGAGCCTCATCCTTGGCGAGCTGCTTCAGCTCTTCCGTGCCGACGCTCATAAGCGACTCATCATGGAGCATGTGTTCAGCCTTCTGCCGAATCTCTTGAGGTGCAAACTCCTGGAGGACCCGATAGGCAGCCGCGGCTGTATGCAGGCGTTGCAATGTTTCGAAGCTGCTATCCTTGGCGATATTCAGCTGACTTATATAAGTTCCGCTGGATCGATTGGCAGCTTCAAACATCGCCAGATGCATGGCGGCCAGATACTGGGCGGCTATGGGTGGAGCGATTTTTTGCCGCCTGATGCTGTCCAGGGCCAGCATGTTCCACGCGGCGACAAACTCTTTATCATTCGATTTCAGGGTGTGAGCGAAACTTGGAGCAGCGAGGAATAAAACAGCAAAACAATGTATGAAAGTCCGCATGCCTTTCCTCCTATCAAGGATTTGATAAGGGGATTGGTAACATCACAGTCCGAATTTTCAAACAGATTTTTTTACCAATGAACTTGGTGTGATTCCCAGTGTGTTTTTACGGAATACGCATGGATTGATGAAAATAGAGGATGGGGAAGGGCATTGATCCAGGCAGGATTTTCGAGTCGCGGAGAGGGATGGTGAGTGAATCGATTTTGGTAATTACCAACCAGGTTCGCTTGCAACCGAGGGCCGTGTGCACTGATCCTCCATGGCGAACTCCTGCTTAAGTCACGATGACATTCGCAAATCCACGTCAGCCTTCGGCCGATTGTAAAATTGCGAACACCTGTTAATACTTATGAATGAGGCAAAGTATTGGACAGTTGCGCTGGATGTACTATGGACACGACCTGCAGCAAATTGAAAGCGTCGTCGATGAAAGACAACCAGGATGCTGTCGAGCCCATTCTCTATCACGCGTGGTTGCGGGACTTCTGCGCTGATAAGCAGTTGGTTGGAGCGATTGACCCGTCCGATGCTTTTTCCATTCACAGCATTAGCCGATATGTTGATCAGATGGATGGGCTGTGGGAAATCGGTCAAACCTATACAGGCCGAGTTGTGACAAGGTCGGGCCGGATGCAGGACCTCGACCTCGAAGTATGCTGGACCCGGTGGGAGACGATGCATCACGTTATTACGGGCGCTCGATCCGAGTCGTGAATGACGAATTAGGTTCCGTCCGACTGCAATATCAACTTTAAAGGTCGATGCGGACAAGCCCCGTCGCACTGTGAAACCAAAGACGATCGTTGGCGTCAATCCGAATGGCGAAGATAAGGAGAAACGTTCCCGGTATCTGCGGCAGGCTATTAAGATCTTTCTGGCTGAAAATCTCAGCATAGCTCACACCATCAGTCCGATAAATGCTGAAGTCGAGAGCCATGATGATCTCGCCCTTTGATGTTTTG
>NZ_DASQYZ010000436.1:0-30812 GCF_035638955.1 Oligoflexus sp. | reverse complement strand
AACACCAGATGCTGACGCGGCAGGCTGGAATCCACCCGAACAAATTCAAGGTTCAGTTCCTTGCGGCCCATTTCCTTGCGGATCTGGGCCACGGTCATCTTATGATCAGCTTTGATGGGAACCTTCGGATCCTCGCCACGGTATTCCACCAAGGCCAGAAGGCCCCCTTTTTTAAGAGCTTCCGTCGTGCTTTTCATCATTTCAAAAGGATGGCTGAATTCGTGATACACGTCCACCATCAGGATAAGATCCTGGGATCCGGGTGGAAGCTTCGGACTTTTGATGCCACCCAAAACCGGCTTCACATTTTTGATGCCAGCCTTCGTATTCTCCTGAGTGAGACGATCGAGCATCTCCTGCTGAATATCCACCGCATAAATCATACCTCCGGGTAAAACCCGTGAGGCCATCATCCGCGTGATGACGCCACTGCCGGCGCCGATGTCCGCCACCTGCATACCAGGCTTAAGAGCCAGTGCGGTCATCAACAGCGTCAGCCTTTCCTCGGATTCTCGGCTGTCACGTTCCAACCATTCAATCCCAGCGGGCCCCATGACGTCGGCCAGCTCACGGCCCATGTATGTTTTGGCTGCAGATCCCGCCCATAAACCCGGTGAGTGCAGACACCCTAGAAGCAGGATGTAAATGAGATGATTCATGGCGGCCTCCTGTTCTTACGTTGACGAAAGATAACATAAAACTCACCTGGATCCTTAGGAAATTGCTTAACCTCCGGGGGACGCAACCGATAGGCTGTCATGGGAAAATGGCGATTTTCAAAATATTATTTCTGGCTTGTGGCGCTGCTGACCTTACTCAGGCTGGATCACGCGCGCGCAGCCGTAGTGACGATCGACGAGTCCTTCACCACGCGACTTTTAGGTCGTGATTTTGAATTCCATGAGGATGCCACAGGCCTGCTCGATTTTGAAGCTGTCCGTCAGCAGGAATTCCAACCCAACCCCTTCCTTGTCCCTGCTTTTGGCTATGCAAAATCCACCTACTGGTACCGATTTGAATTGCGCAATGCCACGGATGTGGAACGCCAGCTGTTTTTGGAATTGGCGATAGCCTGGATCGATCACTTCAGCCTTTTTATGCAGAAAGACGGCCACTGGGTTCAATATGAGGCCGGTGTCGCAACGCCCGTTGGGAAGCGTTCGGCTCAAAACAATTTGCCCACGCATAAAATCGATCTGCCCGCGCAGAGCCAGACGACCCTCTATCTGCGGATTGCCAGCTCGGATACGATTGTGCTGCCTATCCATTTGCATTCGGCCGCCTATTTTGCTTCGCACATTCGCATCAAGGATCTTCTTTATGGTCTCTTTGCGGGCATCATGGCGGTGGCCGCGTTCTATGGCCTCGCATTTTATGTCTATACGTTCAACCAGGCTTATCTTTATTATTTCCTCAATACCCTGTCCTGGCTCGCGATGTTCGCTGCCTGGGATGGCTATGGTCAGGAATATATCTTCCACGATGATTTTTGGTGGAACAAGCGCTTTAATGTCCTGGTTATGTCTAGCTCCTTGGCCTTTGGGGCCCTCTTCACCTTGAAAATTCTGGAGATTCCATCCTATTCCCAACGGCTGACGCGGATCGTTATGGGTTGGACAACCGTGCAGGCCATCATGTTTATTTCAGTTTTTATTCTGCCCTATTCCACGATGATGCAAACCGCTTCCAATATCGCCTTGGCATTTCCTGTCATTCTTTGTGTGACAAGTTTCACGGCCCTGCGCCATCGCATGAACATTGCCCGCTATTATCTTATGTCCTGGGTTTTTCCCATCATCGGTGTCGCGATTTTCAACGGTTTGGTGGTCGGGCTTATTCCAGGAGCGCCGTTGTTTGTCTATGCCTTGCATTTTGGTATTCTCATCCAAAGCCTGTTCCTTTCCTTCACGCTTTCCTATCACCTGCGTGAAGCGACGCGCAATGCATCGGTACTCAAGGTCTCGGTGGAGGCAGCCGGGCTCGCCCATTCCGCGCTGATGCAAAATGATTTGGATCCACACCATTTTACCTTGGCCTATCGCTATCGACCTTGCGAAGAAAGCGGCGGCGATGTTTTCAGTTGCTTGCAGGATCCGCGGGGGCATTATTCGTACATTGTGGTGGGCGACGTCAGCGGTCATGGGATCACAGCGGCCATCATCTCGTCAGCCTTTACGGGAGCATTGAATGCGACCGTGAAAGGTCTGCTTTCCACGGGACTTGATCTGGAAGAATCGTGCACGAAGATCATGAGTGACTTGAATCAGGTGATGTGTGATTATTTCGCACGCACCAATCATTTCGCTTCGGCCGTGCTGGTGGGTATCGACAATCGCAACGGTCAGGCCATTTATCTGAATGCAGGGCACCGCAATATCTTTTTAAAGAGTGGTGACAAGGTGTCAACCCTGCTGCGAGGCGGATCTTTGATGGGCTTTCATTCGACCAGCCATCTGACGCCGGTTCCTCTGACTCTGACAGAAAATGATATGCTGCTTTTCTTTACAGATGGTCTTGTTGAAAACGACATTGGGCGTTCGCAAAAAACCCGCATGGATTTAATGGCCAACAGTTTAAAGAGCCAGATGGAACCGCAGGCCGTCCTTGATGCCATTTGGGAATCCATCACCCCCAGCCAGCACGTGAACTACGCCGATGACATGACGCTTCTGATCCTCAAGCTGAGGTCACTCCAACCTCCCGCCTCCCGGACCGGGCAGGCCAGTGCCTGAATCTGACGGTTGAGACCGTTGCCCAAGTCCTGTACAAAGGGAGCTGCGTGTTCAACCTGGACAGGAAACCCTATGCATCTCAAGTTTATCGGCCTTATCCTGGCTCTGGCTTTACCAGCATCGGCAAGCGCGGCTCTGCGTATTGTAGTCAGTGTCGATTGGGAAGGACGCAATCTGGACCCGCAGAACCTCGCGGTGATGGAACATTTTCGTCATGATTATCCGAAGATCCCTCTGCAACATTTTTTGAATGCTGCTTATTATACCAAGCCGGATACGGACGCCCCGATCACAACAGCCGCGATCCGCTCTGTTTTGCGCCCACATGACGAGCAGGGTTTGCACATTCACCCGTGGCGTAGTCTCGTCCAGGCCGCAGGTGTGAAGTTTCGTACCGAGCCGGCTTTTCGGGGACCGATGGATTTGAGTCAATGCGATCCGGATTGCGGTCATGATGTGAATATGGCGGCTTATAATGAAAAGGAACTGCAAAAACTCATACGATTCAGCATCAGGACTTTGATGAAGCATAGGTTCGAACGCCCGCGCAGTTTCCGTGCTGGTGCATGGCAGGCGGACAATCATGTGTTTCGAGCGTTGGTCCGGGAAGGCATTACCTTGGATTCTTCCGCGACATCGGCTGAATATTTGAAGGAGCGTTGGGGTCACTCGCTTCTGTATCCTGTTGTAGGGAAGCTCTGGCCGCAGATTACATCAACCAGTCAGCCCTATACCATCAACCTGGGCCAGGGGCTGTCCATCAAGCAGCTCCCGAACAACGGTTGTCTTGCGGATTACGTGACCGGGCCGGTGATTCTGCAAACATTCCAAAACAACGTGGAGCTTTGGAAAAAGGACCAAAAGAAAGATATCTATGTGTCGATCGGCTTTCACCAGGAAACGGCGCAAAAGTTTTTGCCCCAGTTGCGCCAGGGTATTGATGCGATCCTGCAGTTCAGCGCCAAGGAAAACGTGCCGGTCGAATTTGTAGTGCCACCCTTGAAGCTGTAAAGGCCTGGCGGATGTCACGAGGTGAGGACAGGCTGTCCTCTTTTCCCTACAAATCTGCCGTAGCTCCTCCCTACGATCCTACCCTCTTGCGTGCACCGCAACTTGTGCCCGTTCCTTGCATTGAAAACCTTGGCCCGGATAATGCGTCCGGTTGGGACTTTCATTCAACGAGGAAGTTGAACATGAGATTAATGATGTTACCTGCGATTCTGGCTCTTATGTGCTGTGCGCACTCGGGCACCAATGCCGCTGAATCGCCCAAAGAAACCACCGCCGAACGCAAGGCGGAATCCGAAACCACCGGGGCCAAAGAGCACTTTAAAGAAGGCTGGGAAAATATCAAGGAAGGTGGTCGTGAAGTCGCCGCGGGTGTTGCGACTGGTGTCAGCACGGGTGCGAAAAAAGCAGGCGCCGCAATTCAGGGTGTGGCCTGTCCGATCGCAGCTGATATGGGCCGTGGCATCTACTACGCAAAAGACAGCCCTGGTTATGACAAGATGCTGAGCGCTGAGAAGTCCGATGTGCGCGAGTGCTTCGCCACCGAGGCCGGTGCACGCGAAAAAGGCTATACTCTCGTTCGTTGACGGTTGGTTTCATGCGGCGGGTCTCAGGCGCCCGCCGCTTCTTGGGCTTCAGAAATAATAGCCGAGTCGCAGCCCTACATAAGCGCCCTGACTGGTTTCCTTGAAGGTTATTTCTTCTCTGGTCAGCGTGTAACTGCGCATCCGATATCCCACCACAAAATCCAGAATGCGTTCCGTCAGATCAAAGGCAAAGTGTGTATCGACGTCCTCACGATCGCCAAGCTCAGCGCCCTGGTCCAGCTTGTCGAATGTTCGCAGGCTTTGAACACGCATAAGATCAGCATGGAAAACCAGACCCTGATGCAGATTCATCACTAGACCAAGGCCAGCGTTGATACCTGTTGCAAAGATCCCAACCGTAGGACCCTCGGCGCCGGTGACATCCCATTCCGTCAACGAAACACCGATGGAGGGCTGCAGAAACCAGACCCTGGCCTGCAACCTGACATCAGTCATGGCTGACCTGGAATGCGACTGATTAAGCTCGAAGGGGACATCATGATAGGCATGATTGACCTTCAAACCTACGACGCGGGATTCGCCCATCCAGCCGCCGAATTCTGTTTCTGTGGTGGTGCGGGTTTCCTTGCTGCCGGCCGCCTCACTGTCAAACGTCGTCATGCCGGCTATACCCTTGATATAAAGCGTCTGGGCCTGCTTGGTGAGGCTATCGCCGTAGACCTGACTGAGCGTTTGCGCGGAGGCGCTCCGGTCGAGCCAGGCCAGTCCGATCAAAGCCAGAAACCAGGCTGTCTTGAATTGCATACAGTTCTCCCAAGTGATCGAGGGGTCGAGTGGACTCCTGCAGATGAATCGGCGCAGCAAGACGCGAATGAATGGGCGGGAAGCTGCCGACTGGCTGTCACTCCCGGGGTACAGTTACTTTGGAGTTTCTTGAAAATAAACGAAACGAGCCACCTGAGGATTGTTCTCCGGTGTGGTCACATCAATTTTGTTGCCGAGCCAGGGGTATTGTTTGGTCAGCGCAAACATAAGGGATTGAAAGCGATCCGCGTCACCATCTTTGGCTTCCGCTTCGATGATGCAAGTGTCCACTCGGCACTGGATTTTTTTCACGAGCACGGATCGAACCAGATCCTTGTCGGTTTTAAAAATATCGTGAAGGCGCTTCTCGCGCGCTTTGCCAAAGCCTGGATTATCGTTGGGATCAGGTTCGTCATGATGAGGCGAGGGCCGTGACATTTCAAAATGACCAGATGCGGCCTTGGATTTGCTCTTGGCTTGAGGCGGTGCCGCTTCATGGGCCGATGGTTCGGGAACAGCCGCTTCCGCAGGTATGGGTTCCTCACGGTCCGGTAGCGGCTGCGAAACCGGAGCGACGATCATCTCGTCATCCTGCGGCGCAGATTTGGATTTTTTATAAAAATAGAACCCCGCACCCAGGGTCGTGGCCACAGTAAGACCGATGATGACTATCTTTTTCATGAGACGCCCTCTCCTTATCGAGATTCCATTATACCAGGAATCGATAAGGCCAGCCTACCGAGGGCCATTTTCAATGGGTCAATTTAAAGACCACAGTGAACGTATGTCCCACCACGCGGACTGGACGACCGTTCATCTTGCGCGGACGGTAACGGAATTTACGGACGGCCCGCCGGGCTTCTTCTTCAAAAACCGAGCGATTTTCGGCTTCGGCGACCCGGATGTTTTCCACCCGGCCGTCTTCATCAATATCAAAGGTGAAGGTGATAAAGCCTTCAATCCCTTTCAGAGCCGCCTCGCGCGGCATTTTGGGTTTGACCTGCTCAATCGGCAGCCAGTCGGTATTCGCGTTGGGATCGCTGGGACCGGTCGTGTTGCTCACGCCCGTGCCCACCATGCCGATGGTTTTATTATCACCAAAGCTTTGCGGGGCTGCCGCGGCCGGCGGCGGAGGGGTTTCCTCCTGGGGCTTTTGCGGTTTAGCGACGCTGCGTTTGGCTATTTTTGATTTGGCCTTGGGTTTACGCTTGGCTTTTTGTTTGGTTTTCGGTTTCGGCTTGGCCACAGGCTGGGCCTTGACTTCAGCCGGTTTGATGGCTGTCCGAGGATCGCCGTTGGGATTGGAGAGAATACGTATGCGCGCCACGGGCGGTTTTTCGATCACGACAGACTTGGGTTGACTCTGCTGCCAGCGCATCGCAACGACGACAGCCAGGTGCAGAAGGATCGATCCGATGATAGCCAGCCAGGGGGCATTGAGATCAATTTTTCGAATCAAATTTCGCATATTCATCCAGCTCCACATGGTCCCAGTCCGCTCCACGAGGTCCCGCCTTACTCAACGAGATCCCCAGGCACTATCGGATTTTTTGGAACTACCTTAAGGAATGGAGGTATTGGCTTATATTGGCAAGGGGTTAGAGCTGAGCATTTCGTAAGGGGAAAGGGGTGAGGAGGCCTGTTCTTTTTCCAAAAAAAAAAGGCCCCAGTCAGGGCCTCAAACGTGCGGTGGACGGCGAGGTTGGGATCACATATCCCAGGACCATTCGTGAAAACTGCGGCCGTCCAGGGTCGACTCGCTGCCTTCGATTTTGGTCCATTTGATATTGTCGTCGGAATAGAGAAAATAAAAGCGATCCGGGAAACCGTTAGGGAACGTCCGTCCGGGGTTGGAGAGTCCACCATCGAGACGAAAGCCATGAAAACTCTTCTTCATCCCCATATCGATGATTAATTCAATGGGTCTGGTCATGTCCTTCAGATTGTAGGGCTCTTTGTTTTCAAAGGATGACTTGGGGTCAAACGTCCAGCCATTGGCCGTGGCTGTTTTCCAGACCAAAACCTCGGGCGTGTCGGCAAACATGTTCGCAAGGTTTTTGCCCATCCCGGTCCCCAGGTACATTTTCCAGTCCACTTCGCTGCCATGGAATTTAAAATTGAAGCGATCGGATTGCATCGTTTGAGCCGCAAAATCCAGCGTATCCAGGCGAATGTTCACCTTTTCCCAGACGCCATTGATCTTGAATTCAAAGTCCACGATGTCGGGCAAAAGTCCGGTCTCTGCAGGCGCATTCATGTGAATGGACTGATAGGCGATCTTGATAAACCGATGCTCGGCCAGACCACGCAAGAGGTTGCGTATCTTATCCTGCAAAGTGATGGGTTGGCCGGTGCCATTCTTTAGGAAATTCAAAGTGATCTGGGTTTCGAGGATCTGCGTCGCGCGGTCGATGATCTCATTGGCCGCGAAATCAAAGCGTCCCTGCCAACGGACCCCTTTTGGATCGACATAATTTTTGCTAAAGGTCACAGCCAGCCGGCTCTGAAAGGACCATTGGGCTTCCGTTCCGATAATGTCGAGGTCAATAACCTTATTATTCTCATCATAGGGATTACAGCCGACCGGTGTGGTGCCGGCGGTATTGGGATCTTCAATATACGCACAGCGAAGATAGGATCCGGTCACCGGTGCTGGTGAACTTGCCAGCTGCTCTTCACTCGCATCGTCGGACGACGGCATATTGCGAGTGTCCTTAGGATCTTCGCAGGCGCTGGCGAGAAACTGCACGAGCAGAAAGACAGTCAAAAATTTTGTCGACCATAGCATAGGCGCGATCCTCGACAGTCTTTTTTTAGGGGATTCCATACCTACGTATCGGCGCTGCACTAGACAAAATGAGTTAGTGCACCACGCCTTGAAAAGGACTGGAGAAAGAGCGAATATTTCGGAGGATCATGTTTGTTAGTACGATGTTGTTTTCCGCAATGAATTTCGCAGGCGGGAATGAAAGAGCGCAAAGATGCGATTTTTTTGCTCTTCGTTGAGACCCACAAATCTTACGCCGTGTTCAAAAGCGTCATGGCGCTGGCTACCCCAGCAGATCTCGACGATCAGGGACGACAGACCCCACTGCTGCAGTTCATGATTGATGTCAGGATCGACCGGCTCCAGGGTCAGATTAAAAACGACCCCCTGGGCCAGGAACACATCGCTCTTCAGCCCCATCCCGGACATGGAATAGTTCAGGAGTTGAAAGCGGCCGATATTGGTGTGCAGGCGCAGCAGTCCGCTGTCGGCCACCGGATGCCGGTCTTCCCGCTGGGAGATGCCGGCGTAATTCCAATAGAGCTTTTCCATGCTCGCGATATCCGCATCGGTCTTGAAGAAAGGATCCACTTCCCAGGCTTCCAGAAGTTCGGATGTGTGTTTAACCATGA
The DNA here is from genome assembly GCF_035638955.1 of Oligoflexus sp. GTDB lineage: Bacteria > Bdellovibrionota_B > Oligoflexia > Oligoflexales > Oligoflexaceae > Oligoflexus. Next base: position 22,321 of record NZ_DASQYZ010000436.1, on the reverse strand, counting down.
CAAAACGTTTTTGCATGCTGGGATGTTCCGGGCTCAGCCGCAACAATTGAGCCTTGGTCGCTGGCCCTATCATGATTTTAAACGGCGCGCAGGCGGTTTCGAGGCGCGCTGCGAAATTCACCCCATCACCGATCATGGTGAAATCAAAACGCTGTTTATTGCCGATATTGCCGATGAAAACCGACGATGTGTTGATGCCGATGCGCAGAGGATAAAGAGCCTTGCCCTCCGCATGAGCCTTCAGACTATTTTGAAATACCTGGCGCTGGATTTCGATCGCACAAGCCACGGCCTGGTCCGCATGCTGCGAAGTTTGTTCGCCGAGCACATTGTAACCAAAGAAGCAAAGCAGACCATCACCCAAGGTTTTATCGATCGTGCCCTGGTGCCTGTGCACAATGTCCGTGATGTCGCCCAGCAGAGCCTTCAGCTGCTGAAAGGTTTCATTCGCCGACATCTTTTTGGTCGTTAAGGAAAAGCCCACGATGTCGACGAACATGATGCTGACAACGTGTCCAGTCGGTTCGAACTCCAGCGTTTTTTCGCGCTTGAGCAAGGCCGTGATGTGCTCCTGAGGGACCAGACCCGATACGGCACGCGTGATTTTCTGAGCCTCGCGCACCCGGACCATGGCAATCCAGAGAAGGTTGGCCAGGCCCGATACACCCAAGGCAAGGCTGGCTGACAACCACGGCAGTTGCCAGGAGGCCCAGACAAAGGCGAGAACCCCACTGCAGGCTGTCAGGACAATCGTCAAAAGCAGCAGGACAGGGGAAATGATCGCATGAAAACGCAAGGCCAAAAGCCAGCCGATGGCGGCAAAGAGCATGATTTCCCAGGGACTGGCCGGCACCGTATGAATCCACTGTCCTGTCAAAACACTATTGATCATCGAGAGAACAACATAGGATCCCGGTACGCTCCCCAGAGGCGTGTCCACACGATCGGTGTTGCCTGTGAACATGGCAGGGAGAATCACGACCAGCTGATCCGGTCGAATGCTTTTTTCCAGACTTTGCCCCCCGCGGACCCGATGGATCACGGAGGCAAGACCATAGATATTGCGTTCCAGGAGTTCCACATCCACCATATTCACGGCCACCTGACCGTCGTGGTGCGGCACCGCCTTCTGATTGATCTGCAGGCCCTCGGCATCAAGCTTGATGTCATCAGCAGCCAGAAGACTCCAGTGAGGAACGGCGTGGGCAGGATCATACCGCTGAAACAGGTTCACGGTACCAAAATCCTGATACAGAATATGCCCAAACTGATGGAAGCCCTGAAGAAGCTCGGGATCGGGCCCATAAACATAGCCCGGCTTCAAAGGGATCCAGTCGAGATCCGCAAGGGATGATGAAGGGGCGGTCCAGCGTGACAATTCGAAATCCTTGAAGTCAGCCGTGAGCGGAGCTTTAAATTTGATGGTATTCGGCACGGCATAGACGGCGGTGATCACATCGCTGCGGATCGCCTGGAATTCGCGGTTCACTGTTTCCAGTGATGTGTTGATATCGACGACACCAAAAATCTTATCAATCATAATGCGCCGAGGACCGGCTGCGGAAATGCCCTGCAGAACCTTCAGCCAAAGTTCAAAATCCAGATCAGGTTTTTTGACGAAGCGCAGCGTGGAATCATCATAGGAATAAATTTTAAGCCGAGGATCCAGCGTGGGGGATTTTTGCATCCAGGCGCGCAGTTTGAATTCCAGAGGTCGCACGCTCTTGTCCTCAAGGGATCGAATGACCCCAAGGGCATAGAGCAGCAAAATGAGTCCGGCGGCTGCCAGGGTTACATAACCCGGAACGCGTCTAGACTTCATAGGGGAACCCTAGCATACAGACCTCGCAGAGAGCCCGACGTTCTCCCTTTATGGTAGACAGACCTTGCGTTTGGAACAAGGAGCGCACCTTGCCGGGATGCAGCTTTTGCCGAATTGTGCAGCAGGGGATCTTGCGCTTGGACTGCGCCTCCAGCCTATGCTAGGGTACGTTGGAACCCTGTTCAAGGTGAAGACATGAAGCAAGGAACGGATCAGCCGATTATCTCAGTCACAGGTCTTGCCAAAACTTACGCTTCGGGTCATCAGGCGCTGCGTAACATCAACCTCGAGATCAAGCGCGGGGAAATTTTTGCCTTGCTGGGCCCCAATGGAGCCGGCAAGACCACACTTATTAATATCATTTGCGGCATCGTCAACCCGAGCCAGGGTACGATCAAGGCGGATGGGCATGACATCATTCGCGACTATCGAGCGGCCCGCAGCAAAGTGGGGCTGGTGCCCCAGGAGCTGACGAGCGATGTGTTCGAAAGCGTCTGGCGTACGGTCAGTTTCAGTCGGGGGCTCTTTGGCAAGGCGCCCAATCCCGCCTGGCTCGAAAAAATTCTGCGCGACCTTTCGCTCTGGGATAAAAAAGATAACCGTATCATGACACTTTCGGGTGGGATGAAACGACGGGTGATGATCGCCAAGGCGCTTTCGCATGAGCCCCAGATTCTCTTTTTGGATGAACCCACGGCGGGTGTGGATGTCGAGCTGCGGCGCGATATGTGGCAGATGGTGCGGGGGCTGCGCGAGAGTGGAGTGACCGTGATCCTGACGACGCACTATATCGAGGAAGCCGAGGAGATGGCCGATCGCGTGGGAGTCATCAACAAAGGCGAGATCATCCTGGTCGAGGACAAAAAAGCGTTGATGCAGAAGCTCGGCAAAAAGCAGCTTATTCTGAGTCTTCCGGCGCCCCTCGCCGCCTTGCCACCCGCGCTCAGCAGTGGGTCCTTGGAACTTAGCAAAGACGGCCTTACGCTGATTTATAGCTTTGACGCGCAGAGCGAACAAACCGGGATCGCGGACGTGCTCCGTCGGCTCGGCGAACATGGCATTAATTTCAAGGATCTTCAAACCAAAGAGAGTTCACTCGAGGATATCTTCGTCGGACTTGTGAAGGGGCGCCCATGAATTTTTATGCGATTCGAGCCATCTATGCTTTCGAAATGGCCCGCTTCTTTCGCACCATTTTTCAAAGCATCGCGTCACCTGTGATATCAACATCGCTGTATTTTATCGTCTTTGGCTCGGCGATCGGCTCGCGCATGGCGGAAGTGGACGGCGTGAGTTATGCGGCGTTTATCGTTCCGGGTCTGATCATGCTCTCGGTTCTGACGGAAAGCATTTCCAATGCCTCGTTTGGGATTTACATGCCCAAGTATTCCGGCACTATCTATGAGATCCTATCGGCGCCGATCTCGGCGTTTGAAATTGTGTGTGGGTATGTGGGCGCAGCGGCCAGCAAGTCCATTATTCTGGGCACGGTGATCCTGATCACGGCGCGACTCTTTGTGACTTTTTCCATTCAGCATCCGGTGTGGATGCTGGCGTTTCTGGTGCTCACCTCACTCACCTTCAGTCTCTTTGGATTTATCATTGGGATCTGGGCTGATGGTTTTGAAAAGCTGCAAGTCGTTCCCATGATGGTGGTGACACCGCTGACCTTTTTGGGCGGCAGCTTTTATTCGATCAGCATGCTGCCACCGATCTGGCAAAAGATCACGCTGTTCAATCCGGTGGTGTATTTGATCAGTGGATTTCGCTGGAGTTTTTACGGCAGCGCCGATGTCAGTGTCGGCGCCAGCCTGGGGATTACGAGTCTCTTTTTACTCGTGAGTCTGGTCGCGGTCTGGATCATCTTCAGAACCGGTTACCGCATCAAGACTTAGGTTTCATTTAAAGGCCTCGCGCGGCACGTACTCATAGGTCGTGTCGCCGGGCTTTTTCCATTTCAGTTCCAAAGCGATCCGGAATTTAGGCCCCTGGAAATAATCAAGAGACAGGGGATGATCGCCGGCCGTCAGACGTACAATCACTTCCTTCTGACCCACGGTTTGCGAGTCATCCGGGCCTGGACCAATGGCCTGATGCAGACCATCATTATCGATCAAGAGCTTGCCGTCGATGGACAGCTTCGACCCATCATCTGAGTTCATTTGAAAGCTATAGTCACCTTCCTGGGCGATTTGCAGGGTTGTGGTCGTTTGCAGGGCAAACCATTCGACCAGATCGGGCACATCGGGAAAGCCTTCAGTAAAATTGCGGGGCGCGACCGCATATTTGTCCATGCAAACCGTGAGAACCTTGCGAGCCTGAGTGGTATCCGCAAAGTTGGGAATGGCCGTGGCGGTCGTGTTGATTTGATAGACGTTGGCCAGAATCGGAAACGCGACATTGCCCCGTGTGCAGCGGGCAAACACCTGCGTGTTGGGTATGACCTTGATGGTCACGGACGCGGAAATCGTGGGATCTGATTTCAATACCGCGGTGATCACCACGGAAAATTCCTTGTCTGTTTGCGCCGGGCTTTTATAGTTGCCATCGGCATCAATGCTGCCAATGTCCGTGCGATCCGCCGGGCCCTTGATTTCCCAGGTGACTTCGGGATTGGCCGGTCCGTTCTTGATATTGGCCTTCGCCTGCATCGTTTCGCCACCAGCCTTGATTTCCGGCGAGGGTACGGTGACCTCCAGGATCGGCCTTGCGGGTAAATTTCCCGTTAGATCATCGGACGAGTTGCCATTGCTTTTGGTGCCGTTGATGTTTTCAAACGTGGCCCGCTTGCAGGCCTGAGCGCCGTTTAACACCAATCCGGCCAGGAATAGGGAGAGAATTTTCATGGCTTCGTCCCACATTGATCAGTTGTTCCAACTCCCAATTTTATCGGCCATTTTACCAAAAACCTTAAGAATAAAGGCGCCTGGGCATGGTCCTGATGACGCTTGAAATTAGGGTGCCAAAAAGACTTAATATGTCGAATATTTCTTTAATATCATTCATTTAACAACATAAAACATTTTGAATATAAAAAAACATTAATATAGATTGGACTTCACTCCGATATGTCTGTAGGATCGAATTCTCGAACCAAAAAGGAATCGATTGTTGGACATGCTCGCTTCAACCAGCGCCCCTAAACGTATCAGCCAGGCGCTGACCAGCAGCCCGTTGGCCGCTCTTTGCAAAGCGGCCGGGGATCCCTTGCGGCTCGACATCATGCGCGTCCTCAGCAACGATTCCTTTGGTGTGCAGGAGCTGGCTACTATTTTTGCCATGCCGCAGCCGGGTATGAGTCATCATCTGAAGATATTAAATAAGGCCGGACTGCTGGCCACGCGGCGCCAGGGTAATAGCATTTTTTACCGGCGCACCCTGCTCAAGAGCGGCATGGAATTTCATGATTTCCTTTGCAGCCTCTTTGCAACCATTGATGAGCTGGCTTTGGCTGATGAAACGATGCAGCGCATCTACGAGGTCTATGAAGATCGCTCGGCGCAATCGCGGCTGTACTTTGATCGGCATGCTGATAAATTTTTAGAAAATCAGGGCATGCTCTGCGAATTGAATCAGTACCTCCCCAATTTGCGCGAAATCCTGGATTTGATGGACCTGCCAAGGTCGAGTCAGGTGATGGAAGTCGGCCCTGGCCAGGGTGAACTGCTAAAGGAACTGTCGCGGCGCTTCGATCAGCTGGTGGCTTTGGACAACTCCGAAGAAATGCTGGCGCTGACCCGCAAGCACATGCCGGCCCGGGAGCGGATTCGCTTTGTACAATCCTCGCTGGAGGCCTATGACGCCGGCAAGGGTGATCTGGATGCTGTGGTGCTCAATATGGTGCTGCATCATATGTCGTCCCCGCGCCAGGCTTTTCAAAAAATCGCCCAGCTGCTGAAGCCTCAGGGCTGCCTTGTGATTGCGGATCTTTGTTTACACAATCAGGAATGGACCCGTGCCTCCTGCGGTGATGTCTGGCTGGGTTTTGACCCCCAGGACCTCAAGGAATGGGCGGCAGGTTGTGGTTTTATAGAAGATCAAAGTCTCTATCTGGGTTTGAAGAACGGATTTCAGATTCAGTTGAAGCTATTTCGTCTCAGGAAAGGAACCGACGATGTCAAAAGTAGATTATAAAGTAGCCGACATGAGCCTGGCCGATTTTGGCCGCCGCGAAATCAAACTCGCTGAACGTGAAATGCCAGCCTTGATGGGTCTGCGCCGCAAACATGGTGCAGAAAAGCCTCTGAAAGGTGCGAAGATTATCGGCTGTATTCACATGACCATCCAAACCGCGGTGCTGATCGAAACTCTGATCGACCTGGGTGCGGAAGTTCGCTGGTCTTCCTGTAATATCTTCTCGACTCAGGATCACGCTGCTGCCGCCATGGCCGCTCGCGGTGTGGCCGTCTATGCCTGGAAAGGCCAGACCGTTGAAGAAGGTGACTGGTGCATTGAGCAAACCATCCTGAAGGATGGCAAACCCTGGGACGTGAACATGATCCTGGACGACGGTGGCGACCTCACCGGCATGATCCACGACAAATACCCTCAGCTGCTGGACAAGATCCACGGCATCACCGAGGAAACCACCACCGGCGTGCACCGTTTGCTCGAAATGATGGAAAAAGGCAAGTTGAAGGTTCCGGCCATCAACGTCAACGATTCCATCACCAAATCGAAAAACGATAACAAATACGGCTGCCGTCACAGCTTGAACGATGCCATCAAACGCGGCACTGACATGCTGCTGTCCGGTAAAAAAGCTCTGGTCATCGGCTACGGTGATGTAGGCAAGGGTTCCGCGCAGAGTTTGCGTCAGGAAGGTATGATCGTCAAGGTTTCCGAGATCGATCCTATCTGCGCGATGCAGGCCTGCATGGACGGTTACGAAGTCGTGTCGCCTTACAAGAACGGTGTCAACACCGGAACGGCTGACGGCGTCGACAAGCAACTGCTGGGCACCACCGACCTGATCGTGACCACGACCGGTAACATCAACGTCTGTGACAAGCATATGCTGACCGCTGTGAAGTCGGGCGCTGTGGTTTGTAACATCGGCCACTTCGATAACGAAATCGACACCAAGTTCCTGCGCGAAAAATTCGAATGGCAGGAAGTGAAGCCTCAGGTTCACAAGATCTTCCGCGACAGCAAGGACGAAGAAAACTACATCATCCTCCTGTCCGAAGGCCGCCTCGTGAACCTTGGCAACGCCACGGGTCACCCCTCGCGTATCATGGACGGTTCGTTTGCCAACCAGGTGCTGGCGCAGATGTATCTCTATGAGAGAAAGTGGGCTGACAAGAAGACCGAGCCTCTGACGGTTAAAGTCCTGCCCAAGAAATTGGACGAGGAAGTGGCTCGTAATATGGTCGAAGGTTTCGGCGGCGTGATCACCAAGCTGACAACCGATCAGGCGAAATACATCAACGTCAAAGTTGAAGGTCCGTTCAAGGCTGACGAGTACAAGTACTAAGAAGCGTCAGACCTGTCCGTGAGGACAGGTCATGGCCTGTCCGTGAGGACAGGCCACAGCCCTCAACTCATTCCTACCAGATTCTCACCACATCCTTTTCAGGCAACACCATGGCATCCTTGGGCTTGCATTGAAAGGCCTTGGCAAATTCCGGCTGATTTTTCATCTGTTGATTCACCCGAGCCCAACCCAATGAATGGGGATCGGTTTTGAGGCGCATTTCCTTTTGTTTGGGCAGCATCACGCCGCACCAGACGCGGGCGTATTGCAGGAAGAAGCTGCGCTTCATATCATCCGTGCCCTTGCCTTCGGGAAAGGCCGCGCGATAGGCGAAGGTCACACCGGTCAGGTCGCCGATATTTTCGCCGAGCGTCAGGCGTCCGTTGTGACCAATCTTGTTAAACTGCTGCTCAAAACTTTGGCCGCGAAGCTTAAAGTTTTTGACATCCGCTTCCGTCATCCACTGCTTGAGACGGCCCTGGGCATCAAACTGTGCGCCCTGATCGTCAATCCCATGACCCAGCTCGTGACCGATGACGGCCCCGACGGAGCCCAGGTTGATTTCCAAGGGCAGGCTGGGATCATAGAAGGGATACTGCAGAATGCCGATCGGCATCACGAATTTATTGTCATCCGGGCTGTAGTAGGCGTTCACTGTCAAAGGACCCATGTCCCAGACATTCGAATCACGCTTTTGCTTGAGTTCGGCCAGCGAACGTTCCTGAAGTTTGGCCGCCAGTTTTTCAAAGTTGCCATTGGGTTCGGTGGAGCTGTATGTGGCTTCGGGATTGAAGTGCCATTCGATTTCGTTGCGTGGTTTCACCAGCTGCAGACGAGCCTTGCTCATCTTATCACGGGCACCGGCCTTGCCTTGTTCACTCAGCCATTGGTTGCTGTTGATACCATTGATAATGGACTTGCGAACCTCTTCGGCGAGCGCCACGAATTTTTCCTCGGGGAAGTCGGGGAATATTTTGGGCAGCAGCTCGGCATCCAGTTCCTTGGTGAAGCTGTTCATGACAGCCATGGTGCAACGTTCTTCGCGTTCCGGCCGCACCTTGGGAGCGCCGAGTTGCTTGACGCCGAAGGCATAGAAAGCTTTTTTGAATTCAGGATAACCATCATCGAGCATCGAGCCCAAACTTTCAAAGAGGTAAACCGCTTTGAGTGTGTCGAGCTTTTCCTTGGCCAATCGATCCTGGAGCCAAGCGTAGGTATCAGGAGTGAAATGACGAATCAGAGTGGTCTCAGGAATCTGAGGCAGGAAATCCTCGAAATGAAAATGAGGATATTTCTTGACCAGATCCGCGCGACTGATTGCGGTTTTCTGCACCCAGATATCACGCCATTCAGCAGGCAACGGACTGACCTTGGCAAAGGCCGTCTCGAAATCGAGCACAGCCTTGGCTTCTGCGGTAGCCTTGTTCGAACCAATGGTTTGAAAAAAATGGACCAGGATTTTCTTGTAGGCGTTGCGAACTTCAGAGCTCTCGTAATAGGAGCGCTCCGGCAGACTCATGGCGTTCGCCACAAAGTAAAAGTCATAGACGTCAGGCTGGTTTTGATTGGCGAGGTTGCCAATACCCAGGAAGCTGGTTCGCGCTTCGATTCTTTCATCGGCCAGGAAGCGGGCAAAGGCCGCATGGTCCTTGATGCCTTCCAAACGTTTCAAGGTTTCAGCGACACGATTTTTTTCCTCGTTCGCGCTGGCTACAGGTTCCATACAGGCGTTGTAAACCGTAGCGAGAGTCTGCGATCTGGGGGCGAGTTTCTCACCTTTCTGCGCCTGAGCGGCAATTTCCTTGAGATAGGATTTTTTCTTTTCCAGCAAACGCTCAGCGGAATCATCAAAGGCAAAGGTATGACTCGAGCGATCGGGACGCAGAGCGTAGCTATCGACAGCCTTGGAGCAGGCATACGCATAGAAATCATCACAGGGGTTGATGCTCTCGTTGACTGGAAATTCGCGGCGCTCAGGAATGGCGCTACTGGCTTTGGCTTGAGGGGGTGTCACGGCCAAGATCGGGGCAGCCATCAGGCTACACGCGACAAAAATAAGTGACTGACGCATCTTGAAAACTCCATAAGTTGACCGGAAAGCAGGATACAGAGCGGGGTCCACCTAGAGATACACGAGCAAGTACAAAAGACCAATAGAATAAATAGGCTTATTTTTCAATGAGTTGAGATGCGTTTGGGAAAGCGCCAAACCAAAATCCGGAACGGCCTTCATGACTCCGGCAAATTTTGCCGGTCGAAGGGGTCAGATGACTTGAAATAAATGGAACTACGGAAAAATTCCTGCCTCGAAAATCAGGAGCCAATTTGGGTTATTTTGTCGAGCTGACCAAGTCCTCATGACCAATTCTTCAGCACCGTCGAAAATATATTCCGAAGGATAGGAACTCACACGGAGGAAAAAGCATGATGCGCTTGCCAGGCAAACTGATCCTATGCTTTTACGCAGTGCTGTTCCTAAGCGGTTCTGCATGGGCGGAAGATTTGCGATTCAAAATCAATCTGAAATCGAAGAGGCTTCATCAGGACCGGGAATGGCTGATCGAACGAGCCGCCCTATGGGACGGTAAACATCTCTTCATGAATCCACAGCTCGACTTCAGCAACGTGTCCTGTGCCGGTAATCCTGAAGGGGGTTGGAAATGCACAGGATCCGTGACCGCCATCGGCGATTACGCACCCAATGTCTCGTTGACGTTTGACTGGAATGAAAGCGGCACGCACGATAAGAGCGAGCGCCTTTATCCCTCGCAGGTCGCGGAGAATGCGTTTCGCCTTCAGGCGGCGGGCATGGGTGTCGTCGTTTACGCGGAACCCAACTGCGGCTGCCGTGCGGCTCAATGTAATGAAAGTGTTTCGGTCATGATTCGTGAAGGCACCGGAGGACGCGTCCTTTGGGGTCCTGAAACGCATCCTGTTGTGTTCAATGAAACCTGTCGCATGGTTCTGATGCTGGGCAAGCAGCTGCCCATCGACGCTTCCATTCAGCGTTATGATTATTCAGCTTTATCGTTGGCTGTTACGCTCAATAACGTCGAGCAGGCTCTCGAATATCTGCCGCTGAGTGGCAAAGGTGAAGCCGGCAATCAGGGCCCCGCGGGAACCCCTGGTGCAACCGGCCCTCAAGGTCCAACCGGTCCTCAAGGTCCGCGCGGTGAACTCGGTCCGGTCGGACCGCAGGGTTTGATAGGTCTCCGTGGAGAGGCCGGCGCTGCGGGTCCTCGTGGTGAAATTGGTCCTATCGGTCCTGGTGGTCCTGAAGGGAAACAAGGTCCACGTGGCCTTGAAGGTCCCGCGGGAGCTCAAGGAGCACAAGGTCCCAAAGGTCCCATCGGTGATGAGGGTCCCAAAGGGGAACGCGGTCCTACAGGTCTGCCTGGCCCCGCCGGAGCTCAGGGTATTGAAGGTCCCGTGGGTCCCAAAGGCGACAAAGGCGATAAAGGTGAGCTCGGGGCACGCGGTCCCAAGGGTGATACCGGTGATGTCGGTCCACGCGGTGAAAAAGGTGATATCGGTGCCACCGGTTTACCAGGACCAAAAGGTGATCCTGGTTTGCAGGGCCCTCAAGGGACACGTGGTGAAAAAGGTGAAATCGGTGAACGCGGTCCGGTCGGTGCTCAGGGTTTAAAAGGCGACAAAGGTGATGCCGGAGCCACAGGTGCGACCGGTGCCACAGGCCTTCCTGGTCCTCAGGGTTTGAAAGGGGATCGCGGTGATGTCGGACCTCAAGGTGTCACCGGCCCCAAGGGTGATGCTGGTCCAACAGGTGCCACCGGTGCGCCGGGAGCCAAAGGTGAAAAAGGTGATCAAGGTGATACGGGTCCGATCGGTTTGCCTGGTGTGAAGGGCGATCGTGGTGATGTGGGTCCCATGGGTCCTCTGGGTCCCAAGGGTGAGACAGGCGCGCAAGGCCAGCAGGGTTTCAAAGGCGATAAAGGTGATACAGGTGCGATTGGCCCGATTGGTCCCAAAGGGGCTCAAGGCGAACGCGGTGAAATTGGACCTCAGGGTTTGACCGGTGCGACCGGAGACAAAGGCGATAAGGGCGATCAGGGCCTGCCCGGTGTACAGGGCACCCAGGGTCCCAAGGGTGAAAAAGGTGATACAGGAGCCTTGGGTCCGCAAGGTCCACGAGGCGAACAGGGCCTTCAGGGTTTCAAAGGTGACAAGGGTGATACGGGTGCTGCAGGTCCAGTTGGTCCGAAAGGTGATACCGGTCCTCTCGGAGCCACGGGCCCGATCGGTCCCAAGGGTGATACCGGAGCCGATGGTCCGCGCGGTCCACGTGGTGAAGCCGGTCCTGCTGGTGCCACGGGCGCCGCTGGTTTGAAAGGTGATACAGGTCCGGTCGGTCCTCAAGGCTTGCGCGGTGAATCCGGAGCCACAGGTGCGGCCGGTGAAATGGGTCCCATAGGTCCCATCGGTCCCAAGGGTGAAACGGGTGATAAAGGTCCCATCGGTCCGCTTGGTCCCAAGGGTGATCAAGGGGTCGCTGGTCCGGTTGGACCCAAAGGTGATCAAGGCCTCACTGGCCCCGCTGGTCCCATTGGACCCAAGGGTGATGCGGGAGCCATAGGTCCCGCTGGTGCCAAGGGTGAAACCGGTCCTGCTGGTCCCGTGGGTCCTGAAGGTCCCAAAGGTGCGGTGGGTCCCTCGGGTCCTGCCGGTCCCAAAGGTGAAACCGGTGCCGCCGGTCCTGCTGGGGCCAAAGGCGAGATCGGTCCTGCGGGCGCTGAAGGTCCCAAAGGTGCGCGCGGTGAATCCGGTCTGCCGGGTGCGCCTGGTCCGAAAGGTGATAAAGGCGACAAGGGTGATACAGGTCCCGAAGGTGCTCGCGGACCACGAGGAGAAACTGGCCCGATCCAGGATTTGAGTGATATTCTGCGCCGCCTCAATGCGCTGGAACAAGGAAATTGATCGTTGATCCCGGCTTCGGCCGGGACCATAATCGTTCCTTTTGCATCCGCACAAGGAACGAAGTGTGCCGAAAGAAATTTGGATTCTTGGCTTTGTCAGTCTCCTTATGGACATTTCATCCGAGATGATCCACAGTCTTCTGCCGCTCTTTATGGTCACGACCCTCGGCACCAGTGTCTTCGCCGTGGGACTGATCGAAGGCGCGGCGGAAGCCACTGCCCTCATCGTTAAAATTTTCTCTGGTGCTTTAAGCGACTATCTTGGCAAACGCAAAGGTCTCGCCGTGCTGGGCTATGCCATGGCCGCTGTGACCAAGCCGATGTTTGCCATCGCTCAAAGTTCGGGCATGGTGCTGGCGGCTCGCTTGACCGATCGCATCGGCAAAGGGATTCGCGGTGCTCCTCGGGATGCCTTGATCGCAGATCTGGCCCCTCCGTCCATGCGCGGCGCAGCTTTTGGTTTAAGGCAATCCCTCGACACAGTCGGCGCTTTCGTGGGGCCTTTGCTGGCAACCGGCCTCATGGTGCTCTGGTCGAGTGATTTTCGCGCTGTGTTTTGGGTTGCTATTGTGCCGGCTGCCCTGTCCGTTTTTTTACTGATGGTGGGCATCCGTGAACCGGCAGCCTCGCCCGACGTGAAGCGGCAGAATCCGATCCGGAAGGAAAATTTACAAAGACTCAGTGCTGCGTATTGGTGGGTGGTCGCACTCGGTGCGGTTTTTACTCTCGCTCGTTTCAGTGAAGCCTTCCTCGTGCTGCGGGCTCAGGAACGGGGTATAGCCCTGGCCTGGGTCCCGATGGTGATGGTGGTCATGAATATCGTTTATTCGGCGACGGCCTATCCCTTTGGCAAGCTCTCAGACCGTATGAATCCCATCCATTTGCTGGTGCTGGGAACCGTCGTGCTGCTGCTCGCTGATGTGGTGCTGGCGCTCGGTGATCAGTGGCCTTGGATTATTCTGGGCATCGGATTTTGGGGTGTGCACCTGGGCATGACGCAGGGACTCATGGCAGCCCTGGTCGCGCAGACCGCTCCCGATGATTTACGCGGCACGGCGTTTGGTTTTTTTAATTTGGCTTCAGGTGTGGCCATGCTGATCTCGTCCGCGCTGGCAGGACTTCTCTGGGATCAATTGGGAGCGGCTTCCACCTTTTGGACCGGGGCAGCCTTTTGCGGTCTTTGCCTTATTGGCCTTTTTAAAATGCAATTCATTGATTTCAAAAAGAATTCTTGAGCTGTCACAGATTGGATTGAGGGACCGTAGACCTAAAGGAGTCGAGTGAGGACACGTGGATCATTGGAGCGATGAGGAACTTTTGGATCAGTATTTCGCAGGGGACGTGGAAGCCTTTCGCAGCTTTTACCGTCGGCATGCGGGCCGCGTGCTGGGTTATGCCCGGGCCAAAGGCCTCAGTGCCCAGGCCGCCGAGGACGTTCGGCAGGAAGCCTTTCTGCGTCTGCACCATTCCATTCATCGCTATGAAAAAGGTCGACCGGCTTTGCCTTGGTTTTTTACCATAGTGCATAATTGTATGATCGATGTCATGCGACAGAATCAAAGCCTGATGAAGCTGCGTCAGGCATGGCAGAATCAGGAGCCGGAGCCGATGGCCCATCCCCATGAAGGTCATGATCCGCTCCCAGCATCCGTCCTGGCCTCACTTTCGTCGGAGCAAAGACAGGTGGTGGAGCTGCGAGTTTTTGACGAGAAGTCTTTTAAGGAAATGTCCCAGGCAACCGGAAAAACGGAAGTCGCTCTACGCAAGATTTATGAAAGAGCCCGGCAGAAAATGCGCCGATTTTGGGATGGAGGTGAACTTTAATGGAGCCCAATCCTTGTGATTTTAAGCAATTCATGGCCAGTCAGGTTTCTACCGACACTGACCCATCGTTGCCTGATACCCTGGAAAAAGATTTGGTGGCATCACGCTTCAAACTTTCCGTCACCTATATCACAGGCGCGTCCTTGGGCTATATTCTTTCGCTCGTCTTCTGCGCGCAGTGTTCGATTGGACTTTCACCCCTGGCCTGGAAAATGAATTCCCTCCTGCATGCGATGCCGGATCCATGGTGTCCCATTCTCTGTGGTTTTGTCTTTGGTTTTTCACCAACGCTCGTAAGTTTTCTTTACCTCTCACGCTTTCAACACCGCTTCCTGATCTTTCGCATGGGATGGTTGCCCGCGCTGGTGCCGATCGTCAGCAGTGCACTGCTTTTGCTTTCGGATGATCCGCACGACTGGGTCTGGCGCAGCATTTGGTTATTGGCGGCTGTTCTCACGCCTTATATACTGGAGTTGATAGCGGCTGTGATCCTCCGGCAGGCGCGGTGGAAACCCGCTATCGACTAAAATTCTGGTTCTGCCTATGGGCAGGAAACGATCCCTGTACATGTGCAGCTTCATTTATTTTCCATTTATTTCAACTTGATACAGAGTATCTCATGTGCAGAAAAAATCCGCCGATAAGGTGGGTAGTTCTTTGGAGTAGGTGCAGAATATGTCGAGGCAGAAATTAATTGAAACCATTGCGAGCCGTGTGTCTGTCACACGGTACCTGGATTATCGGGAATATCTGCAGGCCATCTACCTCGCCTTGAAAAACGAATTGGGATCCTATTCCTACCTGAGCTATGCCGAAGATTTGGGCTTCTCCAAAACCAATGTGGTGCACCTCATTATCAAAGGCAAAAGGCCTTTGACGGATAAGGCTGCCGATCGGATCAGCAGCGCCCTGGATATGCGCAGCAATGAGCGCAAATATTTCGAACAGCTGGTCAGCTTTCAAAATAGCCACGATGCCATCGAACGTGAAATGCTGATGCAGAACCTGCTGCATTACAAGAATAAGGACGTGCAGTCCGAGGAAAGTCACGATCAGCTGGAATTTTTTACCGAATGGTTCAATGTTGCCATTTATGAGCTGGCCCTGACGCCTTATTTTACCGAGGATCCCAAGGAGCTGGCGGGACTGCTGACCCCGCGTATCAGGCCCGAGCAGGCTCGCAAGAGTCTGGAGCTTTTGCAGCGGCTCGGTCTTTTGCGTAAGGATGAATCCAGTGGACGCCTGATGACCACCCGTAATCGTGTCAGTACCGGTGACGAAATCGCGTCGCTGGCCATCATTCGTTATCATCAAAAAATGATTGATTTGGGCAAGGAGTCACTCACGTCGGTGGAAGCTTCGTTGCGTGACATCAGTGCCATTTCCATTGCGATTCCCGAGCACAAGCTGCCCGAGTTCAAAAAGGAAATCAGCGCTCTTCGCAAGAAACTCCTCAGCATGGCCGATGAAGAAACAAGTCCAGATGCCGTTTACCAGGTCAACTTTCAGTTATTCCCACTCAGCCGCCAGAAGCCTAAAAAGACTTGATTCACTGACTCCCACTCAGCCGCCAGAAGTCTAAAAGACTTGATTGAAGCCTAAAAAGGCTTGATTCACTGACAGGCGCAAATTCTTGTATTGCCAAAAAATGGTGCGTTGGACGGGTCGGTCGGGCTCGAATCGAAGAAGGGCTGGCCCCTGGCGGTGCGATAACAGCCGTAGCCGCGACCAGTCACGATAGGGGTCAAACCAATACTGAAGGCACTTCGATCCGGGAATTTGTCATAGAGATCGCCGCAGGCCTGGCGACCTTCGCTGGCTCCCGTTCCGAACCGATCGACCACCCAGGGATGAACCGTCATCTGCGATTGAGCGCAATAGTCCGTACAGGACATCGATACAGTCATGATACAAACGCCATCCATGAGAACGCCTTCGGTGCAGGTTAGAGCGTTTTGCGTGGTGGCTGGTTTGGGAGCCTGAGCCGGTGGCAATGTCTCCACCTTGATGGTCTCGCCTTTTTCATTCGTAACGGTATAGCTATAAGTACTGGACTGGGCCGCCGCACGCAATTCAGCGGACGCGGCGCCGGTAAAGGTAAAGATCACGTCCCAAGGTTCTTCGCCAGCGGCCACGAGTTTCGTCACGACGATGCTGGGATTGGAACCGGGTGCAGGTTTAATATCGTAGCGGGTCCAACTGTCGGCCGTAGCTTTCACCCGCGCTCCGTCCGTCGTGGCCACGCTGCAACCAACTTGAACAAGCTCGCCCGTGGCGTTGATATCCATGCAATTGACCAGATATCCTGGGACGCCCGCTCCGGTTTCGGTCGGGCGATCATTGGATTGGGTTGTGGGGGCGATGTCGGCCGTCGACGGTGAAGCCGACCCTGACTTGGCAGGAGAGGCTAGAAAACCATTGGGCATACAGGCCATCAGGCTGCCTGTGAACGCGAGGCTCAGGAAAACTTTAATGGTAGTCTGCATGGTGCCCTCCAATAAACGTATCGGCACACATGGGCTCCAGCCTAAGTGGAGGTCCTAGCCAGGCTTAATCATTGGAGGAATCGTGACTCATTGGATTGACCGACCCATCGCCTTCAGGACTATATACATGGACAAGGTCTTCGGCCAGACGCAGGACATCCAGATGCTTGCCAAAACTTAGCTTTTGGCTGAGCGACATGTATTCATAAAGCACGATGGCCGCGATTTGCCGATGATTGCTGCGATGGAGCCACCTTGCTAAAGCCAGCCAGACGAGAAGGCGCTGGTCGATATTGCGAAGGACTTCGATTTTGGTGATGACGCGTTTGATATCGGAGAGCCTTTTGGCAAACGGAATATCCGTGTCGTAAGCCTGCTCCAGACTTTGGGCCAGGGCATGAAACCCGCTATTACGCTGAACATCCAGGCCGTGGGTGAGTTTCGATAGTTTTTCCAAGCGCTTCGACCAGGACGTTTTAGGGTGCGCGTAGGCCCAGAAAAACAGTTCCAGGGGATAGGTGTTGGTGTAGTGCGTGCCGCCTTCCATGGAGAGCTTAAAAAGCTCGCCAAGATCGAGCGACTGGCTGGCACTGATGCAGGTCTTTTCCCAATGCAGTTCGTGAACACAGGCAGGATCGGTCAGCTGCGGCGCATACTGCTGCACGAGCTGGTCGGCCTTGATGATGTCACCCGAAAGGCGGGTGGACTTGATGAGATAAAGGCGAAGACGATCCAGCGTTTTGCTTTCTTCGGTTTCGCGTAAACCCTTTTGAAAGAATTCAATCGCCAGGGCGGTATTGCCCAGTCGCAAGGCGTTGATGCCAATGCCCAGATTTTGCCGGGCCATATGTTCAGCCGGCATGGCCGAAAGGTGCGCGCTCAGGAGCCTTTCCCAGAGCGAAGGGAGAAACTCACCATTGCCGAGGTGGATGTCACTCATAATGGAATGCATTTCGGAAAACAGAAACGAGATTGGGGAATGCCCGGGTTTCACGCCCGCCACCCGTAAGATGGCTTCACCGAGGTTGGAAAGGTCATGAATTTGCTTTTTTCCCAGACCACCAAAGCGCTCGTGATGCACCAGTGCCGACATGATAAAAATGAAGCGCCGCAGCATGCTGACCGAATCTTTCGAGAGGTCGAGCAGCTGGATCTGTTCGAGAATATAGTTCAGCCGTTCGGTCTCGCCTGATTCCCTAAGAACCTGATCGAGTTCGATTTTGATCTCTTTTTTGGTTTCATCGATTAAAGCTTTTTTCCAGCTTTCCCGACTTTTGCCGGCCATAAAAAGATCCTTGTGGTGACGTCAGAGGCGCTGCGGAACGTATCGGTATTTTCGACGCCAATGTGAAAAAAGGCTGCGGGTCACGAAGACCCGCAGCCGAAATGCAAGCTAAGGCTAAACAGATACCCGAGAGAGCCGTAGGAGCCACAGCCTCCAGTTAATCTTAAGGTTGAACCGCCGCGATCTGGGCAGCCAGATCATCGATCTGAGCTTGAAGGTCTGCAACGGCGTCCTGAAGATCTGCAATCAGATCCTGGATGGCGATTTGCAAAGCAGCAAGATCCATATCCATGGCGGCCTGAATGATGTCATCAAGAGCCGCTTGATCGATCGCTGGCAGGGCCTGGGCGTTGGCCATAAAGTCTCCAAAAGCCGCACCCTTCAAATCTGCCGGTTGAGCAAAGCTGGACATCTGATTTTCAATGTCCTTTTGCTGAGTCAGCAGACTGGACTTTTGGGCTTCCAAGTCCGCTTTCTGAGCCTGGAGATCAGCCACATCAACTTTCTGCGGCGACGCTTCGGTTGGAGTGTTGGTCTGATCCGCACTCTTCACGACAGGCGCTGCCGCCTGGCTGCGTGTGACTGAGCTGGGATCGGGTTTGGCCCCGCACGCGCTCAGCAAAACATAGACCGGTAGAACCGTGATGAGTGCTTTGATCATTTTCATATGTAGATCTCCCCTTCGCCGTTGACTGATAGAAGAGGAATTGCAATGCCTGTGCTCAGGACGCCTTGCCGTAAAAGATGAGTGGTATCAAGGACCCAGCCCGGAGCAGAGGCCTTAGGGTTTGATTAAAGACTGACATTCAAAATCGGTCCCCGAACTTAATAAAACGCCAGGCCTCGACAATGATAAGGATATTTTGGAAATGCCCAGGGTTTGACCCGGAAAGGTGCTGAAGCGATCGAAAGTTTCAAAGGTAATGTATGAAAATTGCAGATGAATGCGCATTCGGAGCGATTTTGGAAAGGGCCTTCAGATGTGGATTTATCGGATGACTCCAGGATGAAGAGCAAGACCCGGACCAAATAAAACAGCCCCAGGGGAACCTGGGGCTGCTCAATCAGGAGAATAAGCCGACTGGGATCAGTTGCGACCACCACCTTTGGAGCCATCCCCGTTCCCTGACTTGTCACCATCAGTTTCAATACGGCAAGGTTCAAATTCGAGCTTGGATGCCGTGCCATCGGCATAGACGATCAGATTTTGTCTTTCTGAAAAACCAATACTGAACGTGTCACGAATCTGTGTGGGATTTTCGGGTGAGTAGATCTCACCCAGCACTGTCCCGGATGTGGGGCGGCAGCTACCCTGGGCATCCAGCACGACATTGCTGTAGCGCATAATAACCATAAGTCCGTCATCCAGTTTCCGAGAGGACACGGCACCCGAATTGATTTTCAGCGACTTCAATTTCGATTCGGCGTTGTACGTTTCTTCAATAACCAGGGGCACATCCGCCATGGTTTCCATGCGGGTCTTCAGCACGGTAGCGCCCGACATTGCGGTCCGGTTCGTGATTTCCATGTCAGTGCCAAAGACCAGAGATCTTTGCAGCTGCAGTCCTGTTGCTTGGTCGAACTTCATTTTCTTGATGCTCGACTGATGGCCGCCTTTAGATTTCACGCTGCTTTCGCGCACGAATTGCTGCGCAGGATCCGTGACGACCAGGCGACTGTTGGTGCGATCCAAGGAGCCATCCATGATGACGTCTGTAGTCGTTGCCCAATCAATATTGGGCTTCGTCAGGCTGGTGTTACACGCCAGTGTTTTGCCTGCGCTCTGCATGCGGGAGGCAAAAACGCGACTGAAACTCTCAGTCACACGGGTGGCATCAGCAGCCTGGCCTGATGTCCGGGTTGCCGTGTTGGTTTCCTGATGGTTCAATATCAGGGAGCCATCAACCTGCGCGCCGCAACTGCGAGTGCCATTTCCAGCGACCAGGGCCACGCCGGTGTTATCAAACGCGAAGTCGAGGGCCGCGGTGATCGCTTCATCGTACTGGCTTTCCACCAGGTAGCGAACATCAATTTTTACCGGCTCCGAAGGTTCCACAGGGTCGATCGACTCCACAGGAACCGAAGGCAGGCCGGGAATTGCGGGTTGATTATCTCCCTTGGGCTGGGTAGGTGTCGGTTCCGACGGATTACCGACTTCAACTCCACAACCCAGGAGGCAGCTGCTCAGGAGAGCCATGAAAAGTGCGCTTTGAATGCGAATGCTCACGACTTGGCTCCTTTATCCCGGCTCAGGGGAAAGAATTGAATATTCGTCTGATAAACCACATCGGCGTTGCTGGCCTGTTCCGCCATGTTCAGCAGTTTCTTACGGAAGAGGCTGATTTCCTTTTTCACTTCCGGTAAAAGGCTGCTGGGGATGGCAATGGAAACCGAGCTGACATCGCGAGACTGCGGTTGAATCGCAGTCAGCGATTCCTTGCCAAGTTCGATCATTTTCTGGTGATATCGCGTGATGGCCAGCGAGGCGATCTCATCACCTGTGCTGATCCGTGTCTGGGTCGGTGTATAGGATCCGGAGTCTTCGTCGCGGGTCACAAGACCTAAACGCTGCAGAAGCTCCAGACTCTTGCGGGCCTGCTCCGGGCGAATGCGTGGCGTGAGCATGGCAGCCAGTTGCTTGGGATCGGAGGTGAACACGTTCGTGAAACTGAGTTCATAGATGGCACTATGAAACCATTCGGTAAAGAATTCCAATTGTGCGAGCAAGGCGTCTTCCGATTTCACTTCCTTGGCTTTCAGCTCCACAAGTTCCTGGAACAGGAGTTCTCTCTGCATTGAATCCCGGCTGTTATGATAAGCAACCAGATCTTCAAAGTATTTTCTGTCCTTGCCGTGGAGCTGCAACATATCGGCAATTTTGAGCGCAGCTTTACTGGTCAGGGGGCGGCGGCCCTTGATGATCAGATGGAGGACATTGGTTTTGGAAAAGCCAAGATCATCAGAGAAGTTTAAGTATGAGTATTTGCCGATTTCCTGCTTGATGGCCTCATAGACTGCCTGCAGGTATTCCCTGTAATCGAGGAATCGGCTTACCGACACACGACTGGCAACAGCAACAATGAGTTTGGCATGCGACATACAACACTTTCTCTAATTGATGGTGGCAGACTATTTACTTTATCGGCCCGCCCTTTTTCGCACATGAGAAATTTCGATAACTTCCCGAAAGATCTTGAGAATTACCAGCGAGTTTTTCCGTCACCTCGCTGGTATTTTGCATACTAGGGCTGAGGTGCGATCACACAGTTGTCCATCTGCACCTGGCTGACGAACATGCAGCTCGTTGTCACCACAAAATCGCCCAAGCGGGGGATGGTGACATTGACCTCAATCCGTGACTGTTCAATGGCCTGCGTGAGCAAAGCACTGAGGTCTTCACGGGAGATGGCGCCCGCGCTGCGCAGGCTGGTCCAGCGCGATTTGAAGGGTTCGTTGACCAGGAGGCCGTCCAGAACCGCTGTGCTGATGCCGAGTTCTTCGCGAACATCTGCTTTGCTGAGGGACCGGTTATAGAAACGGAAACTCTGATTCACAGGGTCAGGCTTTTTCGGATCGATGCCGAGCTGGGTCAGAGCGTTGAAATAGAAGGCATTATCCTTATCCAACTGGTCCTTGAAAATGCGTTCCTCGGGAAAGATATTCAGGATCTTCTCAAACTCGACCTGTGTGAAATCACCGGTATTCGCCTGAGCGAAGGGCCTGATTTCATCCTTTTTGTGGATAAGTCCTGCGTTATGGCAGCTCATGCAGGAGACGCCGTTCACAACAGCAGCCAGGAATTCAGCAGGGGCTGCACTTTGGTTGACCGTGTTGCTGGCCGCTTTATCCAAAGTCACACCGTTATTATCCGCAACGCGATAGCCAAACATGCCGTTGGCCAGCTGGAACATGATGCCGGCCCCTTCATGGAAAAATTCTTTGGTGCCATTCAGTGTTATTGGGCCCAGAGGATTATTAAAGATGTTGGCGGTGGCGGCGGAACTGGAGAAATCATAGCTGGTCCAGTAGGCCAGACCATTGATCTGGGCATGACGCTCTATGATCCGGTTTTGCGGGGACATTCCGGAGTTACGGAAGCCCGAGCGGATCACACGGTTGGCGTTGATATTGGTCAGAACATTCACACCGAGCTGCTGGTCCAGTGCAACCTGATTGGCACCGAGTTGCAGCAGACGTTCATACGGAACGGGAAGAGTTGCTGTGGCAATGAACCAGTCGGCCCGAATCAGATAGGTGCTGGAACCCGTCGCCGTCCGCAGGCTGGTATCATTTTGCGAAGCCAGGATGCTGGTTGCGTCGGAAACATTGTTCAGGTACTGCTGCGTATAGGGATAAAAGTGGGCCGTCGAGAACCTGCCTGACTTGACAGATCCCGCATGGTCCCAAATCTGATAGTCCCGCATTCAATATTTTTGAATGAGCATGTCCGGCTTGACGCAATATGTGGATTGAAGGAAAAAGGATCTGCAACAC
>NZ_DASQYZ010000435.1:0-7178 GCF_035638955.1 Oligoflexus sp. | reverse complement strand
CCAGAGAAATGGCTGCCCTGGACTTATCGAACAACGCTGGCCGCCATCCACAGCTAATCAACAATCAGATGCACCACCCTTCATATCTGTCAGGATTTTTTGGGTGAAAGTTGAGCTATTCCGCCGAAAGCTTACGAAGCTGCGGCACGTCAATTTGAGAAGACCGTTGAGAAGTTATACGAGCTCCATTGCCAATCGACCGACTCGGACTTTCGGCGGCAGAACCCTTTTGGAATCAATCAGGCGATCGTCATGCGAGCCGTGCTCCTGGATGGCGACTGCCTCGTGGTCCGGCGCTACCGTCCAGTATCCGGTGGCCTCCTGGGAACCTGCATCCAGATTATTGAAGGGGCGAGGCTTGAGAACCCGTTTGCGGCTTCCGCAGAACTGGATATCAGGGAAGGGGTGGAACTCGACCGCGACGGCGTGCCGATCGCATACCACATCCGAAATGGGAATCAGTATCAACGCCTCTCAGAAGAGAACCGGGTCTTTCGCCTTTCGAGATATGACGAAACAGGGGCAGTCCAGGCGCTTCATCTTTTCAATGCGCGCCTTCCCGGGCAGACACGAGGAGAGCCATTTCTCGCCCCTGTGGTCGAAAAATTCAAGCAGCTCGGACGATATACCAACGCGGAAATCATGGCCGCTGTGATAAGCGCCTTCTTTAGCATCTTCGTAACTTCAGAAGGGACAGGACCGTTTGGAAACAGGGCTGATGCGCACCTGGCATCCAGAAAGCCAGAGGACCGCGAGCGTTCATCGCAAAAGTTTGGACAGGGACTCATGGTCAACCTCCTGCCCGGTGAAAAGGTCGAATCGGTTACCCCAGGCAGACCAAACTCTGGCTTTGATCCATTCGTGCAGGCGATCCTGAGGCAAGTGGGGATCGCCCTGGGGCTCCCCTATGAGGTGCTGGTCCAGCACTTTCAATCCTCCTACTCAGCGAGCCGTGCTGCACTCCTCGAAGCCTGGAAATTCTTCAAACTCAGACGTACATGGCTGATTCGCATGCTTTGTCAGCCTGTCTATGAGTGGATGATTCAGGAGGCCGTTGCAGGTGGGATGCTCGATGCTCCAGGTTTCGATGATCCGCTCAAACGCAGAATCTATCTGTCCGCTGAATGGATCGGCGCATCCATGCAGAGCATCGACCCACTGAAAGATGCCAAGGCCGATGAAGTCCGCCTGAATTCAGGTGTCGCTTCCCGGCGTTCGCTTGTGGAAGAGCAGGGGCGCGACTACGAAAAACTCAAAAGGGAGATAGATAGCGAAATGGAAGACTTAAAAAAGTCTGAGCCGGTGGAAACACAGGATGGCAAGGATCTTAAGTGACTATGGAGCACTCACAGTACACTAGTATTTTTTGTCATTATTGCCGTGGTTTTGGTGATTTTTGATTTAAAGCACCTAAAAGCGGCAACCCGCGACGAATACGTAACGATTGTCCTGTAAAGATAAACCAACCTGATGAAGATCGTCCCACACACCATGTCAGGCACGCCACATAAGAAGCACTTTTGCACTAACCATCGCAGCGGATAGACCAATGCAGTGAACCGTGCTGTCTATATGTCCCGGAATGGAAAAGATTATGGCTCAGCCAACGAAATCCGAGAACCCAACTGAATCCGAAAATCGCGCAAAGGTTCTGTTGGTCGATGATATGTATGACAATCGAGTCCTAATAAGTTCGATCCTGAAAAAAATTGGAGTGAAGGTTGATTGCGCAGAAAATGGCAAGGAGGCTATGGAGAAGGCCCTTCTTGGGGATTATGATGTCATTCTCATGGATTTACAGATGCCGGTAATGGACGGCTATCAAGCAACAACAGCACTTAGACAGCATGGGTTTGCAAAGCCAATTGTTGCCATAACTGCTCATTCCTTGAACGAACATCGAGAAAAGTCCCTGCAATCAGGCTTCACAGCTCATGTCACTAAACCGGTTTGCTGGCAAACTCTGTGCAGCTGTCTGTCGGCGTTATGCCCCAAGATCAACCATACTTTCTAGAGGTTTCCAATTTGGTACGGTTGATTAATAAAATCTATATACTTCCCTGCGCCGTTGACAGTGAAAGGAGCGCGAAACTGCTGGGGTAGCAGTTCGCTAACCGCTACTCTGTTTTGCCAGAGCCATTTTTATTGAATCCGTGACCGCTGTAATTTTGAAAGGTTTTTCCAGGATCGCTTAGAATTCGCTTCTCACAGCATCAAAATCGCAAATTTTTTGCTGCAGAGTATCAATGCCAAAATACGCACGGGCGGTTCTCAAAAGATTTTATAGACAGTTCGGCAATGCTTTTTCTCCCCCCGAGCCGTTTGCGGGTGTATGCCACAATATGTGTAAATAGTTTATCCCATCTGAACTCACTTTCGATTGTCACTTACGTCGACACTTGGGACATTACTCAGAAGCTGGAGAAGGAAAGGCACCGGATGAAACGAGATTAACCCCCCTTACCATTGATGCCTGCTCCCGATCACTTGAAAGGAGCAAAAGCATGCCAAGCATAAGCATTCCCTTTAAAATGTTGCAGGTCCCCCCGGACAAGCGACTCTGCTCGATCCTCTGGTATGATGAGGACCCCGCTAGCCAAGGTGGAACCATCCTCCTCCACGAGCCGCTGAACCAATTCCAGCTTATGGCGCTTGAGCCCAATCTCGGCGTAAATCAGGCGTTCATGCACAATTTCCTTTTCATAGATAGTCACCATCTGGTTGTCATTCTGTTCCACAGGGAAAAGGAGGTTGAATCCGGCCATGCGCGTATTGTGTTTTCAACAAAGTCACCTGAATCATGGGCGGACGGGTTAAATGATCTTAGTTTCTGCTCGAGAATCCCCGTCTTTCAAATTAAATTAGGTCAGTCCCTAAAGGCGGGCTGCGTTTTAAGATCCTTACTAGTCCAAATGGAGCCACAAGCAAGCCGGATGTAGAAAGAGTTTTATCAAAAACATTACTGATACCCATATGGCAGCTGTCTTATATACGCCACCGGTTGTCTTCCAGATCAGGGCAAGCCTTTGCTAGCATATGCGAATAGTTAAAGAAGCCAGCGTGCCGAAAGCAATGAACAGATGGTTCCTGCTTGCCATCGCCACCAATGGTCGCGCTTTTAGGGGACAATGCTCCGTCAAAGGGGAACACTTCATGGCAGAATGCCAAAATTCGTTAGATGATTTAGGGAATAAATCTTTCCTCACTCAAAAATGCATTTCTGGCAAACAGTCAATACTAAAAAAGCTATCTAATTAGGTTGGTATGTCTTACAAAAGTGCAAGATGCCCAGTGATCTTAAAACTGAAATGCAGGATTGTTGGCTCATGAAAATGAATTTGTGATCCGGTAGCAAAAACAATCAAAAAAAGATTTTCCCCCTATGGGAAAAGCTTAATAAGGCGTCAGCCCGATTCCGGGCGGCCATTCTCCGTTATGCGAACCTAATATTCTCACCAAGTAATCGTATTGCAATATTGCGAATGGGTTTCTTATGGACAAAGTATATTCAAGTGAAATGTCGCACCTCCTGATTGATAAAAAGACGGAAATTTTCGATCGTTGGGTGGTTAGTGTCAACGCTCGTATCGAGGCTTCAGATAAAACCAATCGAAGTAAACTCATTGATCATTTGCCACAGTTTTTGGCGCGTTTGGCCGAGACACTCGATCCGAATCATAGCACTGATGATCCTTGCGTCGACGGTTCGTGTCAGATTCACGGACATCTTAGGGCCAATGAAGAAAAATATTCCGTTCGTGAAATGCTTAAGGAGTACAGGGTACTACGCGAAGTTATTTTCAAAGTGGCTGAGGAGAATGCGAAGCAAGTTCCGCAACCCATCCGGGACTTTATTGCAGATTCGATAGAAAAGGCAATGGAGATAGCTGCCGAAGCTTTCTCTGGACAACGGGTACAGGGGATTGAGGACGAAAAGGAAAGGGCTAACAAAATAATCGGACGTCAGGATCGATTCGTAGCCAGTCTTTCCCATGACCTTAGAAACCCAATTGGTGCAGCTGTAATGGGTCTTGAAATCCTGGAGGAAGAACTGACGGAGAGTGGTCATGAAGAAACCATAGATATTATCAAGCGAAATCTTCGGCAGGCTGACGCAATGCTTAACAATCTTCTCGATTTAGCTCGAGTAAAATCAGGGCATCAACTCATTGTAAATCCGGGTCCCTGTAGTCTCAAAGAAATTTTGGACAATGCTGTCAATGACTTTATCCCCCGCTTTGGTGATCGCTTTCTATATTTCAAACAAGTCGATGCACAGGGAAATTGGGATGCAAGTGTTCTGAGGCGCATTGTTGATAACATTTTGCAAAATGCTCTTAAGTATGGATATGAGAATAGGCTGATAACAATAGCTACAGGCATCAAAGATGAGAAAGCCTTCATATCCATTCATAACTTCGGAAAACCCATTCCAAAGCAACTGCAAGACAATATTTTTAATCCGTTCAATCGAGGACTGACTGACGAACCCACCATCGCAGGATGGGGCCTTGGGTTGGCTTTTGTTAAAGTAGCTACTGAAGCTCATCATGGAACCGTGGCTGTCTCCAGTAGCCAAGAGGATGGCACAACGTTCACTATTACGCTCCCACTCTAAAGCTGTGCCTGCCTGAGCTTAGAGTCTGAAGCAATCATCAGCCAGTGCTTCGTGATATAGACCCATTCATCTGAGTAAAACAGGTGAGTTGATGAGCCTTCGCCATGTGCAATATTTTCATTTGTATTCATATAACACCTCCAGAGAGAATTCTTGCACGATGGACCGTTGCCGGCAAGCGATCGTAGATTTTGGAGCGGTTTAGAACTGGCATTTTTGGAGATTTCTGGATTTCTGTTTGGAGAATCGAACGTTTCTGTGAACAAGTGAAGATGTGAGCTTTATTCTGGGAAATGGCTGGAAGTGAGGGACGAGATGCCATCGAATGAACTGGCAGAAAAATCTGGTGATCTGTATTCTTCAAGATGCGCTACGGCTGGAACAAGCCGGGTAACTTGGGCAAAACACTCAAAAACCGTGTGGCTGCTTCGGAGGATTTGTTTAAGGAGTTACTAAAGAGCCACACATACTCTTTGTCAACTGGTGATACTACATCCAGTTCTGTCAAACGCACTGGATCATGCTTACTGCGGACAAAATTTAGTTCAACTCCTATCATGCCATCAACACGGCCGCTCCGGTACATTTGCATTCCCTGAACATAGCTGTTGGTCCAGGTAAACTGCAAGCCTGCACATTTTTTTGCGAGCTTTTTTGCGTAAAAAACATTGCGAAACGCAGAAAAATTCATTCCTCTCATCGCCTCACAGTCAGTCATTGGTTTTCCTGCGACGATTACAATCGCAACCGAATCAACTTTTGCAATTTTGTGGTACGTTACTCCGCTAAGTTGATGGTCTAACGAGAGTAGAAATTGCACTTGATTCGCCTGCAGCTCTGTAAAGGCTCTATGAGTTGGTAGAGCCCTAACGTCACAAATTACTTGCGCGCGTAAGCATAAGAATCTTGCAATTTCCAGGTTGGGCGCAGTCCATTTTTTTCCTTCCTCGCTGATCTTCATGACAGCCAGTTTGGTCTCAGGTTTTGCAATCACCTGAGAATCCAAAAACAAGATAATCAATGTCAGTAGCAAGTGCACCATCAAATCTTCCGTTTAATGAAGGGATTTCCAAAGTCATTAAAATTACGTTAGGGTTTGACCCTAATGTTTTATACCCCAGAGTGTTGATATGTCTACTGCATCATGCTGTAGTTATGCAAGAAAACTATTGTCTGTCAAATGATCTAACAAAGATTCCCGAGGTTTATTCTTGGTTGAATCCAGGTAGTGTTTCGCGAAATCATCTTTCTTTGGCTTCAGGATTACTCAGTAATTTCCAACCTGGCTCGCAGAGTACGCCAAGTGATTCAAGTAAAGGTTCTACGGTGCACCGCCGACGAAATCGTGTTTTAAGTCTTTCCAAAACTTAAGAGCTGACTTTTTAATTAATTTTCGTGGAACTAAAGATGATTCAATCAAAGGGTAAAGACTGCACTTTCAATGTTCAATAAATTTTCTTTTTTGAACCGCATTTTGATTGATGAGTTAAATTCAGCTTTTGCTTCGGAAAATGTAAGCGTCATTTTTTGCAAATCTCAAAGGGGACGTCTGACAATTTTAAGACGAATATTGGAATCCGTCAATCATGAGCAACTAAAAAGAACAGGAGATGAGGTAGTAAAATCATGTTGTGAAAAATCTGGTGTTCAGGAAAAATTGGATAGCATTGATATTTAATATCAGAATAACCAGAAGCAGAAAAAAGCCAGAAGCCGAAACTTCTGGTTACAAAGATAACGTTGCTTATAACGAGTATGATAGCGAAGCCAGGACTTCGTTTGTACTAAGCTTGACTTTGGTCAATTCGGTCTTCAGTGATTCATCACCAGCGGAATACTTGACCCCGGTGTGGTCACTGTCGAGCGGATTGGTAACCCGATACTCAAGCCCCAGGTTCACATTTTCCGCTACCTTCATCCTGCCCCCTACGCCAGCATCGTAGTTCCAAACCTGAACATCGCCCGGATTTATTCGGGTTTCGTTTCGATTCTCACTATTAAGGCTGATCATGTGGTAACTGGCGCCGCCCGCAGCATATGCACTGAAATCGCCAACCCTGAGAAAGTCGTAGGAAAGCTGCGCTTTACTATAAAGATCGTTAAAGTTTGGCTGATTTAGGCCATGCTGCTGGTTGTAACTAACATAACCGACACCACCGCCGAGGCGCCATCGATCTGCCAGCTCATACTCAAGGTTGAGTGCTCCGCCATATCCTTTGATAAAGCGCGAGTTGCTGACATCGGCAGCTTCGTTTTGTCCATCAGAGTTGGTCCACTTCTCGTCACCCAATTTGAGCTGGGCTGTCGAGTAAATAACTTCCGGTTTAACGGTGAGAGAGCCTGCGATTGCCTTTGCGGAACAGAGGACTGCGAGAAGGGCAAACATTCTGCTTTTCATAGAATTCCTTGCATGAAAACTTTGGGGATAATTCCCCGACACGACGATACCTAGCAGAAATTTACGGCAGATGGGAAGTGGGCCCGCCCCCACTTCCCAAGGCTTGAAAATCGATATATGGTGAAAAAAGTCGCGGAGGATTTTTTGAGTCTAGCTCTCTCT
>NZ_DASQYZ010000434.1:0-2352 GCF_035638955.1 Oligoflexus sp. | reverse complement strand
GCCAACCTTATTATGGAACGCCTTGGAATGGAACTTGGCAGGCCAGGATCTGCAAGACTTCTGCTGAATGGTGGAATGATACCGGCTGAAGAAGAAGCTGCAAGCAAAGAGATAAGCAAAGCACGCTATAATATTCCAAACCAAGTCGCATAGTCACAGGTGCGACGTGAGCTGCATTACTACAAACCCTGGGTCTGAACCAATTTCTTAAAAAGCACTATGTAAAGGCAACGGAGGGATCCGATACTCAATATGACAGGTGTAAACCTTTCCGCGGGTGATCATCGGTATCTGTTGGCCAAAGATTGACTTGGGTGCCTCATGCAGATTGACGAAACCTGTATACATATCTATCCTTTGGCGATCTAGGAGAAGCTACTAGTCCACAGAGTTTGCTAAGATTCTTCCCGCCGCTTTTAGGATAAATAAGCTGCTCATTCCAGAAGAAACCATCATTACGGGCGCCCGGGTTATGGCTAATAGTCTATGCGAAACGCCCTTCCCCGAGTGGGAATATGCGGCGTGCACAGAAGCTGATTATCAAGCCGCCAAAGCTCCTTGAGATATCGCCCTGGTAAGTTTTTTCGCGGACTCGTTCTACAGCAGCTTAAGGTGGTCTCAATCAAATTGGGATTCGAATCGATGCGCTGAACTCGGTGCTCTTCTCCGCCTTCCCTTCATCCTAGAAATTTGCTATTCCCTTCGAGTCACGCGGCCAGGTCTGATGGCCGCTCGTCAATAAGGGTTCGGAATGATGGGATATCGTAAGACAGCGATCGGGATCGGAGCTTTGATCGTGGCTCTGGGGACAGCAGCGGGCCTTATGCATCGAGGCGGCGCAAATTTAGACAAAGTCAACAGTACCGTCAAGGAAGGGGAATCAGCGGACCCTGAGACGCCACTCGCGGCGGAAGCCAAACGAAAGTCCTCGCATCAAGCAACCCTTTCCGCCCTTACCAAGGCCACAGACTATAGACCTGCAACACCGAACCCAAGCGCCTGCTCTGTGGAATATGAAACTCTTGCCATGCTTGCGACTGAAGAAATTAAAAATCGCATTGTGAATCAGGAGGCAAGCTTGACTGAAGCGTGTCGCCGGGAGATGGTCGCAGCCGAGAATCCCATCGAACTTGAAGCGATTCGAAAAGTATGTTTGGAGGATATCAATGGGCCGGCATGCTTGAATCCCGTGATCATTCTGAGATCAAAACTCATGGAAAGCGTCACGCGGGATACGGACCCTGCGTCGTTACCTACGGCCATCTTATTGAATAAGGTATTCGCTCGATCCATTAGCCAGCATGGGCCAGCCGATATCCTGAAAACAATAGACCTCATTACGGAACTTGAATCGAGGGATGAACACCTGGGCTTTGATCAGCAGCGACTTTCGCTGACGAGTAAACTCGTCGACCAGGACAAGAACTATGCGGATGAATTTGAAAAGTTGACCGAAAGATTGCAAGACATCTTTCCCGAAGACGTTCTTCGCTATCGCTTCAAGCACAGCGTATTCAATCAAGATTGGAAAGCCGCCAAGTCCATCGTTCACGACTATCTCCAGAATCATCCGAGCAGTGCCCAGGCATATTACCTGCTGGCAGTCGCGGAATTCAAACTTGGTCATATCGATCGAGCGCTGGCCTTGGCTAATCAATCTTTGGCGATGGATCCTTCCAATGCGTTTTTTCAGGAAGAGGTACAGAAGTTGAGGGACAACCCCAGAGATTGGGAAGGCGCCTTTATGCTTCCATCGGTGACGTATAGTTTTGGAACTTGATTATTCTGCTGCTGCAGGAGCCGCTTGAACGTTCAGGGGTATGCTCGTTCCCAACACACAAAGGGTGAGCTGAGAACGTTTTTCTGATAGCTCCAACATTTCTTTGTCCAGTCATTTATTTAAACAACTTTAAGAGGTTAACCTCTTTGGTCTATATTTGTGTACGCTATATATACTCTAAACCGACTGGGCCTTAACTGAATGCCTTGCTATAAGCCTTCCCAACATACAAAGGGTGACGGCAAAGGTCGAAATCCGGTTCAAAACCATCCATTTCCGCCTCATCTTCCGTTTCTTTAGAAGCTCACCCCTCGCCTATTGTAAGTGCTCCATGACGCCACGTCCGGAATCTGTTCCCGCCTGATCTCGTATCCTGCCTCTTCACCCGCAGTTGGTGATCACGAAACAGCAGAGGCTGTTGCAAAAATGCTTGAATGTGCGCCATATTGAAGAATGGCCCATTTTGTGACGCTAGGACGGTCGAGCCTTATCGGATCTTGCAAACGACGAAGCTGCCACTAAAATTGCCGGCACTAATTGGACACCAAAGGAGTCCGGCAATGATGGGAATA
>NZ_DASQYZ010000433.1:0-3501 GCF_035638955.1 Oligoflexus sp. | reverse complement strand
AGCCAGGGAAAAGGCCAGCCGTATGTCACATTGCATTGAAAAAACCTCCTCAGGAGGAGGATTGCATCTCCCAGGAGGCGGCTTTTAGTCAACAATATTGGTGCGTTGATTAATTCCTAAGCATTCTTTCCGGGGCCCTGGAAAAATGGAGTTCTTCTCGGATCCGTTTTGCTCCATGTTTTCAAGGATCTAAAGTCCGATAAACGCACTGGTTATTTTGAGTATAGTTGAGGTAATTAGTATTTACTAAATTCGCCAGCGTTTACGTAGCCTGTGATGGGAAGGTGCTTGCCGCCTTCCCTACTTTTTTAAATCCGGGTACTGACATGCGTCGGGAAATCCAATCAGCGCTCAAGCCTTCGCCCGCTCATGGCTCCAATGTTTCCAAGTGGACCCCGCTAAATATTGAAGTTCAGGGAAGCAAACCCTAGCTTTCCGCGATGGGCAGACCCTCAATCGTCAACCGGATATAATAAAAGGAGTTTTCAGCCTTCCAACGCAAATTGGTTAAGTTTAGGGGCTGGAATCTCGATATCAAATTTACCAAAGTGGAGTCAAGGGAATGCCAAGGGGCTGGGCGTTCTTGAAATATTACCTGCTGGTCAGTTGGATTCTGCCATTGACGCTGCATGCCCAGGTAGCGATTGATGTGAATAAGGATTTTTCCTCGGCGGCCGTGCACGATTCTGCTGTCTATGTGGTGGACACGGCGTATTCGATCGACGACGTGGCTAGTGAAAACGTTGATTTCAAAAAGTTGGAGCAGGGAGGCAGATCCTTCCTTTCCGGGGACAGCTACTGGCTCAAATTTTCTGTCCATAGCGAACTGGACAAAGAAACGATACTCATCCTGTCATACAGCCTCACATTGACACCGGAAATCGAAGTGTATGACCTGGACTCCCGGGCGCTTATAGAGAAGGTAGGCTATGCCCATGCCTTCGAGACAAGAAAAATAAAATTCAGGACGCCTGCCATACCTTTAACTATTAAGCCTGGAGCGAACGCTTTCGCCATCAGGATGAAAAATGATCCCAAATTGACAAAGCATTGCTCCTTTAACTTTAGACTCATGAGCATGTCAGAATTTTATAACTTTTCACATTATGATCTGGCGGTCGTTTGTCTTTGTTTTGGGCTATTTGCCTTTGCCTTCATTTATAATACTTTTGTCTATTTCAAGCTCAAGTATAAGTACTATCTTTATTATATTCTGTACGGGGTCAATGTCATTGTTTGCTATTCCATGTATTCCGGGATTGGGCCCCTGTATCTCATGCCTGGCATCAGCAATGCAATGCTGATAGTCTTGATAACGGTTACGTCCGGATATGTGGGTATGCTTTTCGCCAGTCTGTTTGCGATGGAGTTTCTCATCACAGCAAAGCATGCACCCGGTTTGCATCGAGTATTCCAAGTAAAAGTCTGGATTTATGGTTTGTTCGTTCTCCTGTCGTTTTTGGAATTCTTCATATTCGATAGCCTTGCTTTCGTCGGTTTTATGTTGAGCGCTCTTTCGGCAGTGACCGTCCCCTTCATTATCCTTACATCCGTCATCTGCTTTTTCCGCGGCTATACGCCGGCGATCAATTTTACGATATCCTGGACCTTGCTGATCGTACTTTCGATCGGTCAAAATTTGGTCATTCTCGGGCTGGCGGATTGGTTCAGAGCTTCTGACTTGCTCGGTCTCCTGGGTGTGGCGACTGAACTCTGCCTGCTCTCACTCGCCTTCGGGGACCGCATCAAGCGGGAAAGCGGCGAACAGAATGAGCAGAAAGATAGATTGAACAGGGAACTCAAGAACTACGTAGAAAAATTGGATCACCTCGTCGCAGAAAAGACAGAAGAGATACGGTCAATTTTCGACACAGTTAAAATTGGTATCTTCAGTATATCGGACCCCAAGGGCCTTCTGATCGACGGCAACCGGTCCAAGAGCTTGGAAACGATACTCGGAGCGTTTTCAGAAAAAGTCTATGACTTGAATTCGCTGCTTCTGAGCCGAGCCAACCTCAGTGGGGATGAGGTTGATCTTATCGTTTCAAGTTTAAGCCTTTCCATAGGTTCAGATATGATTTCCTTCGAGCTGAATGCTGAACACCTTCCTCGCGAGCTATCCTTGACGATCGATGGATCGGTCCGGATGATTCAAATTGATTGGAACACAACGCTTAAGAGCGATAGGACCACGGTTCAGCGGGTCTTCGTGTCGGTTAAAGACGTGACCGAGCTGAAAAAATACCAGGAAGTGACCTCTTCACAGGCCCGTGAAATTCGCCTGATCGAGGAACTGATCAACGTGGCGCCTAACAAATTCGTTCAGTTTTGTGACTCTTCCAGGAAATATTTGCGTGAAGCCGTGGAGCTGATCGAAGGGCCCGCGCCTGGGAACGATAATCGCAAAATCCTACATACAGCCTTCGTCAAGCTGCATACGGTGAAGGGGGTCGCGAGAACTTTGGGATTTAGAGAGCTTGCCTCGCTCGTCCATGAAGCGGAAAATATTCTCAAAGACCTTCAGCTTGGCGAAGGCCAGATGACCGCTGCGCAGGTCATCAAAAACATCCAAGCTGTCGACTCCCTGCTCGAGGAGTATTATACCTTGAGCCGCGACAAACTGAATCGGGACATTCGGTTGGGCGGGCCCATCGTTCTCAATCCAGCTGATGTCGCGTCCATTGTTGATCGCTTTTTGTCCAATGAAAGCCTCAAGCTGATGGATCTTCTGCCCCTGGTGTCATTTGCCTATGTACCCTTTCATGATCTTGTCGACGAAATGCGATCCAGTCTCCCGAGCCTGGCGATGGAGCTGGCGAAGCATGTCCCGACCGTTGGTACCCAGGGTTTGCAGGAAATTTATTTGACCCAGGAAAGCTATGCTGCCTTAAGAAACGTCCTCGCGCATATCAGTCGGAACTCAATGGATCATGGCATTGAATCCGAGTCTGAGAGGCTGGGAAAGGGCAAACCCGGGGCTGGGCGCATCGAGTTAAAGGGCGCACTTGACCCGTCCATGAACCTCACCTTGAGGATTTCAGACGATGGGGGTGGGCTGGCACTCGAAAAAATAAAGGTCAAGGCAGAAGCCAAGGGTCTGCTGGATGGGAACCGAAGCTATAACAGGGCAGAAATTGCAGAGTTCATATTCGCTCCTGGCTTTTCAACTTCAGCCAGGATCACGGAGATATCGGGGCGTGGATACGGTATGGATGCGGTTAAGTCATTTATTGAAAGCCTGGGCGGGTCGATTGCAATCGCCGTGGAGGGCTTGGAAAGTGGCGGCGGCGTTCCGTTCAGCTTTGTGATCACGCTGCCTTCTGTCCGATTCAGGCGTATCACTGTTCCACAGAGTCGCGACGCGGTCGACTCCCGGTCCGTGGTTGCGAGGACTGGTGGCGACCGGAGCTCAGTGGCCCACCGGAGCAATCCGGTGGGCCCTATTATAGGCGAGATACCAGCGGATGGAGGTCGATGGAATGGTCCCGCCGTATTGAAAAA
>NZ_DASQYZ010000432.1:0-2224 GCF_035638955.1 Oligoflexus sp. | reverse complement strand
GCCTTTGTCTGACTGGTAGGTGCTGAGTTTCTTTTTCAGTGTGATCGTATCCATCTCAATCTCCATATGGGTTATACGTATTGAGATTATGACACAGATGAAAAATATATTAAGGTGTCGAGCACGGACGATTTACGATTGCTCATCAATGATCGCCACTTTTTTAAATGAAGCAGCCTGCGCAGGCATATCCTTCGACCATTTCAGCACCGACATGGGAGCGACGCCAATTGACTTGGAAAATGCGGCCACCGACATCCGTGAGCCTTTGAAGGCTTCCGACACCATGCGTCTCAGCGCGGGCGACAGCCGATTGCTTTGGGTTTTGACACGGTGACCATTGACCAGAGCTTTGAGTTCTTCAAGAGAATGCATGATTGACCTCCGGGTTGCTATTTCCCGGTGGAGCATTCACGAAAAAAATTCAAAGCGAAAGACGGGGACGGTCTGAACTTTACGGATGCACAAGCAGCTTGCCACATTCCATAAGCAGCTGACCGAACCAGCACCGGTGCCAAGGCCGCAATCTCAGAAGCAGGTGGAAGTGCTCGACATCGACCTGACGAAGATGATCCCCATCGACGGACGCTCTGCTGAGCTTTCATTGAAATTTGATGAGATTCCCGCTGCGGTCCCAATTGGGGACAAACAAGTGTTTTTCAAAGTGAAATCGGATGAACGCATCTTTGAGATCACTATCGGTGAAAAGGCAATGAACAAGGCCCTCGATGAAATGACCAAAGGCCCATGGCTCGCCATGGTCAAGGGCAAGCTGGGGCCGGCGACCGACACCGGTTTTGTCATCGAGAACGGGCAGATTCAGGTTTTTGCGAAAGTGCCGAAGGGGCAGCAGAATTAGGCTGTGTCCGACACCAATCCTACATTCAGTGTGCAAATGCCCCTCAACGACAAAGCCATGAATAAGACCCTGGGGGAGGCAACCAGACACATGGTCGGGCCTGGTCAGGAGGAAGAAAGGGTAGGTGACAGGTTATTTTAATCACATCGAGAAATTGCAGCTTCAGGTGTTTTTAGGAAGCCAAAGCTGAGCACATGGTGGATGAATTATTGTAAATGAAAGCCCGCCTGAGCGGGCCTTCCAATAAAGCGATACAACAGAGCCCACACCAAGCGGGCCTATGAGCTCCGGACTCCAAACACGAAGGGCTGTCTCCAGTCATCAGATCACGCCTGGGTAAGGTTATCTGAGACAGCAGCGAAGCTGTGATCAGTCATCACTTTTCATAATCTCTTGCCCCATTTTGATTGACAGCCTTACGAATCCTCGTTTTTGGCCTCGGTCTTTTTGGATTCGCATAAATCATATCCCATTCCTCATCTGGAACATAAAACCAATGCGGAACCCCATTTTTCAAGGCAACCCTGGTGACTTCGCATAGATCATCGCGCGGTGGCGCATAGCTGTTTCGATCAAAGCGCTCGTAGAATTCATAAGGCAGTGCGGCTGGAAGCTTGAGTTCCTGGATAATGCTTTTGCAGAGCGCCCCGTGCGAATCCGTCACGCTCGGGCCTCTGTTATCGCTTAGCTCGGTCACAAGTATTGAAAACCTGCCGTGCGAATCGACAAAGGTTTCGAGCCTGCAACACGACGTCACCGACTGGGTAGCGCGGTAATACCATCGGCTGACCTTGACGATCGGAAGTTTAATCATTAATGTTTAACCCACCATGAAACACATGTGATGACTGTGTCTCAGCGAATACCTGGGATGCATCTGGAATTTTCCCGAAATATGGTCGCTGATTTAAATACTGCTATGAGAGAAGGATACCGAATACAGATAGTCTGTTAAAGCGGAATTTCGGCGAAAATGTGCTTCCTTCCTGCATCATCCAGCAAACCGTAGACGCACTATTTGAGAACCAAGCACACGTGGAGACCAGCAGGGGCTGTGATTCACGCGAAAGGATTTTTGTTCATGCTGCTGCCCGAATTGTTCCGCGGCACATGGAGATCTGAAACGGAGTATTCCAGTTCAGAAATGACGTCCCTCTCAGAATAGCCGCTAAAGTACCTCAGTTCGAAACTGTACGACAAAGTTTTGATATCGCGATTATATTTCTGGCGAAAGTATTCGGTAATTTTTCCAATCCACTTGGCATAATCAGATTGAAAATTCAAAGGTCTCGCTCCCCCTGGATATGGCTCTTACCTATGATTATCGGGTTGCGTGATTAGCGAATTGAGGACGCGTACCTGGAT
>NZ_DASQYZ010000431.1:0-6596 GCF_035638955.1 Oligoflexus sp. | reverse complement strand
GAAGCCAGAGAAATGGCTGCCCTGGACTTATCGAACAACGCTGGCCGCCATCCACAGCTAATCAACAATCAGATGCACCACCCTTCATATCTGTCAGGATTTTTTGGGTGAAAGTTGAGCTATTCCGCCGAAAGCTTACCGGAATTTCAGTTTTTGTCTTTACTTGGTCCACTCAATTCACTGCTTGACAAGGGACTTGAGACCCCTGGAGGAATGGAGTTTGAAGGAGGGGGACTCCTAAGGATTCGTGCGAGCCTTAAGTCAGACCCTAGACTGAGGGGGATCCCAGGTGGAACATATAATTCCGCAAACTCACTGGAACTGATAGATCTGTCTTTAAAGACGGAAGCCTACCCTGGGAATATCGAGGGTCAGATTTATCTTGAAAACCATGTCGAGAAAATTCGTATCCTGCACCGTCTTCGTTCTGACTCAGGAGATTTGACATTTAGCTCCCGTGCCTACAGGTTCGCCCTTGAAACGATATTCATGTTTAATGATTACCTGAGCGATGGGTTGTTTGACGATCAGATAATTTTTGAAACCCAAGATGCACTGGAGGCCATTGGCAAGCTGGAGCCGGAAGCCCTGAATATCTGGAAAAGCAAAATGGAACTTCAGAAAAAATTGCTTGCGGACCTGGAAATAAATACGGATGCACGCAATGCCTATGAAGCTCTAAGTGTTCTGGCTCCCGCGTTCAAAGCATATGACAAGGTTGTGGCTGCTATGGTCGGTGATACTTCATCGATAGCTGGTGTGGCAGGTGCAGTGAAAATTCTTCAGGAGTGCCAGCCCGGTGAGGAAGGGGATCCGCTCTGCGATACCCGCCTTGACGAACTTATACTCAGTGAAAGGACCACCGAAGATCAGAGGAAAAAGTTGCGCACGCTCAAAGACCTGATTGACGAGCTTCCCGGAAATACTCCACCCAGCTGCGAAGCCTTATCCCGTGACGAATGCGTAAAGACATATCTCGAAATTTACCTAACTGCTGATGATATCAAGGTTTTGGATGCCGCTCGTAAGAGCCTTGAGGTAGTAAAGAACGCACCGGATCAATACAAGAAGTATGCGAACAAAGTAAAAGAACTTGAAGAGCAGATAGAAGCGACAAAGTATCCATGAACGGATTATGCAGTAGGACTTCAATCGAACGGCAGACCTATTTTCCCAGGATAAAGGCAAGAACCATGAAGCTTTTAATTCCATGTATTTTACTGGCAGCAAGTCAAAGTTTTTCATTGCTGGCTGCGGATTTGTGTTCACAGGAGGTAATGAGTCAGACCTGCAATAAAGAGGATGTAATTTCGCAGAAGGAATGCCTGCATAGCCTTACAAGAACTCTGCAGACATGCATTGATGGAGCCAATAAAGCAACTGAAAATGCAAACAGTAGAGTCACAAATATTGTAAAGGACAAGGCAAAGGCCGTTGTTGGTCCGCTGACAAGCGACCGCGACAATGGACTCGTTGCCTTGAGTCGAATCAAGGGAGTGCTTGCAGCCCATGAAGGATCCACCAAGGCAACGCAGCAAAGGTTTACCGCCCTGGTGGAGGACTTTAAGCAAAATGTGAAAGATAGGGATGAAGCTGTGATTCAGGCTCATGTCAGGGAGGTTGCCGCAAGCGCAGAAGGAACGGATCGGCTCAGACTTGTTGCTGTGCTGTCCGATCTCGAAGATATCAGGCAGGAGGATCTTTTCGTAACCCGATCACTTCGTGATCGCTGCCTTGCCTTGAAATCCTGGATGGCCTATCTGACAAAAAGCATATCAAAAGGAATAGGCCAGGATCTGGCATTTGTCAAAAGCCATGGATTGGCTGGCATGCTGGATCCGTTCGCGAATCTGTCCAGCATTCTCGACAAAATCATTGGATACGTGGATAACCGCGAAAAAAGTGTTGATGAAACTGTGACCGCAATGAAAGAGCAGGTCGCCATTCGGATCGAACGGTTGAGACGGATTGAGGTTGAAAAGGAAACGGCTGAAACATTGAAGACTTCGGCCTACCTTGATTCCGTGCAAAAATTTTATGGTGAAATTGAAGACGCAAAGTATGCGGCATTCAAGGAAGGAAACAAAAGTGTTCGCACAAATCTTCCTTATTATGGCGATCAGCTGGCTGCGTTGAAACGCTTCCTGGCCTACGGCGGATATTGCAATAGCAATCCGAAACCGAAATGGATGGAATCAGGATGTCTTCGCTACTCCTCCTTCGAGATAAATGCGAAAAAGCTGGCTTCAGGAGGTCTTGTAAAAAATATTCAGCTTCGCCTCGACATTATCGACTCTCAGGACCGGGACATAGCCCCTGCCATCAGGCAAAAGCTGAAGGATCATATTGCAAACAGAAACTATGAAGATGCCATAAAGCTATATGACACTATCCTTGCCATGGAAAAACCACTATGAAATTTATGCAATCTGTGTTTTTTCTCCTGTCATTTTTTCTCTCGATCAACCCCTTGCACGCTCAGTATTTCGGTGGTCGTGGCTGCAGTCAGAGTGAGTTGCTTGTAAACATTGTTGTTACACGTACTGAAACTGAACAGGGTTCAGTTTGTCCGTCTAAAGATCCTCAAAAGCGTGGATTCTTAAGTGTTAATTCCAACCCAATCATTTTTAATCCTGATCAACTCCATAATCTCTATGGTCCCAGCACCTATGAATATTGCATGTCTGACCGTACTAAAAATAACGTATGGGGACTCTGGCGGGGCTGCGTGGCAATGTCTGCATTTAAGGCCAAGGGCCAAAACTCGTTCGCCTTCACAGTATGCGCTTTGAATTCCAGGGGCCTCTGCGCATCAGATGCCTACGTTGAAAAATCTTATGAAGTTAACATACAGAAAGAGGATGGAAACTTTCTTGATCTTTTTAATTTTTCCATCATGGGAGTCGGCGATGATGTCGATTTCGAATGCATTCAAGGCCAAGCGAGTGGGCCTGGATGTGCTGAGTCAATTGGTAGCGACACTCTACTGCCGAACACAATGGAAGCGATCCGGTTGCTTCTCAGCGCGTCCGAACAGCTCAAGCGTGATGCTCTGGCAAAAACTTCCGCCGCAGACCTAAGAATTGAAAAAGCGGAAAAGGTTCTGAAAGACATTAAAGGGAGGTTATTCGATCAGTTGACAGAACAGGATCTTGCTGATTTTGCAGAAGCTCTAGCGATACTTCGTACTGAGCGTGCGAGTGCGACTCAACTTCGCGCGGAGGTTGAAAGGCAGCTTGAAACCATTCGTACCAGCGTTGACGAAACGCAAAGTAAGGCGAAGATCGAGCTGGCGTCACTCGGAATAGATATTGATGACAGCAATACCTATAAGGATTTGGTTGATTTTGAAATTTCCACTACCCCTTTGCCGTCGATTCCAAGTGCTGATCCAATTGATCCCAACGACAATGTCTATAAGCTCCTTGCCGACAAAAGTCTGGAGGCTATGAACAGGTCGCTCGAAAGCAACAACAGAACTGAGTTCTTACAGGTCACTCTGAGCTGGTCTGAAAAGAACAAGGCGCTACTTGAACTCTATAGACCACGACTTGTTGCTTCGGAGAGTGAGCGCGCAGAGTATGAGCTACAGACAAGGCGTGTGGAGAATTTTCTTTACGGTGCTGATGGGAAGCAGGGAGTCCTGGACAGAAACGGCTGGTTTACAGATTCCCTGGTGCCAGTGGATTTTCAGCAACTCATCGACAGCATGCTTGCTCGCGATGCCAATGACCCATTTGCCGTTTGGCTCAAACAGACAATGCGCCCGTTGCCGGGGAAGCAGGGTACGATAGACGGAAAAACATATAGCCTTATTCTGTTGAGCTATTCACTGGTCACATATTTTAACGAATTTCGCAAGATTTATGAAGAGGCGATCGCCGAAGGGTATCGGCCCCCACCTGCCGCTCCACCAGCAATTGGACAACCAAATGAATTTGCGGGCTATAGCTGGGAAACCTTAACAAAGGAATATTTTGCGAACCAAAAAGCGATTGAAGAGATCAAGAAGGCCGGAGTCATGGGGATTGATCTCTATGTCTCAACCAGTCTGGCCTCACCTCTCGTCTCGTTCTGCCGAATTATATCGGGAAATTCGACCTGTCGGTTTGATGGTGAAAAGGATCTTACTGGGTGGGACTATCTCTTCTCATCTGTGGACAGTTTGGCTGTTCTTGGGCCCCTAAAAGCCGCAATGTCGATATTGAAAGGACTTCCATCGATTGGAGGGAAAATCTTTTCAGTGTCGTCCAAGATCGCTGAAGTGCTGGAAAGTGTTCAGGCAAAAGCTTTGGAACTCGGGCTAAAAGCAACCCAGGATACTTCGGATTTTGTGTTTCTGCTTGGCAAGGTCGGCGTCAAGAGTCCTGGTCAACTGGTCGAGTTTGTGAAGTACCTTCATGCATCAAAATCAGTTAAGTCATTTTTGCGA
This sequence comes from Oligoflexus sp., assembly GCF_035638955.1. Classification (GTDB taxonomy): domain Bacteria; phylum Bdellovibrionota_B; class Oligoflexia; order Oligoflexales; family Oligoflexaceae; genus Oligoflexus. The sequence continues at coordinate 2,164 of NZ_DASQYZ010000431.1, read as the reverse complement.
ATGGCTAGGAATGCCGATTCGATTGCAGCGATCGAAGCTAAATGTTTGAAGTTGTCTGACCCTGTGCAAAAGTTCTATGTTGACCGCATGACACAGCCATATATGGCCGAAGTGAAGGAAAAGATCACCATTATTAGATACTACGGCGAATATAGCGTGGGAGAGGTTCCTAAAATAAATGGGAAAAATCCAAGTGGAGCCTCTAAGCTAGGCGGCTTTTGGAGCACTAAACTTTATCTAAATGAAGAATCGTTCCGTGTAGGAGGTGTTGTATTTCCTGAGTGGAATGGCGCAAAGCGAGTGGTCCAGATTAGGATAAAACCTGCTCAAGGAAAACCAAAAGTCAAAATTGCAATAGGAAAAGGGAAAGGACAAGTACTTCTCCCAAATCAAACTTTTACGGGCGCCTCGAAAGTGTTAGATGACAGTGACGATTACCAAGTGGCATTGGTCGCAGACCCGGACTGGCTTGCTGCGAGCCCGGAAAATACACATGATAAGTGGCTGCCTTATCTGGAACAACAGGGCGTTATCGAAGTTTTGGAGGACGCTCCTACGGGATGGAAATAATGCTATTGAAAGCGAAAGATCTTGAAGGTTCAATTCTGGACAAGCCCGACTACATTAACGGTTTCCAGGAAAACAGTGATCATTTTGATTCGGAATTTTCTTCTTTAAGGAGTATGGCACCCGGCGACACGGGCTGGATCAAAGCATTGTCATTTTTCGAAATCTATAAGGGGAAAGAAGGATACAGGATTGCTCTTCCTACAAAATGGTTTCCAGTTTGCGTCAATGGGTATGAGCTTTTTGAAAATTATTTGCTTTCCAGGACCATTTTTCCGAACAGATTCCAAGCTAGCAAGGCAGCTTCGAATATTATCATGAGAGAGATAGGGTATTAAGCTGAATTGAAGCCGAAGCCAGGCAGGTGGCTTCCAGGATTTTAAAAGGATTTGGGGTGTCGAGATAATGAAAGCAAATAATATTTATGTTAAACTTCTCGTTTTCACAATGTTCACACAGCTGAACGGCTGTCGAGACGACAATGACAGGCGACATATCGAGCAAGAAGGCGAGGAGCCCCAAGCTTTTCTGATACAGGGAGCCACTGCAAAAGTTTTTCAAAACGTCTCTAGTGAGCTAAGGTGCGAAGCACTGAAAGACTATTTTACACAATTTGCGATCCAAGCATTGGATAGTGGAAAATTGGAGAATTTTTCTTGTGAAGATCGAACTTGGTCGGATCGCGATGACTACGAAGTTAAACTTCAGTTGAAAGCTGGCCACAGAATAGCTGTCATTTGGCTAAGGACCTGGGGGACATTACGACCCTCGGTCGTCTATTGCCCCCTGCCCTTTGAGAATAACTCCATGGGGGAGTGTTATCCTGACCCCGCTCAGTTCCACCATGACGAGACTGATAATAATCAGCCCCGCGCGGGAGTGATTCATCCTAACATGAAACTGTTTAAGGAGTTTTTCGTTCAATACATCGCCCAGCCCCAAACTGTAGATCTCGCGTTCGGTATGGAGACCAAAGAATTTGCCTCCAGATGGATATCCAAACTTAATGCTGGCGAAATGCTATCGATCGGCAGGGAAGATAAACTTGAATTTGGGCTAAGCTTCCCACAGACGGATGATATATTGAGCGGCACAGTTGAAGTATCCGATATCAATGCAGATGATTTGGCTAGATATGGTTTTATGGGGTGCACGACAAAGGAGTGTCTAAAGGGCAAGACGTTCCCGTATATTTTCAATGGCCATCACGTTTCTATCCGTGCTGAATCTGGACATGTTCTAACTATACCATTGGCGATACCGTAACATATTCGGACTGGCCGCTAATAAAATGTAGTCCTTAACGGTTTTGATGAGATCTCCGCTACTGCTCCACCTCGGAGCGGTAATCAGATCCCTATTGTTTCTGAATGACAATCCCACTTACTCGTGTCGCTTGGCTTTTGTCGAGCGATTCGTTTTTCAAGAGACACACTAAAGGAACCTTTAGGCGGGCTTTTGGACCGGACGAACTCCGAGAAACGTGGCACAGGCTTCGATCAGTTGGCTACTGCTGACGGGCTTTGGAAGTTTATGAATGGCATAAGCTTTGAGCATGGAATCCTCGATTTCATACGCATAGCCTGAAATTAAGATT
>NZ_DASQYZ010000430.1:0-17878 GCF_035638955.1 Oligoflexus sp. | reverse complement strand
GGGCTGGGGTTTGCGCAGTTCCGGAGTGATCGACACACCTGCGTCCTGGATGGCGATGGGGCTTTTCTGATGCATCTCGGCAACGTCGCCAGTATTGGGGCGAAGCGTCCACAGCGCTTCCTTCATATTCTTCTGCGCAACGACGCTCATGAATCGACGGGATCGCAGGCCCTGTCCGCCAAACCGGAATCCTGGGCCGCAGTTGCCCAAGCCCTTGGCTATCAGCATACGCTCATCACAAGAAACTATGAAACATTCAAGGCGCAGCTACCTGGTCTTTTTCAAAGAGAAGGTCCGGTTCTAGTGGAAGCTCATATACCTGAAGGTACGTTGGACGGATTGCCTCGGCCGACTGGAACACCCGCTGATTGGTTGCAAATGTTCTGGAACCAGCTCTCATGAGCCTTGTGGTGCTGACAGGCAGCCGAGGCTGTCCCCTGTCATGGACCCCACCGGAGCATACCACTCGCATGTTTCGCGTGGCTCATCGCGCGTTGCCGCTGACTCTGGTTGAGGCTCTTCGCAGGGACATATCTGATGTCTGTGAGATCGTAGCCATCGGCGGTGGCACCGTCATGGACGCGGCAAAAGCCTGGCTTCATTTACAGGGCAAACGTGCAAAACTCACACTTATTCCGACAACCTTCGGCACGGGCGCAGAGGTTACACCCTTTGCCACGGTCTATGCTGCGGATGGGCGCAAACTTTCCCTTATGATGCCTGATCCGATCAACGTTGAGGTTCAGTATATCCCAGAACTTCTGCATTCACTGCCCGATGCCGAAGTGCGGGCGGGACTCTGCGATGCGTTTGCTCATGGCTTTGAATCCCTTTGGGCGCGTGCCGCGACCGCTGAATCCATGATGCTGGCAAAAAAAGGTTTGCAGATGATAGAACCTCTCCTGCTATCGGCTCCGAATCTCCTGCAGTATGAACATGCGAGTGCGTTGCAAAAATTCGGCCGACTGACCGGGCAGGCGATTGCTATTTCCAAAACCACAGCAGCCCATGCCCTGTCCTATGAACTGACGCAGCGTTTTAACATCCCGCATGGCTACGCCGTGGCCTTTTTTTTGCCTGAGCTTCATGCCGCCTGTCGTCAGCATCAGTACAAAACCCCTGACCTGGCATTCCGCCTTCAGCTACAAGCTGACGCTCTTGGCCTGCGTAACGACGCTGACGTTGCCGAATTCCTGCTTCACTTTGTGCAGCGCATGATTCCGAGTGAACTACGGCATCATATCCAGGCCTGCCTGCGTTTAGGGCGTCAGCAGGCACCCTGTCCGGTCCGTTGGTCCAATTTTCCACTCGACTACTCGATGATCAACCCAGTGCGGCTCTCGTCATCAAACAGCAGTGTGACTCCGGGAACGGCATGAGAAGCTCGCCACCAGCGGAACCAATGAACTTTACGTTCGCAAGGGTATGCAACGCGATGCAGGTAATAGCCGGGGATACGCGGGAAAGCGTGATGGCGTTCATGTTCATTGAAATTAAGGAGAAACCAGCGGGCAAACCAACAGGGAAAGTCTAAGGAACGCGTGAAGCCCACCTGGTCCTTGGCACTTCGCGGGTTAACTTTTTGCCCGTCGGCGCGGTCCTGGCGGATATGGGTGTGCTGGCTCAGCATGATCGCTTCAAACAGCATGAGAAATAAGAGGTGGCTGAGCAGAAGACTGCCCAACCTTTCTCGAAAGAGGAAAACAATCAATATCCAAGGGAGAAGCGTCGCAGCAAGGCTCAGGTACCCCCATGATCGGCCCTTGCGACAATATCTGGGATTCCAAAAATTGGATAAGCGATAAACCAAACCGAAGAGTGGAATATGCAGGGTCCAGACTCCATTGATCACGAGATCGCGCCACCCTCCTGGACTTCCATGGGTTACAGAACGCGTGGTGGGATCAAGATCCTTCCAGCCCGTCCACACATGATGCGCTGCATGCACATCGCGCCATGTATAGAAGGGGATCAACGCCATCATTCCAGCCAGATGTCCCACCCACTCATTACCTACTGCTTGGGGAAAGAGTGTCCGGTGCCCACACTCGTGGAGCAGCACAAACCAGAGGAGCTGACTAAATGCACCCAGGATGATCCCGCCGACACGGATCTCAAGCGATTCCGATAGCACACAGCTCAAACTCAGTGCATTCATCAAAATCGAAAACGTCAAATGAAGAAGCGCAGGCTGCCAATGCGGTCTCAATATTTTTCCTTAATGTGCAGAAATCTTCGCCAGTCTAGCGGAAAAATCGGCTTTGATTCAAGGCGGAATCTTGCTAGGATGGGCACTTTCTGCTCCCCCTAAATTTCATGGTTATGAAAAGGTCCGCTGATGTCGGTGTTCATGGCATTGTGTTTTCTGCTGCTGTTCATTGGAATTGGAACAGGCCAAACCATTTGGTTAAAAAGTTCCGCATGGGCGGGCTTGAAAATTCCCATCGACGGAGGCGCCTCGTGGCGCGGGCATCGTTTGTTGGGGGACCACAAGACCTTACGCGGGTTTGTCGTTATTATTCCTTTGGCCGGTCTGGTGTTCTTTGCTTTTGGATGGTCCCTTGCCAACTTCGGAAGCCCGGTCATGGTATCCTGGAAGCTATCGCCTCTGCATTGGCTTGCGGCTGGATTGCTCATCGGCTGCGGCTATATGCTGGGAGAATTGCCCAATTCCTTTATGAAGCGGCAGCTGGGAATTCCGGAGGGTCAGCGTGCACGATCACCTTGGAAACGTCGTTTTTTTGATGTCCTGGACGAAAGTGATTCGATCGCTGGCGCTTTACTGGCCGGCATGATTCTGTTGCCGATTGATGGGATATTTGCTCTGATCATTATGCCTTTGGGCGTCCTCCTTCACCTGGCATTCAATCGCCTTTTCATTCAAAAAAAGACCTCGTTTCCGGCTCTCTACTTTGTGATCTTCATCGGTCTCAGTCTGAGCCTGCTTTTGGTTTGGCCTCTGGCCGTTGTCAATCCGGGCATCAATTCCATATTGATTCGTCGATTCACACGATGGGGCCTTTGGGTCCTTGGCATTCGCTGCGAAGTGAACGGTTCACTCCGCTCAGGCACGGGTATACTTCTTTGTAATCACAGCTCATGGCTGGATCAACTTCTGCTCCTGGCAACAATCCCGCGACCTTTAGTTTTTGTGGCCCATGGAAAATATTTCCGTATGCCCCTACTAGGGTGGGTTCTGCGGCGACAGGGTGGGCTTCCAAAACCCGAGACCCTCAAGGCGGCTCGTGACGTCCGCGTTGGGATTCTAAAGGCCATCGGTCAGGGAAAATTAGTGGTCATTTTTCCCGAAGCCACTCGATCAGAAGATGGTTTTCCTCTTCCGCTCCGCAGTAAGCTGAGGTTTCTGCCGAAAGGCTTACGTTGGCAATGCTGCTGGCTGAGTGGTGCTCATGCCTGCCTGGCTCGTTCGCAAAGCCTCTGGAACGTTCGTCCCGGGACTCTGCGTCTGCAGCTCATGGATTCAGCCGCCTGCCAGCCGCCCTTTGCATCCAGGACCCTGCGTTCCCTTTGGATTGAAGAGTGGATCCGGGATAATCTTGTGCCTTTGCAGAGGGCTGCCGAGGCTTCGCGTTTTGGCGGAAAATCCGCAAATCTCGCCATGGCTTTGCAAAAACGTTATAGGGTTCCTCAAGGTTTTGTACTGGCCGCCGAGGTTGCCGAGCGCATGAGTGATCCTTTGGAAGGTGATTTTTCTGAACATCTTGATCGAGTTCTGGAATCATGGCTGACGCAGCATAAGTCCTATGTGACGTTTGCTGTTCGCAGCAGTGCCGTCGGCGAGGATGGTGCGACGTATTCATTCGCAGGACAGCTGGACAGTGTGCTTCATGTGAACGATGCGCAAGGATTGAAGGATGCTGTGCGGCAGGTGGTCGCATCAAAGCAACGTGCGGCAGCCTATGAATCGTTGACAGAACATAAACTTCAAGGCTGTGCTGTCCTGCTGCAGCAGCAAGTTGCAGCTCTGTTCGCTGGTGTTGGATTCAGCCGCATGACCTGGCAGGATCAAACCGTGTTTATGGTCGAGTATGCCGATGGATTAGGCGACGATCTTGTGCAGGGCAGAATAACACCCGGACGTGCGCGGCTTGATCGAAACACCGGAGCCATTGTAGGCGAAGAGCTCCCCGACGATCGCCCCGGTCTTTCCGGATCTCTTTTCCATGCCATTTATCTATTAGGTATGAAACTTGAGCAAGACTGGCAAAAGCCGGTTGATTTTGAATGGGCTATCGACGCCAGCCATGTCCTATATTTGCTGCAGGTTCGTCCTATTACCAGCGAAAGCCGGTTGGAGAAATGTTTTTCCAACGCCAATATGAATGAAAACTATCCACGGCCGGTCACGCCTTTTCTTTACTCCTTCGCATCGCGCGGATATCAACAATATTTCTTCCAACTCGGTCGTTGGACCGGGGTTTCCAAAAAGCATCTACAGGCTGTTGAGCCCGCTTTGCGCAACATCCTTGGGATTCACGAGGGCCGTCTATACTATGATCTAACAGCCGTCCGCACCTGCCTCAGTGTCCTGCCGGCGCGTTCCACCCTGATCCGACTTTGGGATGAGTTCCTGGGCATCGGGACTCTCGATCAACCTTTGAAACAGAATGAGTCAACGCGTCTGCTTTTTCCTTTGATGTTTGTCCTCCGCTTCATGGGACTCATGCTGATTTTCCCCTGGCTGGCCTTGCGCTTTCAGCGACGGGTTCAGCGCATGTTAGTGCAGCCGACGCTAGCCAGTGATGCTTTGAGGGCTCAGGAACAGCAACTGCAGGCGATTTGCTGCATACGTTTTCACCGCTGGGGTGAGGCCGCGCTCTGTGATGCCGCCGTGATGATTTATACCGGCTGTGTCCGGGCTCTTTTAAATGTGTGTCTCCCCATCGATCAACGCGATCTTTGGCAGGTTCGACTTTTGTCCGACTCCGCGAGCATCAGCATGCAGCAACTGGAGGATTTGCGAAAGCTGCAAGACGCTGTCCAGGAGTATCCTGCCCTTGTGAAACGGCTGGAGGCAAAGGCCTGGTCCGAGGCTTGGGAGCATATTCAAAAAGCTTCACGTTATCGTCGTTTGCGCCAGATGTGTGAGCGCTGGCTGGATCTTTGGGGAACGAGGGTCTCGGGTGAACTGATGCTGACGGAATGCAATTATCGGGATGATCCAAGCCTCTTTCTGCAGCTTCTAGCCGTGCCGATCCCCGTCAAGGGACATAACCCATCCGACGTCCAACTTCCATCTCTCGCGCGCATCGCACGACAGCATCGCGGATGGTTGGCGGCTTGCTTGACAGGTGTTGCTTTTGGTCTGGCTTTTCCGGCACGAGCAGCCATCCGCGCGCGTGAAATCTGTCGCCTGTCTCAATCACGATTGTATGGACTATTGCGATCCAATCTGCAGAAAAGCGGTCGGCTCCTGGTCGCCCGGAATTTGCTTGCGGCAGCCGATGATCCCTTTTTCTTGACGGTCGATGAACTGATCGGGCTACTTGCCGAGAATGCTTATTCACCTGATGTTTTGCAGCCCACGATCGACCTTCGGCGCCAACGCTATCAAGCCTGGCAGGGGCGTAAAGTGCCTGAACGAATCGGGCGACGTCAGGGGCGGCCACTCTTCTCAAGGGAGAATCTGCAAACGGCTGATCGAGTCGTCTCACCGATGTCTGCCGCTCATCAGAAAAGACGAGCGGAGCTTCCAGCCTCCACGGGATTCGTGAGAGGACGCATTCGGGTCCTTCACTCCACCGACGAGTGTCATAAGCTGCAGTCCGGCGAGATCCTGGTGACTCGGGAAACCGATCCTGGGTGGACTGTCGCTCTTGGACGCGCGGCGGCATTGATCGTCGAGCGCGGCGGCATGCTCTCCCATGGCGCGATTGTGGCCCGAGAACTTGGCATTCCCGCCGTGATAGGTCTGCGCGACATCACCGAGGAATTGCAGGATGGAATGGAAGTTGAAGTCGACGGCTTGAAAGGAATCATACAGTGGACCACTGGAGAAACCTGACCCTATGGTGCCGCGAGCGTTTTAAAGCCCGCCGGTATGTTCCCTTGGCCTTTGTATTGAGCGGGCCTGCGCTTGGATTTTTTCCAGATTGGCCCATGATTTGGGCCCTCCTTCTCCTGCTGCAGGCGCGGCTCGCTGATGATTTTTTTTCGAGGGAAAAGGACCGAGCCCTGCATCCTGACCGCAGGCCCATACCGGACGCTCTCGGTAAACTTTGTGTTGCCTTGATCCTTATCAATGCTACGCCGCTGTTTGGTCTGAATGCCTTAGCTTCAGTCTCGTATACTGCATTTTTACTGCTTCAATGGCCGCGTCTTCCAGCTTCCTTGAAATATGCTGCGCTTGCCGTGCTCATCGATTCCAGTGTTCCCATCGCCTCGCCCCTGATCTTGGTGCATGGTTTTGTGGTGGCCTTTGCTGCGATCGTTTTTGAGCTTGGGCATGATCCTCTGCCTTCATGTGGCCTTCGTCTATCTTATGCTCTCGGGCTTATTCCCCTGCTCTTGTTCATGCCCTGGCTTCCCGCTGCGGGAGCACTTCTCAGTTTTTTCTTTATCGTCCTGGGTTTTTTGCGTTTGTGGCCGCCCATGGAATTCTCGGCTCATGGACGTTGGCTGTACTCCAGTTCCGCGCATGTTGGTGCTGCTGTCATAGCGGCTTCGCTTTTTCATCCCTTATTTCCTTGAGGTTGCGATGATGCTCTCCACACAGTCTGAGAATCAGTACACTTTCGAAAATGTTTCCTGCTATCTCTGCGGATCGGATCAATACACCGACTTCATTCAGGCACAGGATGATCTGAGTGGCAGGCCAGGGACGTTTCACTTTGTGCGCTGTCAGTCCTGTGGGCTTGCCTATCAGCAGCCGCGGATTGTTTTTTCTGAAATCGGTGGATTTTATGATGACGAGTACATTGCTCATCGCAAAAAATCGAATTGGGGCATCCTGACCAGGTTTTACAATGCGCGCATGAGCAAACACGATCGCGATAAGTGGAATATCGTGCGCGAGCACGTGCGGCTCCATAGTCAGAGCCGAGTGCTTGATATTGGCTGCGGAGCTGGAACTTTTCTACAAAAGGTGCAGGAGGAAACCGGGGCCCAGTGTTTTGGAGTGGATTTCAAGAATCTGTCGCACAGTCCAGCCTTTGCTCATGCCCAGTTTTTGCAGGGGACTTTATTTGAACAGGAATTGGAACCCGCGAGCTTTGATCTGATCACCATGTGGCATTTTTTGGAGCATGATTATCGGCCCCTGGAAACATTAACGCGTATCCGTCAGCTGCTCAAGCCCGAAGGCAAGCTTATTCTGGAAGTGCCACGCTTGGACAGTGTTTCTTTTTCAATCTTCAAGAATCGATGGCCTGGGCTGCAAGCGCCGCAGCATACTCTTCTATTGGACCGAAAAAGTTTTCTTTCGATGCTGGAAAACAGTGCTTTCCACGTTGATAAATACCTGCCTTTCGGCGCGTTCCCAGCTTATTTCTATTTCTTTGCTGGCGCGGTTTTCAAAAGGAGGAAAGGCGCAGGTGTTAACTTCGGTCGGGCGATTTATCCCTATTTTCTGGGTGAAGTTATCAGCAAACCCCTCTTTAGCATGGAGCGGTATTTGAATCTGGCGATGCAGACGGCCGTGTGTACTCAAGCTCCTTCGCACTGAAAGGAAATCAACCGTGAAAAAAGTGGCACTTGTTCTTCGGTGTTTCATCGCAGCCCTTTGGATGCATGGCGCTGCTTTCCTGGGTTTAGTTATCTATGTTCTGACTTTGGGCCTGGGCTTGGAATGGATCCGCTCGGCGTATCTGCCCTTCTGCTCGAGAGTTTTTCTTGGAATATTCGGCTTGAACGTGCGGGTCATGGGTCTACTGCCGAAAACCGAGCAGCCGGTTGTCTGGATCTGCAATCATCGATCGACGCTGGACATTTTTGTGATTCTCAGCCTGGGACTGCCGCATACGCGGTATTTTCTCAGTGATTTTTTACAGAGAATCCCGGCCTTTTTTATTGTAGGACGCCTGCTCAAGACGTTCTGGACGCCCGCGCAGACTTTTCCGGAGCGGCGTATCCAGCTGTTTCAACGTGCTGCGGATACACTGCGGCTGTCTAGGGAAAGCGTATTTCTTACGCCGGAAGGCGAGCGCATTGACTCACGTCTTGTCGGTAAATTCAATAAGGGCGCTTTTCACCTGGCGATGGATCTACGGCGACCTGTGGCCCCTATTTTCGTGGATACACCGGACGATATCAGTCCTGGCCGTAGCTGGCGTCTGCGAGCTGGCACAGTCACAGTCAGTTTTTTGGAACTTATTGAAGCGCCTCAGTTCCATGCTGATCGCTTACCCGTCTTTATTCAAGAGGTTCGAACCGTGTTTCTGCAGAGGGCTATGGCTCAGTTGGGGTGATTCATCGGCAGAACAATAGGGTTGGGTTTGAGGATGCCTGCGTCGGGCAATGTCGAAGACACATGGGTGTTCATTTGCATCCCATTCGAGCTAGGTCTGCGCACGCCTCTCATTCCATTCATTTCCCTCGACACGGATGAATAACTCATGAGAATAGCGACCGTAGGGAATGAATCACTAAAGGATAGAAGACATTATATGGCGGCAAAAGCAGAAGCAGATTCATTAAAGAGGGTCTTTGGCTTAACAGCCCTTGTGATCTACGGCGTTGGCGACATTCTGGGGGCCGGGATTTATGCCATTGTGGGCAAGATTGCGGGACTTTCCGGTGCTGACGTCTGGATTTCGTTTAGCGTGGCTATGACGGTCGCAGCATTGACCGCTTTGAGTTATGCGGAGCTCGGCACCCGTTTTCCTAAAAGCGGAGGCGTCGCTTATTTCGTGCAAAAGGCTTTTCGTGCCGAGTGGCTCTCCCTGCTTGTCGGTTGGTTGATGCTTTGCACTTGCCTGGTTTCCATGGCGACACTTTCAAAAGCTTTTTCAGGCTATCTGGCAGCTTTTGCGCCGACGGTTCCGCATGCGGTTATCGTGGTGGGCCTTTTCTTGAGTTTAGGGCTGGTAAATTTCTGGGGAATGCGGGAGTCTTCAGGCCTTAATATCTTTTGCACAACGCTCGAAGTTTCCGGACTCTGCCTCGTCATTTTTGTTTCGGCGATTTATCTCACGGGAGGGGGAGGTGCCACACCTGGCGACCTCGTGCCGGGTGCTTCGATTCCCCCAGGGGAAGGTCTCGGCTGGACCCCCATCCTGCAGGGCGCAGCGCTGGCGTTTTACGCGTTCATTGGCTTTGAGGATATTGTCAATGTCTCGGAAGAAGTGAAAGATCCGGAACGGAATGTTCCCAGAGCGATTCTGTTGGCATTAGGTATTGCTGGTATTGTTTATATAATCGTCTCCTGGCTTGCCGTGCGGGTCGTGAGCCCGGCGGAGCTTGCCGCCTCAAACGCACCTCTCCTCGATGTGGTTCGTCGGGCTCAGCCCAATTTCCCGCCTCTGGCCTTTACAATTATCGCCCTGTTTGCCGTTCTGAATACAACTCTCCTCAACTTCATCACGGCGTCACGCCTGCTCTTCGGCATGTCGCGAGAAGGGATACTGCCGGCCTGGCTGGGAAAACTGCATCCCCAACGTTCGACACCTTATCGAACGATCTTTGTCATACTGCCTATGGTCACGTATCTAGCCTTGTCTGGAACTCTTCTGTACCTGGCCGGAACAACGGCCACGCTGATTCTCGCGATGTTTTGTCTGGTCAACATCTCGCTGATTGTCATCAAACGTCGTGAACCACGGGATTGGGGTTTCCGAATTCATGGTCTGATTCCATGGATAGCCTTCATTTCCAATATAGCTCTCGCTGCCTTTGCGTCGCGAGAGAGTCATATTTTGGCTGCCGTTCTCACAGGGCTGGGAGGTCTTCTGGTTTGGATCACTCTCGTCTTAAGGGGGAAGCATTCGCAGAATCCCCGCTAAACCACGTGCAAGGCGCAACATGGATGGCCGGAGGTTCGATGCCCCCAACTTCCGCCAACAGCGGTACGGACGCCTCTCGAGGAAGGTCGATCCATCTGGTCGACAAGCCGGCAGAACCACGCATGGATTCATCGATCCACCCGATATAATTAAATAAATGCGAAGACTTCAATATGCGAGCTTACCAAAGGTCTTTCCTGGTTGGGCGTTCCCATAACAGGGCAAAACGCCGTTTACCTTAGTGATTCACCGAAAAGCGAGTCAAACAATCATGTATATCCAACGCTGGGTTATCCTCTTGCTTCTCACGGCGATCCTGCCTTCCTGCGGCAAGAAGGAAAGAAAGAATGACAAGCCCAGCCTTGAGAATTGCCTGTCGAAAGACATGCTCTTTAATGGCAGCGAATGCATTGAGGGCAGAGGCCTCCGCGGAGGGCAGGACCGTTTCCTGATTTTAGGCGATGCGCCGTTCATTGATGACCTCAGCAAGCGCACCATTCAGGTTTGCCATTTGCACGAATCCTTGTCAGAAGAAGTTGTCCAGAGGCAACAGAACGATACGCGACGGGCGCTCTTCGCCTGGCTCACGCACCTGCAGGACCTTGCGCCTTCCCTTCCCGCTGAGCTTGTGTTTCATAGCAGCGCCATCACTGCAGATGATTCCACGAATGTTAATGTGTCGGAGAGATGCTCGGCCTATGACGATCTCATCATCGTTTCCCTGCAGACTCTGAAGCGAGGCGAGGAAGGAGAAGACCGTGAACACGCCTGGGTCATGGGAAAGCAAATCTGGCTCAATCAAGGGTCCAGCTATAATACGATACTCCATGAACTCGGTCACATCCTCGGGCTCGGTGATACCTATGTAGAAGTCCGTTGGGACTGTAAGAAAGACTTTCCGAATTCCATTATGTGCGAGCCAGAATGGGGACAGCCTCTGGCAGCGGACGTCGCGGCTCTACGGAGAAATTACTGCCTGATGACTGATGGGAACAGCGAGCTATGTTTCAACCACAAGAAAGAGAGCATCCTTTCCTTTCTCACGACCAAAGAGAATGGCTACCGCAGGCCTTACCTGAATTGCTCGACTGGCGACGACCACCTTAATCTGCAGCCCTTTTCGTTAACTGTGGGGGCCGGGGACAACGATAGCGGTGGATATTACGGCTTCTACTCGACCGACGACCATTCGGTCGAAGAAAGTTTTTCTCAAGAGGAGTATAGGCTCACCATGAACCTGGAGGACAATACGGGCGAACCTGCCGCGAGAACGCTGCTATCCTCCAGCCTAATGATCGCCCGTGAGCGCATCGTTATTGAAGGCGCGGGATTGAAATCCAGGCTCGCGTTCGGGCTGGACCAATGTGATTTTGATCCCAAATTTATTGAGTTTATTGCCGTGAAGACGAGCATTGATCTGAAAAGCAGAAGGGAAGTGATCGAACCTCCGGCACAGCCGATTCAGGCGTCACTGACTTTCAAGAAATCAGACCCTGCGACCCATACAGTGAGCTTGGCCAGGAACCTGGATCTGCCATTGGATTGGGTGACAATTCACAAGAAAACCGACGACGGGAATCAGGAGTATTTCGCATCCCTGCCTTTCGCTCAGATAGGAACCTTCGAGCACATGGAAAGCGGCACGGTGTTGACTCTGCACTTTCAGGCGGTCAACCTGAGCCCTGGTTCGTATGTCTTGGTTTTTTACAACGGCGCGGGTACGCATCTCGAGCTGAATCTCGAGTTCCAGGAATAAGGATCGGCCGAGCCGGCCGGTCGACATATGCTCCTAAAATCCGGACCTGACGCCGGGGTTACCGAAACAATGACTTTTGCGTCTGCATGCGATTCCGCATCTCTCAAATCTTTTTCCCAAGCCTCGCAAATTATGCGATAGACATGCTCTGATTCCAATTCATCTTTCCTCCATTCATCCACCAAGAAAAGGAGTGAACATGCATGTCCAGATCCCTGCGACCGGCTGGTGTCTTTTGGGTATTTTATCTGGAGCGACCCCTGCTGCCGGCCAGGTGACCCTCACCCGGACGGCTCCTCTGAAAGCAAAAGCCACGATTGAACTGTCCAGCTCGTCGATTCAAAGGGGATACACTCTGATTGATGGACCAGCTCTGCATCCCAGTGTTTGGGCCTTCACGTCCTTTGGCGTTGGCATCGGCGCCTGGGGAGCCGCTCCCTTGGAGAGACGCGATGGAACCAACCCGGTCTTTCATGAGCAGAAGCAGGGTGAGTTTGTCAAAATTGACACTTACCTTGCTTATAAATTTCCACAAACCGAGTTTGTAAACTTCGACATGATCCTAGCTCAATACTACTATCCCCAGGAGAATCGGCTTGAGAACCCGATGCTCCGCGTCGTTATCGGCAAAGCGACCATCCCTGTGTTCCTAAAACCGTTTCTCTCGATTGCCTATGGCCTCAGCTCCGCAATCAAACGCCAGTTTTATGTAGAAGCGGGTGTACAGGAGACTTTATTTCAGCGTAACGAGCATAGCCTTTCGGTGAATGCACTCTCCACCTATCGCCGACCCGACGAAGAGGGTCCCACGACTCAGGCGGGTCTGGGCCATAGCCTCGTCTCACTTGCCTATAATTATGGAGGGGTTCGGCTGGCCGGCAACTATATTTTCAAGGGCGATGAAGAGGTCATCGCTATCAATGAAGACACACAGTATAGCACCTCACTTGGATATACGGCCTGGTTCTAGGAGGCTGGGACACATTCAATGTGTCCCAGCCTCCTAGGCCAAGGCAAGGACCAGCTTGGTCCTCGTTTCCAGAGTTTTCACCAGTTTAAGGCCAAGCGCCCTCATTTCGCTTTCTGACCGCGCAACCTAAAGAAAATGACAATCGAAAGCTTCGTGTATGACGTCCTAACGCGTGAAGCTAAAGGACTATCTTGAGGTTGCGGTGAGTCCCAACTCTTTAAACCCATGTCTGCGAGATTCCAGGTGGAGCTTATGGATCAGCTTCCTGCTTGCCCTTGGCATTCAGGCTGGACCCGTATTCCAGAAAATGTTCATGGACGACCTTTACAGGTTGGACCTCTATGGATGGCTCATCCTGGCAAGTTTATGTTTCCTGCAAATCGCAATGACGTCTATCCCCGGTAAATTCGGTTCTTGGTTCGGCTTGTCTGTCCTTGGACTTGCTTCCTTTTGCACGCTTTGCAACGTACTGACCCTTGGAATTTTTAAAAGCCCGGTTACCTTCATTGCCCTTTCCACGGCAATTCAATCCAATACCCATGAAGTCACGGAATTTCTGGCAACCTATGGGACCCAGTTCGCTCTCAGCGGAGGTATCGCTGTGAGCCTCTCCGTGATACTGATCGGGCTCTACGTGGTTTCGCAACGCCCCAGAACTCATCAGAAAGCAGCCATGAGCCTCATGCTGTCGTTTCTATGTTCGATGCCGGTGCTGTATCAATCGAGGGGCGACCTGAATCTGTTTGCGCGGAATGTCCATGAACATGCCTTTGTGGATCGACTCTTCACATCGTTGATTCGCTATCAAGGCATTATGGAGGCACGAGAGAAAGCCAAAGTATTTTGGAGCCAGCGGCGCCATGGGAAAGAACCTTTGAAGCTTGATTCAGCTTCCCACAAACCCAAGCCCCAGCTGGTTGTGGTTGTCATCGGCGAATCGACAAGTCGAAATCACCTGGGAATATACGGCTATCATCGTCCCACAACACCAAGGTTGGAGTCGATGAAAGATCAGCTACTTGTGTTCCGTGATGCCATCTCGCCCGTGGCAAGCACTTTGCCTGCCGTCTTCGGCGCCCTGTGTTCCTCACAGTTTGACTACGAAACTTTTGAATGCGGTGGCCCGACCTTGCTGGAAATAGCTCAAGCCGCTGGCTATAAGACGACCTGGATTTCGAATCAGGCGCCGACCGGATTCGGCGACAATTTTCTGGTCGAGCTCGGCAGGACCGCTGATACGGCCATCTTTGTCAACCAGGATATCTCGAGTGCCGGTGAAGCTGATCACAGTTCGAGCTTCGATGAGAAAGTTCTCGGTCCGCTTGATAAGGTCATACAATCCACTCTTCAACATGGGCAACAGTCCATGTTTTTTCTTCACTTGATGGGGACCCACTTCGTCTATGAAAAGCGGTACCCCAGGGATCAGCGTATGTTCCAAAATACCCATGATCTCAAGATACCGGCTACCGTCAAGGATCCGCATGCCAATGATATGATCAATCACTACGATAATGCTGTGGCTTATCAGGATCGAATCCTCGGTGAAATCATGGGACGCATCAACACGTCCGGAAAGGATGCGCTCCTTGTCTATTTCTCTGATCACGGTGAGGAAGTTTACGACACCGATAATTTCGCCGGACATAGCGAGGATCGAGTCACGCCCTCCATGCGGGAAATCCCTTTTATTGTGGGATATTCGCCATCCTATGCTCGTCATACATCAGAACTAAACCGGATCAGGACCTATGCAAATCGCCCCTTCTCGACATTTCAATTGACCCCCTCAGTCGCAGGACTTTTGGGTCTTTACAGTGATGCTTTCAGCCAGCAGGATAATGTATTTTCTGAAGATTTCCAGCCAACCCGAGGGGCGATGAGCGCAGAACGAAAGGCTTCGCGTCCCTGATCAGGACGACAAAATTCCGTAAACTTCCTCAAAAAAATGCCGAACTTGATCCCAAGCATTCTTTGAGGCAGCCCTCATGTTGATGGGTCTCGGATCACACATCATTCGTATTTTTCTACTCAGCTTTCTGCTGTGTTTTGCCCATGCGTCCTGGGCCGATGTGATCCTGAATGAAACAACTGAAGCCCTCGAAATAACTCCACATTTCCAATACTACAATGGCCTCCCCTATGTTGCGGATGAGCTTATTCCTGCGGGCCAAGCCAATCATCAGTTTATCGCCATGCCCAAGGATAATCTCGGCTTTATAGCTCAGCCCATCTGGCTGTCACTTACCGTAAAAAATGTGGCGTCTACGCCTATCGAATGGGTGCTGAGCTTTCCCTATGCCCTCCTCGATAAGGTCACGCTGCATTCTGCCGGTATTGGTAAGAAAGTCAGCGGCAGCATGGTATCGCATACGGAGAGAGATCAGAAAAACCGGGATATATCCTTCCTTCTTACGGCTCCGCCCAACAGGACCACGACGTATTATATCCAAATTGAATCCCATCACAGTATGCAGGTCGGTGCCTGGGTGTATTCCCGTGCCTATTATGCGAGTCATACCTTAAGGGAAAACTTTGTCTATGCTTTGTTCTTTGGTGGCTTCCTACTCATGGCCATCTATAACTTCTCCATTGCGGCTTCGACCCGGTCAGTGGAATACCTGTTCTATAGTCTCGTGGTGGTCATGGCCTTTTTACGCGAGACCTACTTCGCCGGGGTATCCTATCAGTTCTTCTTCGAGGGCAGCCCTCTTCTCAACGAGTACTTTGGTCTTTACTCGTTTTTTCTCAGTGGCATCCTGACGAATTTATACATCGCCATATTCTTTTCGCTGCGTAAAAATAAAGGGATGTCCTATAATCTTTTGCGCATGAACAATCTGCTTTATGTAGTCTACATCGTCCTCTATCCCGTG
The DNA here is from genome assembly GCF_035638955.1 of Oligoflexus sp. Classification (GTDB taxonomy): domain Bacteria; phylum Bdellovibrionota_B; class Oligoflexia; order Oligoflexales; family Oligoflexaceae; genus Oligoflexus. The sequence goes on along the minus strand of NZ_DASQYZ010000430.1, from coordinate 2,317 downwards.
CTTGGCTACCTAACCGTGATCAAGCCCATGAGCATACAGGTCGTGATCAATTCCATCCTGGCCATCTCAATTTCGGTCCATCAATACCGGCGAGGCTATTCCGGCGCCAGGTTTTTCGTACTGGCCTGGGCCTTCGTTATCCTGGGCTATTCCGTCACAGCGCTTACATCCCAGGGTCTCATCCCGACCTTTGCCTTCACGAAGTACTCGAACCTGATGGGACAATCCCTGGAGATCATCTTCCTTTCCTTCGCTCTCTCCGATCGTATCAACATCCTCCGCCGTGAGAAAAATGCAGCCATTCTGGAATTGAACCGCGGGCTGGAGGAAAAGGTCAAGACGCGTACGGAAGAAATCAATGCGGTCATGCTGCAGCTCGTGGAGCAAAATAAGGAAGTTGAAAATTCCCACCAGCAGCTGACGGTTCAAAAGGAAAAGCTCGAGCTGACGCACAAAAAACTTCAAGAACTGGATCATCACAAAACGCTTTTCTTCCAGAATATATCGCACGAAATCAGGACGCCTCTGACATTGATCATGAATCCACTGGAACAGGCCCTGACTGAGCAGCAAGACAATTACTTCGTCGATACGGCCTACAGGAATGCAAAAAGGCTTTATCGACTCGTGAATCAGCTGCTCGACTTTCAAAAGCATTCCACAAGCGGTGAGAGTCTGGCCTTGAAACATTTGGAGCTGACAGCTTTTCTTGGCACCTGCTCTGAATATATTCGCCTCACGTGCAAAGCCAAAGGCATTGTCTTTGTCATGGAAATTCCGTCGCAACCTGTGTTTGCTGCTGCGCATCTGGATTCCATGGAAAAGATCGTCTTTAACTTCCTATCCAATGCCCTGAAGCATACCCCACGCGATGGCTCTATCACTCTCGGCCTGACGACTCACGAAGGCGGGGCTCGCATTCTAGTGAAAGATACCGGTCCTGGTATTGCGGAGGATCAGAAGGATAAAATATTTCAGGTCTTCACGCAGCTGGATAATTCAACCACGCGCGAGCATGAAGGAACAGGCATTGGTCTGGCCTTGGTGCGCGAGCTGGCCCAAAAACTGGGCGGGCATGTGGGCGTTGACAGCGAGTCTGGCCAAGGCAGCACATTTTGGTTTGACCTTCCGATAGTCGCTGAAGCCTCGGAGGAACTGGCAGCTGCAGATCTGAGCCAGTATCAGCCGAAACAGTGGCATTTTGCTGATATCGAATCCGAGTCGTTGGATAACGACCTGGAAATTCCCACGGGAGTCTTGGGTGAGGGCGAGCTGGTTCTGATCATCGACGATCTGGCGAGTATGCGCTCCCTGATTACACGCAGCATCGGCAAGCGGAATCATAGAATTGCGACAGCCAGAAATGGCGCGGAAGGTTTGGAGCTGGCTCGAAAAGAAAAACCCGACCTCATCATCACCGACTGGATGATGCCGAAAATGAGCGGCCCGCAGTTCATCGAAGAATTGCAAAAGGATGGAACACTGGCCAGCATTCCGGTCATTCTTCTGACTGCAAAAAGCGATGAAGAGAGCCGGCAGATCGGGACATCCAAAGGGGCCACGGCTTATCTGGGCAAGCCGTTCAATGAATTGGAGCTGCTCAGCCTTGTGGAAAACCTTCTGAAGCTGAAGCGTGAAGAAAAGAAGGTAGCCGAATTGAACCGACATTTAACCGAGAACATACTCAAGCGTTTCCTTCCCAAGGCCATGGTGAATGCCATCGTGGAAGGCCGGAAAACACTTGAGGATTCGCCCAAGATGGCCACGGTCACCGTGCTCTTTTCTGATCTGTGCGAGTTCACGGCCCTCTCGGAAGAGATGCGGCCGGAACAGTTGGCAGAAGTGCTGAATCAGTATTTGGGCCGGATGACTGAAATCATCTTTAAGCATGGCGGGATGGTGGACAAGTTTATCGGCGACGCGGTGATGGCCATCTTTGGAGCTCCGGATCCCATGGAGCCCTCAGACCAGGCACGTCGTGCCGTGGCCGCAGCAACAGAAATGCAGGAAGCTCTGGACGCACTGAATGGGGAATGGTCGGCTCGGGGGCTCCCCCAGGGCAAACGCATGATTAAAATTGAGACATCAGGACTGTGAAAAGATAGTCATTGTCCCATCCTGCTTTATGCCGTTTTCCCTTGATTCCTCTTTTGGATGTTTTTTCTTGCTTGAGTAGGTTTAAGGCGATTCGTCGCAGGATTGAAAAATTCTCCGCCGAATGCCCTGCTCGCATTCGACATTCATCTTCGCGAAAAGCTAAGTCCAAAGTCCAATGAAGACAATTTTCTACTGCCCAATGACCACGAACCATTTCTGC
>NZ_DASQYZ010000429.1:0-2303 GCF_035638955.1 Oligoflexus sp. | reverse complement strand
TGGCGCGGGTATCAGTAAAAGGTTGGATCGGTGGAAGCCGGATGAGCCGAGAGGTTCCCGTCCGGTTTTAAGAGGGGCTCTGGATGAAACGCCAGGGTCTACTCACCCTTATATCAAGGTCAAAGGCCAGTGGAAATACCTTTACCGGGCAGTGGATAAGGAAGGCAATACTGTGGACTATTTGCTAACAGCAAAGCGTGATAGAAAAGCCGCAAAGCGCTTTCTCTTAAGGGCTATCAAATTAAATGAGGAACCGGTAAAAATCACTATCGACAAAAGCGGAGCGAATACTGCTGGCATCGAAACCTATAATGACGACGAAGGCACCGATATCGAAATTCGTCAGAATAAATATTTGAACAACATTATCGAGCAGGACCATAGGCCCATCAAACAGCGATGCAGAGCCACCTTGGGATTCAAGACTTTTCGAACTGCAAGGATTATAATTGGTGGCTTTGAGTCGATGAGAATGATTCGAAAGCGGCAGGTCAGAGCAGAGGGTAATACCTCTGCTGAGATCTTCCATTCCGTCGCTGCATGATTTGTAGAAGTTGCGACTTGATCTTACAACATGCCAAGAGAATTGGTAGAGTTACCCCAACACAACCAAAAACAAATGGATCCTGGCAGATCCAAATGCGGGGTAACTCTGTAAATGAATTCTACTCAGAAGCTAATAAAAAACAAGATGGGACTTCTGAACCTTGCTGAAGAGCTGGGCAATGTGTCCAAAGCCTGTAAAGTCATGGGTTTCTCAAGGGATACATTTTACCGCTACAAAGAACTCGTCTATGAGGGAGGTTATTGAAAACCTCGCTGAGAAGACACGACGCAAGCCAAACATCAAGAACAGAATTGATCAAAACGTTGAAGATGCTATCAATGGGCTGGCTATTGAGTTTCCTGCATTTGGTCAGGTTAGAGCCAGCAATGAACTTCGCAAACGGGGAATTTTCGTGTCAGCCGCAGGAGTTCGATGCGCATGGATTCGCAGCGACCTTGAGACCATGAGAAAGCGTCTCAAAGCCCTGGACAGGAAGGTTCAGGAAGAAGGTATCATTCTTACAGAAGCCCAGGCTGCTGCCTTGGAAAGGAAGAAGGATGACGACGTTGCTTGCGGTGAAATTGAGACTGTTCACCCCGGCTATCTCGGCTCGCAGGATACTTTTTATGTCGGGTGTTTGAAGGGAGTTGGCAGAATTTACCAACAGACCTTTGTCGACACCTATTCAAAGGTAGCCATTTTGCAAGCTCTACACGACCAAAACCCCCATCACAGCTGCCGATCTTCTCAACGATAGGGTAATCCCCTTCTTTGATCATTATCATGCTCCAGTGCTCCGAATTTTGACCGACCGGGGCACGGAGTATTGTGGTCGACCTGATTCCCATGACTTTCAGCTATACCTTGCTGTCTGCGACATCGAGCATACAAAGACGAAAGTCCGCCATCCTCAAACGAATGGCATTTGCGAACGCTTCCATCGTACGATTTTAAATGAGTTTTACCAGATAGCGTTTCGAAGGAAAATCTACCAAACGCTTGATGAGCTTCAAATTGACCTTGACGTTTGGTTGTCCGAATACAATAACGAGCGCACTCACCAAGGCAAGATGTGCTGTGGTCGAACTCCGATAGCGACATTCCTTGATGGGCTTGGAATAGTGAGGGAAAAGATGTTGAACTGAACTTGAAATTACAGTCAAATTTTTGAGCTAACAACAGGGGTAACCTGTACGATCAAATCAAAATTTTTACACATGATTGCTCGCAAATCCAGACATTTTCCTGCTCAGCGTTTGCAAACGCAACAGAGCCATTTCTAGACGGTCCCCATGCAATCCCTACAATCTTATGCATGGCCGACTACTGTATAAATTCGCAGTTCCATTTGTTTATAGGGCCTCCGGTTGCTGCTTGACTGTAGCATTCATCGAACCCTTCACCGCCATCTATATCAGTATTTCCATATGTATTCGCGAACAAAATGTCCTTCCCCCCCTCGCCAATAATTACTGTTTTAAATTCAAAAGTATCAGAATTACTGCCTGTTATGGTGTCATTGCCAGGACCTCCGATAAGTATATCACCGCCGTATTCCGAGCCGCTGATTTCATCGTCTCCTATTTCTCCGTAAACATGGATACCGATGCCAGTCGTACGGAATGTGTCAGCATTTTTGGGACAGCGCTAAAGAAAGTTTAAGAAACTTTTCTACCCGAGTACGAACACGGACTGTCGCGTGACTGGGATATTGATTCCAACTCGATCCTGTGGAATCGCAAGCTTGGGACCGCGC
>NZ_DASQYZ010000428.1:0-3759 GCF_035638955.1 Oligoflexus sp. | reverse complement strand
CAGCGGATGCAGGTCAGAATAATGGACTTTTGAAAATGCCGTCCTTTGAAGCTCAGCGCCATAACCACTCCCTGGATACGGTGAACTGGTGAATATGACCAATCCCGTGTCAGGATGCTAGAGATTATTTGCAACAAAGCCGTCGATCCTGGATGTCGGCCCGATGAACTACGACCTTTATTACCAAGCCCAAAGTATCAACAATCAAATGACGTTTGCGACCTTTGACTTTCTTGCCGGCATCATAACCACAGACGCCACCAGCCTCAGTGGTTTTAGTGGACTGGGAATCAATTATTGCCGCACTTGCCTCTTCGTTTTTTTTTGATCGACGCGTACGATTTTTCTCAGCTCATCGTTGATTTTTTCCCACACCCCACTTATTTTCCATTCTCTAAAGTAGTGATATGACGTTTGCCATGGCGGCAAATCGTGTGGCATTTGCCTCCACTGACATCCTGTTCTCACAACATAAAAAATTCCATTCAGTATCTCTCTGAATTGATACGTTCGTGGACGGCCGTCAAACTTTTCAGGAGGCATGAAAATTTTTAAAACATCCCATTCGGCATCGTTCAGATCGCTTTGATATGGTTTCCTATCCATGGAAGCCTAAACCTCACCTTGGTGCTTTGGTGAGTCATAACTCGCACCGAGTCTTTATGCAATTCGGGAAGTTTCTTCACTCCAACTGGCTGACCATGGCCTTTTTAAACCAGCTCTTAGAAGTGGCAGGAGCGTAAACAAGTTCACTCCTGCAGTCTTGCTTTCAGGCTATGGGTTCAATACAAACGATCCTTCGATCGAATCCTTGGGCATTAAAATGCTGCTCAAACCTGTGAATTTTAATGATTTGGCTGGGATTTTCGCTACTTCTCTCGAGATTTCTCCAATTTGAGGCCTCCACTGAATTTTTAATTAATTGCACCGATATCGTCATAATGCCGCTCAAAATGCTTATCCACTGCATCCTGCACCTGATCCGAAAAGCCCCACGTCGGCCTCGTATGCTTCTGCTGCTTGAGTAGATAGAGAAGCCGCAGCCGCTTTCCATTCTGCAAACGCTGGAAGATCCCCTTGTGCGGAAAAAACTTCCACGCGGAATTGGTCGAGAAGTCCCCAAGGAACACATCCTTCCGCCCGCGAAGCGCATTGGGAAACATCCCCCGCGGAATCAAAGACCGCTCAGAAGGCCGCGCTCCCTTCGGAATGGCCACGTGGCCCGAAGGCCGCCACGTCTCGCCATGCTCCTGCTTCAGAAGCCAGGGCCACCGAATAGACGCGCGCCATGAGATCATCCTGACTTGCATTGTTGGATCGAATGCCCTTTTGCGCCCACCTGCTGCGGAGGGTGAACTTTGCGGGCATGTCGGCCTTGATGGACTTCACCGCCTGTTTTGCGGTTTGATTCAAGGCCTTCGTCTTTATCGGCAAAGCCACGATCTGCAATGGCATCAATATCATAAGCCAGTGCCAACGTTGCCACATCGGCTTCCAGGCCGTCGATAATTGCGCGGGCTTGTTTGCCCGATCCGCCATGCGACTGCTTGACTTCCAGCGTGTATCTTTATTTTGCCTCCGCAATCCAACATCCAACCGTTAGCCAGGACGAAACCATCCGGAATTTCCTGCTTTCAATTCGGAAGTATATCCAGGTCACCAGCAGCCTTGGCTGGGAGAAAGAAAACTTTTTGCAGGACAGATACTGTCTTCAGTTCGCGATCAGGATCCGCGTAGACTGTTTCCATCACAACTCGAACCTGATCGTGCACCAGGGTCGAACACAGTGTAGCCCCTGGAAAGACTTTCAGGGGATAGGCTGCAGGGTTCGCACCCGTGACGATGGTCGTCACTACAGGATAACGCCCGGCCTGACAGGCGAGGCTTTTGAGGCAGCTGTATGGATCCTGATAAATCTTTGCGCGATTGGCTGGTGAATAGACCTGATTGAAAAGATCCTGCTGGGCAACGGGGAAAGGCTGGCAGCTTGATTCATAGCGGACTGTGTAACTCCGGCTTGTGTCGCTTGCATTCTGTGGCAGACGCTTGATTTCGAGGCCTTTGGGACTGACGAGTGGGTTCAGGCCACCGTTCATCTGCACCGCGGCATCACGCGTGACAGTGTTGAACAGCACCTCCGTCTGTTTGCGGCTAGTCATCCGCTCTTGATCATGTTTAGAGGTTTTTTGCAGACGGCTCATAAACCCAGCGCCGATCAGGATGACAAGAGCCAGCAGAGCGGCACCTATCATCAGTTCGACGATTGTCGTGCCATTTTCATCCGAATCAATTTGTAACATGAAAAAAATTATTCCTTCTATTGTAGTCCAGGCCGTTTGTGGAATCGTGCGCCCAGTACAAGGTGGAATATACCTGCATCGCACCCTCTGTCAGGTTTCGGAAATTATCGCAGGACACAGCTTGATTGGTATGGGCGTTGATCAGTTGAATCTTGATTTCTGCAAACGCATGGGGTGAACCATTGATGCTGCTCGAATCGAGCTGCAGGTCACGCTGAAAACGCACGCAGAAATACATCGTGCTATCGGCTGAACTGGTAGGGTTGCCAATGAACTTCGAAGTTTGGCAGCGCTGGATTGCTGTGGCAACAAAGTCGTGACGTGGCGCAGACACTGCCGCCAATTGTGAGGACGTGAGGCCTGTTGTCACCTGTGGGCTTAGACTGACAAAAGGATAAGCAGCCATCGTCTGGGCGATATTCGCGGCAGAATAGCAGCCTGAACTTGGGGGATTCCTGCCTAAATTCTTCATGATCTTGAAAAGGGACTGGTTCACTTCTTCAAAATTGAGTTTTGTGGCAAGCTTGGCTCGGGCCCGCATGGAGTTAATAAAGGCTTGACCTGCGGTTACGGCGATAAGCGAAATAAGGGCCAGTGCTACCAGCACGGACACGATCGAAAATCCGGCCTCATGATCCTGCGTAATTTTCATGGAAATACCCTTGTTGTTCCTCGTATGCATCGGTGCAAAAGCGGGCAGCCTTGACTGCTGTCCTGGCCACTATTATTAGAGCGTGTATCTGTTAGAGTTCTGTGTGGATAATCCGGATCAAGGTGACACCGATTCCGCGTGAAGGTGTGGGGTGGTCCTGGATCCAAGGTTTCATCCTTTTTCTGAATCACAAAGATTCTGCTTCAAAGGCAGGGCGAAATTCGCATACAGCACGTGCCTCTGTGCCGTCTTAAGACGACAGTTGTTGCCGTCCTGTTATCACAGAGCGAAATGGCTATTCTCATGGCAAAAAATCGCGAAAGTGAAGATGTTATTGATAAAAGCCGATGAGCTTTAGATGAGGAGGTTCCATGCAATTTTCAAGGTTCGAGACTGGAAATGCGAGCCTGGCTTCCGTGTTCGGGCTCATGGCAGTTCTGGGTATCTATGTCCTTAGCGATCACAAGAAAACTGATAACATGCGAATGGAAGTCCTGGGTCGGAGCCTCGATTCGATAGGCAAACAGACCAACGAATCCGCGCTGGCGCGGACAAAAAGCCTTTTGCAAGTTAATAGTTCCGGCATTGCGGCGGTCAAGGTCACAAACGGCTCTTTTCAGGTTTTAGGAGGCAGTAACTTTCAAGTGTTGGACGGCAAGTTGCTGCTTATGACTCCCGATCCGCGCTCGAATTCCTGGACATCTGTATCGAACACGGCGAACCACACGATGCTGAATAGTGAGGTCGCAGTGGAAAAAGTTGAACTGAATGCTGTCGGAACTCCGACCGCTTTAATTGCCGTGGCAA
>NZ_DASQYZ010000427.1:0-9789 GCF_035638955.1 Oligoflexus sp. | reverse complement strand
TAGTACGGGTCCCAGCTTCCAGTGGAAGCAAATGATGGTCGCTCCCGTTCCGCCCGAAGCCCCGCAATAAGCCCCTCCATTCGGCCTGTCCTCAGGGCAGACCGGGCTTTCCCCCTGTCCATAATTCAGTGACTCGATGTCCAAGCCCTGATCACTATCCCAAAAAAACCTCAAGCCCGATCAGAATTCTGATCACCCTCCCTATCAATTCAACATCTTGCAAAACCGAATCTTACCAACAGTTTCAACTGGATTTGGCGCGTTTGTTGTAATAAGAATCATTATCATTTTCAATATGCCGTGGGTGTCGCGCCCCGGCTGCGATAGCGAACCGGAATTCGCTCAAAGGAAAAGCAACCATGCGCTTCAGAACTTTTGTCCTTCCAGTCCTGCTTATGACATGGGCTTCCGGTGGATGGGCAGAGACGGCCACGGCTCCATCCGGCCCCAAATTTTCAGGCTATGGAGATCTCGTTTTCAGTTATGCCGACTATGGTGCTGATCCCAAAGCCAGCTCGCGCGGATCCAAAAAAGACAAGCGTTTGCTCTTTGATACCACGCGTTTTGTTCTGGAACTTGAGCAGGAACTGACCCGCGGATTTTCCTTTGAAGCGGAACTGGAGATCGAGCACGGCGGAACTGGCTCCTCACTCGAGCTTGAGTATGAGGAAGCCGGTGAGTATGAAAGTGAAGTGGAAAAAGGCGGTGAAATTCAGTTCGAGAAACTGTTCGTCGAAAAAAACTTTGCGCTGGCTCGGGTCCGTATCGGCCGCATGCCCGTGGCATTTGGTCTTTTGCCGGTTCATCACGAACCCTTTGATTATCTCGGCACCGTCCGCGCGGAAAGCGAAGAGCATCTGATCCCGTCGGGCTGGAGCGAAATCGGCGCCGAGGTCATGCTGCATGGATTCGAGCAGAAACTGCAGGTCCAGATTGTGAACGGTCTTGATTCCACCGGCTTCAGTTCGCAGTATTTTGTTTCGGGTGGTCAGCAAAGAATGTTTGAAACGAACAAGGCGAACAACCCGGCCTTGGTTCTGCGCTGGACCAATTCCAATATCCCTGGACTCAACACTGGATTCTCCTACTACTACGGAGATTCCAGCGCCAACCGTCCCCAACCGGATCTGACCAAAACCTGCCCCGGTGACAACGATGCCCAGGAAGTGGCTCCCTGCGGTTACGTGGAAACCACGCTGCAAATGTTTTCGTGGTTCGCCTATGGTCAGTGGGATCGCATCCAGGGTCAGGCGTCGGTCGTTCACGGCAAACTGCAGAATGCCGATGACATCAACAGTCGCAACGCCGGTCTCTCGCAAAAATATCAAGGTGTGCTGCGCAGTCCCGTGGGCAAGGAAGCCTATTCAGCCTGGACCGAATGGGGTTATCGCTTCGATGGTTTCGAGGCCGAGGATAAGATTGTGCCCTTCGTTCGTTGGGAAAGCTATGACACCGTTTACAAAGCTGCGGCCGGCGCGCTCGACCAGCCCCGCTTTGCACGCCATAACGTGAGCCTAGGTGTCAATTACCAGGTGGCTTCCGCTTTGAATTTCAAACTCGATGCCACCGAAAGAAAGTTTGGTTCCGATCATTTGCGTACTGAGCATGACTATCGCTTCGCTTTGAATTTTGTTTATTAAGCCTGATCACACTTAAGGAGAGGTTCACCATGAAACGCCCTTCATTCCTTCCACGCACGATGGCCGGATTATCGCTGTTGGTTCTTTTGAGCGCCTGTTCCAAATCCGATACCAATGAGAATCCCAGCGTCGATCCTGTTGCGGATAAAGCCATCCTGACAACATTCGTCGACTCGGTGGTGCTGGACACCTATCTGGATCTGGCCAATGCATCCTCGGCCCTGGAAACAGCTGTCGCGGCCCTGGTCGCCTCACCTACCGAAGCCAATTTTCAAGCGGCGCGCACATCATGGATCGCAACTCGTGTGCCCTGGGAACAGAGTGAATCCTTCCTCTTTGGTCCGGTTGATAGCTATGGTTATGATCCGGCCTTGGACAGCTGGCCCCTGGATCATGCCGGTCTGGACGCTGCGATCGCGGCCTATAACAATGTTGATGTGGATACCGTGGATCCAAGTCTGAAAGGTTTTCATGCCATTGAGTTTATTCTCTTCGGTTACGACAAAGGCAAGACGCTGGCCTCGCTGACCGATTCAGAAAAAAATTATCTGCTGGCTTTGACCAACAATCATAAGTCCGTAACGGCTCGCATTCTGAAAGCCTGGAAAGAAGGTCTGAATAATGATCAGCCGTTCGCCGCCAGTCTGAAAGCGGCCGGTGAAGCGGGCAACGATCTTTATCCTTCGACCCAGGCTGCCATTGAAGAAATGGTGGAAGGCATGGTCGGCATCGCGGATGAAGTGGCCAACAATAAAATTGCCCAGCCCTTTGATCAGCAGGATCCCAACCTGGTGGAAAGTCAGTTTTCGTTCAACTCACTGGAAGACTTTCAGAATAATATCCTGAGTATTCGTCATGTGTGGCAAGGCAGCAAAGAGGGAACCGCCGCGGCGGCCAGTCTCAGCGCGCGCGTCAATGATGTGGATGCGGCGCTTCATGATGAAGTCGAGACGGCGATCGATGCGTCGTTGGCAGCGTTGAAAGCCATTCCGGATCCTTTCCGTTCGGCGATCGTGGATCCCGCGGCTCGTTCGAAAATCATAGCGGCGCAAACCGCAATCCGCGCTTTGCAAACCGTCCTGGATACCAAGGTTCGAGCTGTCTTGGTTCCCTAAACAGTGGTCGCAGGAGGTCGCAACATGGTTCGTCGCTGGCTTACTCCCTGGCTTGTGCTGGTGTCCGTAGGATGTGGACGCCCGGACAAGGACGTCACGTTTCCTGAAGTCTCACTGGTCCTGGCCGGTGGTGATACGACCATCAAAAATCGTACCTCAAGTGCGTTTACCGCACCTGCGACCAATCTCAATGAGGAGGAATTCAACCTCCATGGGGAAGGGGATATCCTCTTCGAAGGTGAATTTGTCATGGCCCCGGCTCCGGTACGTCCGGGGCTTGGTCCGACTTTTAACAATACCAGCTGTCGCGGCTGTCACGTTCGGAACGGTCGCGGCATGCCCGTGCTGGGTGAAAACGGAACCCTCCGTTCCCCGATTCTGGTTCGCGTGAGTCTGGATCCGACGGCTCTGGATCGTTTTCCTGAAGCCAGAAGCCTGCAGGGTCCCGGCCACGGCCCCTACCCCGTCCCCGGTTTCGGGACTCAGATTCAAAATCATGCTGTTTTCGGTCACGAACCGGAGATTGGTTTGAGTCTGAGTTGGGAAGAGGCCACCGGCACTTATCCGGATGGCTCCCCCTATACTCTGCGCAAACCTATCCTGGGTTATTCAGGTTCCGCAGAAAAGCTCGCTGTCATGCAGGATAGCGGCGTGCTGCGCTCCATTCGTCAGACGCCTCCTGTCGTCGGTCTTGGCCTTTTGGAAGCCATCCCGGATCAAACCCTGATCGATAACGAGGACCCGGATGATGCGGATGGTGATGGCATTTCCGGTCGTTTGAATCGGGTTTGGGATCCCGTTGCGAAAACCATCGCGATTGGTCGTTTTGGTTGGAAAGCTTCGGCCCCGAGCCTGATCGTGCAAACCGGTAACGCCTTTGCTGATGATATGGGCGTTAAAAACCCACTAGCTCCTGATGCGGATGGATCCATAGAGATCAGTGAAGACATCGTACGAAAGACCGCATTCTATACCCAAACTCTGGCCGTTCCCGATCGGATTCGCACCAATCCCTCGGCGCTCGAGGGCGAAAAGGTCTTTCATCAAATCGCCTGCACCGGCTGTCACACCCCTTCGTTAAGTACGGACGGCAGCAGCAGCATCGCCGCTCTCCAGAATCAGACCTTTGCCGCATTCACCGATCTGATGCTGCACGATATGGGCGAAGGCCTGGCGGATGGTCGGCCTGATTATTTAGCCAGTGGCCAGGAATGGCGAACCCCACCGCTTTGGGGCCTGGGGCTGACCGGCACCATACTTCCACAGAGTGGATATTTGCACGATGGCCGCGCGCGCACTCTCGAGGAAGCCATACTCTGGCACGGCGGAGAAGCCGAGGCGTCCCGTAAAGCCTTTGAAAAACTTCCAAAAAACGAGCGCGGGCAAGTCATTGATTTTCTTAAGTCGCTCTGATTGCTCACAAATGTCAAAAAGGCTGACTTGAAATGAGTAGAGTTTACGGCGAGTTAAATGATATTGAAAGTAATTCTCAATATCTGTAACATAAAAGCCGATAAGGAAGAAACTTTGGAGGAAGGCTCCCATGATCGTCTGTCTTTGTTTCGGCGTGAATCATCGAGCTATCGAACAGCTGAAAGAGCAGGGCTGTGACACCCTGCGCCAAATACAGAATCAATGCCAGGCCGGCAGCAGTTGCGGCGCCTGCATTCCCGATCTTAAAAAATCCTTGCAAGAGAAGGGCAAGAAGCCCGCTCAGGATCCTTCCCGCAGTTGTTGAGCCAGATAATTAACGATCGTCAGCTCCTGGATAAGGCGCAGCTGGGTTTCCAGCCAATCAATATGCCTTTCTTCTTCTTCCAGGATATGCTCGAACAGCTCCCGGGACGTATGGTCCCGGACATCCACTGCCACCTGCACAGCCTTTCGCAATCGATCAACGGCGTCGTATTCCAGTTTGAGATCGCTCTCGAACTGCTCCTTGACCGTTTCACCGATGTTGATTTTCATAAGGCGCTGCACGTTGGGGACGCCTTCGAGAAATAGAATGCGGTCCATTAACTTTTCAGCATGCTTCATTTCGTCGATGGATTCGTGACGGACTATGGCCGCTATGCGATCATAGCCCCAGTCCTTACACATCCTGGCGTGCAAAAAATACTGATTAATTGCGGTCAACTCACCCGTGAGTATATCATTCAGGGCGTCGATGACTTTCGCATCACCTTTCATAACTTCATCCTCATCCACAATTGGGTTGTTCGCGGCAACTCATCTTGTATGGATAAGGGGATCGGTGATCGAGTTCAATGCATATTTAATTTTATTCCGGGACTGTTGAGCACTCTTCACCTTCGCAATCAGCATCAGGAATCAGCCGACGTTCTTCGCGTGGCGTCGCAGCCTTGGCTTCACTATCCTGCGTTGGCTCTGGCGCCAGCGGAACTTCAACCACACTGCTGCTCTTGTCTCCGACCAATTCCACATCGCTCGTTTCCACATGGGCTGTATCAGAAAAATTTTCCACACGCAGAACAAACGATTGCTGCCCGCGTATCAGTGTGATGTGCTGGGGACCAAGTTCCCGCACTTCAAGATCACCTTCTGCAAGTTGATCGCCCTTGTGCAGCATACGGGTTTTCCCGGTCGATCGTTCCCGCAGCACGGCCACGGATTGACCTTTGGAGCGCGCACCTTCCACGTGGATCACACCGACCAACGTCAAATTTTTGACATAGGGATCGGTGATAGGTGCTGCCTGGACCGCACTCGCCAAAAGCAGACTTATGAGAATTTGCCAAAATCCAGTCATATCCCCTCCCCGGGAAATTCCGGCCCCTAAAAACTCTTCGGTCCTCAAGGCAAAATCTTGACTGAAAGCTGCGTGCCGACCATGATGGAAACTTGGAAAAAGATAAAGAGGTTATGCGCTCCATGAACCATCACGATCAATCCATCCGCCAGTATTTTTTGGGCCTGCTGGGCTTCTATTGTGTGATTGGTTTTTATGGAACGCTTTGGGTCTCTGACGAATTTGATCGGGAACGCAGTTTATTTTACGCGTTTATCGCCATGCCTGGGCTGATTGCTTTTTATATCAAGGTGCTGGTGCAAAAGCATTGGCTGGATGATTATCCGGTGAGTTACTGGACCAGCATTATTCTGCTGGTGGTCTCATTCAGCTGGGGCAATCTCCTGTGGCTGAATGCGGTGTCCAGCCAGGAGAAAGCCCTGGTTAATATCACGCTGAATGAAGGTGTTTATGCCATGACTCATCAGCGAGGCGGCCTGGGCTGGCTCTATAAACCTCGCTGGTGAAAACCTTAAGGAATGCTGTGACAGGCCGCGTTCGGCAGATACGCCCAGAGATCGGGAATCAGCTCAACCAGATGTTTGAGTCCATCCTGATCCTTGGCCCCCACGACACAGTACCTTGTACCGGGCTCAGCATCCTCTTCCAGGATGTGCAATTCGCCCAACTCTTTTTTATAACCCAGAGTGGAAACAAAGACGGGAGCGCCTTCGCCGAGCTGGCGGAAGAGAGCGACAAACCCATCGGCGTCGGCTGTGGCCTTGACCCTGACGTGATGCCGGCTGCCAGCTGGCGCCTGAGCATGATCATCATAGACCTTGATGGCTGCGGTAAATCCTGAAGCGGCCCCACGCGTCTGCATCGTGCCAGGATCTTCTTCCGTGGCCGTGGGATTGAAGTTCACAAACAAAACCAGAGCAGCTGCCACACTCAGGGCACTGGACACATAAACCCAACCGCGACGCTTGCGAGCGGTGCTGATGAAATGCACCTGGGCGTCTCGAACCGACCCGGCTGGTTGAGGGTTGGCTTCAGCAGCCATCCGGGCTTCCAGCTTTCCCCAAATCCGATCGGCTCCTGCCTGGTCCTGAGGTCGTCCTGCGGCCTCATAACTGTCTTCCACAAGTCGGAGGAACGCTTCGTCCTCGGCACTCATCGGCAACTCGGGATCGCTCCCGGAATGTTTATCTCTGCTCATGTCATCGTCCTTCTCTGTCTGTCAGGTCCCATCAAGTTCATCGAGCTTCTTGGCGAGGTCGTCCTTAAACTTTTGGCGCATCCGACTTAACCGTGACGTGATTGTACCCGTACTTTCACCCAAACGCTCCGCAATATCCCGGACTGAAAGGCCTTCTTTGTAGAACAAACCGAAGCATTCGCCGCCTGGTTGACGGGCGACCTCATCTATAAAACGCTCAGCAACCGCTATTACTGCACGACGGTCCGAATTTTGTTCCCAAAGGCGGGTCTCGTGGCTGGTAATATCCTCGCCAACGGCCTCTGTTTTGCGGCTTTGACTCTGACGCACCTTGTCAATCGCCAGATTGCGGGCCGTAATGGATAAAAAGCCCTTAATCTTAAGGGGATCGATGCGATCCAGAGATTGATGGAGGCGCAAAAAAACATCCTGGACCAGATCATCGCGCTCCTCGTCGCTCAGACGAAAGGAACGCAGAACAAACTGGACCAGTCCGACATGGACATCATAAATTTCGCGAAAACTCATGGCTGTTTTAGCCGGGGTCTGGTTCACTCTAACCTCACCACATAATTCAAGTTTGTTCGGTATCAAGGACGGAATCAGACCGACCATCCCCAGTAGTTGCGAACAAAACGAGAGACAAAGCGCACGCCAAAACCTGTGACTTCGGTATCAATATGGGCCAAACCTCCGCTATTTTCCGCCGCCGACAGATCCAGGTGAACCCATGGTATATCCTTGCCAACGAATTCTTTCAAAAACAAAGAAGCCTCAATGTGATCCACGCCACCACTTACACGACACTGCTTGATATCGGCGATGTCGGATTTCAGGCATTCGGCAAAATCCGGATCCATGGGAAACGGCCACACGCGCTCGCCCGATTCGCGTCCAGCGCTGATCAATCCCGGCACCAAATCCTGGCGATTGGTAAAGACTCCGGAATAAAGCGTACTCAGAGCGCGCACACAGGAACCGGTTAAAGTGGCAAAATCCAAGAGGAGATCAGGTTTTTCACCTGATGCGATATGCAGCGTATCGGCCAGCAGCATGCGCCCTTCGGCATCGGTGTCGATAATTTCAATGGTTTTGCCATTCAAGGCCGTGATCACATCATTCTGCCGATAGGAATTCGGACCAATGGCATTCTCGGCGATCGCTAAAAATGCTGTGACACGCACCGGCCATTTTTCTTTGGCAGCGAGCGCCACTACACTATAAGCTAAGGCGGAACCAGCCATATCCCGATGCATGCCGTACATGCCTGCCGATGATTTGATGTTATGGCCACCGGTATCAAACGTCACACCTTTGCCCACCAGAACCAGGTGCTTCAAATTTTTTTTACCGTTGCCTTCATAGCTGAGTTTGACGAGGCCGGCATCTTCATGCGCCGAACCTTGAGCCACAGCCAGGAAGGCTCCCGCCCCCATGGTTTCCAGCTTTTTCTGTGAGGTGAACGCATAACCCAGTTCATTTTGTTCGGCTAATTTTTTCAGGCGTGCCACATACTGGGATGGCGTCAGATCATTGCCCGCCTGCATCACGAGGTGCCGCACCTGATTATTGGCGGCTGATGTGGATTCCGCATGCTGCGTGACGCGAGCCGCTTCATCCAGATTTACGGCGGACGGACAGAGCACATCCAGAGTCAGCTCCGCATCCTTTTTCTTCGCTTCATTTTGTGAGTATTTGGGAAATTTAAAGAGCAGGGCCTTGGCGGCAGCCGTGAGGGCATCGGCGGCCTGCAAGGCTTGCGGCGCAGGTAAACCGTTCAAATCAGCTAAAACTTTTTTACAGCCATGCTCTTTCAAGGGTTTCATAATCTGTCGCCCGAGGCACAGCCAGCGAAAAGTATCCATCTCGGCATTGGCCACAGCAATGACCCAACGTTGCAACGGCGTCCGATCAAAGCACAAAAGACTGCCAGCTTCCGGTTTCAGAGGCTCACGTTGGACCAGAGCCCGCAGGATATCCCGATCAGCCTGGACCATGTGTTCAGGATAAATTTCATCCCATTCTTTGCTGCCCGGCTTCTGCCACAGCAGGCCCACATACGCGTCGTAATCGCTGGACGCGTTCTGATCAATTTGGTGTAGTACTTTCGACAGTGTCTTGGCCATGAGTGCTCCTGGAGGCGCCTTTGCAGAGTCAAGGTTTCATCTTGTTCGATCCGCCCCCTTTGTGCCAACCCTTTTCTCTGCGATCCTGCTGCTTTCCGTCCTTGCCTGGCCTCGCCAAAGAAGCTGACTTTTCCAGGGTTCTTCTTCTGTGTAGAGTCAGCAGTTCCGCATGGTTTATACTCGCCTTCCGTGCCAAACAGTGCCCAGAGGAATCTATGGAGCGCACCTTTCGATCACTCAAAGAAGAATTGCATCAACCCCCGCAAAGTGATGAGCTGCCGGACATGGGCTGTGCCCTGGACCAGAAAAAAAGCTGCTGCGATGGGGTTGGTTACCGTTTGAAACCCCACGGGTCGCTCACACATGCTGAACTTTGCAACTGCGTCAGCACCTGTGTCAGCTGCTACGGTAAAAACCGTAAGATGGTGGACGGACTCTCACGTCCGTGTCGCACCCCGGCTCCCTCGCGGATTGTCAACTTTATCAATAGTGCCTGCCTGCCCGCGCGTTACAGCGGAGCTCGTCTCGATTCTTTCAGCAACTTCACGGGCAATGGCCGTGAAGTCGTGACTCGCATGTCCCACTGGTATCGGGAGTTTGATCCGGAACGTCCTCGCGGGCTTTTGCTGGGGGGACCTGTCGGGGTTGGTAAAACCTATATGCTGTGTGCGATTGCCAAGAATTTTGCGGGCAAAGGCATCAGCGTACGCTTTATCGATTTCTTCCAGCTCCTCCTGGAATTGAAGGCGGGATATGCTCAGGATAAGAGTGATGCGACCTTGCTCAACGACCTGATCGAGGTGGATATTCTGTTTATCGATGAACTCGGCAAAGGCCGTAACAGCGACTGGGAACTCTCTGTGCTCGATCAGCTGGTGATGGGTCGCTACAACCGCAACAAAATTATCGTGGCCTTTTGCAAACACACATCTCCAGCCGG
>NZ_DASQYZ010000426.1:0-4865 GCF_035638955.1 Oligoflexus sp. | reverse complement strand
ATGATGATTTCTCAGGAGAGGCCGTTTGATGGCAATACTTATTTTTCTTTTCCTTATCCCATTTGCCGTTTTTGCCAGTGGGTTTGTATTCGGCTATTTCAGCGGGAAGGCAGCGCGGAACGCATGAAGCAGTGTCCTGTGAAGAAGCATCATATAAAAATACCCGCCCGTGTGCGATTCGGGCAGGCAAAAATTGGCTTCTTGCTCAGCGATTGCAGCGAATTCGAACCTAAATGCTGGCGACCAGACATGAAGATGTTTTGAGCGGCAAGGAACCGTAAGTGTCCTCAAAATACTGGCTTGCAGAGAGTCATTGATTTGAAGTATTGAGAAAATAAGCTCCCGCAGCGAGATTGGAAGCAACAAAAGACAGAACTTCCAGCTCAGGAGCCGACGATGCATAAGCACCTAAGCCGCATCATACAAGAATTTGACCTGTTTCCAAAGGCTCTTGTTAGCGTGGTGTCTGCCTATATTTTGTACCTGATGCTTGAATCTCGGGGACACAACGCCAAGCAGGCATCGACTTTGATGGGTATCCCCGAGTCATCTTTTTCGAGAATGTTGAATCGACCAGATAGCCTGATCTTGGCAAAGGGCAGCCTCAATCGAGCTGCAAGGCGACGCCTGGCAGCTCTGCAAAGCGGCAAAAAAGGAAAAAGACCCTTGGTCATAATCGACAGTACTTTAAGCGGTCGGCGTGGAAAATACGTTGAAAATGCCTCTTTCTATAAGCTTGGAAAGAAGTCGATTCGAGGGCATAAGCTGATCAATTTTATTCTATACCTGGATGGCGAAATAGTCCCACTATCTGTTGTGGCCCATTATTCAAGAGCATACTGTGAAGAGAATGGCTACACGTATAAGACCGAAAATGAACTGGTGATTGAGTGGTTGAATTGGCTCCATGCCAGCAATCTATTTGTGAGGGAAGACATAAAGCACCTGCATTTCGTTTGCGATGCGGGCTACGATGCCAAGAAAGTTCAGAAAGCCATCAACCGTATTGGTTGCCATTTTACAATGTGCATCAAGAGCAACAGACTCATTGAAGGTCAATCGATTGAAGAATATTTCTGCAGACAACGAATCATCCCCTGGCAGTCGATTCGGCTTTTTGCCGAAAAAGACGGGAAAAAGGTGCGAAAGGAATATCGCATAAGAATTGCCTCGAACGTTCAACTCAAAGGATTTGGGCCTGTTTCGGCGGTATACTCAGAAGCAAAAAAAAGGGATGGCAAGAGGTCGAAGAAATATATCGTTTCAAGTCAAACGGGACTTTCTGGGCGGGAAATCGTGGAAAATTACCGGAACCGTTGGGCCATCGAGATTCGCCAGCCTCATTGCTCTGATTGTAAGAACTTTTATCGAGCATCTTGATGAGTTCCGAGTTGTCTTTTCTTAGTATTTTCATGGTCTTGCCCGTTTCTGTTGTCAGACGATTTTATCTTATTCTTTTGCCTATGACTTGTTAAGTGAGAAGGAGGGTTGTCCGTCGACCAGCTTCGCGTTTTTAACCAAGCTCGAAGATCGTTGAGGCGAATCATTTCCTTTTCATCTGCCCAAACAATTATCCTCCCTTGCTTTCCTCCGAGCTGGCGAAATTGAATCCAGCCATGTTTCGTGGCCCAACTATAGATTGTCACTTTTGGTATTTCCATGGCTCTGGCGAAGTCATCGAGCCACCATTCATTTTTTCCAAGGAGAGCTTCTTTACTCGAGGATTTCGGACGTCGACTTATTTTTCTCTTCCTGGAAAGAATACTGGCAATAATTCCACCACTGAATTTTTTAGCTCTCTTTGGTGGATGCCAGCCTTCCTGGTTGATATGTGTAGCAATGGACTCGGTTGTTTTACCCTGATCATACAGTTCTATGATCCTATTCATCAACTCTTGATAACCCTCCATCTGATCATATCGAGCTACGGGACGTTTTATGTTGTGATAAGTAAAAACATCGCCATTCCATCGGAGGTGCACCGATAGGTTTTCAGTTCCATTATCGACCTTCGCTATCACCTGTTTAAGCAAAATTCGCACTATCTCCTGGCGGTCTTTATTGCTTGTAGCGGGATCATCCCAAACGGCAGGAATATT
The DNA here is from genome assembly GCF_035638955.1 of Oligoflexus sp. Lineage (GTDB taxonomy): Bacteria > Bdellovibrionota_B > Oligoflexia > Oligoflexales > Oligoflexaceae > Oligoflexus. The sequence continues at coordinate 2,766 of NZ_DASQYZ010000426.1, read as the reverse complement.
GGCAGCAAGCTCACGAATGGCATTGCGGTCATGTTCGGTGAAAAGGTCCACTTCCTTCGATACGAAACGTTCATATTCTTCCTTGATCGTCTCTTGTTCAGCAAGTTTATCCTCCCATTTCCGTTCAAGTTCTCTCGCAACCAGCCTGTTTTCAGGGTCAACAGAGTGATAGTATCTTGAAGCTTTGGAAACTTCGTATTCGGCTCGTTCAAGGCGTTGATGCCAGTCTTTCAATATGCGACCCTGCTCCTTTTCAATATGCTCGCAGGCTGCCAGACTCAGGTCGAGGGATGCTGGCTTTATTGCTTCCAAGACCTGCTCGGCTACCAATCTGTCCAGAGTATTTCCTGTAAAACTTTGGCAATTTTTTTTTCCATAATCAATGTAATCACGCCCACAGTAATAGCGAAATAGTCCATCTTTTTTCAAATAGACGACGCTCATACGACCACCACAAATTCCACAAGTTAGAATGCCACAAAGAAGTGCACAGCCCTGGCGTGATGCTCCCACGAAGGATGCTCTGGCACGGTTCTCTTCGAGTCTCTTTTGATTGTCAAGGTAGCGCTCCCACGAAATATAGGATGGCAAGCGGTCTTTCAACAGAACCTCGCAGTCCTCGGCAGTCCGGATTTTTCGCCCGGTAGCTGGCCGTCCAGCGATCTTCGCCCGAGGGTCGACAGGTCGATAGCCATATCTATACGCACCGGCATATACCGGATGATGTAACAGCCCCTGCAGTGTAGCTCGATTTGGTGGTCGCCATTCTATATTGCCGCGATTGAGACCATAATGCGGCCGAATCCCTATTCTGATCTCGTTTCTGGTGAGATATTGAAGCAGACCGTTCAAACTTTTTAGTTCATCGAACTTTTCGAAAATCAATCGGACTATGCTCTGCACCTGTTCATCTGGATCCAAAATCAATTCACCGGACGGGCTCCGAACGTAACCAATCGGAGGGTGGTTGAACAGCTCTCCTCGCCTTGCCTTGTTCCAGCGTCCTTGCCGTAATCTGCCGTGCAGTATATGAAGCTCCGCTTCACTCATGGCACCTTTCAAACCCAGCAGTAACCTGTCGTTATAGTTTGTGGGATCATAGAGTCCGTCCTGATCTGCAAGCAGTGTTTGGAAAAGCGCGCATAGTTCAAGAAGGTGGTGCCAGTCTTTGCATGAACGCGCCAGTCGGCTCATTTCAAGTCCCAGAATGATTCCAGCGTGATCCAAACCGATTTCGGCTAGCAATCTTTGAAACCCAACCCTCCCTACCGATGACTGTGCACTGCATCCCTGATCATCATCGATTACAATAACACGATCAGCTTTCCACCCAAGGGATGTTGCCCTTTGAACAAGAGCATATTGCAGAGCAGTAGATTCCTTATGTTCTATTACCTGCTGTGGAGATGATTGCCTTACATAAACAAATGCCAATCGATCAAGATGCCTTTGGTTAAGCTTCCCCGTGAGATTTTCTGCTGTTGATTTTTTTTCTGATTTACTCATTGGTGATGCCCTTTTTTAGGTGATTTATCTCTATTTTTTGCTTTAGCACGCGTGATAGTATTGCCAGAATCTGCTGGCGATCCGCATGGCCTAAGTTGTTCCAGAGAATCGGCGCCGGGCTTTCCCGCTGGCGATTTTCTGGCTTTTGAAACGGGGGGGGATACTGCAGTCTTTGTCGTGGGAGGGCATGGAATACCTCCTTGCATATTTCTGCTGCTGGAAATTTTTTGTAGGTACCAAAGATAAAGCCTGCGTAGCGCCTCCGGTGATACCACAGGTCGCTCGCTGACCAAAATAGAAGTTCTGTCTTCATTAGCATTAAGGCTGGAAGATTGAATCCTGGCACAAGGACATGAAGCAAAATCACGGTTACGGTGACTGCCGGTCGGCTTGCTTCAGGGCTTTTGAAGCCCATGTTAACTTTTGTCTCACGGCTTATAATCTGCAGAGATGCAATGAATCCGGCATTCCCAGGCCTGGAACTTCGATCGCCGAATATATTGGGGTGAGAAAGCTGCAGGACGGAGCACAAATCCTCAACCAGTTTAACGGGGTACAGCGCTTTAAAAAGGCAGCAAACGAGGCACTTGGGGAGATAATGATCACGAACGTAGCGTGATATCAGGCGTTGTGGATTTTAGTGTGAAATCTGTGCAATCGCTGAGTTCTTGAGTGCGTAAATGAACTTTAACATTTTTGCAGAAAAAAACCCAACCGTTTACCACGACCGGGTTCAATCACAATCAGAAATAGCGGGTTGCATTGTCCTTACATTTTACCATACCCCTCGAGCCTGAGGGAAAAAAAAAAGCAAGGCGCACCCTGGGGGGCATGTGTTCAAGCATGCGGATACCCGGCGGTCGATGGAGGAAATCGTTTCCTTCATAAAAAACCAATACCCCGGCGAGGCGCTTGATGGCCCGCTTCGGGTAAGAATCATTGCCTATAGAACGCGGCCCAAATCCAGAAAGGATGCCGTCTTCGCTGATACCAAGCCGGATTATGACAACATCGAAAAGCTGATCGGGGACGCCCTTGAAGGGATTCTTTGGGTCAATGATTCGCGGATTGTGGACGGAAGGTGTGTGAAGCTCTATGCCCCAAGGGGGCAGCCTGGATGGATGGAGATCTGGGTGGATCAGTTAAGGCAAAAATCTCATCACTTCAGTATGGAAAAGGCGCATGAATGGATTTGAACACGGACACCCTTCAATCACTGGCGGTGGGTGCCTCAGGTGGCCTCCCGATGATTCTTTTTCT
>NZ_DASQYZ010000425.1:0-8673 GCF_035638955.1 Oligoflexus sp. | reverse complement strand
AGAATACAGGTTTCAAAGAACGTATGGGATGCTTCGAAAGGGCGAAGGCGTGGATTGAATGTGATGCTGATGGTATCCAGGAAACGCAGATTGCGCAGAGGGCCTACGCTCGTGATGTCATTGTCATCCAACTCCAGAGTCTTGAGGTTGGACAAAGCCGATAGGGCCTGAATGTTGCTGACGCCGTTGTTCTTTACCTTTAAGCCAGTCAAACGGGTGAGTTTGCCCAGACCGGTGATGTCCGTGAGATTATTGTTGCTGAGATCGAGACTGCGAATCCATTGCAAAGACTCGATGGGGCCGATGCTATCCAGGCTTTGACCCGACAGGTCGAGGTTGAGAAACGCAGGTTTGCGGAGTTCGGCTTCGGCTTCAACGCAGGTGCTCTTGCCGGATTTTTGCAGAAGAGTATCCATGGTGTAGCGATCACCTTCGCTGAGATTGGTGCGCGTGCACCAATCCTGGAACGTACCAGCGGGAGGCGCGATCGTGGTCTGGGGGAACGGGGTTCCGGCGCGGCAGTTCATGTCGGCGACGAGGTCGGCATCTGCCAGCGTAGTCGTGGTAATCGCCAGCGCCGAGGGCTCCTGCCAGGAGAAGGCGGTAACCAATTCACGGCAGCCCAGCTCATAAAATTTGTTCTTTTGTGTTGGAGCTGGGAAGAGGAAAAAATACCGCGAGGCACGGCCGACTTCAGCCAGGACCCGCAAGCCCCGAATTTGCGCCGCCTGCTGCGTGGGATCGGTCAAGCACTGTAGGGTTGGTTGCAGTGCTGGTTTCGCCGCGCCGAATTCCAGACTGGTCATTGACCAGGTCGGCAGGCTGTTGATGTCAGGGTTATGGAAACCAAAGGCCTTGAGAACAGGACAATTGGAGTCACCATTGGTTTCAATATAATAACCTCGCCCACCGCTGACCACCATCAAGCGCTTCACAGGAGGTGTGACGGATGTGTCATCCACGCGAACCAGTCGTAAACTGGCATCGTTGGCGACGGCTTTCATCGTATGATGTGAGGGAGGAACCGATCGTCCGCAGGCTGCGGCGATAGACAGACTGAAGAGGGACGAGGCGACCCATCTTTGAAGTTTACGGAAATGCATGAGACGCCCCTTGGAAAGAATCCGGGTTTAAATCAGGGAGCGAGGACACCCCTTGATCTTATGTCTCTCTTAGACGGTCAGGAGCCGCAATTTGCGGCGCGGATAACACGACATTTTTAGATTAAACGTTAGGTCAATGATTTCTTTGAACTCTACACGCGCTATCCAGCAGCTCCTGACCCTGGAAAAGCTTGCTATGCGGGTCATCCTGGGACAGCCCCGTCAAGCTGCCTAAAGCCATTCCGCCCGGCACAGCAGGCGGTGAATTCGCAGCATTTCCTCCTGCCCCGGTGGCCGCACCATAAAAGGCACCCGCCGCCAGCGCGGATCGTCTTTGGCAAAGGCCGGTGCACGCAGAGCCAAATAATAAGCACCCTTGAGTTTGGGTGTGCAGCTCAAAAAGATTTGCGTGAGGGGGTAGGCCGCACTCCAACCCTGCATGCGCTCGTTGATTTCCTCAAAGAAGAGTTGTGACTGCCGCAGTCGAATCCGCGAACCCAGCCGCGATTTGCCCTTTTCCTGAAGGTAAGTCAGCTGCGCACGACCCTGGGTCTTACGGACCATATATTTTTGAATCTGTTTGGACTCGATCATGTCATCAGCCTGCGCCACGGCCACGGAAGCCCGACCGGCTTGAATCAGCATCAATCCAAAATAAGGCGGATCATCGATCGCATCCTGAAGTTCATCCAGATTGGTCCACCCCGCCCGACGCAAAATGATCGGCAGGCGGCACATGCGGTCCGCACTGATCAAACGATCCTCTTCGATGCGGACGTGATCGGCCACCGATTCCAGCCATTCCACAAAGTCCGCATAGGACGCATATCGTGCGCTTGGCATGGTTCATGGACCCTGCAAAAGTTTTTTCAAGCTTCCATCTTTCAAAGCGCGGATGGTATCCGAGCCGCCGCCTATCAAAGCACCTTTGACAAAAACCTGGGGAAATGTCGGCCAACCGCTCCAGAGTTTAATGGCGAGGCGCTGCTTCCACTGACTCCAATAGCCGCCAAATTCGAGGTAGGTGAAGGGAACACCGGCGTCCGTGAGAGCCTTGCGGACTTTGATCACGTGCGGGTTCAGAGCCATGCCCACCACAACGACTGGATTTTTTTCCACTGCCTGCTGCACGGTTCTCACCACATCCTCATGAAAGCTGGCAATAGCCTGGTCCACAAGGGGGGTACGGCGTTCAGCCGATAAAACGGAACGGGTCATGGGAAGTCTCCTGTATGGTTTCACGTCACGACGAATTGTCGATTCACCAGTTTATAATACATACCCTCGCGCTCATTCATCAGCTCATCATGCCGTCCGCTCTGCACGATACGTCCGCCTTGAATCACCAGCACGCGATCCGCGTTGCGAACCGTGGAAAGTCGATGCGCGATCACCACTGTGGTCCGTGATTGCATCAGAAGGTCCAGGGCTTCCTGCACGAAATGCTCGCTTTCGGCATCCAGCGCACTGGTGGCTTCGTCCAGAATCAAGACTCGAGGATCTTTCAGCATGGCCCGGGCAATGGCCACGCGTTGCCTTTGCCCGCCTGATAATTGAATGCCGCGTTCGCCGACGATCGTGTCATAGCCATCGGGAAAGGTGCTGACAAATTCATGCGCATGAGCCGCCCGTGCTGCAGCCTCCACTTCGGCGGCGGTGGCATCGGCTTTACCATAGCGAATATTGGCTGCAATCGAGGCACTCAAAAGCACGGGATCCTGGGACACCACACCAATTTGCTGGCGTAGCCACTCCCCGTCGAGCATGCGAATATCATGCCCGTCCAGACGAACGTGACCTGAGGTGGGATCATAAAAACGACAGATTAAACTCGCTATGGTGGATTTCCCGCTCCCGGAGGGTCCCACCAGGGCCACGACTTCACCCGGTCGAATGGAAAGATCAAGGTTATCGAGAACGATCACGTCCGAACGCGAGGGATAGCTGAAGTCTACGGCTTGAAATTCCACACGTCCCTCGACCTGCGTCAGGGTCTCGCCCCCACGCAGGGGGATTTCGGGCTTGCGATCCAAAATTTCAAAAACCCGCCGCGCGGCGCCTGTTGCCGACATAAAGTCCGTCCACAGCGAGCCCAAGGCTCCGACCGAAACCGCGACGGTCATCGCATAAAGGATAAAACTTGTCAGATCACCCACTGTCATTCGGCCATCGATGACCAGACGTCCGCCATACCACAGCACACCCGCAATGGCTGCATAACCCAGAACGCCGGCCAGTGCAGTGATGATGGCAATACTCCGAATGCGTTTGCGGGCCAAGCCGTAGGAAGTTTGGACGGCCTTCGCATACCTTTGAACCTCGGTCGATTCCTTGGCAAAGGCCCGAACCGTCCGAATGCCGGAAATGGTTTCCTCGGCGACGATGCCGGTTTCCGCCAGGGCATCCTGCACATCACGGGATATTTTGCGAATCCGTCGGCCGAACAGCGCCGTCCCAATCGCAATGGGCGGCACGCAGCCGAGCAGGCCAAAAGCCAGCACCGGCGAGGTATAAATCAAAAGAACCAGGCCCCCAATAGCGGCCCCGAAATTACGCATCGACATGGAAATATTCACGCTGACGGCATTCTGCAGAAGGGTGGCATCGGAGGCGAGGCGACTCATCAGCTCACCGGTTCGGCGGCTGTCAAAGAAGGCAATGTCCTGTTCCATGATGGCTTGATAAAGGTGTTCGCGCAGGCGGGCGACGACCTTTTCGCCTGCGGTGGTAAAGAGGTAATAGCGTGCCCCACCGGCCAGAGCCTGAATGAAAAAGACGACCAGCATGACGAGAGCCGCCTGGTCCACTGACTCGCGACGGCCCGAGCCCAGGGCTTCATCGATGATGATCTTGACCGCCTGCGGGTAAATGAGCAGCATCCCGCTGCCCAAAATCAAAAAGAGAAACCCGACACCAAGGCGACGGCGTTCCGGCCAGGCCAATTTTAGAATGCGGGAAAGTCCGGGAACGGGCGACGCTTTCTCTTGCAAGGCGAGTCCTTCCATCGGTCAACAGCCTTCAGCAGCTGATGGCAGGCCAGTATCCGCTGAATGGCTGGGATGTGGGAAGGAAAAAAGAAAAAAAGCCCCTGTTAGGAAAACAAGGGCAGGGGTCGGATTATTTTTTCTTCTTCTTCTTGGCTGGCTTGGCTTTCTTTGTCGCCGAACTTTTCTTGGCAGGCTTCCGGGCCGCAGCTTTCCCGGCTTTTTTCTTTTTGGGCGCCGCGACTTTTTTCTTGCCCGCGGATTTTTTGGCCAATTTTTTCTTTTTGGGTGCTGTGGCTTTTTTTACGGCTTTTTTCGCAGATTTTTTCTTGCCGGCTGGTGTCCTGGCCACTTTTTTCTTCTTCTGCGCAGCAGGCTTGGCAGCAGGCTTACGCGCCTTCTTTTTGACTTTGGCAGTGCGTTCAGGTTCCACCGTCCCGGCGTCTTCTTCCACAGAAACAAGCGCCTGATCAATCGCGTGCAATAGGACTTGAACCTCTTGATCAAGGCTGACGGGATCATCAATCTCATTGAGGTCATCGAGGATCAGGCGCAGCGACTGATGAAATTTGCTATCGATGCGCGACCAGATTTCCTCCAAATCTTCATCCCGTGCGTATGCGGCAAAGATTTCTTTCAATGGCTCAGCCAATCGGGGGTCGGAACGGATGACTGATGTAACCAAAGCAGGAAAATTATGAGGTTCGAAATCCATCAAGGCCTCCGAGGCGAATGAACATTGACCGACACCTTATGGTATGACACTTTGCGGACGAGTCGGAACCATTTCTTTACAACGCCTCGGTTTTTGGGCCAGGAAATTCCGTAATAAGTATGCGAAATTGGGTTAAATAACGTTGGGTTAGAGTTCATGCGCTCTGCGGGAGGGTATACTTTAAAACCTGATCCAAACAGGGCCGCATGAGTCGGACACCCTGCGTCTTCATACGCAATACCCAGTCCCTGTCGGCGGGTTGCAGGGTTTCGTGCAAATGCGGCGCGACAAATCGAGCCCACGCAAGAAATGGTACGTTTTCTCCCCGGATGACTTTCTCCAGATCGATGCGCACGACCGACGATTCACGACCTTCATAGAGGGGATGGTGGCCGACAAAGGGTAAGTGTTCTCCTGCAAAGCGCACGTAAACCGGGATCAGGGGTTTGACGCAGTAACCGAGCAGATGACGACCCCCGCGCTGCCAGGCTTCCCACGCGCATTCCGCCAGCAGGAGCGTCAGGAGATGGCCTCGGCGAAAATCGGGGTGGGTGCAAACGCGGGAAATTTCCACCGTTCCGTGGACGGCGACCAGCGCATCAGGGAGTGACACGAGGACATGGCAAATTTCGGAGCGCTCGCGTTTTTGGAGGAGAAAAATGAGACGTCCAGCGGCCACCAGTTGATCCCGCAGGATGAGTTTCACATGCAGGGCATCCGTATCAAAAACATCGCGACAGGATTCGGCATCCTGCGTTTGCAGCAGTCGGCCGTCGAATTGGGCCGCGTGGAGACGGAGGTCTAAAATATCAGCGGAAATCTGGGACGTGACTTCGATCCGAACCTCGCCTAAAACATACGGCGCCGGCAGGCCCTGTTCATGAAACCATCGAAAACCGATGCGACCCGAATTTTGTTGCCAGAGCGTTTGCGCGATGCGATGTCTCTGCCATTGGGTAAGCGTTGCTTTCATGGTGGGCTCCTTGGTGGACCGTCCCAGTCTTGCGAGTCCGGTTCTGCATAATGCTTGCCAGCTTTTGTCTGGAAAATTGCCGTGAATTTCTGGAATTTTGAAGGATTCTGCGGCGCCTTATGCTTCGTTTATCGACAGCCAGGGCCTTAAGATTGGACTACGTTACGGAAAGGATTGAACTGGCTAAACGGACTATAGGCCACCTGGATTTGTTAGGGAAAAAGAGAAACTGGAGTGCATAACCAAAGGATTTCCTGTGGTTTTAGATAATGCAAAAGTCCTTGTGCAAAAAACCCGATCCTGAGTTTATGTTGCAGGAGGATCCCATGCGTCCGGCTCAGGTTCGAACCGTCAATATCAAGAAACTCAGTCCCGAGAAACGGGATAGTCTGCAGAAAACGCAGCGCTTTCTTCGAAATACTTTTCGTAAGATTCTAACGGATTCTTGCGACGCGGAAATATTGGAAGAGTCGCTCTTCGTCGAGGACCCGCATATCTATGCAACATGGACCTCGCAGTCATGTTTATTAGGAGCGGGATTCAAGATCGGGGCGCGTATCCAGTTTGATAGCGAAGATGGGCGCCTGCTGCAGACCATGCAGGGCAAGGTTCCCGAAAATGCTCCGGATGAACAGATCATCGTTCGCATGCAGGAAACCACCGACCTTATCCTGGCCAACCTGCAGCGTTATTGCCAAACCGCAGGCCTGATATCGGGCATCAGCCAGGCTTCGCTTACCAAAGCTTTCAGCAAAACCCAGTGTCCTACCTATCAGCTGTACGGTGGCGCAATCGACTCGTGGCTTTTGCGTGTCAATGACTGCGTTCTCTACTGCACCACCCATGTGATCTTTGATGAAAGCCAGGACCTCGTTGTCCTCGCCCAGCATCTTCCTGAATAATCCGATCCACTTGCGCGGATGGCATCCAGGCCGCGCGTTATACCTCGGCCAACGGCTTCGGCTGCGCCGCGCTACGGCCTCGTTACGCCGCGACCCATAGCTCCTGCTGTGTCGCACTCCACCTCGACCATCGGCTTCGTCGCGCTACGCCCCGACCCACAGCTCCTACTGGCCCACAACCCCACCTTATTGTAAACTGACGGTCCAGGGAGGTGGCTATGATGGATTTTTTCAGCCAGGTGGACGAATACTGCGAGCGCACCGACTTTGAGCTGCTCGCCGAGCCCTTAAATTTCTACAGTAACCTGCTTTTCTGGGTGGCCGCCTTACTCGCTGTCCGCGAGATCCTTCGTAGTTCCGTGTCCCGCTCCGTTCCTTTATGGACTCTGGTGGTCCTGTTATTTCTCGTGGGTCTGGGGTCCGGGCTTTTCCATAGTTTTGCCACGGGCTGGGCCAAAGTCTGCGATGTGGGCTTCATCGGCGTCTTCGTCATTTGGTTCCTTTGGTGCTGGGCTCGCGGCATCCTTCATCTTTCCCGGCGGCCTGCAGTGGAATTCATGGGCATGTTCGTCTTGCTGACCGGCGTCCTGCAAGGTGTTTTCCTTCGCGTGCCGGTCAACGGATCCCAGGGATATTTCGGAGTCGCCATCTTCCTGCTCGTGCTGGGCCTGCAGCAAACCGTCCAGCTCTCACGAGCCCGCACGCTGACCAAGGCCGGCTGGGTGTTTATCGCCTCGCTGGTCTTCCGCACACTGGACGCAGAAATATGCTCGGTGTGGCCGCACGGCACGCACTTTCTCTGGCATTCCTTGAATGCTGTGGTTTGTTATCTCACGATACGGGGGATGCGGGAAGAATTGGAGTGGCAGCAGGGATACCGCGGGCTCATGGGCCCGCGGTGAAAGAGTGCTTAAGCGCGGCCGCTGAAATAGGCCGCAGTGAAAGTGAGCTTAAGCGCGGCAGCTACACCCGCCCGATTCCTGGAACTGCTGCACAGCGATAACCCTGGGGATCGTACCCTAAACCACCCGCATCCACACTCGTCCCGCGTGGACAGATGCTGATGCAGCTCGTATCACGCATGCCACGAGCCAGGTTCTGCTGGCAGCTGATCTGCTGCTTCATGGCCAAACCTTCTGGACTATAAATCCACTGGTTATTGGCTTTCACTTTGATAGGGAAAGTGAAGGCATCATCTTCCGCAACCTGATCAAACAGAGTCAATGGCGCGGCCTGCCACACCATGGTGCCCTGGAATCCGGCTTTGTTTGCATAACGATACATGCGCGACAGATAATAGGCGCGATCGCGGCGATAATCATCCGGCTTGCCATCATAGCCCTGCTCGCTAAAGCCCGTCTCTTCCATAATAACCGGCTTGCCGTGTTGGGCTGCAAGGGCCGCGCGGTCCTGGATAATGCACTGGTCAAACCAATCCAGATCAGACGTGGGAACGTTCCAGTTGTCGGGATAAAGATGCGTGGTCATAAACGAGATGTGGGGCAGGGCCACGTTGCGAGCGAAATCCACACCTTTCATTCCATTATTGATCCAGCTGTGCTTATTCGAACAATTCGGATCCTGATGCGACGTGCGGTAGCCTTCCTCGCCGGTCGTGATCATATGCCTGGAGTCCACACTGCGAACAAAGGCGGACATATCGTTGAGCCAGCTATAAACCAGCTCGCCGGCCTTGTACTGACTCGGATTTTCGCTGGCGCAGCTGTTATAGGTTTTGTTGCCGACATCAGTTTTCAGACATTCATAATAGTCCGAAGTATGGGGCTCGTTGGATAGTTCGATGGCAAAGATCGCCGGATCATCGCGATAGCTCAGCCCTGAATAAGGATTGGTAGGATCTGTTGCAAAAAGCCTCTGGTGTTTCGACCAGGGACTCGTCATAGTTCCTGGTTCACCGTATCCAGGGAGTGGTTATGGCGCTGAGCTTCAAAGGACGGCATTTCCAAAAGTCGATTATCCTGACCTCCATCCGCTG